>NZ_JBMOUG010000020.1:0-129922 GCF_049319725.1 Pseudomonas sp. Mn2068 | reverse complement strand
GTATTCTCTTTCGAGGGAACAACCCCCTCCCAAGGGTTTTGGGGTGGAGGAGGCGGAGTTGGGGGGATGCCTTTCCCCCGCGAAGGTGTCACTACAGGCTGTACCGATTTCATACGAAAACGCGACAGGGAAGTGTCGCTTATCGGACAACATGCCCTCTAACAGTGCGTTTGCCGCGCAAATTCGTTAGTCTGGCAGCCATTTTGCGTTTGCTCCCCAAAAGGGAACGGCGCGCTAAACGGGTCAACCTCAAACGGGTCGACAGCATTTCCCCCACCCCACGGGAAATCCCTCTCTAAATTCCGATTCAGCAGTGTGGTATTTCCTTAAATGAAAGTGTTGAAAGGCCAGGACATCCTGGCACTTGGTTTTATGACCTTTGCCCTGTTCGTCGGGGCCGGTAACATCATCTTCCCCCCTATCGTCGGCCTGCAGTCCGGACCCCATGTCTGGATGGCGGCGCTGGGTTTCCTGATTACCGCGGTTGGCCTGCCGGTCGTCACCGTCGTTGCCCTGGCCAAGGTCGGCGGCGCCATGGACGCCTTGAGCAGCCCGATCGGCAAGCTTGCCGGTGGCCTGCTGGCCGCGGTCTGCTACCTGGCGGTTGGCCCGTTGTTCGCCACGCCACGTACCGCGACCGTGTCCTTTGAAGTCGGCCTGGCGCCCTTGACCGGTGAAAGCCCGCTGGCACTGTTCCTCTACAGTTCGGTGTATTTCCTGCTGGTGTTCTTCATCTCCCTCTACCCGGGGCGCCTGCTGGATACCGTCGGGCGCTTTCTCGCCCCGTTGAAGATCATTGCCCTGGCGGTCTTGGGCATCGCGGCGTTTGCCCTGCCGGCGGGGGATATCGGTACCGCCACACCTGAATACGTGGCCGCGCCGTTTTCCCAGGGCTTTATCAATGGCTACCTGACCATGGATACCCTCGGTGCCCTGGTGTTCGGCATCGTCATCGTCAACGCCATCCGCTCGCGCGGTGTCGAGTCGCCACGGTTGATCACCCGCTACGCGATCATCGCCGGTCTGATCGCCGGTGTCGGCCTGGCGCTGGTGTATATCAGCCTGTTCCGCCTGGGCTCGGGCAGCCATGAAGTGGCGGTCGGTGCCACCAACGGGGCGGCGGTGTTGCATGCCTACGTGCAACACACCTTCGGCTCCCTGGGCAGCGGTTTTCTGGCGGTGCTGATTTCCCTGGCCTGCCTGGTGACGGCAGTCGGCCTGACCTGTGCCTGTGCCGAGTACTTCAGCCGGGTGCTGCCGCTGTCGTACAAGACCCTGGTGATCATCCTGGCGGCGTTTTCGCTGCTGGTGTCGAACCTGGGGCTGACCAAGCTGATCGCGTTCTCGATTCCGGTGCTGACGGCGATCTATCCGCCCTGCATTGCCCTGGTGGCGCTGAGCTTCTGCCAGTCGTTCTGGCACGCCCAGGGACGTATCGTCGGGCCGGTGATGCTGGTGTCGTTCCTGTTCGGGATGGTCGATGCGCTGAAGGGTGCGGGCCTGGCCGACTGGATGCCGACGCAACTGTCCCACCTGCCGCTGAGCGAGCAGGGGCTGGCCTGGCTGGTGCCTTCGGTGATCATGCTGGTGGTGGTCGTGGTGATTGACCGTCTGCTCGGGAAACGCAGCGAAGCGCTGGCCTGAGGTCTGCGCCCGTCACGAACGGGTTGTGGATAAGTGAAAAAAGCCCCCGTGTCGGATAACGACCGGGGGCTTTTGCTTTGGCTCTTGTCCCGATGGACTGTTATCCACAGGACTTCAGTAGTTGCATCCCAGGATATTGGAATAATCTGTAGGAAAGTTAACCGACGGACAAAGTAAAGCCCGCACAAGGCGGGCTTTCTTTTGCAACCTGAGTTCTTCCGCAAAGGAAGAAACTCCAATGACTCAAGAACCGGTGGCTTCTTTATTGGCCTCTTCGGCAGCCGCCTTGTTGGATTCAGCCTGAGCTTTGGCAGCTTCGGCGTTTTCCTTCGCTGCGTCGTTCACCTTATCCTGGGCTTCGTTCATTTTTTGCTGAGCTTGCTCGGCGTGCTGGTTTGCGTCTTGAGCTTTGTCCTCTGATTTTTTATCGCAGGCAGCGAGACCCAGAGAAGCGGTCAGCATCAAGGCAATAGCTAAAGTCTTACGCATGGGGTATTGCTCCTTTGTGGAAATAGTTACTACTGGCCTTTCGAACCCGAGCCCAAGGGTTAAGTTCCTTGATTTGCAAAGATATATAACTATTCCCGGTGCGGAACTTTTACCAATTGTGCAGATTTTATCGTCGCCGATATTGATATGAGATGTTCATTCCATGAGTGAGAACCCCGTTTTTGAGCGCGCCACGCGTTTTCTCGGTGCACTGCGGCATTGCCAGGTTCTCGGCCTGTCCCTGCACAGTGCCGATACCCGTGGATTGACCTTGATCCTGCCCTACAGCCCGCAGATCGTCGGTGATCCCCAGAGCGGCGTGATCCATGGCGGTGCCCTGACGTCGCTGATGGACACCGCCTGTGGCATGGCGACCCTGTGCGTCCTGCCCGAGTTCGAAGTCTGTCCGACCCTCGACCTGCGGATCGACTACATGCACCCCGCGCAGCCGGGCCAGGACGTCTACGGCTTCGCCGAATGCTACCGAGTCACCCGCGACATCATTTTTGCCCGCGGTTTTGCCTACCAGGATGATCCGGCAAACCCCATCGCCCATGTGGTCGGGACCTTCATGCGCATGGGCAAGGGTATCAAGGGCAGCCAGCGCTTCGGTGGCTCGATCAACGGAGGAGCGGCATGAGCAACGACTTCAAGGACCTGCTCCAGCAGGCACACCAGCAAGGCGACTATGGCCAGCTCCTGCAACGGATTCCCTACGCCAAGCTGATCGGCATCGAATGCTCCCGCCTGGGGGACGAGTTGCTGTTCCGCCTGCCGGCGAACAGGGAAAATATTGGTAACCCTTTGTTGCCGGCGATCCATGGTGGTGTCATCGCCGGCTTCATGGAACTGGCGGCCGCCCTGCACCTGCTGGTCTTCACCGGTTCGCCCGGGGTGCCCAAGGTCATCGACTTCTCCCTCGACTACCTGCGTGCCGGGCAGTTTCGCGATACCTATGCCAAATGCCAGGTATGTCGCCAGGGCCGACGGGTGGCGAATGTCGCCATTACCGCCTGGCAGAGCACCGAGGCCGAGCCGATTGCCACCGCCCGGGCCCACTTCAAGATCGAGGAAACACTCCCCAGCACTTGAAATCCCCACCATAGCCCCCAACTTTGATGACAACCCGCCGCCAACCCTCAGGGGGGCGGCCACTGCCATCCAATTGGAGTTTGATGACCATGAGTGTGGAAACTCAAAAGGAAACCCTGGGCTTCCAGACCGAGGTGAAGCAACTGCTGCACCTCATGATCCATTCGCTGTATTCCAACAAGGAAATCTTCCTTCGCGAATTGATCTCCAACGCCTCCGACGCCGTCGACAAATTACGTTTCGAAGCCCTGTCCAAGCCTGAGTTGCTGGAAGGTGGCGCCGAACTGAAAATCCGCGTGAGCTTCGACAAGGACGCCAAGACCGTCACCCTCGAAGACAACGGTATCGGCATGAGCCGCGACGATGTGATCACCCACCTGGGGACAATCGCCAAGTCGGGCACCGCCGATTTCATGAAGAACCTCTCGGGCGACCAGAAGAAGGATTCGCACCTGATCGGCCAGTTCGGCGTGGGCTTCTACTCGGCCTTTATCGTCGCCGACCAGGTCGAAGTGTTCAGCCGCCGTGCCGGCCTGTCGGCCAGCGAAGGCGTGCACTGGTCTTCCAGGGGCGAGGGCGAGTTCGAAGTCGCCACCGTGGAGAAAGCTGACCGCGGCACCCGCATCGTCCTGCACCTGAAGTCCGGTGAAGACGAGTTCGCCGATGGCTGGCGCCTGCGCAATATCATCAAGAAGTACTCCGACCATATCGCCCTGCCGATCGAACTGCCGAAAGAAACCGCGGCCGCCGAAGGCGAAGAGAAACCGGCGCTGGAATGGGAAACCGTCAACCGTGCCAGTGCCCTGTGGACCCGTCCGCGCACCGAGGTGAAGGACGAGGAGTACCAGGAGTTCTACAAGCACATCGCCCATGACTATGAGAACCCGCTGAGCTGGAGCCACAACAAGGTCGAAGGCAAGCTGGAATACAGCTCGCTGCTCTACGTGCCGGCCCGTGCGCCGTTCGACCTGTACCAGCGCGAGGCACCGAAAGGTCTCAAGCTGTACGTCCAGCGCGTCTTTGTCATGGACCAGGCCGAGTCCTTCCTGCCGCTGTACCTGCGCTTCATCAAGGGCGTGGTCGACTCCAACGACCTGTCCCTGAACGTATCGCGAGAAATCCTGCAGAAAGACCCGATCATCGACTCGATGAAATCGGCGCTGACCAAGCGTGTCCTCGACATGCTGGAAAAACTGGCGAAGAACGAGCCCGAGCAATACAAGGGCTTCTGGAAGAACTTCGGCCAGGTCATGAAAGAAGGCCCGGCCGAAGATTTCGCCAACAAGGAAAAAATCGCCGGCCTGCTGCGTTTCGCCTCTACCCAGGGCGAAGAAGGCGAGCAGGTGGTGTCCCTGGCCGAGTACCTGGCACGCGCCAAGGAAGGCCAAGACAAGATCTACTTCCTGACCGGCGAAACCTACGCCCAGGTCAAGAACAGCCCGCACCTGGAAGTCTTCCGCAAGAAAGGCATCGAAGTGCTGCTGCTGACCGATCGCATCGACGAGTGGCTGATGAGCTACCTCAACGAATTCGACGGCAAGAGCTTTGTCGACGTGGCACGGGGTGACTTGGACCTGGGCAACCTGGACTCGGAAGAGGACAAGAAGGCTGCCGAGGAAGTCGCCAAGACCAAGGAAGGCCTGGTTGAGCGCCTCAAGACCGCCCTGGGCGACGCTGTCAGCGAAGTGCGGGTTTCCCACCGCCTGACCGACTCGCCGGCGATCCTGGCCATCGGTGAACAGGACCTGGGCCTGCAAATGCGCCAGATCCTCGAAGCCAGCGGGCAGAAGGTGCCGGACTCCAAGCCGATCTTCGAATTCAACCCGACCCACCCGTTGATCGAGAAGCTCGATGCCGAGCCGGACGAAGACCGCTTCGGCGACCTGTCCCATATCCTGCTCGACCAGGCGGCCCTGGCGGCCGGCGACAGCTTGAAGGACCCGGCGGCCTACGTGCGCCGACTGAACAAGCTGCTGGTTGAACTGTCGGTTTGATCACGCTGTAGAAAAACCCGCTTCGGCGGGTTTTTTAATTTCCAGATGTCCTTGCGGAGTGTGCAATGAGCCAAATCACTGTGAGTTCTGTGGTCTATCAGATTGATGGCCAGTCCTACGAGGGTCGCCTGGCCTTCGATGCCAGCCACCAGGGCGCGCGCCCGGGGCTGTTGATGGCACCCAACTGGATGGGTGTCAGCGCCGGCGCGGAAAAGATTGCCGAGGCCGTGGCTGCCAAGGGTTATGTGGTGCTGATTGCTGACCTCTACGGGCAGTCGGTTCGCCCGCAGAACGGCGACGAGGCGGGTGCGGCGATGATGCCGCTGAAGAACGACCGGGCCGAACTGCGCAAGCGCATGCAGGCTGCGTTCGAGGCGTTGCAGGGGCAGGGCCTGGCGGCGGTCGACAAGTCGAAACTGGCGACCTTCGGTTTCTGCTTTGGCGGTTGCTGCTCGCTGGAACTGGCCCGTACCGGCGCGCCGTTGAAAGCGGCGGTGTCGTTCCACGGCACCCTGGATACGCCGAACCCGGCGGATGCGCGGAACATCAAGGGCGCGGTCCTGGTGCTGCACGGCGCGTCCGACCCGTTGGTGCCGAAGGAACAGCTGCCGGCATTCGAGGACGAGATGAACGCCGCCGGTGTCGATTGGCAGCTGTTGAGCTACGGCGGTGCGGTGCACTCCTTCACCGATCCGCATGCCAACGTACCGGGCAAGATGATGTACGACGCGAAGACCGCCAGCCGCGCCTTCGTCTCGATGCATAACCTGCTGGAAGAAGTGTTCAAGGGCTGACTCTTGTCGCAGCCCTGACGGCCTCTTCGCGGGCAAGCCCGGCTCCCACGGGTTTTGTGTTCGGTCGCTGAACCGCGGCGTGATCCCTTGTGGGAGCTGGCTTGCCAGCGATGAGGTCCTTAAGCCCCACGGCGCCCATCCGGACGCCATCGCCAGCAAGCCGGCTCCCACGGGTTTTGTGTTTGGTCGCTGAATCGCGGCGCGGCGCGATCCCTTGTGGGAGCTGGCTTGCCAGCGATGAGGCCCTTGAGCCCCACGACGCCCATCCGGACGCCATCGCCAGCAAGCCGGCTCCCACAGTTTCGCGCCAGACGGGGGGGCCCTGTAGGAGCGGGCTTGCCCGCGATGAGGCCCTTGAGCCCCACGGCGCCCATCCGGACGCCATCGCCAGCAAGCCGGCTCCCACAGTTTCGCGCCAGACGGGGTCCCTGTGGGAGCGGGCTTGCCCGCGAAGAACGATAACGCGGTCCCCCGACCTACCGCGGCAGGGCGATCCGCTCGCTTTCCCCCGGGACCGTCGGCCAGTCCCCGGCCGCCCAGCGTGCCCGCGCCTGATCGATCAAGGCCGGATCGCTGGCGACGAAGTTCCAGTTCATCCGCCGTGGTCCATCCAGCGGCGCCCCGCCAATCATCACCAGATGACACTCGCCCGCGGCGAACAGCGTGGGACTTTCCCCGCCCGGCAGCACCACCAGGCTGCGCGGCGCCAACGGCTCACCGTCCAGCTCGACCTCGCCGTCCAGCACGTACAACGCCCGTTCCTCGTGTTCATCGGGGATCAGCAGGGTGGTTGCCGTGTCCATCCACACCTCGGCATAGACCGTGGGCGACAGCACCGGCACGGGTGACGTCAGACAGAAGCCGCTGCCGGCGATCAGGCGGATCCTCACCCCCAGGTTGTCGCTGGTGGGCAGGCTGGCGGCGGGGTGATGGCTGTAGTGCCCCGGTCCCTGTTCATGCTCCCTGGGCGATGCCAGCCAGACCTGCAGGCCATGCAGGGCCGAACCGCTGGCCATCAGTTCGGCCGGCGTCCGCTCGACGTGGGCAATGGCGCTGCCGGCGGTCATCCAACTGACTTCGCCGGGGCCTACCCGCTGCTCGGAACCGAGGCTGTCCTTGTGCAGCAGTTCGCCCTCGAACAGGTAGGTCAGGGTCGACAGGCCGATATGCGGGTGCTGCCGGATATTCATGCCGCTGCCCGGTGGATAGCGGGTTTCCAGCATATGGTCGAAAAACACGAAAGGCCCGACGCTGCGGCACTGGGCCGAGGGCAGGGGACGCAGGATCGGTTGACCTTCGACATCCTCGGCGCGAGGACGAATCACCAACGGTGTGTTCATGGGGCTTCCAGGCTCGGCGGGCAATGCGCAGAGCATAACCCGCTTTTTCGCCGCCGCCCTTACTGACTGAAGGCGCCTTCGGACAGCAGGGTTTCGATGCTGACTTCGCTGGTGGTCATCAATTTGTGGATCGGGCAGCGGTCGGCGACCTTGTGCAGCTCATCGCGCTGGGCATCGCTCAGCACGCCCTTGAGGGTGAGCTTGACCAGCAGGCCGTATTTGCCCTTCTGCTCCTGGCTGTTGTCGCGCTTGACCTCGACCGTGACGCCGGTCAGCGGGATGCCTTTCTTCTGCGCGTAGAGCTTCAGGGTCAGGGCCTTGCATGCACCCAGGGCGGCGTCGAAGTAGTCGTGGGGTTCCGGCGCGGAGCCTTCGCCACCGGCGGTTCTGGGCACATCGGCGAACAGCTGGTGATCATCGATCTGCACGCTGTGAAGAAAACCTTCGCTCGATTCGGTGTTGATGGTGATGGTCATGACATACCTCAGGCAGAGAGTGACGGGAAAAGACCCTGAACCTTATAGAACACTCCACCGGGGCGGTGTTCAGCTTTTTTCGCGTCCGCACGCCCTTGTGGAGCGCATATCGGACTTCTTGGGCGCTTTGATATCACGCTTTCGTCTAACGCAAATGTTGCAAATGCCTCTACCGTTGAAGACAGCGTGATAGCGGGTGGATGCCGCGTTTTTTGCCGAAGTTTTGCGACGAAACCGTTGTGAGCGAAGTTTTTTACATGAAGTCTTGCGGAGGGAGCCGAAGCGATGAGCAGTATCCGGAGTTTGAACATAGCGCCACGGGCGGGCCTGGGGTTTGGCCTGCTGGCGTTGATGGTGTGCCTGCTGGGCGGCTTTGCCCTGTTGCAGATGGGCAATATGCGCCAGCAGTCCGAAGCGGTGGAAACCAACTGGTTGCCCAGTGTGATGGCGGTCGGCGAGATCAGCCAGGATCTGCTGCGGGTCCGGGCGTTGACCCTGCGCCTGCTGCTCAACCGCGATCCCCAGGCCCTGGCGGAGAACGAAGCCAAGCTCAATCAACTGAAAAGCGGCCTGGACAAGGCGCAGGGGCGTTATGAGGCGCTGATGTCGTTGCCTCGGGAGCAGGAGATGTTCGAGCGTTTCAAGGGCGTCGAGCAGCAATACCTCCAGCGCCAGCAGCAGGTCATGGCCTTGTCCGGAGAGGGGCGGCTCGAAGACGCGGTGCGTATCGTCAACGGCGAGATGAACCAATTGGCCGATGAAATGGCCACGACCCTGCATGAGCTGGTGGAACTCAACAAGCACCATGCCACCCAGGCCACGGACCTGGCCCAGGCCGTGTTCAGTCGCTCGCGGATCTGGGTCGCCGGGATGATTGCCCTGACCGCTCTGATCACCGTCGGCCTCGCGCTGCTGCTGACCCGCAGCATCGTCCTGCCGCTGGCGCAGTCGCTGGGGGTGGCCGAGGTGGTGGCCTCCGGCGACCTGACCGCGGTGATCGATGTCGACGGCCACGACGAGCCGGCGCGCCTGCAGGCGGCGCTCAAGGACATGCAGCAGCGCCTGCGGGAGACGATCCGGCAGATTTCCGATTCTTCCAGCCAGTTGGCCTCCGCTTCCGAAGAGCTCAGTTGCGTCACCGAGGATGCCACCCGTGGCTTGCACCAGCAGAGCCTGGAGATCGAGCAGGCGGCCACCGCGGTCAACCAGATGACTGCGGCAGTGGAGGAAGTGGCGAGCAACGCGGTGGCGACGTCCGAGGCCTCGCGCGAGTCCGACCGGATTGCCCAGCATGGCCGCGAACAGGTACGCCAGGCGGTGCTGTCCATCGAGTCGCTGGCCGATGACGTCAGTGGCAATGTGCTGCAGGTCGAGGACCTGGCGCAGAAGGTCTATGGCATCAGCAAGGTGCTGGAGGTGATCCGTTCGGTGGCCGAGCAGACCAACCTGCTGGCGTTGAACGCGGCCATCGAGGCGGCCCGGGCCGGGGAGGCCGGGCGCGGTTTCGCCGTGGTGGCCGATGAGGTGCGCGGGCTGGCCCATCGTACCCAGCAATCGACCCAGGAAATCGAGCAGATGATCGGGGCGATCCAGCAGGGCACCGAGCAGGCGGTCAGCGCCATGCAGAAAAGCAATGGCCGGGCCCGTTCGACCCTGGAAGTGGCCAAGGCCGCAGGCGATGCCCTGGATGAGATCGCCACGGCGATCACCCTGATCAACGAGCGCAATATCGTGATTGCCAGCGCCTCGGAGGAGCAGGCGGCGGTGGCGCGGGAGGTGGACCGCAACCTGATGAATATCCGCGACCTGGCCCTGCAGACCTCGGCCGGGGCCAACCAGACCAGTGCGGCGAGCCAGGAGCTGTCACGGCTGGCGGTGGACCTCAACGGCCTGGTGGCACGCTTCTCGGTGTAAGAGCGCCGTGGCCTGTGGCACAGATTTGTGGGAGTGGGCTTGCCCACGAAGAACGATAATGCGCTGTATCTGAAATACCGCTTCGCGCCATTCGCGGGCAAGCCGGCTCCCACACAAGCGGGGCTGGTATTTCAGGCAAAAAAAACGCCCCGAACCGGTCGGGGCGTTTTTCATCTCGCGATCAGGCCGGGCTTACTTGCCCTGCCAGCGCTTCAGGACCAGGGTGGCGTTGGTGCCACCGAAGCCGAAGCTGTTGCTCATCACGTTGTTCAGCTCGACGTTTTCGCGGGTCTTGGTCAGTACCGGCAGGTCGGCGACTTCCGGGTCCAGCTCGTCGATGTTGGCGGAACCGGCAATGAACTTGCCTTCCATCATCAGCAGGCAGTAGATCGCTTCGTGAACGCCGGCGGCGCCCAGGGAGTGACCGGACAGGCTCTTGGTCGAACTGATGGCCGGGGCCTTGCCGCCGAAGACTTCACGCACGCCCTTCATTTCCGCGACGTCGCCGACCGGAGTCGAGGTGCCGTGGGTGTTCAGGTAGTCGATCGGACCGTCAACGGTGGCCATTGCCATCTGCATGCAGCGCACGGCACCTTCGCCGCTTGGCGCAACCATGTCGTAGCCATCGGACGTCGCGCCGTAGCCAACGATTTCGGCGTAGATCTTCGCGCCACGGGCCAGGGCGTGTTCCAGCTCCTCGACCACGACCATGCCGCCGCCGCCGGCGATGACAAAACCGTCACGCTTGGCGTCGTAGGCACGGGAGGCCTTTTCCGGCGTGTCGTTGTACTGGGTGGAGAGGGCGCCCATGGCGTCGAACAGGAACGACTGGCTCCAGTGCTCTTCTTCACCGCCGCCGGCGAAGACGATGTCCTGCTTGCCCATCTGGATCTGCTCCAGCGCGGTACCGATGCAGTGGGCACTGGTGGCGCAGGCGGAGGAGATCGAGTAGTTCAGGCCCTTGATCTTGAACGGCGTGGCCAGGCACGCGGAAACAGTGCTGCCCATGGTGCGGGTCACGCGGTATGGACCGACGCGCTTCACGCCTTTTTCGCGCAGGATATCCAGCGCTTCCATCTGGTTCAGGGTCGATGCGCCGCCGGAGCCGGCCACCAGGCCGGTACGCGGGTTGGAAACCTGCTCGTCGGTCAGGCCGGAGTCAGCGATCGCGTCCTTCATGGCCAGGTAGGCATAAGCCGCCGCGTGGCCGACGAAGCGATAGATCTTGCGATCGATCAGTTCTTCGAGGTTGAGGTCGATGGAGCCGGAAACCTGGCTACGCAGACCCATTTCGGCATATTCCGGGTTGAAGCGGATGCCAGGGCGGCTTGCACGCAGGTTAGCGGAGACGGTCTCTTTGTCATTGCCCAGGCACGAAACGATGCCCAGACCAGTGATAACGACGCGGCGCATGCGGATAACCCTTAGAAGTTGTCAGTGGAGGTGAAAACGCCGACCCGGAGGCCTTCGGCGGTGTAGATCTCGCGACCGTCGACCGTCACCGAACCGTCGGCGATGGCCAGGTTCAGCTTGCCCTTGAGGACGCGCTTGATCTGAATGTTATAGGTGACCTTCTTGGCGGTCGGCAGGACCTGGCCGAAGAATTTCACTTCGCCCGAACCCAGCGCGCGGCCGCGGCCCGGCAGGCCCTGCCAGCCGAGGAAGAAGCCGACCAGTTGCCACATGGCATCGAGGCCCAGGCAGCCCGGCATCACCGGATCGCCTTCGAAGTGGCAGGCGAAGAACCACAGGTCCGGGGTGATATCCAGCTCGGCGACCAATTCACCTTTGCCGTACTTGCCACCCTCTTCGCTGATATGGGTGATGCGATCCACCATCAGCATGTTCGGGGCGGGCAGTTGCGCGTTACCTGGGCCGAACAGCTCACCGCGACTGCAGCGAAGCAGATCTTCCCGGGTAAAGGCGTTTTGTTTGGTCATGCGAGCTCCTCAATAATCCCATGCGGCAGGGTGGGGCAAATCTTCCCGGCCGATCGAAGCCTTCATGCCTCGAATCGACAGCCTACTCATAGACTATTGCGTTGTAGTGAAAGTCACAGCACAAGGGACATGAATGTACACTTGTGCACTGAAATTATTATTCAAGCCGGTTTCATGGCTCGTTTGGGTGCCTAAGACTGCCGCACTTTCGCCTTTCACGCCAGTCGCACATCGTATTCAAGGTACCCAACGCCGCAGAATCTGTTGCAGATCAGTGCGTTTGAAGGGCTTGGCCAGGTAATCGTTCATGCCCGCCACCAGGCACTGCTCGCGGTCGCCCTGCAAGGCGTTGGCGGTCAGGGCGATGATCGGCAACTGCGCGCCGTCGGGCAATTGGCGGATCTGCCGGGTGGCCTCGTAGCCGTCGACGAGCGGCAGCCGGCAGTCCATCAGGATTGCCGCGAAATCGCCGGTTTTCGCCAGCTCGACCGCCTCGATGCCGTCATGGGCCAGGCTGACCTCGAAGCCCAGGCTGCGCAACATGGCTTCGATGACGGTCTGGTTCACCGGGTTGTCCTCCACCAGCAGGACCTTGCGCCCTTCGCCGTGGCCGGCCAGCAGCTGCGGCAAGGCCTCGGGCTCGACCTGGCGGTACAGGGCGAGGGGGATTTCCAGGGTGAACACCGAACCCTGGCCCTCTTCGCTGCGCGCATGCAGGGTGCCGCCCATGCGCTCGGCCAGGGTCCGTGCAATCGGCAGGCCGAGGCCGGTGCCGCCATAACGCCGGGAGATCGAGCTGTCGGCCTGCTGGAAGGCATTGAACATCAGTTCCAGCCGTTCGGCGGAAATGCCGATGCCGCTGTCGCGCACCGTGCAACTGAACCAGATCACCTCATCGTCCAGGCCCTGCCAGGCCGGCTCGATACTGACGCTGCCGTGCTCGGTGAATTTCAGCGCATTGCCGACCAGGTTGACCAGGATCTGCCGGATCCGTGTCGGGTCGCCCTTGACCTGCAGGTTGTGCAGGCCCGGCGGGAACTGCAGGTTCAGTTGCAGCCCGCGTTGCACGGCACTGTGCTGGAAGGCCTGGGCACAGCTGCTGATCAGCTCGCCGAGGCCGAAAGGAATATGTTCCAGTTCCAGGGCCGAGCGCTCGATCCGCGAGAAATCGAGGATGTCATTGATGACCTTGAGCAGGTGCTCGGTGGACTCCGAGGCGAGGGTCGCGTACTCGGCCTGTTCGTCGGTCATCTCCGTCGTTTCGAGCAGTTGCAGCATGCCCAGTACGCCGTTCATCGGGGTGCGCAGCTCGTGGCTCATCATGGCCAGGAAGTCGGACTTGGCATTGTTGGCCCGTTCCGCTTCCTCGCGGGTCTGGATCAGTTGCGCGATGGCCTGGTGCTGTTCGCGACTGGCTTGTTCGAGGCCGGTGGCGAGGTTGTTGATATGCCGCGCCAGGTCGCCGAGCTCGGTGTCATCTGGCACCGGCAGCGGGGTCTTGTAGTCACCCTGCTGGATGGCCTTGACCGCGTGGCCCATGGCGCTGATCGGCTGCGACAGGTTGGCCGCCAGGCGGCGGGCCAGCAGGAAGGTGAAGAGCAGGGCGAACAGCGCCAGGATCCCGGCCTTGAGCAGGATTTCCTGCTGGCGCTGGTTGAAGGCGTCGTTGGACATGCCGACGATCACCCGCCCCAGGTAATCCTCGCCCGCGGCCACGGCGGCGCCACTGGTGCCTTGCAGGAAATCGCTGTCGAGCTGGATGCGTTGCAGGCGCACCGGGGCCTGGAACACTTCGACCTGTTGCGCGCGGCTATGGCTTTCCGAGGGTTGCTCGACATAGACCAGGATGTTGTTGCTGCGGTCCTGGACTTCGAGGAAACGCACATGCGGAGTGGTCAGGCTGGCCTTCATCAGGCTTTCGAGCACTTCATTGTTACCAGATATGACACCGTACTCCGTGGCCGGTGCCAACTGGTTGGCGATCAACTGGCCGGTGTGATTGAGTTCCTGGCGCAGGTCCTGGATCCGCACGAAAGTGAAGAAGCTGATCAGCAACAGGGTCAGCAGCAGGGCCGGGCCGAGGCTGATCATCTGGGTACGGGCGTTGATGCCCCAGTGCCGGCGCAGGTTCATGGGTGGGATTCTCCTTCGGCCAGCCGGGTGGCGACCGAGACTTCGTCGATCGGCTCCAGGCTCAGCGAGCGGGCAACCTGCGGATTGCTCAGTATTTTGAAACGCGGGGGGTAGAGCGTACGCGGCCAGCTGTTGGGGGATTGGTCGAGCAGCTTGTCGAGGATCGCCAGCCAGTCGTTCTGGTCGCTGTAGCTGCTGGCCAGGCTGCCGGCCTTGACGAAGCCGGCGTTCGGCCCGATCAGCGCCAACTGCCGGGAATAGCTGCTGAGCAACAGGTTTTTCGCGGTCTTCGGGTTGTACAGCGTCGCATCGTCGATCCCCAGCAACACGTCGCTGCCGCGCAACAGGTTCTGCAGGGGGCGGCTGTCGGCGGTGTCGTCCCAGCGCTGGGGGACGATTTCCAGTCCCAGCGGCTGGGCCGCCTGACGCAGTTCCGCGAGGAGGAACTCGCTGTCATCGTCATACAGCACGCCGACCCGTCGCGCCTGCGGCAACACCGCGTTGATCAGGTGCAATTGTCGCGAGGGCGGTGGATCGCTCCAGAGCAGGCTGAGCTGGTTCGGCAACTGTTCGCCGAGGCGCTGGCGCGCTTGCAGGCGGCTGATGCGCAAGACCAGGGTGGACGGACCCTGGCGATCGCCCAGGCGCCAGTCGAGGCTGGGCGGGTCGAGCAGGATCAGGCGTGTCCCTGGCGGCAGTTGGCTCGGCGGCGGCAGTTGCCCGAAAGGCACGAAGCGTACCCGGTCCTCGGGACGCTGTTGCGCCAGGGCGCTGGTAAAGGCCTGTACCCCGGAGCTGTCCTCGGCGCCGGTGAGCAGCACATCGGCGGCCCGGGCCTGGACAATCAGTACAAGCAGCACCAGCAGGCCGCTGGCCAGCTTGCCGAGCCAGGCTCCGCAGGCTGATGTCATCCTTGACTGACGGTCGTCCATGCTCAGAATTCCAGCTCGGCGCTGAAGTAGAACACCTGGCGCTGCTCGTAGTTGTTGTCGGGCCAGGTGACGGGCTGGTCATCCAGGCGTTGCTGCACGACCCCCGACAGCTCCAGGCTGGCCTTGCGCAAGGGGATGCGCTTGGCGACCCGCAGGTCGACCCGTTGGAAACGATACTGGTTGATCGCGTCGTCGCCGTAATAGAACAGCGCGCTCGACCAGCCCGCGCCCCAGTCGCGCATCCAGCCGGCGGAGCCGCTGTTGCGGGCGGTGAACTGTTCGTCGGTAGGATTGCTGGCCTGGGTATCGACATAGGCATAGGTCAGGCGTAGCCGGTCGGCGGCGCTCAGGTGCCAGTCGAGCTGGGTTTCAGTACCGCTGAAGCGGGCGCTGTTGGCATTGCTGGCGATGTACTGGTTGTTGCGCAGCGGCGAACTGACCATCGAGGTGATTTCGTCGTAGAACAGTTTCACGTCGAGGCTCAGCCCGATATCCGTGAAGAAACCGTTGTAACCCAGTTCCCGCGAGCGCATCCGCTCCTTGTCGAGGTTGCCCGGGCCGCGGGTCTTGACGAAATACTGGCCGCTGGTCTGGCCGTAGGTCGGTGAATCGAGGTTGGTCACCCGGTAGCTCCAGTTGACGTTGTTCTCGAACATATCCGGCGAACGGATGGCCTCGGAATACACGGCACGCAAGCCGTGTCGCGGATTGATCAGGTAGTTGACGGCAAACCGCGGGGTCAATGAGTCACCGGTCAGTTGCGCGTTTTCGTACATGGCGCCGCCCTGGAACAACCAGTGTTCGCTGGCGCGCCACTCCAACTGCCCGAACAGGCGCCAGGTGTTGTCGTCGACGGTGCCATTGAAGTAGGTCTCGGAGTCTGCCCGGTCATAACGATAGTTCATGCCGCTGACCAGGCGCAGGCTGTCCGACAGGCTCAGGGTGTCCTGCAGTTCCAGGTCGTAGCGGGTCTCGCGGGTGCTCTGGTCGATATCGCCGCAGACCGCTTGGCTGGCGCCTTGATTGAACCATTGGTCCAGAACCTGCCTGGCCAGTGTTTGCTCCGCGGCGGCGCCGGGAGGCGGGCTGCCCACGGTGTAGCGATTCATGTTGCGCGCCAGGTTTTCCGCGTAGTTGGGATTGAGCTGCCACAGCTGGGTCAACTGCGGGCTGAACGACACCTTGGCGTCACAGGCGCGCCAGACTTGCTGGCGATCCCAGTGCTGGGCCGAGCCCTGGATGTAGAGGCTGTGCTGCGGACTGATATCCAGGTTCCAACGCAGGGAACCGGCGTAATCCTTGGCCACCACATCGGAGTTGTCGCCTGCTTCCTGGATCTCCGGGAACACCGCCTTGTAGGTATATGGCCGCTGGTTGGTGCCTTCCTTGGCGTTCAACTGCCAGTCGATGCTCTGGCTTTCATTGAGCATCTGGCTGACCGACAGGTTGAAGCGGTTCAGGCGCCGGCTGTCGCGGTAGTCGGCGCCGACACGGTCGCTGTCGAAACCGTCGTCCTGCTGGCCGGACATCGACAGGCGCAGGTCGCCGGTTTCCCAGCCGGTGCCCTCGCTGGCGTACCAGTCATTGATGCCGCGTTCGCCGCGGGTGACCTTGATGCGCGAGCCGTGGGTGCTGCCGGGGGACTTGGTCAGGATGTTGACCACCGCCATCAGCGCGTTCGCGCCGTAGCTGACGGTGTTCGGCCCCCGGAAGACTTCGATGCGCTCGATATCCTCCATGGCCACCGGGATATCGCTCCAGTCCACCGTCGCCAGCCCGGCCCGGTAGACCGAGCGCCCGTCGATCAGCACCTGCATGCGCCGGGCGTTGGCGGCGTCGGTCCCGTGGTAGTTGATCGCCGCCTGGTTGCCGTTGGTGTAGCCGACCATCATGCCCGGCACCAGGCGCAGCAGTTCGGCGATATCCCGGGCGCCGCTGGCCTTGATCAGCTCGTTGTCGATCACGGTCATGCTGCCGGGCACCGAGGCCGGGGATTGTTTCAGGCGCGTGGCGGTCAATACCTCGGGCAGCGGCTGGTTTTCCAGGAACAGGTCGTCGGCCAGCACCGGGCTGCTGAGCAACAGCGCCAGGAGCATGGGGGAACGCGTGAGGGGAGGGCCAAAGTACACGGTTCAGCCTTGATAACAGATAATAGCCGCGCATGTTAACCGAGCCGGGCGGGTTTGCCATGGCACAGGGCCTGCATTCTGTCTGCAAATTCGGACAAATCCTTGTGTCAGAGCCCTTTGCGCCGAATGCGTTTGGGACTGGCTGCCGCCGGGTGGCTCCGTATAATGCGGCCATCGCCATTGGTATAAACGGATTGCATATGACTGAACAGCACCCTATCGCGGTCCTGGGAGGCGGGAGTTTTGGGACCGCCGTGGCCAATCTGCTGGCCGAGAACGGGCATCGCGTCCGCCAATGGATGCGCGACCCTGAACAGGCCGAGGCCATTCGTGTCAATCGCGAGAATCCGCGTTACCTCAAGGGCATCAAGATTCATCCGGCGGTCGAGCCGGTCACCGACCTGGCCGCGACCCTCGAAAGCTGCGAGCTGTTCTTTGTCGCCCTGCCATCCAGCGCCTTGCGCAGCGTGCTGGCGCCCCATGCCGGGCAACTGAGCGGCAAGTTGCTGGTGAGCCTGACCAAGGGCATCGAGGCGCAGACCTTCAAGCTGATGAGCGAAATCCTCGAAGACATTGCCCCGCAGGCGCGGATCGGCGTGTTGTCGGGGCCGAACCTGGCCCGTGAAGTGGCCGAGCATGCGTTGACCGCCACCGTGGTCGCCAGTGAAGACGAAGAACTCTGCACCCGGGTCCAGGCCGCGCTGCACGGGCGGACTTTCCGCGTCTATGCCAGCGCCGACCGGTTTGGCGTCGAATTGGGCGGGGCATTGAAGAACGTCTACGCGATCATTGCCGGCATGGCGGTGGCGCTGGGCATGGGCGAGAACACCAAGAGCATGCTGATTACCCGGGCCCTGGCGGAAATGACCCGGTTTGCCGTGAGCCAGGGCGCCAACCCGATGACTTTCCTCGGCCTGGCCGGGGTCGGCGACCTGATCGTCACCTGTTCCTCGCCCAAGAGCCGCAACTACCAGGTCGGTTTCGCCCTGGGCCAGGGCCTGAGCCTGGAAGACGCGGTGACCCGCCTGGGAGAAGTGGCCGAAGGGGTCAATACGCTCAAGGTGCTCAAGGCCAAGGCCCAGGAACTGGGGGTCTATATGCCGCTGGTGGCCGGGTTGCACGCGATTCTGTTCGAAGGGCGTACCCTCGACCAGGTGATCGCCTTGCTGATGCGCGGTGAGCCGAAGACCGATGTCGATTTCATTTCCACCAGCGGTTTCAACTGATCCACGGGACAGGAGCAAGACATGAACGAAGCCAAGTACGAATCCATTGTGTTGCGCGTGGTGTGGATGCTGCTGTTCCTGCTGGTCTGGCAGGTCACGCAATTCATCCTCGGCGCCCTGGTGCTGGTGCAACTGATCTACCGGCTGGTCTATGGCGCGCCAAGCGGCAACCTGATGAACTTCGGTGACAGCCTGAGCCAGTACCTCGCCCAGATCGGCCGTTTCGGCAGCTTCCACAGCGACCAGAAACCCTGGCCGTTCGCCGACTGGCCGACACCCCGCGCGCCCGAGGGCGAAGCCCCGCACAGCGTGCCGCCGGCTGCCCACCCGGCCCGTGACGAGGAACCCAAGCTATGAAGTTATGGGTGCTGCGTCATGGTGAAGCCGAGCCGCAGGTGCGCAGCGATGCCGAGCGCAACCTCACCGCCCATGGCCGCAAGGAAGTGCTGCGCAGTGCTGCGCACCTGATCGGTCAGCCACTGACGGCAATCTATGCCAGCCCCTATGTCCGGGCCCAGCAGACCGCGCAACTGGTACGCGAAGCCCTGGGGTTCGAGCCGGAGATCATCACGGTGCCCTGGCTGACCCCCGAGACCCATCCGTCGAGGGTGCTGGAGCACCTGGATACGCCCGACAACCTGCTGCTGGTCAGCCATCAACCGCTGGTGGGCAGCCTGATCGGATTGCTCGAAGACGGCCACCTGCGCACTGCCCAGCCGATGAGCACCGCCAGCCTGGCGGAGCTGGAAGGCGACTGGCCGCTGGCCGGTGGCATGACCCTCAACAGCGTCCGTCACCCCTGACAGGCTCGTGGACGGCGCCGGAAGCGGGCGCCGTCCGTTACCTCATGGCGTCAGTACCGCGCCGATCAGCTCGGTCCTGGCCTGTTTCAAGGTCACCGTATTGACCTTGGCGCCTTTGAAGGTGCAGTGCTCGAAGTACCCCGAGAACATCGCGTGGCGCAGGTCGCTATGATCGAAGTTGTTGCCCTTGAAGCCACTCGACAACAGGGCGCCCTTGAGATTGGCGGCCATGAAGTTCGCTCCGTGGTACTGGCCGAAAAAACGCACTCCCGCCAGGTCGCCGCCACTCAGGTCGACCCCGATCATGTTGACGTTGGTCACCTGCAGCGTGCGCAGCACCTGGCAGATGGCGTCCTTGTGCCAGTTCCTCAACGGCAGCCGGGTATCGACGTCGTGGAAGGGCAGCGCGTCCCCCGGATATCGGCCGCTTGCCGCGATATTCAAGGCGCACAGCTTCATCGCCCGGGTCAGTGACGGCGACAGCGTGGACGGCACCCGCAGGTCGAACAGCTTCTTTTCCACATGCAGGGACACCCGTCCGCCGCCTTCCAGCGGCACACCGTCCCAGCTTTGCAGGATGCCGGGAAAACGGCCGGTGCAGGCCACCATCAATTCCAGCAGCCCACCCAGGGGGTAACGGCGCAGGTCGGGAACGCCGCCGAGGAACGCCTGCGCCGACGACAGACAGTCCTTGAGTCCCAGCACGGCCATGTGCTGTTCGAGGGGGGCTGCCGCAAAGGCTCCCGGCATGGGCTGCCGGTGCGCGTGCGCCGGCGATGCGGGCGATACCGGCTGCTGTGCCTGCTGTGTTCGTGGGCTGCGGACAGGGATCAAGCTTCGAAAAAGGCTGCCTATCGTTGACATGAACGTCTCGTAAGGGGCTGGGAAACCGGAAATTCGACGCGATCCGCCGTCGGCCTGCTATCAGATTCCACCCGTTTTTCCCGACCGGGAACGATATCGCCGGGCTTGCGGTGTCGGCGTGCCCGTGAAATAGTCGGCCAAGCAAGTGCTTGGTTGGTTTTTATCCGGAATAAGAACAAGGGAGGGAGTCTTATGTCTGCCGCTTTTCGTTTGCCCCTGGAAGTCTTCTACGAGCGCGAAGCTCGCCATCCCCGCCAGGCTTACCTGGTCCAGCCGCTGGGCGGAGGCGAGGTGCAGACCCTGAGCTGGTCCGAGGTCGGTCACCAGGCACGTTGCGCGGCCCACTGGCTGCGGGCCCGGGAGTTGCCCCAGGGCAGCCATGTGGCGATCATCTCGAAGAATTGTGCCCACTGGATCATTGCCGACCTGGCGATCTGGATGGCCGGCCATGTCTCGGTGCCGCTGTACCCCAACCTGACGGCCGACTCCGTCGCCCAGGTGCTCGGGCACGCCGAGGCCGCGCTGGCCTTTATCGGCAAGCTCGATGACTGGCCGGCCATGCAGCCGGGGCTTCCCGCCGGCCTGCCGACCATCAGCCTGCCCCTGTGCCCGGCGGGGGATTTCGATTTCCGCTGGGCCGACCTGCAAGCCTGTTCGCCGATCCAGGACGACCCGCTGCCCGCCGCGCAGCAACTGGCGACGGTGATCTATACCTCCGGCACCACCGGCCAGCCCAAAGGCGTGATGCACAGCTTCGCGACCCTGTCGTTTGCCGCCAATCATGCGATTGGGCTGTTCGGCCTGGGGGAAAAAGACCGGCTGCTGTCATACCTGCCGCTGTGCCATGTGGCCGAACGGATGTTTGTCGAGCTGGCGTCGCTCTTCACCGGGCAGACGGTGTTTTTCGCCGAAAGCCTGGACACTTTCCTGGTCGATCTCAGGCGTGCGCGGCCGACGGCGATGTTCGGCGTGCCGCGGATCTGGAGCAAATTCCAGATGGGCGTCCATGAAAGGATCGCGCCGGCGCGACTGGACCTGCTCCTGCGCCTGCCGCTGCTCGGGCGGCAGGTCGGCCGCAAGGTTCTCGCCGGGCTGGGGCTGGATGCCCTGCGCGTCGCGCTGTCCGGCGCGGCACCGGTGACGCGGGAGCTGCTGCACTGGTATCGGCGCCTCGGGCTGGAGGTGCGCGAGGTCTATGGCATGACCGAAAACAGCGGCTACTCCCATGTCTGCCGGGGCGGCCAGCATGTGTCGGGGTGGATCGGCCAGCCCTGTCCGGGCGTGGAGGTGCGGATTGACGAGCAGGGCGAGGTGCTGGTTCGCAGCGGCGCGACCATGCTCGGTTATTACAAGGATCCGCTCAAGACGGCCGAAGCCCTGACCGAGGAGGGTTTCCTGCGCACCGGCGACAAGGGGGAACAGGATGCCCTGGGCAATCTGCGGCTGACCGGGCGGCTCAAGGAAATCTTCAAGACCAGCAAGGGCAAGTACGTGGCCCCGGCGCCCATCGAGAACCTCCTGGCGGCCAATACCTGGCTCGAACAGGTCTGCGTCGTCGGTGACGGCTTGCCGGCCCCGCTGGGCCTCTGCGTGCTCTCGGCCGCAGCTGCCCAGGTTCCCCGGGCGAGCTTGCAGGCAGGGCTGGAAACCTTGCTGGAGGAGGTCAACCAGGCCCTCGACAAACATCAGCGCTTGCGTGCGCTGGTGGTGGTGAAAGATAGTTGGGCGGTTGAAAACGGCTTTCTGACGCCGACCCTGAAGCTCAAGCGCCCGGTGATCGAGCAGTGCTACGGCGCACGGTTCCAGGCGTGGAGCGAGCACGGGCAGCCCGTGTTGTGGCAGGAATGACAAATAAAAACTGAGGATTGCAAGATGGCCCTGTGGCGCACCGTTCCGAATATCGACCAACTCAATGCCTCGGCGAAGAACACCATCAGCGAAGTGCTGGACATTCGCTTCGAAGCCTTTGACGAGCAGTCACTGACCGCCAGCATGGTGGTCGACCACCGTACTCACCAGCCGTTCGGCCTGCTGCATGGCGGCGCCTCGGTGGTGCTGGCGGAAACCGTCGGCTCGATGGCCAGCTACCTGTGTGTCGACACCAGCCAGTACTACTGCGTCGGCCTGGAAATCAATGCCAACCATCTGCGCGGCGTGCGCAGCGGACGGGTGACGGCGGTGGCGACGCCGGTCCATATCGGCCGCACCACCCATGTCTGGGATATCCGCCTGAGCAGCGACGAGGGCAAGACCAACTGCGTCTCGCGCCTGACCATGGCGGTAGTGCCGCTGGGACAGACGCCGCCGAACCGCTGACAGGCGCCATGGCCATGGCCGGACTGTCATCATTCCTGGCAGTTACGGTCATTGCTGGCGGCGGACGTCCTGCCGACAATGAACACCTGTTTTCCATGAAGTGGTTCCGGTATGTCGCAACATGTGTTCTTCGCCCACGCCAACGGGTTTCCTTCGGGCACCTATGGCAAGCTGTTCGCCGCCCTGTCGCCGGAGTATGAGGTTGCACACCTGCAACAGCATGCCCATGACCCGCGTTTCCCGGTGGACGACAACTGGCGCAACCTGGTCGACGAACTGATCCATCACCTCGAACAGCAGCCCGAACCGGTCTGGGGCGTCGGCCATTCCCTGGGCGGGGTCCTGCACCTGCACGCGGCCCTGCGCTGCCCGCAACTCTACAAAGGCCTGGTGATGCTCGATTCACCGGTACTGACCCGCGCCGACCAGTGGGTGATCCGCGCGGCCAAGCGCCTGGGCTTTATCGACCGCCTGACCCCGGCCGGGCGTACCCTGGGGCGACGCGAGGAGTTCGCCGACCTGGAAGCGGCCCGCCAGTATTTTTCCGGCAAGACCCTGTTTCGCGGTTTCGACCCGGAATGCTTCGATGCCTACCTGCAACATGGCTTGCGCCCCGAGGGCGATCGCCTGCGGTTGAGCTTCGACCCGGCCACCGAAATCAGTATCTACCGCGGCGTGCCCCATACCAGCCCGGGCCTGGCCCGGCACCTGAAGGTGCCGCTGGCGGTGGTGCGTGGCCGTTCGAGCCGCGTGGTGATGCGTCATCACACCCGTTCCGTGGGACGCCTGCCCCTGGGCGAATCCCTGAGCATGCCCGGAGGTCACATGTTTCCCCTGGAACGCCCGCAGGACACCGCCCAGTTGCTCAAGGACATTTTCACCCGCTGGCAGCGGCGTGCCGCCGAAGGACGCCGGGCATGAGCACGGCGGTCGAGGAAGTCCGCCTGAGCCTGCCGCATATCGAGCTGGCGGCCCACCTGTTCGGTCCGGAAGACGGCCTGCCGGTGATCGCCCTGCACGGCTGGCTGGACAACGCCAACAGCTTTGCGCGCCTGGCACCCCGGCTCAAGGGGCTGCGCATCATCGCCCTGGACATGGCCGGTCACGGGCATTCCGGGCACCGTCCGGTCGGTGCCGGCTATGCCCTGTGGGACTACGTCCATGATGTGTTGCAGGTGGCGGAACAACTGGGTTGGCAGCGTTTCGGCCTGCTCGGGCATTCCCTCGGGGCGATCGTCTCGGTGGTGTTGGCCGGCGCATTGCCCGAGCGGGTCACGCACCTGGCGCTGATCGACGGGGTGATCCCGCCGACGGCCAAGGGCGAGAATGCCGCCGAGCGCCTGGGCATGGCCCTGCAGGCGCAACTGAAACTGCAGGACAAGCGCAAGTCGCTGCACAAGACCCTCGACCTGGCCGTCGA
This sequence comes from Pseudomonas sp. Mn2068, assembly GCF_049319725.1. Taxonomy (NCBI): domain Bacteria; kingdom Pseudomonadati; phylum Pseudomonadota; class Gammaproteobacteria; order Pseudomonadales; family Pseudomonadaceae; genus Pseudomonas; species Pseudomonas sp. Mn2068. The sequence continues at coordinate 106,416 of NZ_JBMOUG010000020.1, read as the reverse complement.
GGCGCGCATGAAAGGCCTGGTGGCGGTCAGTCGCGAAGCCGCCGAACTGCTGGCCCAGCGCGGGCTGATGCCGGTGCCCGGCGGCTACACCTGGCGCAGCGACAATCGCCTGACCCTGGCCTCGCCCCTGCGCCTGACCGAAGAACAGGCCATGGCCTTTGTTCACCGGGTGGCGTGCCCGACCCAACTGGTGGTGGCCGAACAAGGCATGCTGGCCCAGCACCGGAGTCTGCTGGAGCAGCTACCCTTCAACCAGCAAGTGCTGCCCGGCGGCCATCATCTGCACCTGAACGACGAGGCCGGGGCGGTCCTTGTTGCAGACTGTTTCAATCGCTTCTTCGCCATTCCTTGACTTGCGCCCGGCAACTGTCGAGGCTTGGCGGGTTGAAAGGGAGACAACCATGCCAGATCTCGACACCACCGCGACTTCGTGTCACCACGCTCCGGCATCAGTGCCCAGCATTCAGGCGCCGCCGATTTGATGAAGTTATCCACAGCCCTTGCCAGCGCCCTGGGCCTGGCGTGTTTCAGTTCCGTGCTCCTGGCCGCCGATGTACCGGGCAGCCATGACCTGCCGCCCGTGCCGCGCCTGCCCGACGCGCAGATCGTCGACTACCGCGCGCCGACCGAGCTGGAGCGGATTTATCCACAGAGCTCGATCCGCAAGATCAGCAACCGCTTGCGCAGCGACGGCCAGGTCAATGCCCGTGGGCAGATGACCTCGGTGACCTACGAGTTGCCGCCGGAACGGACCGCCAACGAGGCCTTCACCGCGGCCCGCGAAGCCTTGCAGAAAGAGGGCGCGCAGTTGCTGTTCTGGTGCCAGGCACGGGATTGTGGCGAAAACAGCCTGTGGGCCAACGAGGTCTTCGGCAATGCGGTGCTGTCCGGCGCCGACGACCAGCAGGCCTACCTGCTGTTGCGCCTGGCCGCGCCGCACGACAACTCGCTGGTGGCGCTGTACAGCATTACCCGGGGCAATCGCCGTGCGTACCTGCACGTCGAGCAGTTTGCCGCGAGCGCCCCCTTGGGTGAGCTGCTGCCGACCTCGGCGACCCTGTTGCGCGAGTTGCGTGACACCGGCAAGCTCGATTTCCCCAAACTCGCCGGGGAGCCGCAGGACACCTGGGTCACCCTGATTTCCCGTGGCCTGAACCTGGATACCACGTCGCGGGTCAGCCTGTCCGGGGCTGCCGCCGAAGCCTGGCGCCAGGCCCTGGTGGCCAAGGGTGTCAGGGCCGCGCGGCTGGAACTGGGCGACAGCAGCACCGGCGGCCTGCACCTCGAACTGTTGCGGTAGCGGCAGGAGTGGCGGACACACGCCCGTGTGTTCGCCTAGACTTTCCTTTCTGATCTCTTTCGTGGAATCCCCATGCTCAATAATGATCGGCTGTTGGTGCAGATACTGCTCCTGGTGCTGTTCGGCGCCAGCCTGTGGGTGATGGCGCCGTTCTGGTCGGCGCTGTTCTGGGGCGCGGTGCTGGCCTTTGCCAGTTGGCCGCTGATGCGCCTGCTGACGCGCCTGCTCGGTGGCCGCGAGTCGCTGGCCGCCGGCCTGCTGACCCTGGGCTGGATGTTGCTGGTGGCCGCGCCCCTGGTGTGGCTGGGGCTCAACCTGGCGGACCATGTGCGCGATGCGGTGGCCTTTATCAAGGATGTCCAGGTCGATGGCCTGCCGGAAGCGCCGACCTGGCTGGCCTCGGTGCCGATTGTCGGCGAGCGGCTGGTGGGCGCCTGGAACACCATCGATCAGCAGGGCGCGGCGCTGATGCTGGCGATCAAGCCTTACCTGGGGCAGGTCGGCAACTGGCTGCTGGCCCGCAGCGCGCAGATCGGCGGCGGCATTCTCGAACTGACCCTGAGCATTCTCTTCGTGTTCTTCTTCTATCGCGACGGCCCGCGCCTGGCGGCCTTTGTCCATGGCCTGCTGGAGCGGCTGATCGGCGAGCGCGCCGATTATTACCAGGAACTGGTGGCCGGTACGGTGCAGCGGGTGGTCAACGGCGTGATCGGTACGGCGGCGGCCCAGGCCGTGCTGGCACTGATCGGCTTCCTCATCGCCGGGGTGCCCGGGGCGCTGGTGCTGGGCATCGCCACCTTCCTGCTCAGCCTGATTCCCATGGGCCCGCCGCTGGTGTGGATCCCGGCCACGGCCTGGCTGGCCTGGAAAGGCGAGTACGGCATGGCGATATTCCTGGGGATCTGGGGCACGTTCATCATCAGTGGCGTGGACAACGTGCTCAAGCCTTACCTGATCAGCCGCGGCGGCAACCTGCCTCTGGTGATCGTGCTGCTGGGGGTATTCGGCGGATTGATCGCCTTCGGCTTTATCGGCCTGTTTATCGGCCCGACCCTGTTGGCGGTGGCCTACAGCCTGCTGCTCGACTGGAGTGCGAGCCAGGGGCGGCGGGAAGAAAAGCCCTGGGCTTGCGGATGCAGGGTTTGGGGGAGGGGGCTTGCCCGTGGGGTTTTTGGTGCTTTTGCGGGCCCTTTCGCGGGCAACCCCGCTCCCACAGAAGCCTGCTCCCACAGAAGCCTGCTCCCACACAAACACCGCTTCCCACAAGTCCTTTTCTACAGGGGGATCACGCCGCGGCAGCGGTGCTGCCGGTCGCCGTCGCGCCACGCTGCTGATACTGGCTGTTGAGACCGACCATCAGGCGGCTGAGGGCTTCGGCAATATTGTCCTGGGCCGTCTGGCTGGTGCTGGTGGTGCCGCCGGTATTGGCCAGGGCCTTGAGCAGCAGGGCGCTGGTGGTTTCGCGGGTGCTGGCGGTGGTGGTGCTGCTGTCAGTGCCCTGTAGTGCGCTGGTCAGTTCAGCCTGGCTGATGCTGCCATCGCCGTTGCTGTCCAGTTGAGTGAACAGATCGCTGCCGGACAACTGTTGTGGCGGTGGCGGCGGTGGGGCCAGCGCGGCGGCCAGTTCGTCGGTGCTGATGCTGCCGCTGGCATCCTTGTCCAGCGCCGAGAACAGCGAAGCGCTGTCGGCGGTGCTGCCGGCATTGGTCAGGCCGGCCGCCAGTTCGTCGCTGCTGACGGAGCCGTCGCCATTGCTGTCGAGGGACTTGAGCAGGGCGTCGGCCAGTTGGGTGTCGGGGGCGTGGTGTCCATGTTCCGGACGCTTCATCGCCGACAGTTCATCGGTGCTGATGCTGCCGTTGCCATCGGTGTCCAGCGAGGCGAAGTCCTGGCTCAGGTTATTCAGCAGCTTGCTGTCGGGCTTGTTCGCCAGGGCGGTTTTCAGCTCATCCTGGCTGATGGCGCCGTCGCCGTTGGTATCGAGCTTGGCAAGCAGTTGCTTCTGGAATTGTTGCTGGCGCTGGGTGGCCGTCGTCGTGCTGCTGGAGCCGACGTAGCTCAATAAACTACTGACGCTACCGATCATGGTGCTCACTCCCTAAGTGTTGGCAAAGCCGGTGGCGGTGCACCGGCTTGTGCAGACTCCCAATGGCAGGTGTCGAGGGTATGTGGGCTTTGTACCGGCTGGTACACACAGCGATCAGGCGCGGGGCAGGGCGACCACGGCGGTCAGGCCGCCGCCAGGGGTTTCTTCCAGGGTCAATTCGCCACCCAGGCGCTGGGCGGCCTCGCGGGCGATGGTCATGCCCAGGCCGACACCACCGGAGTTGCGGTTGCGCGAGCCCTCCAGGCGATAGAAGGGTTCGAACACCGCCTCGCGTTTTTCGGCGGCGATGCCGGGGCCGTGGTCGATGACCCGGATGATCAACTGCCGCCGGCTGTCCTCCAGCGTGATCAACGCATCGCCGGCATAACGCAGGGCGTTGTCCATCAGATTGTTCAGGCAGGAACGCAGGGCCATGGGTTGGACCAGCAGCGGCGCGCAATGGCCGCTGGCACGGACCTGGGCGCCCTGGTCCTGGGCGTTTTCGCAAATCGACTCCACCAGCGCCTGCACGTCCATCCATTGCATGGCTTCACTGGTGCGTTGTTCGTGCAGGTAGCTCAGGGTGGCGTCGAGCATGCCGATCATGTCGTTCAGGTCCTGGCGCATCTGGCCCTGCAGCCTGGCGTCGTCGATCTGCTCCAGGCGCAGCTTGAGGCGCGACAACGGCGTGCGCAGGTCATGGGACACCGCCCCGAGCATCCGCCCGCGTTGCTGTACCTGTTCGCGGATGCGTTGTTGCATCAGGTTGAACGTCGCGGCTGCCTGCCGGGCTTCCCGCGGACCGGTTTCGTCAAGCGGCGGGCTGTTGAGGTCTTCGCTCAGGCGCTCGGCCGCATCGCTCAGGCGCTGGATCGGCCGGGCGAGCAGCTTGGCCCCGTACCAGGCGGCAATCACCAGGGCGATCAACTGGAACGTAAGGGGCACCACCGGCCCACCAAACCACGGCCGTGGCGGTCGATGACCGCGCATGTGCGGCGGCGGGAAGCGTGGGTCGAAGTTTTCCGACATGCCCGCCGGGGGACGAGGCGGCGGTGGCGGCGGGCCGCCACCGTAATGACGGAACCAGAGGAAGGCCAGCAGGTGGGCCAGGACAATGGCCAGCAACAACACGCCGAACAAACGACCGAACAGCGTGTTGAAGCGTGGGCGCATCAGCCGATGTCTCTCGCGTCGAACAGATAGCCTTCGCCGCGCACGGTCTTGATCAACTGCGGCGATTTCGGATCGTCACCGAGTTTCTGTCGCAGACGCGAGACCAGCAGGTCGATGCTGCGATCGAAGGCTTCGATCGAGCGACCGCGGGCGGCGTCGAGCAACTGCTCGCGGCTGAGCACCCGGCGCGGGCGTTCGATAAAGACCCAGAGCAGGCGGAACTCGGCATTCGACAGCGGCACCACCAGGCCATCGTCGGCGATCAACTGGCGCAGCACACTGTTCAGGCGCCAGTTGTCGAAGCGGATATTGGCCCGCTGTTCGGTGCGGTCGTCGCGCACCCGACGCAGGATGGTCTGGATCCGCGCCACCAGCTCGCGCGGCTCGAAGGGCTTGGCCATGTAGTCGTCGGCGCCCAGTTCCAGGCCGATGATGCGGTCGGTGGGTTCGCAGCGGGCGGTCAGCATCAAGATCGGGATATCCGATTCGGCACGCAGCCAGCGGCACAACGACAAACCGTCTTCGCCCGGAAGCATCAGGTCGAGGACCACCACGTCGAAGGTTTCCAGCTGCAGCGCCTGGCGCATCGCGGCGCCGTCGGTGACACCGATGGCCTGGATGCTGAAGCGGGCCAGGTAGTCGATCAGCAGTTCACGGATCGGGATATCGTCGTCGACGATCAGCGCGCGGACATTCCAGCGCCTGTCATCGCCCGGAGAGAGCGGCTTGTTGACATCAGCCAGAGGAGCGGGAGTGTTCTGCATGCGTGTGGTTATCTGCCGGTAAAGCCGCGAAGCACCAGAGGCCCTCGCGAGATTGTTGCACGATAGAGCCCCGGCCCGAAGGCGGGGAGTCCATTTCAAGTGTAGCTGCGCCAGAAGCTACAGGCGCCGGGTGTTGGCCGGTTGTCGGTTGTGTATCGGCGTCGATACAAAGCCGGGGACGCCAGCAGCCTTGTCGGGAGCGGGGCAGCGTCGGCGTCCTGCGGATTCTAGGGCGTAATGCCTACGTAAACTCAGTCTTTACGCCTTCTTTACGCATCGCCCCGGGCGTCGCTCTCGTTCCTTTACAGCCTTCCTTCCGACAATGACTCCACACGCGGCAATCGCCGTACCACGGAGAAATCCCATGAGCATTCTGGACGGGGTGTCACTGCTGCTGGCAGTGGCACTGTTCATTTATCTACTGGTTGCGCTGTTGCGCGCGGATCGGAACTAGGAGCGGCGGTTATGCACAGTTATGACTATTTGCTGATCCTGGCCTTCCTGGCGCTGGTATTGGTCCCGGCCCCTTTCCTGGGGCGCTTCTATTACAAGGTGATGGAAGGTCAGCGTACCTGGCTGAGCCCGGTGCTCGGGCCGGTGGAGCGGGCTTGCTATCGCCTGTCCGGGGTCGATGAAAAGGCCGAGCAGAGCTGGCAGAAATATGCCCTGGCCTTGCTCGTCTTCAACCTGGCGGGTTTCCTCCTGTTGTTCGCGATCCTGCTGTTCCAGCAGTACCTGCCACTCAACCCGCAGAACCTGCCGGGTCTGGAGTGGACTTTGTCGTTCAACACCGCCATCAGCTTCATGACCAATACCAACTGGCAGAGCTACAGCGGTGAGGCATCCCTGAGCTACCTGAGCCAGATGGTCGGCCTGACCGTGCAGAACTTCGTCAGCGCCGCCACCGGTCTGGCCGTGCTGGTCGCGCTGTGCCGTGGTATCGGGCGGCGTTCGGCGGCGACCCTGGGCAACTTCTGGGTCGACATGACCCGCGCCACCCTCTATGGCCTGCTGCCCCTGTGCCTGGTGCTGGCGCTGTTCCTGGTCTGGCAGGGCGTACCGCAGACCTTTGCCCACTACGTCAACGCCGTGACCCTGCAGGGCGCTGACCAGGTGATCCCCCTCGGCCCGGCGGCCAGCCAGATCGCGATCAAGCAACTGGGTACCAACGGCGGTGGCTTCTTCGGGGTCAACTCGGCGCATCCGTTCGAGAACCCGACGGCCTGGAGCGACCTGTTCGAACTGGTCTCGATCATCCTGATCCCGGCGGCCCTGGTGTTCACCTTCGGCCACTACGTCAAGGACCTGCGCCAGAGCCGCGCGATCATGGCCTGCATGATGGCCCTGCTGCTGATCGGTGGCGCGGTCTCGCTGTACGCCGAGTACCAGCCGAACCCGACCCTGAACAACCCGGTGGTGGAACAGAGCGCGCCGATGGAAGGCAAGGAAAGCCGTTTCGGCACTACTGGCACCGTACTCTGGGCAGTGGCCACCACGGCGGCGTCCAACGGTTCGGTCAACGCCATGCACGACAGCCTCAGCCCGCTGAGCGGGATGGTCGCGCTGGCCAACATGATGGTCGGCGAGGTGATCTTCGGCGGTGTCGGCGCGGGCCTCTACGGCATGCTGCTGAACGTCCTGATCGCGGTGTTCCTTGCCGGCCTGATGATCGGTCGTACTCCGGAATACCTGGGCAAGAAGCTCCAGGCCAAGGAAGTGCAACTGCTGGTGGTGACCTTGCTGGTGATGCCGGTGGGCACCCTGGTGCTCGGCGCGATTGCCGCCAGCCTGCCAGGCCCGGCCGGCGCGATCAGCAACCCCGGCGCCCATGGTTTCAGCCAGTTGCTCTATGCCTACACCTCGGCCAGTGCCAACAACGGTTCGGCGTTCGGTGGCTTCAGTGCCAACACCCCGTTCCACAACCTGATGCTGAGTCTGAGCATGCTGCTCGGTCGCTTCGGCTACATCCTCCCGGTACTGGCCCTGGCCGGCAGCCTGGCGATGAAGAAGACCGCACCGATCGGCCAGAACAGCTTCCCGACCCATGGCCCGCTGTTTGTCACCCTGCTGACCGTGACCATCCTGCTGGTGGGTGGCCTGACGTTCCTGCCGACCCTGGCCCTTGGGCCGATTGCAGAACATTTGAGTATGGCTGCCCTTGGATTCAAGAGCTGAGGACCTGATGATGAACATGCCTCTTCCCGCAACAAAACCTGCTGTCGTCGAACAGCCCAAGACCGCGATCGCCGATCTGTGGCGTCCGGCGCTGGTGCAAGCCTTCGTCAAGCTCGATCCGCGTCAGTTGCAACGGGCGCCGGTCATGCTGGTGGTGGAACTGACCGCGATCCTGACCACGATCCTCTGCGTTGTGCCCGATACGGCCGTACCGACCTACGTGTCCGCGCAGATTGCCCTCTGGCTGTGGTTCACCGTGCTCTTCGCCAACTTCGCCGAGGCCCTTGCCGAAGGTCGTGGCAAGGCCCGCGCCGACAGCCTCAAGGCCGGCAGCGAAGGTCTCAGCGCGCGGCGCAAGAAGGCCGACGGCAGCTTCCAGGTGGTGCCTGCCGCCAGCCTGCGCAAAGGCGACGTGGTCCGGGTCGAAGCCGGGGAAATGCTTCCCGGTGACGGCGAGGTGATCGAAGGTATCGCGGCGGTCAACGAGGCGGCGATTACCGGTGAATCGGCTCCGGTGATTCGCGAGTCCGGTGGTGATCGTTCGGCGGTGACCGGCAACACCCGGCTGGTGTCCGACTGGTTGCTGGTGCGTATCACCGCCAACCCCGGTGAATCGACCCTTGACCGCATGATCGCCCTGGTGGAAGGCGCCAAGCGCCAGAAGACCCCCAACGAAGTCGCGCTGGACATCCTGCTGATCGGCCTGACGCTGATCTTCCTGCTGGTGGTGGTGACCCTGCAACCGTTCGCCCACTTCGCTGGCGGCAATCTGCCGCTGGTGTTCCTGGTGGCGCTGCTGGTGACCCTGATCCCGACCACCATCGGCGGCCTGCTGTCGGCCATCGGTATCGCCGGGATGGACCGCCTGGTCCGCCTGAACGTGATCGCCAAGTCCGGTCGGGCGGTGGAAGCCGCCGGTGACGTGCATGTGCTGCTGCTGGACAAGACCGGCACCATCACCTTCGGCAACCGTCGCTGCACCGCGATCCACCCGGCCCCGGGCGTGCATGTCCGCGAACTGGCCGAGGGGGCCTTGCTGGCCTCGCTGGCCGACGACACCGCCGAAGGCAAGTCGATCGTCGAATACCTGCGCGACCTTTATCCACAACAGGAACCGGCCGCGACGGAACTGATCGCGGTGCCGTTCAGCGCCGAGACACGTCTGTCGGGTGTCGACCATCAAGGCCGGATCTATCGCAAGGGCGCGGTGGATTCACTGTTGAGCTTCATCGGCCAGAAACGCGGCGACCTGCAATCGGCGCTGTCCCGGGAGATCGACAAGATCGCCCAGAGCGGCGGTACCCCGTTGCTGGTCTGCGCCAATGGCAAGCTGCTTGGCGCCATCCACCTCAAGGACGTGGTCAAGCCGGGGATCCGCGACCGCTTTGCCGAACTGCGCAAGCTGGGGATCCGTACTGTCATGGTGACCGGCGACAACCCGTTGACGGCGGCGGCGATTGCCGCGGAAGCCGGGGTGGACGACGTGCTGGCCGAGGCGACGCCGGAGAAGAAACTGGCGCGCATCCGCCTGGAGCAGAACGACGGCCGCCTGGTGGCGATGTGCGGCGACGGCGCCAACGACGCCCCGGCGCTGGCCCAGGCCGACGTCGGCATGGCGATGAATGACGGCACCCAGGCCGCGCGGGAAGCGGCCAACATGGTCGACCTCGACAGCGACCCGACCAAGCTGCTGGACGTGGTGCAGATCGGCAAGGAGTTGCTGGTGACCCGCGGTGCACTGACCACCTTCTCGATTGCCAACGACGTGGCCAAGTACTTCGCGATCTTGCCGGCCCTGTTCGCGGCGATTTATCCACAGCTCGGCGTGCTCAACATCATGCAGCTGGCCAGTCCGCAGAGCGCGATTCTCTCGGCGATCGTGTTCAACGCCCTGATCATCGTCGTGCTGATCCCGCTGGCGCTGCGCGGTGTGCGGGTGCAGGCGGCGAGTGCCGCGCACTTGCTGCGGCGCAACCTGCTGATCTATGGCCTGGGCGGGATCCTGGTGCCGTTCGTGGGCATCAAGGCCATCGACCTGCTGCTGACGGCGTTGCATCTGGTGTGAGTTTGCGGGTTTGCCCGCGTATGAAAACTGTGGGAGCCAGCTTGCCGGCGATGAGGCCCCTGGCTCCTGCAGTCGATCGTTCTCCCGCAGAGCGTGGGAACGATCATCTCCCTGAATTCGAGGAATTGAACATGTCTACTGTATGGCGTCCGGCCTTGAGCCTGTTGGTGTTGATGACCCTGATTACCGGTGTCGCCTATCCCCTGGTGGTCACCGGCGTGGCCCAGGCGGTTTTCCCGGGACAGGCCAATGGCAGCCTGGTGCGCGATGCCGATGGCAAGGTGCGCGGCTCAGCCCTGATCGCCCAGGATTTCACCGGTGATGCCTGGTTTCACCCGCGTCCTTCGGCGGGGGCCTTTGCCACCGTGTCCAGTGGCGCGAGCAACCTGTCGCCGAGCAACCCGGCGCTGGCCACGCGGATTTTCGATGACGCGGCCAAGCAGGCCGTGCCCGGCCAGGGCCCGGTGCCGCTGGCTTCGCTGACCACCTCTGGCAGCGGCCTCGATCCGCACTTGCCACCGGCGGCGGTTCGCTATCAACTGGCGCGGGTGGCGCAGGCGCGCAACCTGCCGGCGGCGACCGTCGAGAAATTGCTGGAAGCGCATATCGAACAACCGCTGATTGGCCCGCCGGTGGTCAATGTGCTTGCATTGAATGCGGCGCTGGCTGATATCGCGAAATAACCTTACAAGCACAACCTCCCTTGTAGGAGCCGGCTTGCCGGCGATGGCGATTTTCCAGGCGACAATAATGTTGGCCAGATGATCGCATCGCCGGCAAGCCGGCTCCTACAAAGGGGGCTCGGCTCCACAAGTGAGACCCCAAGACATGAGTGATTCCGGTCGCGCCGACGCGCTGTTAGCAGAACTGCCCCGCGACGGTCGTGGCCGGCTCAAGGTGTTCCTCGGTGCCGCCCCGGGCGTGGGCAAGACCTACGCAATGTTGCAGGCCGCCCATACGCAGTTGCGCCAGGGCGTGAAACTGATCGCCGGGGTGGTGGAAACCCACGGCCGGGCCGAAACCGAGGCCCTGCTCGGTGGTTTGCCGCAACAACCCCTGGTGCGCTCCGAGTACCGTGGCGTGGTGCTGGAGGAAATGGACCTCGACGGTCTGCTCAAGGCCAGGCCGAAACTGGTGCTGGTCGATGAGCTGGCCCACAGCAATGCCCCCGACAGTCGCCATGTGAAGCGCTGGCAGGATGTCCAGGAACTGCTGGCCGCCGGTATCGACGTGTTCACCACGGTCAATGTCCAGCACCTGGAAAGCCTCAATGACCAGGTGCGCGGGATCACCGGGGTGCAGGTGCGCGAGACCCTGCCCGACTGGGTCCTGCAGGAGGCCGACGAACTGCTGCTGATCGACCTGCCGCCCCGGGAACTGCTGGAGCGCCTGCGCGACGGCAAGGTCTATGTGCCGGAACAGGCGCGGGCGGCGATCGATGCGTTTTTCACCCAGACCAACCTCACCGCCCTGCGCGAACTGGCGATGCAGACCGCCGCGGCCCAGGTCGACAACGATCTGGCCCAGGGCTACCGGACCCTCGGCCAGGCCGCGCCGGCCATTCGTGGACGCCTGCTGGTGGGGGTCGACGGCGATGCCCAGGCCGAGCGCCTGGTGCGTCACGCCAGCCGGGTCGCGCAACGCCGGCACCTGCCCTGGAGCCTGGTGCATGTGGATAACGGCAGGGCCCGCGACGAACAATCGCGACTGCGCCTGCAGAGTGCCCAGCAACTGGCGGAACGGCTGGGCGGCGAAGTGGTGCTGCTGCGGGCCGGGGAAGTGGCCAAGACCCTGATCCAGCATGCCGCCGAACGCCGGGCCAGCCTGGTGCTGGTCGGCCAGTCGCGCCGGCGCCTGCGTCGTCGGCTGTTCGGCGGTGGCCTGGCGGCGCGGCTGTTGCGCAATGCCCGGGGCCTGGAAATCAACGTCCTCGACAGCCAGGAAGAGCAACGCCAGCCGCGCGTGCGCGAGCCGCAGAGCGTGGTCTGGCTCGACTACCTGCTGGCGCTGCTGGCGACGGTGCTGGCCAGCGCCCTGGCCTGGGGCGTGGCCAGTGTGTTGCCGTTACCGAATATCTCGCTGGTGTTTCTCGCCGCCGTGCTGCTGGTGGCTGTGCGCAGCAGTCTCGGCCCGTCCCTGGCCTGCGCGGTGCTGTCCTTCCTGACCTATGACTTCCTGTTCATCCCGCCGAACTTCTCCTTCGCCATCCAGCGTGAAGAGGATGTGCTGACCCTGCTGTTCTTCCTGATGATGGCGGCACTCACCGGTAACCTGGCGGCACGCCAGCGCCGGCAATTGCAGGCCCTGCGCGATACCCAGGAAGAAACCACCGAGCTGCTCGACCTGTCGCGCAAGCTGACCGCCGCCACCGACCGCCAGGCGGTGATCAGTGCCGCGTCGCAGCATCTCAGTGGCTGGGAGGAGCTGGAGCTGTGCCTGCTCAACCGCGATGGCCAGGGCGGCTGGAAGGTCGAGACCGGCGGACCGTTGCAGTTTTCCGAATTCGAACGGGCGGCGGCCGACTGGGCCTGGCAGCACGATCAGCCGGCGGGGATGGGCACCGGCACCTTGCCTTCCGGCAGTTGGTGGTGGTGGCCGTTGTCGGTGGAAGAGGGGCCGCTGGCGCTGCTTGGCGTGCGTCCGCGGGAAGGCCAGCAGCTCACCGGCCAGCGCCGTCGCCTGCTGACCGCCCTCAGCCAGCCGCTGGCCCAGGCCCTGGCCCGGGCACAACTGGCCGACGACCTCGAGGCGGCGCGCCTGCATGGCGAAACCGAGCAGTTGCGCAGTGCCTTGCTGGCGTCGGTGTCCCACGACCTGCGCACACCGCTGACCTCGATGCGCGGCAGTATCGACAGCCTGCTGGCGTTGGGCGAAGCGATTCCCCTGGCCGATCGCCAGGAACTGCTGGAAGGCACCCGCGACGAGGCCGAGCGGCTGGACCGCTATATCCAGAACCTGCTGGACATGACGCGCCTGGGCCATGGCGCGCTGAAGCTGGCGCGGGACTGGGTGTCGCCGGCGGACATCGTCGGTAGCGCGCTGAACCGCCTGCGGGCGGTCCTCGCGCCGTTGCAGGTGAGCACCGAGGTGCCGGCGGAATTGCCGTTGCTCTACGTGCATGCGGCGCTGATCGAACAGGCGCTGATCAATGTCATGGAAAACGCCGCGCGTTTTTCCGCGCAGCATGGTCGCCTGCAGGTGCGTGCCGGGGCCACCGACAGCGAGCTGTTCTTTGCCGTCAGCGACGAAGGCCCGGGGATCCCGGAAGAGGAGCGGGCGAAGATCTTCGATATGTTCTACACCGCCGCCCGTGGCGATCGCGGCGGCCAGGGCACCGGCCTGGGCCTGGCGATCTGCCAGGGCATGGTCGGCGCCCACGGCGGGCATATCGGCGTCGATGACGGTATCGACGGCCGTGGCACCTGTATTACGTTATTCCTTCCCTTGCAGGAGCAACCGGGATTTGAAAGTGAAGCCTGATATGCTTTGGCGAACCCTCGCCACGATGTTTCAACCATGAGCCAGACCTCGACCATCCTGGTCATCGACGACGAACCGCAGATCCGCAAGTTCCTGCGCATCAGCCTCGCCTCCCAGGGCTACAAGGTGCTGGAGGCCGGCACGGGGACCGAAGGCCTGGCCCATGCCGCGCTGAACAAGCCCGACCTGCTGGTACTCGATCTCGGCCTGCCGGACATGGACGGCCAGCAGGTGCTGCGCGAGTTTCGCGAATGGTCCACGGCGCCGGTGCTGGTGCTGTCGGTGCGGGCCAGCGAAGGGCAGAAGGTCCAGGCCCTGGACGGCGGCGCCAATGACTATGTGACCAAGCCCTTCGGTATCCAGGAGTTCCTCGCGCGAATCCGCGCCTTGCTGCGCCAGGCGCCCAGCGGTGAAACCCAGGAAGCCGCCCTGAAGTTCGGTCCGCTGACCGTGGACCTGGCCTATCGGCGGGTGCTGCTGGACGGTGCCGAGGTGGCGTTGACGCGCAAGGAGTACGCGGTGCTCGCCCAGTTGGCGCGCCATCCCGGACGGGTGATCACCCAGCAGCAACTGCTCAAGGATATCTGGGGGCCGACCCATACCGAGGACAGTCACTACCTGCGGATCGTGGTCGGGCACCTGCGCCAGAAGCTGGCGGACGATCCGACCCAGCCACGCTTTATCGTCACCGAGGCCGGTGTCGGCTATCGCCTGCTCGATAGCCAGGGTTGAACGGCACTTTCCTGCCGGGAATCGGCTGACGTGTGCAGGGCTTATGCAGGAATCGGCTTGTGTAGGAGTGGGCTTGCCCGCGAAGAGGCCCCTGAGATCGCGAAAGGCTTCGCGGGCAAGCCCGCTCCCACAGGGGGCCTGCTCAACCCCCAACACAGATTGTGCAGCCTCAGCGCCGGTCTTCCTCGTAACGATCCATGGTGTCGCGGGCAATCTCGCGACCCAGGGCGATCAGTTCCGGTGCCTTGTAGAACTCGAAGAAGCGACACACGCGCTTGGGCACGTTGATCAGGATATCCGGTGGATAGCCGGCGATCTTGTATTGCGCCAACGAGGTCTGCATCACCTCGAAACTCTGGTTGATCAGGTCCAGCAGCGAAGCCGGGCCGACATTGTCGATGATGAACGAACCGGTGGCGGACTTCGGCGCGCCGGCGGCCTGTGGTGCCGCCGCCGGTTGCTGGGCCTCGGGTTCCGCCGATTCCAGCCAGGGATTGGCGATATCCGCGGATTCGGCGGCCAGGGTCTGCTGTTCGAGGCGCAGCAGTTCCTCGGCCTGCTTGCGTCGGAACGGCAGGCGCGATCCCATGGAACTGAGCAGGCTGTTGAAGCGGCTCTTGAAGGCCGGCGGGCGCTGGATCACCGGCAGTTGATAGTGCTTCTGGTTGGTCGAGTTGAGGTTGACGGCGATGATCAGGTCGCAGTGGCTGGACACCACCGGCACGATGGGCAGCGGGTTGAGGATGCCGCCGTCGACCAGCATGCGATTGCCCTGCATGACCGGCGTGAACAGACTGGGGATCGCCGCCGAAGCGCGCATGGCCTGATGCAGGCAACCTTCCTGGAACCAGATTTCCTGCTGGTTGGTCAGGTCGGTGGCGACGGCCGTGTAGGGAATGCGCAGGTCTTCGATATTGATCTCGCCGACGATCTTGCGGATCTGGCCGAAGACCTTTTCGCCACGGATCGCCCCCAGGCGGAAACTCACGTCCACCAGGCGCAGGACGTCGAGGTAGTCCAGGCTTTCGATCCAGTTGCGGTACTCGTCGAGCTTGCCGGCGGCGTAGATACCACCGACCACCGCGCCCATGGAGCAACCGGCGATGCAGGCGATTTCATAACCACGTCGTTCGATTTCCTCGATCACCCCGATATGGGCATAACCCCGGGCCCCACCCGAGCCCAACACCAATGCGACACGCTTCTTCATCATGGATTCCTTAACGGCCGGTTGCTAACAATGCGCTTACCCGGCACCGGGGTACAATCGCCACGTGTGCCCGATCAGGCGAATGCGCCTTATCTTCATATTGATTAGCTAAGCTTGTAGAGCAGGGCAAGGCACTTTTTGCCCGGCGCACCGTCATAATCTGCACGACTGTTTCTTTATCTTGAGGTGTCATCGATGAAAGCCTGGATCTGTGTGCCATTGATTGCGTTGGCGTTGGCGGGTTGCGCGGGCAAGACGGCCTACCGCGAGAGCTGCGGAACCCAGCTGGATGCCGCCTGGCGTGAGCTTGACCTGGCCAAGGCCGAAGGCTTTGCCGGCACCGTGAGTTACTCCAAGGCCCTGTCGCTGTTGACCGGGGCCAAGACCCAGCAACAGTTCGAAGCCTACGAGGGCTGTTCGGCCAAGGCCGAGAAGGCGCGTTTCTACATCCGCGAGTCGCGCGCCGGGCGTTGAGTCTCTGAGGATGGTCGAGGATCGTTCCCACGCTCTGCGTGGGAATGCCTCGCCGGACGCTCCGCGTCCGCTCTGCGACGCAGAGCATGGGAGCGATCATTGAGCGGGCAAAGGATGTAGTATTCCCGGCGTCTCCCCGCGTTTGGATGTCTGCCTATGCGCAGTAAACTGGAAGCCTGCCTGCAGGCTGTCAACCAGGTGGTATTGGGCAAGGATGCCCAGGTTCGCCTGGCCCTCACCTGTCTTCTGGCCGACGGCCATCTGCTTATCGAGGACCTGCCCGGCATGGGCAAGACCACCCTCAGTCACACCCTGGCCAAGGTGCTTGGCCTGAGCTTCCAGCGTATCCAGTTCACCTCCGATCTGCTGCCCAGCGATATCCTCGGCACCTCGGTGTTCGACAAGGACAGCGGGCGTTTCGTCTTCCACCCGGGGCCGATCTTCGCCGAGCTGGTGCTGGCTGATGAAATCAACCGCGCCACGCCCAAGAGCCAGAGCGCGTTGCTCGAAGCGATGGAGGAGGGGCAGGTGACCATCGAAGGCGCCACCCGCCCGTTGCCCTCGCCGTTCTTTGTCATCGCCACGCAGAACCCCACCAGCCAGGGCGGCACCTTTGCCTTGCCCGAGTCGCAGCTGGACCGCTTCCTGATGCGCGTGTCCCTCGGCTATCCGGCCCGGGCGGCGGAAAAGGCACTGCTGCTCGGGGCCTCGCGCCGGGACCTGTTGCCGCAATTGCAGCCGATCCTCAGTCACCACGAACTGGCGGCGTTGCAGCAGGAGGTCAAGCAGGTCCGGGCCAGCGATGCCCTGGTGGACTATGTGTTGCGCCTGGTCGGCGCGACCCGCAGTGAAGCGCAGTTCGCCTGGGGCCTCTCGCCGCGGGCGAGCCTGGCGATCCTCGCCGCGGCCCGGGCCTGGGCGTTGCTGGCCGGGCGTGACTATGTGATTCCGGAAGATGTCCAGGCGGTGCTGCCGTCGGTGGTCAGCCATCGCCTGCGCGAGCGCGCCGATCCGGCCGGGCTGGGCGGTGGTGCGCTGGTGCAATGGTTGTTGCGCGAGGTGCCGGCGCTTTGACCGGCCGACTGCGGGCCGCCTGGCAGGCCTGGCTGGGCCGGCGCCTGCCGCCCTCGGCACGGATCGAACTGACCCAGCGACGCATCTTCATCATGCCCAATCGCGCCGGCGGTGTCTTTGCGGCGTTGTTGCTGCTGATCCTGCTGGTGGCGATCAATTACCAGAACAGCCTGGCCTACGCTTTGTGTTTCCTGTTGTTGTCGGTGTTCGTCGTAGCGATCCTGCATACCTACCGCAACCTCAGTGGTCTGGTGCTGAGCGCCGGGGTCGGGCCGGCGGTGTTTGTCGGTGAAGAGGCACGTTTTGTCGTGCGCCTGGAAAGTGCAGGGAAAAGCCACCAGGCAATCCAGCTGGGTTGGTCGACGCCGCCGACACAGGTAGTGGATGTGCCGCCGGCGGGATTCTGCGAACTGGAACTGACGCATGCGACCCAGGTCCGCGGCTGGTTGCCGGCTCCGCGTATCGGCGTGCGCAGCAGCTTCCCCCTGGGCATCCTGCGGACCTGGAGCTGGGTCGATCTCGGCCAGCAGGTGCTGGTTTATCCACAGCCCCTGGAAGGCGAGCTGCCGAGCCTCGCCAGCGTGCCCGACGATGAGCAGGAGGAAGGCGTGCGGGCCCACGGCCAGGGTGTCGATGACTACCAGGGCTTGAAGTCCTACCAGCCCGGCGATTCCTGGCGACGCTTGCACTGGAAGGCCTATTCCCGAGGCCAGGGGCTGCTGATCAAGGACTTCGCCCGCCTTGAGGGGCGCGAGCGCTGCCTGGATTTCCTCGCGCTGGGTGGTGATGTCGAGCAGCGCCTGTCGCGTCTGTGCTACTGGGTACTGGAGTTTTCCCGGCGCCAGGAGCCGTTCGCCTTGCAGTTGCCCGGGCAGCGGTTCGCCACGGATTCCGGCGCGGCCCATTGCGAGGCCTGCCTGCGGGCCCTGGCGCTGTTCGGGAAAAACCCATGAGCAGTGCGCCGCTGATTTCCCGGGCCAGCCTGGTCTGGCTGCTGGTGGCCCAGGCCCTGGTGATGCTGCCGTTCTGGTTGCATGTGCCGGTGTGGATGGTCGCGTTCTGGCTCGGTTGCACGATCTGGCGCATCCAGGTCTACCGCATGCGGGCGCGGTTTCCCGGCAAGGTGCTGGAAGTCCTGTTGCTGGTTGCGACCATCGCCGGCATCTGGCTCTCGCGCAAGAGCCTGATCGGCCTGGATGCCGGTGCCGTGCTGCTGGTGGCGATGTTTATCCTCAAGCTGGTGGAGACCCGGACCCGTCGCGATGCGCTGGTGCTGATCTTCCTCGGGCTGTTTTGCGTGGCGGTGGCCTACCTGTTCGAAGACAGCCTGCCGTGGGCGGCCTACAGCCTCTTGCCGGTCGGTGCCTTGCTGGCGGCCCTGATCGGTTTGCAGCAGGGCCCCGGCACCCGCCCGGCGGCCACGCTGAAGCTGGCCGCGGTCCTGTTGGCGCAGGCGTTGCCGCTGATGCTCCTGCTGTTCCTGTTTTTCCCGCGCATTGCGCCGTTGTGGTCCTTGCCGCTGCCGAGCGACAAGGGCATGACCGGGCTTGCGGAGAGCATGTCGCCCGGCGAGGTGGCCGAGCTCGGCCGTTCCGCCGAACTGGCGTTCCGCGCCAGTTTCGAGGGGCCGCTGCCGCCGCGTCGGGCACTGTACTGGCGCGCCCTGACCCTGGAGCAGTTCGATGGCCAGCGCTGGAGCCAGTCGCCGGGCGTGTCTTTCAGTCCTGCGCCGAAATGGCAGGCCAGTGGCGAGCCCTGGCGCTACAGCGTGATCCTGCAGCCGAGCGGCAAGCCCTGGCTGCCGACCCTGGATGTCGCCAGCAGCGACCAGGGCGATGTGCGCCAACTGGCGGACTATCGCCTGCAGCACCAGCGCCCGGTGCAACAGGCGCTGCTGTACCGGGCCAGTTCCTGGCCGCAGGTCGCGCGCGATCTCCAGCTCAACGAGCGGGCCCGGCGCCAGGATCTGCAACTGCCCGCCCAGGGCGACCCGCGCACCCGGCAGTGGGCCACGGAACTGCGGCAACGTTATCCACAGCCCCGGGACCTGGTGGCGGCACTGCTCACGCATTTTCACGACGAGCCCTATCACTACACCCTCAAGCCGCCGACGCTGGGCGCGGACAGTATCGATGCCTTCCTGTTCGACAGCCGCCAGGGCTTCTGCGCGCATTTTGCCGGTGCCATGACCTACGTGTTGCGCGCGGCGGGTATCCCCGCGCGAGTGGTGGCCGGTTACCAGGGCGGTGAGTTGAACCCGGCGGGCAATTTCCTCACCGTGCGCCAGTACGACGCCCATGCCTGGGTCGAATACTGGCAGGCCGGACAGGGCTGGCGCAGTGTCGATCCGACCTACGCGGTGGCGCCGGAACGGATCGACCAGGGCCTGGAGCAGGCCCTGGCCGCGGATGAAGGTGCGCCCGGGGCTTCGGTTTTCTCGCCGCTGCGCTACCGCCATCTGACCTGGCTCAATGAGTTGCGCCTGGGCTGGGATAATCTCAATTACGGCTGGCAGCGCTGGGTCCTGGGGTATCAGGGCGAGCAGCAGTTCAAACTGATGGGACGCTGGTTCGGCGATCTCGCCGGGCTGATGCTGCCGGTCGGCCTGGTGTTGATCCTGGCGCTGCTGGCGTTGTGGTTGTTGCGTCCCTGGCAGGCCAAGGCCGACCCGCAGCTACGGCTATTCGCGGCCTTTGAAAAACTGCTGGCGCGCCGCGGCCTGGTGCGCGAGCCGGGCGAGGGCCCGGCGGCGTTCGCCGAGCGCGCGGCCCGGCAGTTGCCTCGCCAGGCCGAGCTTATCCGCGAGTTCACCCGGTTGTTCATCAGGCAGCGCTATGCTGACCAGATCCCGTCGATGGATGCATTGCAACAGGTGTTGCGGTCATTGCGTCGCAGTCTTGGAAGTTCGATTTGGGAGTGAGTGTCGATGTCGGTCCTGGTAGATCGCTTGGTGGCTCAGGTGCTGAGCCTGGAAGTACGCCTGTTGGCCTGTCATGCGCGGGTGGATGCGCTGACCGATGACGAGGGGCTGCATGACCTGCGCACCACCGTCCGACGCCTGCGCAGCCTGTTGCGGCCGTTGCGCGGGTTGCCGGGTGTCGAGCAACTGGAGCAGGCGGCGGCCGAGGTGGGGCGGCTGACCACGCCGATCCGCGATCGCGAGGTGCTGGCGGCCTATCTGCACCGGCAGGGGCATCATGTCGCGGCGGCCCGGCGGACCGCGCAGTTGTCCGAGGATTACTGGAAAGTGGCGGGCAGCGATGAGCTGAAGAACCTCTTCAGCACCCTCGATGCCTTCCCGCGTTTCTTGCGTGCCTCGCAGTATCAGGGGCTGCTCAGGGGGTTGCGCAAGCGCATCGAAAAGCGCCTGGCGAAACAGTGGGACGCTCTCGACCAGGCGCTGCATGATCCGATGCACGACCGCCATCGCCTGCGCCTGCTGATCAAGCGGGTGCGTTACGCCGCCGAGGCCTACCCGGAACTGGATCGCCTGCCGGCGCCGGCGTTGAAGCAGCTCAAGGCGGCCCAGGAGGCGCTTGGCGACTGGCACGATTGCTGGCAATGGTTGTTGCAGGCCGAGCAGCAGCCGGACCTGCAGCCTTGCGTGAGTGGCTGGCGCAGCGCCATGGCGCGGGCCGAGGGCAAGGCCGACCGGGTACTCGATCGGCTGAGCGAGACCTGTTTCAACTGACCGGCTGCAACTGACTTGTTTGACAGGCTGTTTGGCCGGTATGAGCGCTGTATCCCGCGGACGGGCTGGTTAAGATTCATCCCTGTCCTGGTTTCGAGCCGCAGGGCTCGCGCCAGGGCCCAGGGAATTTTTCGCCAGCCGAGGTGTGCATGCGCTTTTCAGATTTGCTTGATGAGGTCCGTCGCGACCCGCAGGGTTTGACCATTCCGGCCGAATGGGGGCAGGGGCGCGCCACGTTCGGCGGCCTGGTGGTGGCCCTGCAGTACGAAGCCCTGCGTGCCCGCGTGCCGGCCGAGCGTCCGTTGCGTTCACTGGCGGTGACCTTTGTCGGTCCGGTCGAACCGGAAGTCCCGGTGACCTTCGAAGTCGAGGTGCTGCGCGAAGGCAAGGCGGTCAGCCAGGTGCTCGGGCGGGCGGTGCAGAAGGGCCAGGTGGTGACCCTGGTCCAGGGCAGTTTCGGTGCGTCCCGTGAATCGGCGGTGGACGTGGGCGCCGAGCCGGCCCCGGAAATGAAGCACTGGGACAAGTGCCAGGAACTGCCCTACGTCAAGGGCGTGACACCGGAGTTCATGCGCCACCTGGCCATGCGCTGGGGTGTCGGTGGCTTTCCGTTCACCGGCAACACATCCCGGGAAATGGGCGGCTGGGTTCGCCTGCGCGGCGACGTCAAGCAGGAACCCCTGACCGAAGCCCACTTGCTGGCCCTGGTGGACGCCTGGCCGCCGGCGCTGTTGCCGCACCTGAACAAGCTGGCGGCGGGCAGCACCCTGACCTGGACCGTGGAGTTCGTCCAGCCGTTGCTGGCGCTCGATACCCTGGACTGGTGCAAGTACCTGGCGGTGATCGAGCACGCCCGCGACGGCTACGGGCATGTGGCGGCGGCGCTGTGGAGTCCGGACGATCGGCTGATCGCCCTGAGCCGGCAGACCGTGACCGTTTTCGGCTGAATGTGGGAGCGGGCTTGCCCGCGAAGACGATGTTCGTGTCACGGGAAATGTGACGGATGTACCGGCCTCTTCGTGGGCAACCCCACTCCCACACCACCAGATCGTTCCCATGCTCGGGCTTGTTGTGGGAGCGGGCTTGCCCGCGAAGACGATGTTCGTGCCACGGGAAATGTGGCGGATGTACCGGCCTCTTCGTGGGCAAGCCCACTCCCACACCACCAGATCGTCCCCATGCTCTGCGTCCGCTCTACAGGTGACGCGGAGCATCACGGGCCGTATTCCCACGCGGAGCGTGGGAACGATCGACAATGATCGGCAAGGAAAGGTTCAGGCTTCGAGCGTATGCCCTTTGCGCCTGAGGCTGTAGGCCGCCACCAGGCCGATCACACCGATGGCCACGTTGGTCGGGTCTTCGCTGAACACGCCCGAGGCGACCAGCAGGAAGGCCAGGGCAAACAGGATCACCGAGAGCAGATGCATGCCTTCGCGGGTGCCGTCGTTCGAAGTGTTCGGCGCAACGCGCCATTGCCAGGCAGGAAGGTGGGGGTGACGTTTGCCCATGGTTATGCTCCTTGGTTCATGTTTTCGATGAACCAAGGATAGGCCGGGCAAACCTCGGCGGCGAATCAACTCTTGCTATCGATTCTATAGCTTGAGCTGGCCAATGGCTTTGCTCAGCTCACCGGCCAGGGTCGCCAGTTCATTGCTGGTGGTGGCCGAGTCCACCGTCTGCTGCACGGTGTTCTCGGTGACGTCGCGGATGCTCACCACCGCCCGGTTCATTTCCTCCGCGACCTGGCTCTGCTGCTCGGCGGCCACGGCGATCTGGGTGTTGCTTTCACGCATCTGTGCCACCGCACCGGTGATCTCGGCCAGGGCCGCGCCAGCTTCCTGGGCCTGTTGCACACAGTCATCGGCCTTGTACGAGCTCTCCTGCATGAAGTCCACGGCATCGCGGGTGCCGGACTGCAGGGCTGAAACCATGGTGGTGATTTCGTCGGTGGAGGTCTGCACGCGCTTGGCCAGGTTGCGCACTTCATCGGCCACCACCGCGAAACCGCGACCCATTTCCCCGGCCCGGGCCGCTTCGATGGCGGCATTCAGGGCCAGCAGGTTGGTCTGTTCGGCGATGCTGTGGATCACGCTGACCACGCCGTTGATCTTCTGGCTGTCCTCGGCCAGGCGCTGGATCATCTCGGCGGTCTGCTGCACGCCGCTGGACAGTCCGGCGATCGATTGCTGCACCCGGCTGACCACCGCCTGGCCGCTGCCGGCCAGGGTGTCGGCGGTCTGCGAGAGATCGCGGGTGGCGCCGGCGTGCTGGGCGATGTGATAGACCGTCGCCGACATCTCGTTGATCGCGGTGGCGGCCTGGTCGGTCTCGCTCTGCTGGCCGAGCATGCCGTGGCGCACATCGTTCATGCTCGAGGCCAGCCGCGCGGCACCGACGTCCAGTTGCGCGGCGGTGCGGGCGACGGTGCCGACCACACGCTGGTAGCCGGCCTGCATGGCATTGAAGGCGCTGGCCATCTGTCCGACTTCATCCTTGCAGGCCAGCGGCACGCGGGCCGACAGGTCGCCGGTTTTCTCGACGTGGAGCATCACGTCCTTGAGGGTATTGAGCTGGCTGAGCAGAAAGCGGATCAGCAACTGCGAGGCGCCGAGCATCGCCAGCATCAGGATGAACACGGCAATGGCGTAGTTGGCGAAGCGCTCGCTGAACACCTGCGCCAGGCTCGGTGCATGGGCGAGCACGGCTACCCGCTGGCTGCCGTGGTTGACGACCTCGGCACCGAGCAACGGGTTCTCGCCGAACAGCGGCATGTAGTCGTAGGCGACCCAGCCCTGGGCGTCACTCAGGCGCGGCAGCATCTGGCCGTTCAGGGTCGGGGTCTGGCCAGCCTGGAACAGCAACAGGTTGTCGCCCTCGGGCAGGGCCTGGGTGGCGGGCCAGGCGGCCAGCAGGCGCGCCTGGGCCTGGGCGGCGCTGCGCGAAGCATCGGTGCGGGCCTGCTGTTCGAGCTGTACCGCGTACAGCACCAGCAGCAGCGTGGTGACGAAGGCCACCGCGTTGACGGCCCAGAATTTGTATTTCAATGAGATGTTGCTGAGCCAGGCACCCATGGAAGGTCTTCTCTGATTGAGCGGAAACAATTTTGGCAAGGTGCCACTATTGTGCCGCTACTCAGGAAGAGGCTTCTTGATATGGATCAAGCAATCGACGGCAAGCCGAAGAACGCCCGGGCGCAGGCGGTGCTATGGGCGGCCAGGTCGGCTTCGCTTTCGCCGCGATGCAGCGCGACTTCCCGCAGCACTTCGGTCAGGTAGGCCGGTTCGTTGCGACCGTTTTTCGGTTTCGGCCGCAGGCTGCGGGGCAACAGGTACGGTGCGTCGCTTTCGAGCATCAGGCGCCCGCGGGGAATTTCCTTCACCAGCGGATGCAGGTGGGTGCCACGGCGTTCGTCGCAGATCCAGCCGGTGATGCCGATATGCAGGTCGAGATCGAGGTAGCTGAACAGGGCCCGTTGCTCGCCGGTGAAACAATGCACCACGGCGGCGGGCAGGCGGTCGCGATAGTCGCGCAGGATCTCCAGCAGGCGCGGGTTGGCGTCGCGCTCATGGAGGAACACCGGCAACTGCAGCTCCACCGCCAGGGCCAGGTGTTCTTCGAGGACCTTCTCCTGCTGCGGGCGCGGGGAGAAATCCCGGTTGAAGTCCAGTCCGCACTCACCCACCGCACAGACGTTCGGCTCCTTGAGCAGGGCTTTCAGACGAGCGGCGCTGTCGGCGCTCCAGTCACTGGCGGAGTGGGGGTGAATACCGGCGGTGGCGAACAACTGGCGACCGCTTTCATCCAGGGTTCGGCACAGCTCCAGGGCCTGCTCGCTGCCCTCGATGCTGGTGCCGGTGAGGACCAGTTGGCAGACCCCGGCGGCATGGGCGCGGTCCAGTATTTCCTGGTGTTTTCCGGCAAAACTGGGGTTGGTCAGGTTGACGCCGATATCGATGAGTTGCATGGTGCTACCTCAGGCCACAGGCCGGAAAGCATATCAGAGCTGTAGATTTATAATAAAAACCAAGAACTACAACGAGTTATGACTGTCTTTTAAAGCCGGAAGAAAGCATCGGTTGGCACCACCTCCGTTGCTGTGCCAGTCTTCCGCACTTTTTTGCGTTCAAAGACGCTCGATTTCTGTCGCTCCCTATCAAGCAATGACGTCACGTCATGACGCTTGAGACGGGACAGTATTCTTTCCGGAGAACGGATGAAGCGACCCTCGCTGTTGCTCCTGCTGTGCCTGTCCTTGCTGCTGCCGCTGCCGGCGGTCGCGCGCCTGGCCGGTCCCCTGGAAATCGGCCAGCCGGGCAAGGTCCGCGACCTGGCGGAGATCCGCGGCAGCCGGGTTCTGCGGGTGCTGGTCAACCAGAGCCGCAACAGTTCCGGGGAAGTCCAGGGCGAAGCGATCGGCGTCGAGTACCACCGGCTGCGCGCCTTCGAGCTGTATCTCAACGGGCACGCCCGCGACAATCAGGAAATCACCTTCAAGATCATTCCCAAGGCCAAGGACCAGTTGCTCGCTGCGTTGCAGCGTGGGGAAGGGGACCTGGTCGCGCCCGGTGAATTGCTCGAGGCGCAGCCCGGGCATGCGGTGAGTGCCAGCGAGCCGATCGGCAATCCGGTGCCCTTGCTGCTGGTGGGGCTCAAGGGCGAAAAACGCTTCAGCCATCTCGAACAGCTTTCCGGCCGGACCCTGGCCCTGACCACCGGCAGCGCCGCCGGCGATGCCGTGAACCAGATCAACCAGAAGCTGGCGCTGCGCAAGTTGCCGCCGGTGAAGATCGAGTGGGTCGATCCGAGTCTGGCCGTGGAGGATGTGCTGGAGATGGTCCAGGGCGGCATTTTCCACCTGACCATCGTCGAACAGCCGATTGCCGAGCGCTGGGCCAAGATCATGCCCAAGTTGCGCTTCGACAAGCAGGTGCTGGTCAGCGAGCCGGGGGAGATGCACTGGTTCGTGCGACGCGACGCGTCGATGCTGCTGGCCAGCGTCGACCGCTTTTTCAAGACCTACAAATCGCCTTCCGACCAGGATGTGGCATTCCTGCGGATCTACCGGCGCCTGTATCAGGTGCATTACCCGCTGGCCAGGTCCGATCGGCAAAAGCTCGAGAAGCTGCGGCCGGTGTTGCAACGTCATGCCCAGGCCCAGGGTATCGACTGGCTGAACCTGGCGGCGCTGGCGTTCAAGGAATCGACGCTGGACCCCAATGCCCGTGGCGCGAGCGGTGCCACCGGGCTGTTGCAGATCACTCCTTCGGCGGCGCAGCGGGTCGGCGTCGGCAATATCCAGAATGTCGATAACAATGTGCAGGCCGGGGCCAAGTACCTGGCGATGATCCGGCGCAAGTTCTTCTCCAGTCCCAAGCTCAACGAGCGCGAACGCATGGCCTTTGTCCTCGCGGCCTACAACATGGGGCCGGAGCGGGTCCAGGGCATGCGGGCCGAAGCCCGGCGGCGTGGCCTGAATCCCAACCAGTGGTTCTTCCAGGTCGAACGGGTGGCGATGGAGCAGGTAGGAATGGCTTCGGTCAACTATGTTAACAGTGTGAACAAGTACTACCTGGCATTCGACCGGGAGCGCGGCTCCCTGGAAGGCCATGCGCTGGAAGGCAACGGGCGAAAAATTGCCTCACGGAAGTAATCGATAAATTCGATGGTTATACAGCGGTTTTTGCGCTTTTGTCATTTTATAAACTGATTAATATGACGCCCATCAACCCGACATTTGAATAAGGATTCATCCCATGAGCACACTGACCCAACGCGTTCTGAGCACCCGTGCCGGCTACGGCCTGACTGTCCTGCGGATCTTCGTCGGCATCATCTTCGCCGCCCACGGCTCGCAGAAACTCTTCGGCCTGTTCGGCGGCTACGGCCTGGCGGGCACCGCGCAATGGATGGAAAGCATCGGCCTGGCACCAGGTCACCTGATGGCCCTGTTGGCCGGCGGCACCGAGTTCTTCGGCGGCCTGGCCCTGATCATCGGCCTGCTGGCGCGCCCGGCGGCACTGGGCCTGGCGTTTCTCTCGCTGGTGGCGATCTTCTCGGTGCATATCCACAACGGCCTGTTCATGGCCAACAACGGCTACGAGTTCGCCCTGGCCCTGCTCGGCGGCACGATCGCGGTACTGTTCGAAGGGGCCGGCAAGCTCTCGGCCGACGCGGCCATCGCCAGGTAGGCGCGAGGATGGTTCGATGAGGCCCGCAGCAGCGGGCCTTTTTCGTTGGGCACGATTCTTGACAGCGGCCCGCGCGGTTCTCTAGGATATTGATTATGCGCCGATTTAAACAGCTACTTGCGGGGCGCCAGGGGAGTCGAACGATCTCCGACAGAAGCCTGATCCAGGCTTCGAAATACCGCTAAAGCGCTGGTTCGGTGTTGCCTCACACCTGCCCGGCAGATCGTTGAGGCGGAGACACGCACTTTGAACAACCCACGCCCCGTTGTACGTCTGGCGCCGATCACGGCCAACCTTCCCGATCGCAATCCGAAAATCCTCCTGGGCGGCAAACACCAGCCGACGCTGCTGCGTTATCTCGATGGCTGGCCACGGCGCAAGGGCCGTGCCTCGGCGTTCCTGATCCAGTTCGTCGAAGACGGTGATTCCCTGGAGCGTTTTGCCGATAACAGTTTCGACCTCGCGGTGATCCAGTCGCCTGCGGCCGAGCAGGCCGAAGCGGTCATCCGGCAGTTGACCCGGGTGGCGCGCCAGGGCCTGATTACCCGGCGCTGAACAAAGACTAGGTGATGATCGTTCCCATGCTCCGCGTGGGAATGCCTCTCGGGACGCTCTGCGTCCGCTGTAGATCTGTGACGCGGAGCGTCACGGGTTGTATTCCCACGCGGAGCGGGGGAACGATCGACAGTTTCGGGGGATCGATCAGTGTGTCTTCAGGGATAGTCGATGGCGGTGATGTACACCAACTGCTCGCCAGTCGGTGTCATGACCCGGACTTCGGCATCCAGCGCCTTGCCTATCAGGGCGCGGGCCAGGGGCGAGTCGATGCTGATCAGGTTCAGCTTGAGATCCAGTTCGTCGGGACCGACGATGCGGTAGCGCGATTCCTTGCCGTCCTCGTTCTCGATGGTCACCCAGGCCCCGAAGTACACCTTGTTCGGGTCGCTCGGGCGCTCGCCGACCACCTTGAGGTTTTCCAGGCGCTTGGTCAGGAAGCGCACGCGGCTGTCGATCTCGCGCAGCATCTTCTTGCCATAGGTGTATTCGGCGTTCTCCGAACGATCGCCCTGGGCGGCCGCCTCGCTGACCGACTGCGTGACCTGTGGCCGCCGCACGTGCCACAACTCGTGCAGTTCGGCACGCATGCGGGCCTCGCCCTCGGGGGTGATCAGGGCGGTGCCGGCGGTGCGGGGCGGGCGGTAACGGCTCATCGTCGATCCATCAGGTTAACGGGGGCGCGAGTCTATCAGCCCTCGCGCAGCACTGTCAGCGGGCTGGCATTCAGCGCCCGGCGGGTGCCGAAGACACCCGCGCCACCGACCATCAACGCACCGATCAGCGGCAGCAGCAACAGCCACGGATGAGGGTGCCAGGGCAGGTCGAAGGCAAACCGGTACAACACCAGGCTCACCAGTTCCGCGCCCAGTGCCGCCAGCAGGCCGCTGGCCGCGCCGAGCAAGCCGAACTCGATCCGCCGGGCCTTGACCAGCAGGCGCCGCTCCGCCCCCAGCGCGCGCAACAGCGCACCCTGGCGAATGCGTTCGTCGAGGGTCGCCTGCAGGCCGGAGAACAGCACCGCCATGCCCGCCGCGAGGACGAACAGCAACACGTATTCGACGGCGATGGTGACCTGCGCGAGGATGCTGCGCAGCTGTTCGAGCAGGGCTTCGACCTGCAGGATGGTCACCGCCGGGAAGGCCCGGGACAGCTCGACGATATCCTTGTCATGTCCTGGCGCCAGATAGAAGCTGGTCAGGTAGGTGGCCGGCAGGTCCTGCAAGGTGCCGGGCTGGAAGATCATGAAGAAGTTCGGCTGGAAGTTGTCCCAGTTGATGCTGCGCAGGCTGGTCACCCGCGCCTCGCGGTTGGCCCCCCCGACGGTGAAGACCAGGTGATCGCCGAGCTTGAGTTTCAGGCTGTCAGCGACCTTGGCTTCCACCGAGACACCGGGGATATCGGTGTCCGGCTGGCCCGACCACCAACTGCCGGCGGTCAGGAGGTTGCCCGGAGGCAGGTCGGCGGCCCAGGTCAGGCTCAGGTCGCGCTGGATCGCGCGGTCGCCGCTGGAATCCTTGCTGACGATCTCCTGCACCGGCTCGCCGTTGATGCTGATCAGGCGGCCCGGCACCACCGGGTAGATCGGCGCCGACTGGGCCGACAGCTTGATCAGGTGGTCACGGAAGCCGTCCTTGTCCGCCGGCAGGATATTCAGGGCGAAATAGTTCGGTGCGTCCTTGGGCAACTGGTTCTGCCAGGTGTCCAGCAACTCGCCACGCAGCAGCGCGATCAGTGCCATGGACAGCAGGATCAGGCCGAAGGCCAGGGATTGGCCGGCGGCGGCCAGTGGATGGCGCAGCAACTGGCCCAGTCCCAGGCGCCAGGGCAGCGCCGCGCCGGCCAGCAGCCGGCGCAGGCTTTGCAGGCCAAGGAGCAGCAGGCCGCCGAGCACCAGCGCGGCAATCACGCCGCCGCCGAGGAGGGCGAAAGTCAGCACCAGGTCGAGGCTCAGGCGCCACATGATCAGGCCGAGGGCCAGCAGTGCGGTGCCGTAGACCAGCCAGGTGCTGGCCGGGATCGGCAACAGGTCGCGGCGCAGTACCCGCAGCGGCGGTACCCGACCCAGCGCGGCCAGTGGCGGCAGGGCGAAACCGGCCAGGGCCACCAGGCCTGTGCCGATCCCGGCGATGGCCGGGATCAGGCCGCCGGGCGGCACATCGGCGGGCAACAGGTCGTGCAGCAGATAGAACAGTCCCAACTGCGCGAGCCAGCCGAGCAGGGCGCCGCTGATGCTGGCGAGCAGGCCGAGGATCGCCAGTTGCAGGCTGAACAGGGCCATGGTTTCCCGGCGCGACAGCCCGAGGCAGCGCAGCAGGGCGCTGGCATCGAAGCGGCGGGCGGCGAAGCGGGTCGCGCTGAGGGCCACGGCCACCCCGGACAACAGCACCGCCACCAGGCTCGCCATGTTCAGGTAACGCTCGGCCTTGCCCAGGGCCCCGCCGATCTGCTGGTTGCCGTCGCGGGCATCGAGCAGGCGCTGGTTCGCCGCCAGTCCCGGCTTGATCAGGTCGCGGTAGGTGAGCAGGGCGCTGGCCGGGCCGCGCCAGAGCTCCCGGTAGTTGACCCGGCTACCGGGCTGCACCACGCCGGTGGCTTCCAGGTCCGCGAGGTTGATCAGCACGCGTGGGGTCAGGCTGTAGAAGTTTCCGGCCCGGTCCGGTTCATAGGTGAGCACCCGGGCCAGGCGCACGGTCTTCATGCCGACATCGATGCTGTCGCCGATCTTCAGGTCCAGCGCGGTCATCAGCCGGGCTTCGACCCAGGCCTCGCCGGGCCGCGGGCCGCCGCCGGCGGTTTCGGCGCCAAACGGCTCGGCGGCGCTTTTCAGTTCGCCGCGCAGGGGGTAGCGGTCGTCGGCGGCCTTGATGCTCGACAGCTGGATGCCGTTGTCGGTGGCGATCACGCTGGAGAATTCGACGATCCGCGCATGCTCCAGGCCGAGGTCGCGGCCGCTCTGGATCTGCTCCGGGCGGGCTGTCGAAGTGCCGTCGAGCACCAGGTCGGCGGCGAGGAATTCGGTGGCGCGCAGCATCATCGCGCCGTTCAGGCGGGCGCCGAAATAGCCGATGGCGGTGCTGGCCGCCACGGCGACCAGCAGGGCGAAGAACAGTACCCGCAACTCGCCGGCACGGGCATCGCGCAGGAGCTGGCGGGTGGCGAGGCTGAACAGGCGCAACAGCGGCAGGCGTGCCATCAAGGCTCCAGGGGGCCGACCAGCTGGCCGGCTTCAAGGCGGATCAGGCGCCGGCAACGGTGGGCCAGGCGTTCGTCATGGGTCACCAGCACCAGGGTGGTGCCGCGCTCCTTGTTCAATTCGAACAGCAGGTCGCTGATGCGTTCGCCGGTGTGGCTGTCGAGGTTGCCGGTCGGCTCGTCGGCGAACAGTACATCCGGTTCGGCGGCAAAGGCCCGGGCGATGGCCACCCGTTGCTGCTCGCCCCCGGACAACTGGCGCGGCGAATGGGTCAGGCGTTGGCCCAGGCCGACCCGTTCCAGCAGGTGGCGCGCGCGCTCGCGGGCGTCGCTGCGGCCGTCCAGTTCCAGCGGCAGCATGACGTTTTCCAGGGCGTTGAGGCTGTCGAGCAACTGGAAGCTCTGGAACACGAAACCGACGTGTTCGGCGCGCACGCGTGCACGCTGGTCCTCGTCCAGGCTGCTCAGGGCACGCCCGGCCAGGGTCACTTCGCCGCTGCTGGGCAGGTCGAGGCCGGCCAGCAGGCCGAGCAGGGTGGATTTGCCGGAACCGGAGGCGCCGACGATGGCGAGGCTGTCGCCCTTGTTCAATGTCAGGCTCAAAGGGTGCAGGATGGTCAGTTCACCTTCCGCGCTGGGAACCACTTTGCTAAGGTTCTGCGCGGTGAGAATGCTTTCGCCCATGGAGAATCCGATGCGAGTGTGGTTTTTGAGTGCCGGCCTGGCCTTGATGTGCATGGCCCAGAACGCGGCGGCGGGTACAGTCCTGATCGTTGGCGATAGTATCAGCGCGGCTTTCGGCCTGGATACCCGTGTCGGTTGGGTGTCGCTGCTGGAAAAGCGCCTCAGGGACGAGGGTTTCCAGGACAAGGTGGTCAATGCCTCGATCAGTGGCGACACCAGTGCCGGAGGCCAGGCGCGGCTGCCGGCGCTGCTTGCAGAGCACAAGCCGGACCTGGTGATTCTCGAACTGGGGGGCAACGACGGCCTGCGCGGACAACTGCCAACGCAATTGAAACAAAATCTTGCATCGATGATCGACCAGTCCCGGGCCAGTGGTGCCAAGGTCCTGCTGCTGGGCATGCAACTGCCTCCCAACTATGGCGCGCGCTACGTCAAGGCGTTTGCCGAGGTGTATCCGACCCTGGCCCAGGAGAAGAACATCCCGCTGGTGCCGTTTTTCCTCGACGGTGTGGGCGGTCATCCGGAGCTGATGCAGGCCGACGGCATCCACCCGGCGCCCGCCGGTCAGGGCAAGTTGCTCGATAACGTCTGGCCGACCCTGAAACCGCTGCTTTGAGCTTTTTTAGCGACGGTTTTTCGGCTAAGGTGGCGCCCCCGATCTGGAGCCCCCGATGCAGCGTCCCGCCTGGTCCCTATTTGCCTATCAACTGATCGAACCCGACGAACAGCTGGATCTGTTCGCCTGCCAGGAAGTGCGGGTGCACCTGGTCACGCGTCAGCTTGAGCTGGGCGGCTCCGCCGATCGGACGCTCTGCGGCACCTTGTTGCCCGCGCAGCCACGCTGGTCGGGGGTGGACAAGTCGATCTTCCGCGACCAGCGCCTGTGCCCGCTGTGCCGGGCGATTCTCGAATCGCAGAAGCGTGGTACGCCGCCGATCTGGCCGGAATTGCGTTTCGAACTGTAAAACCTGCCTGTCTGCCAGCTGAAGCGCTGCTAATGTCCTCGGGGACGACCTCCCGCTGCGGGGCGGCGTCGGTGTACAATCGCGTTTTATTTTTCCGTTGATCATGCGAAGGATTTCCCGGATGTTGTCGCGCTTTCCTGCCGTCACCCGTTGCCTGTCCATTGCCGCCCTGTGCGCGGCGGGTCCCGTTAGCGCGCTGGAATTGCCGCTGCCACCACCGGGCGAGGACATCGTCGGCCAGGTCCAGGTGATCAAGGCCAAGTATGAAGATACCTTTGCCGACCTGGGCACCACCTACGACCTGGGCTATTCGGAGATGGTCGCGGCCAACCCGGGCGTCGATGCCTGGTTGCCGGGGGCAGGCACCGATATCGTCCTGCCGACCCGCTTCATCCTGCCGCCCGGGCCGCGCGAAGGCATCGTGATCAACCTGGCCGAGTATCGCCTGTACTACTTCCCGAAAGGCCGGAACGTGGTCTACACCTTCCCGCTGGGGATCGGGCGCGAGGGCTGGGGCTCGCCGATCGCCCACACCACCATTACCGCCAAGACGCCGAACCCGACCTGGACGCCGCCGGCCTCGATCAAGGCCGAACACGCCGCCAACGGCGATCCGCTGCCCAACGTGGTGCCGGCCGGTCCGGACAACCCGCTGGGGCCGTTCAAGTTCACCCTCGGTACGCCGGGCTACCTGATCCATGGTTCGAACATGAAGTTCGGTATCGGTACCCGGACCAGCCACGGCTGCTTCCGCATGTTCAACAACAACGTGCTGGAAATGGCCGGCATGGTGCCGGTCGGTACTTCGGTACGGATCATCAACGAGGCCTACAAGTTCGGCATCAGTGGCGGCAAGGTCTACCTGGAGGCGCACACGCCGCTGGATGACAACGGCAACCCGTCGGTGGTCGACAAGCACACCGCGGTGATCAACGCCCTGCTCAAGCGTGACGACCTGGCGAAGAACCTGCGGGTGAACTGGGACGAGGTGCGTGACGTGGTCGCCGCCGAAGATGGCCTGCCGACCGAAATCGCCGTGCCGGGTGCGGCGCCGCTGGTGTCGAACGCGCCTATCGACCTGCAGCAGTAACGGTTTCAATCGACCCGCCCGGGCACTGCTGTCCGGGCGGGTTTTTTATGCGCCATGGAAAACACACGGGCATAAAAAAGCCGATCCAAAGATGGATCGGCTTGATAACAGCCCCGAGGGACTATTACTTGCGGCTTGCTTTTTCCAGCATGCGCAGAGCGCGCTCGTTAGCTTCGTCAGCAGTCTGTTGTGCTTTTTGAGCAGCAGCCAGAGCTTCATCAGCTTTGCGGTAGGCTTCGTCAGCACGAGCCTGAGCACGAGCAGCAGCGTCTTCAGTAGCAGTCAGACGAGCTTCGGTTTCTTTGGATACGCTGCTGCAACCGGTAGCCAGAACAGCGGCCAGGGCCAGAGCCGAGAATTTCAGAACGTTGTTCATCGTGTTCCCCTTCAAGGACTTTCTATTAATGACCATAACCCCAGAGTGAGGAAATAGCCGGCGTACATACTACCCATTACTTGTAGTAAGTAAACTGACGTAACGCAAGAAGCAAAAAAAATTCTTGATGCTGAATATTTTTCAGCTAACTTTTCATGATCCTGTATAAAAAATATGCAGCTGTAGACCCTGTTCTGAGCGCATTGTGCGATCTTCAAGTGCACTAGTGTGCCATCAGCGACGTGTCGCCAGTGTGCATCTAAGAGTCGTTCTAACAGTAGCGGATGACTCTTGCTCTCTACCGTCGTCGCGGCGGGGGAGGCTCTTTTGCTAAATGAAAAGTGACTTTAACCAAGGGCGCTCGTCATAACAGCACAACATTCCGGCAATCTTCAGCCCGTGTTCAGGTTTTCCACCCAAAGGGTGTGTTCGGCCGCGCTATCATCGAAGCGGTGATAGAGCACGTGACGAGCGTGTCTTGAGCATTTGGGCCAAGGGTGCCTACTATTTGATACGTGCTCGGTTTTTCAGGGAGCGGTCGGCTTTTCTCGTTGTCCAAATCGGCACGGGGTGGCGTAGTGGTTCCTTCGCCGGAAAAAGATCGGTAAGGTAGGGTCGAATACCAAGACCCGCGAGGAGTAGTGATGAGCGAGGCGTTGTCCATCCACCATGACCAGGCTGGTCATCAGTTCGAGACCAATGTGGACGGTCATCGTGCCTACCTGACCTATATGGACCTGGGTAAGCAGACCCTGGATATCTACCGCACGTTCGTGCCCAACGCGTTGCGTGGCCGAGGCATTGCGGCGGCCCTGACCGAACAGGCGCTCGAGTACGCCGATCGCATGGGGTATACGGTGATTCCTTCCTGCTCCTATGTAGAGCGCTACATGGAACGTCATCAGCGGCACGCCGCGAAGATCTGAGTCAATCGAACACCTGCAAAAACGCCGGGCATTGCCCGGCGTTTTTGTGTGCGGCAGATCAATCCGCCATCAGCTGCGTGTCCGCTTGGGCAGCACATCCTTGAGCTTGGCATGCATGCTGCGCAAGGTTTTCTCGGTGCTTTCCCAGTCGATGCAGGCATCGGTGATGGACACGCCGTATTGCAGGTCGGCGAGGTCTTTCGGAATGGCCTGACAGCCCCAGTTCAGATGACTTTCGACCATCAGGCCGATAATCGACTGGTTGCCTTCGAGGATCTGGTTGGCGACGTTCTCCATCACCAGCGGCTGCAGGGCCGGGTCCTTGTTGGAGTTGGCGTGGCTGCAATCGACCATGATGTTGGCCTTGATCTTGGCCTTGGCCAGGGCCTGTTCGCAGACCGCGACGCTCACCGAGTCGTAGTTCGGCTTGCCGTTGCCACCGCGCAGGACCACGTGACCGTAGGCATTGCCCTTGGTGGTGACGATCGACACGCCACCTTCCTGGTTGATGCCGAGGAAGCGGTGCGGGCTGGAAACCGACTGCAGGGCGTTGATCGCCACGGTCAGGCCGCCGTCAGTGCCGTTCTTGAAACCGACTGCCGAGGACAGGCCGGAGGCCATTTCACGGTGGGTCTGGGATTCGGTGGTGCGCGCGCCGATGGCCGACCAGCTGATCAGGTCCTGCAGGTACTGCGGCGAGATCGGGTCAAGGGCTTCGGTGGCGGTGGGCAGGCCCATCTCGGCCAGGTCCAGGAGCAATTGGCGACCGATGTGCAGGCCGTCCTGGATCTTGAACGAGTCATCCAGGTAAGGGTCGTTGATCAGGCCTTTCCAGCCGACCGTGGTCCGCGGCTTCTCGAAATAGACACGCATCACCAGGTACAGGCTGTCGGAGACTTCGGCGGCCAGCACCTTGAGGCGCTCGGCGTACTCGTGGGCGGCCTTGATGTCGTGGATCGAGCAGGGCCCGATAACGACGAACAGGCGATGGTCCGTGCCATCGAGAATATTGCGAATCACCTCGCGGCCCTTGGTCACGGTGCGCAGGGCAGCCTCGCTCAAGGGAATGTCACGCTTGAGCTGATCGGGCGTGATCAGCGTCTCGTTGGAGGCGACGTTAAGGTCGTTGATCGGTAAATCAGCCATCGTGTTACTCGTCAGGTCACAGGTGCCGGCCGCCAGCCCCGCGCGGCGGAGCACAGCGATTGAGCGTGTCGGGGAGCGGAACCTTAGCGCGTTAGACCGTGGCCGGGCAATGGGCAGCGGCCTGTTTAATCCAGTAAAGCCCTTATAAATGGCTGTTCGAGGCTGGCGTGGGAGAAATCGCTGGCATGCTGCTGCACCCATTCCTGGGCAATCGCCTCGATATTCTGCGGCTGGGCATTCTGCTGTTCGCGCACCCGCCGGTAGCGTTCGATCTGGCAGATCTGTTCGCTCATGCGGGCGCCGAACAGGGTCTGTTCGTCGACAAAGGCGATGCCCACCAGAAACGCATGCTTGCGTTTCAGGCACCAGGCCACGTAGCCGGAGTAACATGCGGCTTCGCCCAGGCTCGGAATGCACATTTCCAGGGCCGAGCCATGCCGCCAGGCCCGCGGAGAGGGGCAGGCGATGCCGCCGAGGCTGAGGGTTCGCAACCGATGGCGGGAAATGCAGGAATGTTCGAGCAAGGTCAGTTTTACTGGAACGTCTACGGGATGAGGTAGAAAACGCACCATGACAAACGACTCCCTGTGCGGGTCACCGCAAAAACTTCCCCCCAGTATAGTGAAGGGACTGGAGTTGTCCGATTTTGACGCGGACCGGAATTTATTGGCCCTGCCAGGTGTTTCCCTGGTTATCTTCACCAGTGTCGGCTGCGCTTCCTGCCGTTTCGCCCGCGAAGTATTGCCGGGCCTGGGACTGGCGGTGGAGCGCCTGTGCTGGATCGATGCCGGTGACAACGGCGGGCTGGTCCAGCGTTATGAAGTGTTTCACCTGCCGGCGCTGTTCGTGGTCAGGGATGGCGAGTTCTACGGCGCCTTGCGTTGCCGGTTGACCTTGAACGCGCTTGCCGAAGGCCTGGAACGGGCATTGGCCGGCATTCCAGAGGAGTTGCCATGACAGAGCACGGGGCTTCCCCGCGCATCGGTATTATCGGTACGGGGGCCATCGGTACTTTCTACGGGGTGATGCTGGCCCGCGCCGGTTTCGATGTGCACTTTCTGCTGCGCAGCGAATTTCAACAGGTGGCTGCCCATGGCCTGTTCCTCGACAGCCTGATCCATGGCCGGTTGATCCTCAATCCGGTCCAGGCCTATGTCGCCGCGCAGGACCTGCCGCGCTGCGACTGGCTGTTGATCTGCACCAAGGCGCTGGACGATCCGCGGTTGCTGGCATCGCTGGCCGATATCGCCGCGCCCGGAGCGGGCATCCTGCTGATGCAGAACGGCCTGGAGGTCGAGGAACGGTTGCGCCTGGCACTGCCCGACGAGTTGCACCTGCTGGGCGGCCTGTGCCTCAACTGCGTGCATCGCGAGTCCCCCGGCGTGGTGGTGCATCAGGCCATGGGCGGGGTCAACATTGCCTATCACAGCGGTCCGGCGGCGGACGAGCCGGCACGGCGAGCGGTGGTGGAAGCCGCGGCAGGGCTGTTTCGCCGGGCCGGGCTGGAGTCATGGGTGATCGACGACCTGCAGCAGGCGCGCTGGCAGAAACTGGTGCTCAATATTGCCACCAACGGCCTGTCGGTCCTGCTCGACAGCGGCACCGAACGGATGATGGCCGACCCCGACAGCCGGGCCCTGGTGCAGGGCCTGATGGAGGAAGTGGCCGAGGCCGCCAGTGCTTGCGGCTATCCGTTGCCGCCGGGATTCATCGAGCAGTTGATGTACATGGCGGCCAGGGTCCCGGATTATCATCCGAGCATGTACCACGATTATCGGCGCCGTCGGCCCATGGAGCTGGAGGCGATCTACGTGCGCCCGCTGGCCGCGGCGCGGCAGGCCGGCTGCGAAATGCCGCGGACGCAGACACTGCTCCAGGCATTGAGTTTTCTCGAATCACGACAGCTTTCCCAGTAAGGAGTCGCCATGACAGTTTCAGTGACCAGGCCGCGGGTCGGCATTATCGGGACCGGCGCCATCGGCGGGTTCTACGGTGTGATGCTGGCGCGTGCCGGCTTCGACGTGCACTTTCTGTTGCGCAGCGAGTTCTCGGCGGTGGCCGACGGCGGCCTGCATATCGACAGCGCCGTCCATGGCCCGCTGCACCTGGATCCGGTCCAGGCCTACGCCTCGGCCGACGACATGCCGCCCTGCGACTGGTTGCTGGTGGGGGCCAAGACCACCAGCAATGCCAGTCTCGCCCCGCTGATCGCCAAGGCCGCGGCACCGGACGCCAGGGTCCTGCTGTTGCAGAACGGCCTGGAAGTCGAGGAGGAGTTGCGCCCGTTGTTGCCCGATTCGCTGCATCTGCTCGGCGGCCTGTGTTTCATCTGTGTACACCGCAGCGGCCCCGGCGCTGTCGTGCACCAGGCCCTCGGCGCCGTGAACATCGGTTATCACAGCGGTCCGTTGCGCGAGGATGAAAGCGCTCGCCAGGCACTGGTCGAGGAGGGCGCGCGGTTGTTCCGCGAGGCCGGCATCGAGTCCCAGGCCATGGCCAACCTGCAGCAGGCGCGCTGGCAGAAGCTGGTGTGGAACGTGCCTTACAACGGCCTGTCGGTGTTGCTGCGGGCCAGTACCACGCCCTTGATGAGCGATGCCAGCAGCCGCGAGCTGATCCAGGCACTGATGGCGGAAGTGGTGCAGGGCGCCGAGGCCTGCGGTCATGTCCTGCCCGGCGGTTATGCCGAGCACCTGTTCAAGGTCACGGAAAAGATGCCGGACTACTGGCCGAGCATGTACCACGATTTCCTGCACAAGCGCCCGCTGGAACTGGAGGCGGTGTATGCCCGGCCACTGGCCGCCGCCCGGGAAGCCGGGTGCGAGCTGCCCAGGATCCGCGCGCTCTACCAGGCCCTGGATTTCATCGACGCGCACAACGGCTGAAACAGCCAGGAGAGACAGCATGGCAAAGGGCCTGGGTGACAAGCTGGTGTTGGCGATTTCGTCGCGGGCGCTGTTCGACCTGAGTGAAAGCCACAAGGTCTATCTGGCGCAGGGGGTCGAGGCCTATCGCAAATACCAGATCGAGCATGAGGAAGAGATCCTCGAACCGGGCGATGCCTTTCCCCTGGTGAAGAAACTCCTGAGCCTGAATGCCAGCCTCGGTCGCGCCCGGGTCGAGGTGGTGCTGGTGTCGCGCAACAGCGCGGACACCGGCTTGCGGGTCTTCAACTCGATCCAGCATTACGCCCTGGATATTTCCCGGGCGGCGTTTGTCGGTGGCCGCAGCCCTTATCCGTACCTGGCGGCCTTTGGCTGTCACCTGTTCCTGTCGACCCACGCCGAGGATGTGCGCAGTGCCCTCGACGCCGGTTTCGCCGCGGCGACCATCCTTTCCGGCGGCGCCCGGCGTGCCGCCAGCGGCGAACTGCGGATCGCCTTCGACGGTGACGCGGTGCTGTTCTCCGATGAGTCGGAGCGGATCTACCAGTTGGGTGGCCTGGAGGCGTTCCAGGCCAGCGAGCGCGAATCGGCGCGCGAGCCGTTGCGCGGCGGTCCGTTCAAGGGCTTCCTGGCGGCGCTCAATCTGTTGCAGCGCGAGTTCCCCGACGAGACCTGTCCGATCCGTACCGCCCTGGTCACGGCTCGTTCCGCGCCGGCCCATGAACGGGTGATCCGCACGTTACGCGAATGGGATATCCGCCTCGACGAATCGCTGTTTCTCGGTGGCCTGGAAAAGTCGGCGTTCCTCGAAGCCTTCGCCGCCGATGTGTTTTTCGACGACCAGGCCGGGCATTGCGAGAAGGCCCGCGAAGTGGTCGCGACCGGGCATGTACCCCATGGCATCAGCAACGAGCAACGGCTGCCGGATTAGCCCGACCAGCAGGGCGCCGAACTCCCCGACGCGCTGCTAAGCTCAATCCATCTCCGCCATCCTGGCACTCGAGGAGGCCCCCATGATTCGTTCGATGCTGTATGCCACCGACCTTGGCCTGTATGCGCCTTACGTCATGCAGCATGCGCTCGGGCTGGCACGAACGTTCAAGGCTGACTTATATGTAGTGCATGCTGTCGAACCCATGGGTTTGTTCGCGGAGTCGGTGTTGCAGAGTTACCTGGATGAGCAGGCATTGAACGAATTGCACAGCCAGGGTCTTAACACCGTGATGGCCAATATCGAGCAACGGGTATTGGACAGCTTTCGCGAGGAGTTGGGGGAAGGGCAGCAGGACCTGGCGATGATCCAGTCGGTCCAGGTGATCCAGGGGGATCCTTCACAAGTCATTCTTGCCCAGGCGCAAAAGCTGGCGGTCGATTTGTTGATTGTCGGAAGTCACAGTCATGGCACCGGGGCGGAGGCACACTTGGGGCGTACCGCCGCGCGGGTCCTGCAGTTGTCCCAGGTGCCGGTCTATCTCGTGCCGCTGTTGCAGCGTCGTCGGCACAGCGATAGCTGAGCCGGAAATTCGACGAATTGATAAAAAAGTTCTAGATTTATTCTTCAAACCATTCATATAGTTATATATCGCCGCTGCTGCCTGTGGCGTCTACCTGCTTTGAGGGATACATATGAAGCTTCAACAACTGCGCTACATCTGGGAAGTGGCGCACCACGACCTCAACGTCTCCGCGACGGCCCAAAGCCTCTACACCTCACAGCCGGGTATCAGCAAGCAGATCCGCCTGCTCGAAGACGAGTTGGGCGTCGAGGTTTTCGCCCGCAGCGGCAAGCACCTGACCCGCGTCACGCCGGCCGGTGAGCGGATCATCACCACCGCCGGCGAGATCCTGCGCAAGGTCGAGAGCATCAAGCAGATCGCCCAGGAATTCTCCAACGAAAAGAAGGGCACCCTGTCGATCGCCACCACCCATACCCAGGCGCGTTATGCCTTGCCGCCGGTGATCAGCAATTTCATCAAGCAGTACCCGGATGTCGCGTTGCACATGCACCAGGGTTCGCCGATGCAGATCGCCGAGATGGCCGCTGACGGTACCGTGGATTTCGCGATTGCCACCGAGGCACTGGAACTGTTCGGCGACCTGGTGATGATGCCGTGCTATCGCTGGAACCGCTGCGTGGTGGTGCCCCAGGGGCATCCGCTGACCAAGCTGCCGAAGCTGACCCTGGAAACCCTGGCCGAATACCCGATCGTGACCTACGTGTTCGGTTTCACCGGGCGTTCCAAGCTGGACGAGGCTTTCAGCCATCGTGGCCTGACCCCGAAAGTGGTGTTCACCGCCGCCGACGCCGACGTGATCAAGACCTACGTGCGCCTGGGCCTGGGTGTCGGGATCGTCGCGAAAATGGCGGTCGACACGGTGCTCGACAAGGACCTGGTGGTACTCGACGCCAGCGAGCTGTTCGAGTCCAGCGTGACCAAGATCGGCTTCCGTCGCGGCACCTTCCTGCGCGGCTTCATGTGCGACTTCATCGAGAAGTTCGCGCCGCACTTGACCCGCGAAGTCATGGCCAAGGCCATCCAGTGCCACAACAAGCAGGAACTCGAAGAGCTGTTCGACGGCGTCGAGTTGCCGGTGCACTGAGTCACCCGGACAGGAAAAAGCCCCGACTGGTTCGGGGCTTTTTCATGGGGGCGGGATACGATCCTGAAGCTGCGCTTCAGTTCTTGGCGATCAGATTGCCGGCGTGCAGGCCACATTCCTTCTGGGTGGCTTCTTCCCACCACCAGCGACCTTCGCGCTCGTGCTGGTTGGGCAGTACCGGGCGGGTGCAGGGCTCGCAACCGATGCTGATGAAGCCGCGTTCGTGCAGGCTGTTGTACGGCAGTTCGAGCATGCGGATGTAGCCCCAGATTTCCTCGCTGCTCATCTGTGCCAGCGGGTTGAACTTGTACAGGGTACGTTCCGGGGTCGAGAAGGCGCTGTCGATTTCCAGCACCGCCACCTGGCTGCGGGTGCCCGGACTCTGGTCGCGACGCTGGCCGGTGGCCCAGGCCGTCACGCCGGACAGCTTGCGCCGCAGCGGTTCGATCTTGCGGATGCCGCAGCACTCGCCATGACCGTCCTTGTAGAAGCTGAACAGGCCCTTTTCCTTGACGAAGGGTTCGAGCTGGCTGTGGTCGGGGGACACCAGCTCGATGTCGATCTTGTAGAACTCGCGGACCTGATCGATAAAACGATAGGTCTCCGGGTGCAGGCGACCGGTGTCGAGGCTGAAGACCTTGACGTTCTTGTTCAGCTTCCAGGCCATGTCCACCAGCACCACGTCCTCGGCACCGCTGAAAGATATCCACAGGTCGTCGCCAAACTGGGCAAAGGCCAGCTTGAGGATGTCCTGGGCGGATTTGTTGGCGTATGTCGCGGCAAGTTCAGCGACGTCGAACGGTTGGCTCATCAGGCGGTTCCTACAGTCAGTGGCGCTTTGCGCTCATATAGACGGCAATAGTAACAAAATCCTGCGGACGCGGGCCGGCTGCGCTGCGTTGCGGCGCCGGGAATGAGCCGCTAGAGTGCCGGTTGCGCCGATCCGCCGGCGCAACCGGCTGTTCGCCCAATCAAGGAGTGTGCTGTGGAAATTGCCTGTCTCGACCTGGAAGGTGTCCTGGTTCCGGAAATCTGGATCGCCTTCGCTGAAAAAACCGGTATTGAATCGCTCAGGGCCACCACCCGGGATATTCCCGACTACGACGTCCTGATGAAGCAGCGCCTGCGGATTCTCGACGAGCACGGCCTCAAGCTGGCGGATATCCAGGAAGTGATCGGCACCCTCGAGCCGCTGGACGGCGCGGTCGAGTTCGTCGACTGGCTGCGCGAGCGGTTCCAGGTGGTGATCCTCTCGGACACCTTCTATGAGTTTTCGCAGCCGTTGATGCGCCAGCTGGGTTTCCCCACCCTGTTGTGCCACCGCCTGGTCACCGATGACACGGGGCGGGTGGTGAATTACCAGTTGCGCCAGAAAGACCCCAAGCGCCAGTCGGTGCTGGCGTTCAAGAGCCTGTACTACCGGGTGATCGCCGCCGGTGATTCGTACAACGACACCAGCATGCTCGGCGAGGCGGACGTGGGCATCCTGTTCCATGCACCGGCCAATGTGATC
This sequence comes from Pseudomonas sp. Mn2068, assembly GCF_049319725.1. Lineage (NCBI taxonomy): Bacteria > Pseudomonadati > Pseudomonadota > Gammaproteobacteria > Pseudomonadales > Pseudomonadaceae > Pseudomonas > Pseudomonas sp. Mn2068. The sequence continues at coordinate 64,068 of NZ_JBMOUG010000020.1, read as the reverse complement.
CGCGAGTTCCCGCAGTTCCCGGCGGTGCACAGCTTTGCCGACTTGAAGCAGGAGTTCCTCAAGGCGTCGAACCGCGCCCTGAGTCTTTAGTAGCTCAGAGGCCCTGCAGGGTGTCGAGCAGCACCTTCACCTTGGTGATCGATTCCTGGTACTCCGCCTGCCAGTCGGAGTCGGCGACAATCCCGCCGCCGCCCCAGCAGCAGACCTGGCCATCCTTGACCAGCAGGCTGCGGATGGCGATCGAGCTGTCCATCTCGCCGCGTACGTCCAGGTACAGCAGCGAGCCGCAGTACAGCGCGCGCCGTGTCGGTTCGAGTTCGTCGATGATCTGCATGGCGCGGATCTTCGGCGCGCCGGTGATCGAGCCGCCGGGGAAGCTACCGGCGATCAGGTCCAGGGCATCGTGGCCGGCGGCCAGTTCGCCGGTCACGCTGCTGACCAGGTGGTGCACGTTCGGATAGCTCTCCAGGCTGAACAGCTCCGGCACCCGCACGCTGCCGATCCGGCAGGTGCGACCGAGGTCGTTGCGCAGCAGATCGACGATCATCAGGTTTTCCGCGCGGTCCTTGGCACTGGCCAGCAGTTCGGCGGCATTGGCCGCATCCTCGGCGGCATCCTTGCCCCGTGGCCGGGTACCCTTGATCGGCCGGGTTTCCACCTGGCCAGCGCTGACCCGGACAAAACGCTCCGGTGACAGGCTCAGTATCGCGCCATGGTCGGGCAGGCTCTGAAATCCGGAGAACGGTGTCGGGCAGGCGGCCCGCAAGGCCCGGTAGGCGATCCACGGGTCGCCCTGGCAGGTCGCGCGAAAGCGCTGGGCAAAGTTCACCTGATAGCAATCGCCCGCCTGGATGTACTGCTGGATACGCTCGAAGGCCTGGCGATAGGTCTCGGCGTCGAGGTCCGCGGCCATCGGCGTGGTCAGCCGGAACCCGTCGTGTCCGTCCGCCGGAGCCTGGCTGAACAGAACGATCAGGCGGTCACGCTCGGCTTTTGCCACGCTGGGGTGGAAGACCAGTTGGCTGCTGCCCTGCTGGTGATCGCTGATCAGCGCCCAGGCGTACAGGCCGAAGCGGGCATCGGGCAGTTGCAGGTCGTCCCGGGCCTTGCTGGGCAGCGCTTCGAGATGACGACCGAAATCGTAGCTGAGATAACCGATCAGCCCGCCGACGAACGGCAGCTCATAAGGCTCGGGCAGGGTCGCTTCGCCGAGGCGATCGAGGTTGTCCCGCAGGCGTCGCAGGAAAGCCTGGCCCGGCTCGTTCGGCAGGACCGCCAGTTGCTCCAGCGGCCAGGCACTGAGCAGGTCATAACGCCCGCGCTCGGCGGCCGGCCGGCCGCTGTCGAGCAGCACCGCGCCGGGGGCGTGGCGAATCGCCGCGAAATAACGGGCGGGATCGGGGGAATAGGGCAGCGGGTGTACGGAGCAGGTCAACATGCGGGGCGGATCAGCCTTTGGCGCGCGGACGGCGATTGTAGTCCCCTGCAGGCGTCGCTCCTAGAGGGGTGTCGGTGATGGGCATATCGATGGCCGCACATTTTTTGGGGAAGGGCTTATGTGGCTTTGTGGAAGGGCATGATGTGGCAATGCCGCTCCCGCAAAGTCATGGGTTCAGGCGCCCTTGGGCGGCACGTGGCCGAACATGTCCTGGACGAAGCGCACCCGCTCTTCCGGGGTTTCGCTGATCCCGGCGGCGGCCAGCTGCTCCAGGTGGGCTTCCACGGCATGGGCGCGAGTGGTCAGGCCGCAGTCGTTGGCGATCTGGATATTCAGCCCGGGGCGGGCGTTGAGTTCGAGGATCAGCGGGCCTTTGTCCTGGTCCAGGACCATGTCCACCCCGATGTACCCCAGGCCGCACAGCTCGTAGCAACCGGCGGCCAGCTTCATGAAACCGTCCCAGTTCGGCAGTTGCACGCCGTCCACCGCATTGGTGGTGTCGGGGTGCTTGCGGATGATGTTGTTCAGCCAGGTGCCGCGCAGGGTCAGGCCCGTTGCCAGGTCGACGCCGACGCCGATGGCGCCCTGGTGCAGGTTGGCCTTGCCGTTGGACTGGCGCGTCGGCAGGCGCAGCATGGCCATCACCGGGTAGCCCATCAGCACGATGATGCGGATGTCTGGCACGCCTTCGTAGCTGATGCTCCTGAAGATCTGGTCGGGGGTCACCCGGTATTCGATCAGTGCCCGATCGCGGTGGCCGCCCAGGGAGTAGAGGCCGGTGAGGATACTGGAAACCTGGTGCTCGATTTCCTCATGGCTGATGATCCGTCCGGAAATCGTCCGGTAGCGGCCTTCGAAACGGTCGGCGATCACCAGGATGCCATCGCCGCCGGCGCCCTGGGCCGGCTTGATGACGAAGTCGCTGCGCCCGCCGATGATCTCGCCGAGCTTGTCGATATCCTTTTCCGTGGAGATCACGCCGTACATTTCCGGCACATGGATACCGGCCTTGATCGCCCGTTCCTTGGTGATGATCTTGTCATCGACGATCGGGTACAGGCTGCGCTTGTTGTACTTGAGCACATAGTCGGCGTTACGCCGGTTGATCCCCATGATGCCCTTGGCTTCCAGGGCCTTCCAGGTTTTCCACAGGCCGAACATCAGGCGTCGTCCTTGAGGAAGGCCTTGAAGCGCACCAGTTCGGTCAGGCGATAACCACGATAGCGACCCATGGCCAGCATGAAGCCCACCAGGATCAGCAGGATCGCCGGGAAGGTGAAGACGAAGTACACCAGCTCCGGCACGCTCATGATCAGGTGCGCCAGGGAGGCGGCGAACAGGGTGCCGATCGCGACTTTCATCGCATGGCCGCCGCCACGCTCTTCCCAGGTAATGGACAGGCGTTCGATGGTCATGGTCAGGATCACCATCGGGAACAGCGCTACCGACAGGCCGCGTTCCAGGCCGAGCTTGTGGCTGAACAGGCTGATGGCGGCGATCAGCACCACGACGAAGGTCAGCACCACCGACAGCCGCGGCAGCATCTGCAGCTTCAGGTGCTCCAGGTAGGAACGCAGCGACAGGCCCAGGGCGGTGATGATGGTGAACAGGACGATGCCGAAGCCCAGCTGGGTTTCGCGGAAGGCCAGGGCGATCAGCACCGGGGTGAAGGTGCCGAGGGTCTGCAGGCCGATCAGGTTGCGCAGGATCAGGATCACCAGTACGCCGATCGGGATCATCACCATGATCATGAAGGTCTGCTGGGTTTGCAGCGGCAGGCCGTAGAGCGAGTATTCGAGGAAGTTGGCGTCGGAGTTCTCGTCGGTCAGCTTGGCCAGGCGGATGGCGTTCATCTCGCTGTTGTTCAGGCTGAAATTGACGCTGGCCTTCTTGCCGCCTTCGACGGTGATCAGGTTGTCATCGCCGGTCCACCACAGCAGGTGGTCACTGGGCAGGCCCTGTTCGCCGGTGTCCGGGTTGAAGTACAGCCAGTCGTTGCCATTGAAGCTGCGCAACCACAGTTCCGGGGTCTGCGGCTGGTCGGCCACCAGGCGGATGGTGTGGACCTTTTCCAGCGGGACGTGGGCGATGGACAGCAGCAGTTCGATGATCTGCGCCTTGTGCGGCGTCGACGGATCGCCCGCCAGCAGCAGCTTGACGTTGTCGTCGTTGAGGTTGTTGACCCGCTTGATGGTTTCGCCGATGAAGGTCTCGACATCCGCCGAGTGCTGGCGGATGGGCGCGAGCAGGGCTTCGGCGGCGATCTTTTCCGGGCCTTCGATGGCCATGCTGTCGCGGAAGGTCGGCCCCTTGACCTTGGGTTTTTCACCGGTGTAGCGCTTGGTCAGCACCAGGCGGTAATACAGGGTCTGCTTGCCGCTGACCCGCCGTGCCGACCAGGTGACCTTGCGGTTGCCGTCGGTGCGATTGACGCTCACGCCGTAGTTGTTGGAAATGAAGCTCTCGTTGAGGCTGACGTAGTCGCGGCTCAGCGGTGGCACGAACATCTGGATCTTCACCGGGTCCTTGCTCGCGGCGATGAACTCCACCTTGGCGTCGATGTTCCACAGGTCGTCCGTGGCATCCTCGGTGACCGGAATCCCCAGCACGAAAATCTGATAGGCCGTGACCGAAATACCCAGCGCCACCAGGACGGCGATGAGGATTTTCAGATGGAGGGTAAGAGAACGCATGCGAATTACTCGGCGGTTTGAGCGTCGGCGGTGCAGGCGGGTTTGCCGGCAGCGTATTTAAGGCTGGGGTCGACCAGCGCGTCGAAGCGCTTGAGCGCCTCTGAGCCAATCAGAAGCGGGTATTGGAATGCACTTCGGTCGGTCAAGTTCACTTCAATACTGCGTAAAGCCGTACCCATGCAAACATTCAGGGCAATCACCGGGCGGGCGGTATAGGCCTTGTCCTCGTCCGGATCGTAGTCGCCGGAGCGCCGCTTGATCTTGCTGACACGGGCCAGCGGCAGTTCGATGGGGTGCGAATGGGCCGCGTCGATGGCCAGGTAGAAGCGTACCCAGCTTTCGCCGTCGCGCTTGAAGCGCTTGATGTCACGGGCACTGAGAGAGGCGGTCTTGGCCCCGGTGTCGAGCTTGGCCGCGACTTCCAGGTCGATCCCGACCAGGTTGGCATACTCGTTCAGGCCATACACGGTCTTTTCGGTGGCGAGGCCGAGGCCGGGCAGACCGAGCAGGAACAAAAGCAGTAGGGGGAAGGGCTTGAGTCTCATAAATCCTGGCGCGTATCGGGCAATCTTGATTCAAGGTGACTGGCAATACAGCGCAAGCTTCCTCGTGCGTCTGTCAGATAAAGATGACAGGCATGGCATCGTTTGATGCGCGCGGCATTCTAGCATGCTGGTTTTATGGCGCCAGCGCCGGGGAAGCTGGGTGTCGGCTGTCTCTGCAACCAGGGGGCGTTTGCTGGCGCTCTTAGACTATTGTCGACAATACCAATTAATTCTTTGACTGAGACGGCTGTATTGGCTAGTTTTGGCATCATTGATTTCAAAGGTGTCGACAATATGCTGGATGAGCTGGAGCCGGTCGTGACTGTCCAGGAAGATTCGGAGACACTCTCCGAAAACGTCTTCCGGCGCATCCAGGCGGCTATCGTCAAGGGCGAGATCGCCCCTGGCAGCAAGATTTCCGAGCCGGAGCTGGCGCGCACCTATGGCATCAGCCGCGGTCCGCTGCGCGAAGCCATCCATCGCCTGGAAGGCCAGCGCCTGCTGGTGCGCGTGCCCCATGTCGGGGCACGGGTGGTGTCCCTGAGCCATGCCGAGCTGGTCGAGCTCTATGAAATCCGCGAGTCCCTCGAAGGCATGGCCTGTCGCCTGGCGGCCGAGCGCATGACCAGCGAAGAGATCGAGGAACTGCGCCAGGTGCTGCACACCCACGAGCGCGACGCGGCGTTCCAGGCGGGGGTCGGTTACTACCAGCAGGAGGGTGACTTCGATTTCCACTACCGGATCATCCAGGGGGCCGGCAACCGTACCCTGACCCAGATGCTCTGCGGCGAGCTGTATCAGTTGGTGCGCATGTACCGCATCCAGTTTTCCGCCACGCCCAACCGGCCACGCCAGGCCTTTGCCGAACACCACCGGATTCTCGATGCCATTGCCGATCGCGACGGCGAACTGGCCGAGTTGTTGATGCGCCGCCATATCGGCGCGTCGAAACGCAATATTGCGCGTCACTACCAGGACAGCGCGAAACCGACAGCCACTCCACGAGGTGAGTCATGAGTCAGAAAAACACGCCCGGTCAGCGTTTCCGCGATGCGGTCGCCAGCGAGCATCCGTTGCAAGTGGTCGGTGCGATCAACGCCAACCATGCACTGCTGGCCAAGCGCGCCGGCTTCAAGGCGATCTACCTGTCGGGTGGCGGTGTCGCCGCCGGTTCCCTCGGCGTGCCGGACCTGGGCATCACCGGGCTGGATGACGTGCTGACCGATGTCCGCCGCATCACCGATGTCTGCGACCTGCCGTTGCTGGTGGATGTCGACACCGGCTTCGGTTCCTCGGCGTTCAACGTCGCCCGTACCGTCAAGTCGATGAGCAAGTTCGGCGCGGCGGCGATCCATATCGAAGACCAGGTCGGCGCCAAGCGCTGCGGTCATCGGCCGAACAAGGAAATCGTCTCCCAGCAGGAAATGGTCGACCGCATCAAGGCCGCCGTCGATGCGCGCACCGATGACAGCTTCGTGATCATGGCGCGCACCGATGCGCTGGCCGTGGAAGGGCTGGAATCGGCCCTGGATCGCGCCGCCGCCTGCATCGAGGCCGGCGCCGACATGATCTTCCCGGAAGCCATCACCGAGCTGGACATGTACAAGCTGTTCGCCAGCCGGGTGAAGGCGCCGATCCTGGCCAATATCACCGAGTTCGGCGCGACGCCGCTGTACACCGTCGAGCAACTGGCGGGCGCCGATGTGTCGCTGGTGCTGTACCCGCTGTCGGCGTTCCGTGCCATGAACAAGGCGGCGGAAAACGTCTACACCGCGATTCGCCGCGACGGCACCCAGGCCAATGTGATCGACACCATGCAGACGCGCATGGAGTTGTACGATCGTATCGACTACCACACCTTCGAGCAGAAGCTCGATGCGTTGTTTGCCCAGAAGAAGGGCTGAAGCCTGATCACCCCCACTTGCCGGGTCCCGAATAAATTCAAGAATTGGAGAGAGCAATGGCTGAAGCAAAAGTACTGAGCGGTGCCGGTCTGCGTGGCCAGGTGGCCGGGCAGACGGCCTTGTCCACCGTGGGCCAGGCCGGTGCCGGCCTGACCTATCGCGGTTATGACGTGCGTGAACTGGCCGCCGATGCGCAATTCGAAGAGGTGGCGTACCTGCTGCTGTACGGCGAACTGCCGACCCGGGCGCAACTCGCCGACTACCAGAACAGGCTGGGCAAGCTGCGCGACCTGCCGCAAGCGCTCAAGGAAGTACTGGAGCGCATCCCCGCCGATGCCCACCCGATGGACGTGATGCGCACCGGTTGCTCGTTCCTGGGCAACATCGAGCCGGAGAAGGACTTCTCCGAACAGCACGACAAGACCGACCGCCTGCTCGCCGCATTCCCGGCGATCATGTGCTACTGGTATCGCTTCAGCCACGACGGCAAGCGCATCGACTGCGTCAGCGACGAGCCATCGATTGGCGGCCATTTCCTGCACTTGTTGCACGGCAGGAAGCCGAGCGAACTGCACGTCAAGGTGATGAACGTGTCGCTGATCCTCTACGCCGAGCACGAATTCAACGCCTCGACCTTTACCGCGCGGGTCTGTGCTTCGACCCTGTCCGACCTGTTCTCCTGTGTCACCGCGGCCATCGGTTCCCTGCGCGGACCGCTGCACGGCGGCGCGAACGAGGCGGCGATGGAAATGATCGAGCGGTTCAGCTCGCCGCAGGAAGCCGTCGAAGGCACCCTCGGCATGCTGGCGCGCAAGGACAAGATCATGGGCTTCGGTCACGCGATCTACAAAGACAGCGATCCGCGCAATGAAGTGATCAAGGGCTGGTCGAAAAAACTCGCTGACGAGGTCGGCGACACCGTGCTGTTCCCGGTTTCCGAAGCCATCGACAAGACCATGTGGGAACAGAAGAAGCTGTTCCCCAACGCTGACTTCTACCATGCCTCGGCGTATCACTTCATGGGCATCCCGACCAAACTGTTCACCCCGATCTTCGTCTGCTCGCGCCTGACCGGCTGGGCGGCGCATGTATTCGAGCAGCGTGCCAACAACCGCATCATCCGTCCGAGCGCCGAGTACACCGGCGTCGAGCAGCGCAAGTTCGTGCCAATCGAACAACGCTGAATGGCGAGGGCTTACACAGGGGTCTGAAGTTCACCAGGATTCCTGTGGGAGCGGGCTTGCCCGCGATGACCGAGTCACATCCGACAGTGATGTCGACTGACCTGGCGCTATCGCGGGCGAGCCCGCTCCCACAGTGGGTTGTGTTCACTTCAGGTCTGGTGCCAGGCCCCACCCTTTGTAACTACCGTGATCGAGTCCTGACGATGAACACTCAATACCGTAAATCGCTGCCTGGCAGCCCGCTGGATTTCTTCGACGCCCGCGCGGCGGTCGATGCCATCCAGCCCGGGGCCTACGACAGCCTGCCGTACACGTCCCGGGTGCTGGCCGAAAACCTGGTACGGCGCTGCGACCCGGCGACGCTCACCGATTCCCTGAAGCAACTGATCGAGCGCAAGCGCGACCTCGACTTTCCCTGGTTCCCGGCCCGCGTGGTCTGCCATGACATTCTCGGCCAGACCGCCCTGGTCGATCTGGCCGGCCTGCGCGACGCCATCGCCTCCCAGGGTGGCGATCCGGCCCAGGTCAACCCGGTGGTGCCGACGCAGCTGATCGTCGACCACTCCCTGGCCGTGGAGTGCGGCGGTTTCGATCCGGACGCCTTTACCAGGAACCGCGCCATCGAAGACCGTCGCAACGAAGACCGCTTCCATTTCATCGACTGGACCAAGAAGGCGTTCAAGAACGTCGATGTGATCCCGCCGGGCAACGGCATCATGCACCAGATCAACCTGGAGAAGATGTCGCCGGTGATCCAGGCGCGTGACGGCGTGGCCTTTCCCGATACCTGTGTCGGCACCGACAGCCATACGCCCCACGTCGATGCGCTGGGGGTGATCGCCATCGGCGTCGGCGGCCTTGAAGCCGAGAGCGTGATGCTCGGCCGGGCGTCGTGGATGCGCCTGCCGGAAAGCGTCGGCGTCGAACTGACGGGCAAGTTGCAACCGGGCATCACCGCCACCGACATGGTGCTGGCGCTGACCGAGTTCCTGCGCAAGCAGAAGGTCGTCGGGGCCTGGCTGGAATTCTTTGGTGAAGGTGCCTCGGCACTGACCCTGGGCGACCGCGCGACCATCTCCAACATGGCCCCGGAGTACGGCGCCACGGCGGCGATGTTCTATATCGACCGGCAGACCATCGACTACCTGAAACTCACCGGCCGTGAAGACGCGCAGGTGCAACTGGTCGAAAACTACGCCAGGCATACCGGCCTGTGGGCCGACAGCCTCAAGGATGCGCAGTACGAGCGCGGCCTGCGGTTCGACCTGTCCTCGGTGGTGCGCAACATGGCCGGCCCGAGCAACCCTCACGCCCGTGTCGCCACCAGCGACCTGGCGGCCAAGGGCATTGCCGGCCAGTGGAGCGACGTACCGGGGCAAATGCCCGATGGCGCGGTGATCATCGCCGCCATCACCAGTTGCACCAACACCAGCAACCCACGCAACGTGATCGCCGCCGGCCTGCTGGCGCGCAATGCCAACAGGCTGGGCCTGAGTCGCAAGCCGTGGGTCAAGTCATCGCTGGCGCCGGGCTCCAAGACCGTGGCGCTGTACCTGGACGAAGCCGGGCTGAGCGGCGAACTGGAGCGACTGGGCTTTGGCGTGGTGGCCTTTGCCTGCACCACCTGCAACGGCATGTCCGGTGCGCTGGATCCGGTGATCCAGCAGGAAATCATCGACCGCGATCTTTACGCAACCGCCGTGCTGTCCGGTAACCGCAACTTCGACGGACGTATCCATCCGTACGCCAAGCAGGCCTTCCTCGCGTCGCCGCCGCTGGTGGTGGCCTATGCGATTGCCGGCACCATCCGCTTCGACATCGAGAAGGATGTGCTGGGCCTGGACGCCGAGGGCAAGGAGATCCGCCTCAAGGACATCTGGCCGAGCGACGAGGAGATCGACGCGGTGGTCAAGGCGTCGGTGAAGCCGGAGCAGTTCCGCCAGGTGTACATCCCGATGTTCGCCATCCACGAAGACACCGGACCCAAGGTCACGCCGCTGTACGACTGGCGGCCGATGAGCACCTATATCCGTCGTCCGCCGTACTGGGAAGGCGCCCTGGCCGGTGCGCGACCGCTCAAGGGCATGCGCCCGCTGGCGGTGCTGCCGGACAACATCACCACCGATCACCTGTCGCCGTCCAACGCCATCATGCTCGACAGCGCGGCTGGCGAGTACCTGGCGAAAATGGGCCTGCCGGAAGAGGACTTCAACTCCTACGCGACCCACCGCGGCGATCACCTCACCGCGCAACGGGCGACGTTCGCCAACCCGAAGCTGTTCAACGAAATGGTCGTGGAAAACGGCAAGGTCAAGCAGGGTTCCCTGGCGCGGGTCGAGCCGGAAGGCCAGGTCATGCGCATGTGGGAAGCCATCGAAACCTACATGGAACGCAAGCAGCCGCTGATCATCATCGCCGGCGCCGACTACGGCCAGGGTTCGTCCCGTGACTGGGCGGCCAAGGGCGTGCGGCTGGCCGGGGTCGAGGCGATTGCCGCCGAAGGCTTCGAACGGATCCATCGCACCAACCTGGTGGGCATGGGCGTGTTGCCTCTGGAGTTCATGCCGGGAACCGATCGCAAGACCCTCGGTATCGACGGTACCGAGACCTTCGATGTGATCGGCGAACGGACGCCGCGGGCGATCCTGACCCTGGTGATCCAGCGCCGCAACGGCGAGCGGGTCGACGTGCCGGTGACCTGCCGCCTGGATACCGCCGAAGAAGTCTCGATCTACGAGGCCGGCGGTGTCCTGCAGCGTTTTGCCCAGGACTTCCTCCAATCGGCCACTGCGGGTTGAAGGTGTTGCCGGGGCGGCGAACGAAGCCCCGGCCTTGTTCATGACGGGTCGGTCTGTCAGTGATGGCGATGCAGGATTCCGCGCCGCCATCGCCAGCAAGCCGGCTCCTACAGAGGGGGGGGGCGTCGCGAAATCGCGTCATGTCCAGACCCCAACAGGAGATTTCATGGCCCATGCAGCGCAAATCAGGATTCCCGCCACCTATATGCGTGGCGGTACCAGCAAAGGGGTGTTCTTCAACCTCGACGACCTGCCGGAAGCGGCACAACTGCCCGGTGCGGCACGGGATGCTTTGCTGTTGCGGGTGATCGGCAGCCCCGACCCGTATGAAAAGCAGATCGACGGCATGGGCGGAGCCACCTCCAGCACCAGCAAGACGGTGATCCTGTCCAGGAGCATCAAGACCGGCCACGATGTCGACTACCTGTTCGGCCAGGTATCGATCGACAAACCGTTTATCGACTGGAGCGGCAACTGCGGCAACCTGTCTGCGGCGGTCGGTTCGTTCGCCATCAGCGCCGGCCTGGTGGATGCCGCGCGTATTCCGCGCAACGGCGTGGCGGTGGTGCGGATCTGGCAGGTGAATATCGGCAAGACCATCATTGCCCATGTACCGATCACCGAGGGGCAGGTCCAGGAAACCGGCGATTTCGAACTCGACGGCGTGACCTTTCCCGCCGCTGAGGTGCAACTCGAATTCATGGACCCGGCGGCCGAGGAAGAGGGCGCGGGCGGTTCGATGTTTCCCACCGGCAATCTGGTGGACGACCTCGAAGTGCCGGGTGTCGGCACCTTCAAGGCGACCCTGATCAACGCCGGCATCCCGACCATCTTCGTCAATGCGGCGGATATCGGCTACACCGGCAGCGAGTTGCAGGGCGATATCAATGGCGATCCCAAGGCCCTGGCGATGTTCGAGACGATCCGCGCCTACGGTGCGGTACGCATGGGGTTGATCGAGCATATCGACGAGGCGGCCAAGCGTCAGCACACACCGAAGGTGGCCTTTGTCGCCCCGCCGGCCAGCTATACCGCGTCGAGTGGCAAGCCGGTGGCGGCGGGCGACCTCGACCTGCTGGTGCGGGCGTTGTCCATGGGCAAGCTGCATCACGCCATGATGGGCACGGCGGCCGTGGCCATCGGTACGGCCGCGGCGATCCCCGGCACCCTGGTCAACCTGGCGGCGGGCGGTGGCGCGCGCAGTTCGGTGCGCTTCGGGCATCCGTCGGGCGCCTTGCGTGTCGGTGCCGAGGCGACCCTGGTCGACGGTGAATGGAGCGTGGTCAAGGCCATCATGAGTCGCAGTGCGCGGGTGCTGATGGAAGGCTGGGTACGTGTGCCCGGTGATGCCTTCTGAGGGCTCGGGATTTTGTGGTGAAGCACAAAACTTGTGGGAGCCGGCTTGTCGGCGATGATGGCCGATCAGGCAATGCAAGGCTCGCGGGCCCCATCGCCAGCAAGCCGGCTCCTACATGAAAGCGCACCGTCCGGAATAATAAGTCGTTTGATAAACCGTTATCAGTCTTGAACCCGAGGCCCGAACCGACCCCATACACCGCTAGCGGAGTGAATCGAAGATGAGCGCCAACGTTGATCTGAACAACCGTCCCGACTACGACCAGGTCCTGCAGGACATCGCCGACTATGTGCTCGATTACCGCATCGAGTCGCCGGAGGCGCTGGATACCGCCCGCAACTGCCTGATGGATACCTTGGGTTGCGGCCTCCTGGCCCTGCGCTTTCCCGAGTGCACCAAGCACCTGGGGCCGTTGGTGGAGGGCACCGCGGTGCCGTTCGGGGCCAGGGTGCCCGGCACCCGCTTTTGCCTGGACCCGGTCAAGGCCGCCTGGGATATCGGTTGCATCGTCCGTTGGCTCGACTACAACGACACCTGGCTGGCGGCCGAGTGGGGCCATCCTTCGGATAATCTCGGTGGGATTCTCGCGGTGGCCGATCATCTGTCGCAGAAGCGCCTGGCCAGTGGCGAGGCGCCGCTGACCGTGCGCACGGTGCTGGAAGCGATGATCATGGCCCATGAGATCCAGGGCGTGATCGCTCTGGAAAACTCGTTCAACCGGGTCGGCCTCGACCATGTGCTGCTGGTAAAAGTCGCCTCTACCGCCGTCACCGCCAGGTTGATGGGCGCCAGCCGTGAACAGTTGCTGGCGGCGCTGTCCCATGCCTTTGTCGATGGCCAGGCACTGCGTACCTATCGTCATGCGCCGAATGCCGGCTCGCGCAAATCCTGGGCGGCGGGCGATGCCACCAGTCGTGGCGTACGCCTGGCGGATATCGCCCTGCGTGGGGAGATGGGCATTCCCGGGGTATTGAGCGCGCCGCAATGGGGGTTCTACGACGTGCTGTTCAGCCACACCAACAAGGACCTGGCGCTCAAGCCCGCGGACAAGCGCGGTTTCAGCCTGTCCCAGGGGTACGGCAGCTACGTCATGGAAAACGTGCTGTTCAAGATCAGCTTCCCGGCCGAGTTCCATGCCCAGACCGCCTGCGAGGCGGCGGTGATCCTGCATCCGCTGGTCAGGAACCGGCTGCATGAGATCGACCGGATCGTCATCACCACCCATGAGTCGGCGATCCGCATCATTTCCAAGGTCGGCCAGCTGGCCAATGCCGCCGACCGTGACCACTGTCTCCAGTACATGACGGCGGTGCCGTTGGCTTTCGGCAACCTGGTGGCCGAGCACTACGAGGATGATTTCCACGCGGCCCATCCGATCATCGATGTGTTGCGCGAGAAGATGGTGATAGTCGAGGATCCGCGTTATACCCGCGAATACCTGGAGCCAGACAAGCGTTCGATCGCCAATGCCGTGCAGGTGTTCTTCAAGGATGGCAGCGCCACCGGGCAGGTGGCGGTGGAGTACCCGATCGGCCATCGTCGGCGCCGGGCCGAGGGCATACCGTTGCTGGAAGACAAGTTCAAGGCCAACCTGGCGACGCGCTTCACCGCCCGGCGCAGTGCTGAAATCCTCGCCCTGTGCAAGGACCAGGCGCGGCTGGAGGCCACGCCGGTACAGCGTTTTGTCGATCTGTTCGTGATCTAGGCGTCGGCTTGCCGGCGACGGCGTTCGTACCGGCACCGCAAGCCTCAAGGGCCTCATCGCCGGCAAGCCAGCTCCTACAGGATTCGAGCACGACGCTACTTTGTAGGAGCCGGCTTGCCGGCGATGGCGTTCGTGCAGGCACCGCAAACCTCAAGGGCCTCATCGCTGGCAAGCCAGCGCCTACAGGATTCGGACATGACGCTGATTTGTAGGAGCCGGCTTGCCGGCGATGGCGTTCGTGCAGGCACCGCAAGCCTCACGAGCCCCGTCGCCGGCAAGCCAGCGCCTGCAGGATTCGAGCGTGACGCTACTTTGTAGGAGCCGGCTTGCTGGCGATGAGGCCCTGGAAAGCGCCGCAAGGCCCAAGGACCTCACCGGGCTGCCAGGTATTTCTCCAGTGGCAACTTGGTGATCGCAAAGCCGATCAGCAGGGTCGCCGAATACAGCATCAGGTCCCGAGACACCGGCAGGTTTTCGTACCAGGCGCCGATCAGCACGGCGAACACCGGGAAGATGATGAAGACGAACGACAGGATCACCGGGCTCAGCCGCTTGAGCAGCAGGAAGTAGACGAGAAATCCCCCGACCGAGGCGACCAGCCCCAGGTAGAGCAGCGCGCCCCAGGAACGTGGGGTGATGGCGCCGAACTCCGGCGATTCGAGCCCCAGCCCCGCGACAAACAGCATCAGGCCGGCAATGCCGATGGGCAGGGTGTTGTAGGTGATCACGCTGATGGCCTGGCCCTTCTGCTTGGTGATCACGTAGCACAAGGCGTGCATCACCGCCGTCGCCAGGATCGCCAGTACCCCGAACAGTTCGGCGTGATCCAGGCGCAGGCCCTGGCTGCGCAGGATCATGAACAGGCTGGCAAACCCCACGACAATTCCGCAGACCTGGGACAGGTAGATCTTTTCCCGCAGGAACAACGCCGAGAAAATCAGGATGAACACCGGCATGCAACTGAACAGCAGTGCGGTCAGGCCCGAAGAAACATGCAGTTCGCCGTAGTTCAGCAGGTAGTACGGTAGGCTGAAATAGCCGAGGGTGACGAACACGAAGAAGCCACGGCGTTCCCGGGGAAACCACAGCGGTTCCCGGCGCCAGGCGGCAAAGCCGAGGAACAGCGGAAAGGCGATCAGGAAACGCAGTCCGGCGGCGGTCAGGGGCGGGACGCTTTCCACGGCGATCTTGATTCCCAGCCAGGTGGTGCCCCAGCACAGGCAGACAACCAGGAACAGCACGCTGGTCAGCAGGGCGGTGAGGTAGCGGTGCCGTTCGGGGCGAGGGGTGGCAAAGCTGGCTGAAATTGACATGGTGTCATTTCTCCCAAAAACAGCGTGAATAAACCGTTCAATCGGCTAGAATGAGTCATTGAATGGGTAAATTCACAGTATTGAGGTCGCCAATGACTGTCAAAAACTATAATGACATGGTGCCAATGTTGCGCGCCGGATTGCTGGACGGCCAGGGCCTCAAGTACAAGCGCATCAGCGATGTGATCGAGCGGGGCATCGAGGAAGGTGTCATTGCCCCCGGCACCAAGCTGCCGCCCCATCGACGGCTGTCCGATCAACTGGGGGTCACCGTGGCTACCGTCAGTCGTGCCTATGGCGAACTGGAACGCCTGGGCAGGGTGGTGGCGCGGATCGGCGACGGCACCTTTGTTCGTGATCGTGCCCGTGAGCAGCAGCGCGACCGGGGTTTTCGCCATCCCGGCGAGGGCGTCCACGCGTATTTCGACATGAGCCGCAACACGCATATTCCCGGCGCCGAGGCCGAGTGTTTTGCCCGCAGCCTGCAGGCCCTGGCGAGTGATCCGCAGGTGCTTGCCGCGTTGGCCAACTATGCCCCGGAGGTCGGATTCGAGCGGCATCGCCAGGCCGGTGCCCGGTGGTTGAGCCATGGCGGCTTTGTCGCCAGTGCGCAGCAGGTGGTGTGCGTCAACGGCGGCCAGCACGGCCTGCTCAGTGCGATGCTCGGGTTATTGAAATCGGGGGATACGCTGGTCACGGAAAACCTGAGTTATCCGGGCCTGATCAGTGCGGCGCGCTTGCTGGGCATCCGCCTGATCGGCGTCGAAATGGATGCCGAGGGCCTGTTGCCGCAAGCCGTCGAAGAGGCCTGCCGCGGCCATCGGATTTCCGCGTTGTATTGCACGCCGACCTTGCAGAATCCGATCGCCAGCGTGCAATCGTTCGAGCGGCGCCAGGCACTGGTCGAGGTCTGTCGCCGGCACAACCTGCTGATTATCGAGGATGAAACCCATGGTGTGCTGGTGCAGGACCGGCCGGAGCCGCTGAGCTTTTTCGCCCCGGAGCGCACCATCCTGATCGGCAGCCTGAGCAAGGCGGTGGCCGCCGGGCTGCGGGTCGGCTACGTGCATGGGCCGCAGGCGCTGATCGCACGGCTGGCCGGTGGCCTGCGGGCCAGTTGCTGGATGGCCACGCCGTTGATGCATGAACTGGCGGCGCAGTGGATCGAAGACGGCGATGCGCAGGCGTTGCTGGCGCACCAAGTGGTGGAGATCAGCCGGCGCAAGGCACTGGTCGAGGGTTTGCTGGCGGGGCTGGAGTACCGCACTCACGCCAACAGTCCGCATTTCTGGATCAGCGTGCCGCAATCGCTGCGCGCCTCGGAAGTGGAGTCGGCGCTCAAGGAGCGCGGTTATCTGATCGCCACGGCGGAACTCTTTGCCGTCGGTCACGGCGCGGCGGCCCAGTGCGTGCGGGCCAGTGTGTGCAATACCACGGGGGACGACCGGCAATTGCAGGCCGGGTTCGCGGCGCTGGCCCAGGTACTCGAGCAGGATCGCCTGCCCGGCCAGGTTATTTGAAGCGCCGCTCCACGCCTTTTTCCACGAGGATTTTCGCCGAGATCTCTTCCACGGAAAAATGCGTGGAGTTGATGTGCGGGATATTTTCCCGGCGGAACAGGTTTTCCACTTCGCGCACTTCGAATTCGCACTGGGCGTAGCTCGAATAGCGGCTGTTGGGCTTGCGTTCGTTGCGGATGGCGGTGAGGCGGTCCGGGTCGATGGTCAGGCCGAACAGCTTGTGCTGGTGGGCGCGCAGGGCGGCCGGCAGTTGCAGGCGCTCCATGTCGTCTTCGGTCAGCGGATAGTTGGCCGCACGGATGCCGAACTGCATCGCCATGTACAGGCAGGTCGGGGTCTTGCCGCAGCGCGACACGCCCACCAGGATCAGGTCGGCCTTGTCGTAGTAGTGGGTGCGGGCGCCGTCGTCGTTGTCGAGGGCGAAGTTCACCGCCTCGATCCGCTCCATGTAGTTGGAGTTGCCGCCGATGGAGTGGGACTTGCCCACGGAGTAGGAGGAGTGTTCGCTCAGCTCCTGTTCCAGCGGGGCGAGGAAGGTGGAAAAGATGTCGATCATGAAACCATTGGACGTTGCGAGGATCTCACGAATGTCCTGGTTGACGATGGTATCGAAGATGATCGGGCGAAATCCGTCCTTTTCGGCGGCATTGTTGATCTTCTGGACCATGGCCCGGGCTTTTTCCACGCTGTCGATATAAGGTTGCGTGGATTTGGCGAAGGTAATGTTTTCGAACTGCGCCAGCAGGCTTTGACCCAGGGTTTCGGCGGTGATGCCGGTGCCATCGGAGATAAAGAACGCAGATCGTTTCATTTGCACCTTGGGCCTTAAGCTGATGACGATTCTTGGATATGATAGGCGCGATTTGCCCATCTGGAATGACGGGCATTCTCACTTATTTTCCAGGTCCAGGCCACATAGCGGATCAACCTGCCACAGAGCAGCCCGCTCCTGAGCTTTTCCAACACAGTTAGTGGAGAGATCACCTTGGTAGAGTACGTAGTTTCCCTCGATAAGCTCGGCGTCCATGATGTGGAGCACGTAGGGGGCAAGAACGCATCCCTGGGCGAGATGATCAGTAACCTCGCGGGTGCCGGTGTGTCGGTCCCCGGCGGCTTTGCCACTACGGCTCAGGCGTATCGTGATTTTCTCGAACTCAGTGGCCTGAACGACCAGATCCATGCCGCGCTGGATGCGCTGGATGTGGACGACGTCAACGCCCTGGCGAAAACCGGTGCACAGATCCGCCAGTGGATCATGGAGGCCGAGTTCCCCGAGAAGCTCAATGCCGAGATCCGTACCGCCTTCGCCACGCTGTCGGCGGGCAATCCGGACATGGCTGTGGCCGTGCGTTCCTCGGCCACCGCCGAAGACCTGCCGGACGCCTCCTTCGCCGGCCAGCAGGAAACCTTCCTGAACATCCGCGGCGTGGAAAACGTCATTCGCGCGGCCAAGGAAGTGTTTGCCTCGCTGTTCAACGACCGCGCCATTTCCTACCGCGTGCACCAGGGCTTCGACCACAAGCTGGTGGCCCTGTCCGCCGGTGTGCAGCGCATGGTGCGTTCGGAAACCGGCACTGCCGGCGTGATGTTCACCCTCGATACCGAGTCGGGCTTCCGTGACGTGGTGTTCATCACCGGCGCCTACGGCCTGGGTGAAACCGTCGTCCAGGGCGCGGTGAACCCGGATGAGTTCTACGTCCACAAGGGCACCCTCGAAGCCGGCCGGCCAGCCATCCTGCGCCGCAACCTGGGCAGCAAGGCGATCAAGATGATCTACGGCGACGAGGCCAAGGCCGGTCGTTCGGTCAAGACCGTCGACGTCGACAAGGCCGATCGCGCGCGTTTCTGCCTGAGCGATGCCGAAGTCAGCGAGCTGGCCAAGCAGGCGATGATCATCGAGAAGCACTACCAGTGCCCGATGGACATCGAGTGGGCCAAGGACGGTGACGACGGCAAGCTGTACATCGTCCAGGCCCGTCCGGAAACCGTGAAGAGCCGCACCCAGGCGAACGTCATGGAGCGCTACCTGCTCAAGGAAACCGGCACCGTGCTGGTGGAAGGTCGCGCCATCGGCCAGCGCATCGGCGCCGGCAAGGTACGGATCATCAAGGACGTGTCCGAGATGGACAAGGTCCAGGCCGGTGACGTACTGGTCTCCGACATGACCGACCCGGACTGGGAACCGGTGATGAAGCGCGCCAGCGCCATCGTCACCAACCGTGGCGGGCGTACCTGCCACGCGGCGATCATCGCCCGTGAACTGGGGATCCCCGCGGTCGTGGGGTGTGGCAATGCCACCGAGCTGCTGAAAGACGGCCAGGGCGTGACCGTTTCCTGTGCCGAAGGCGATACCGGCTATATCTTCGAAGGCGAACTGGGCTTCGATATCAAGAAGAACTCCGTCGATGCCATGCCGGAGCTGCCGTTCAAGATCATGATGAACGTCGGCAATCCGGACCGCGCCTTCGACTTCGCGCAGTTGCCGAACGCCGGTGTGGGCCTGGCCCGCCTGGAATTCATCATCAACCGCATGATCGGCGTGCACCCCAAGGCGCTGCTGAACTACGCCGGGCTGCCGCTGGAAATCAAGGAAAGCGTCGACAAGCGCATCGCCGGCTACGACGATCCGGTCGGTTTCTATGTCGAGAAGCTGGTCGAGGGCATCAGCACCCTGGCTGCCGCGTTCTGGCCGAAAAAGGTCATCGTGCGCCTGTCGGACTTCAAGTCCAACGAATACGCCAACCTGATCGGCGGCAAGCTCTACGAGCCGGAAGAAGAAAACCCGATGCTGGGTTTCCGTGGTGCCTCGCGCTACATCAGCGAATCGTTCCGCGACTGCTTCGAACTCGAGTGCCGTGCGCTCAAGCGCGTGCGCAACGAAATGGGCCTGACCAACGTCGAGATCATGGTGCCGTTCGTCCGTACCCTCGGCGAAGCCAGCCAGGTGGTCGACCTGCTGGCCGCCAATGGCCTGGCCCGCGGCCAGGACGGCCTGCGCGTGATCATGATGTGCGAACTGCCTTCCAACGCGATCCTGGCCGATGAGTTCCTCGAGTACTTCGACGGCTTCTCCATCGGCTCCAACGACCTGACCCAGCTGACCCTGGGGCTGGACCGCGACTCCGGGATCATCGCGCACCTGTTCGACGAGCGTAACCCGGCGGTCAAGAAGCTGCTGTCCAACGCCATCCAGGCGTGCAACAAGGCCGGCAAGTACATCGGCATCTGTGGCCAGGGACCTTCCGATCACCCGGATCTGGCGCTGTGGCTGATGGAGCAGGGCATCGAAAGCGTTTCCCTGAATCCCGATACCGTGCTGGAAACCTGGTTCTTCCTGGCTGAAGGCCAGGCCCAGGCCTGACCCCCCCTTTGCAGGCGCTGGCTTGCCAGCGATGGCGTCCGGAAGGTCGATACAAGACCCTCTGGCCCATCGCCGGCAAGCCGGTTCCTGCATGGGGCGTGTTTATCAACTACTTTTCAGGGCGAAGCCTCACAGCGACAGCATCGGTGAATCTGACACCGCCATCGCTGGCAAGCCAGCTCCTACAAGGGCGAAGCCACACAGGAGTCGCCCTTTTTTGTGCAAGAGCATTATGCAAAGCAGCAGCAGTCTTTTTCCGGTGGCTTTGCTCAGCGCCGAGCGTCGTGGCGATCTGAGCGAAGACGTCTATCGTTTGAAACCGGGCAACAGTCCCGATGGCACGGTCGAACTGGCGGTCACCCGCCTGGGCCTGGCCGATGAACCCGAAGTGCGTGGCGTGCCGGTCATTCTCCTGCATGGCAGCTTTTCCAACCGGCGTTTCTGGTATTCCCCCAAGGGCATCGGCCTGGGCGCCTATCTGGCGCGGGCCGGATTCGATGTGTGGATCGCGGAAATGCGCGGTCACGGGTTGTCCGCACGCAACCAGGACTATCGCAAGAACCGTGTCGCCGACTATGCGCGCTACGACCTGCCGGCTATCGCCGCCTTTGTCCGCGAGCAGAGTGGGCAGGTTCCCCACTGGATCGGGCATTCCCTGGGCGGCACGACCCTGGCGGCGGCCCTCGGCGGCCAGTATCTGGGGGCGCCGGCCGTGGCCTCGGCGGCCCTGTTCGGCTGCCAGGTCAGTCGTACCTATTGGCCTTTGAAGATTCCACCGGTGGAATGGAGCGGGCGCCTGCTGCTCAAGCGCTTCGCCCACCTGTCCGGCTCACGTCTCAAGCGCGGCCCGGAGGACGAGCCGATCGGCCTGGCCCTGGAAAGCCTGCGCTGGCATGGCCTGTTCGGGCGCTTCGGCGACAAGGAACGCAATTGGTGGGAGGGCCTGGCGCAAGTCGAGGTTCCGCTGCTGGCGGTGAGTGCCGCCGGTGATCATCAGGATCCGGACTGGGCCTGCCGCAAGCTGTTCGACCAGATCGGCTCGCCGCTCAAGCGCTTTATCTGCCTGGGCCGCAAGGCGGGATTCGGCTCGGATTTCGGGCATGTGGAGATGCTGGTGAGCAAACCCGCGCAAGCCGAAGTGTGGCCGTTGGTGGCCGACTGGCTGCGCGATCAGCCGTCTTTTCTGCGGGCTGAGTCAGCCGAGGTTCAGCAAGCGCTCTAAGAAGGGCATTTCGCTTCGAAGTGGTAGCGGCTAAGATATGACGCATTGAGCGTTTCTGGTCATTGTCTAAACATTCACCGGGGCGGAGCGTTTCTTCAAGCAGGCCGCCCTGGATTGTCGGCACACCGATCGTGTTCTCTCACCTACAGGAGTTTACCCATGAACCATTACGTCACTCCCGACCTGTGCGATGCCTATCCGGAGCTGGTGCAGGTGCTTGAACCGATGTTCAGCAACTTCGGTGGGCGAGACTCCTTTGGTGGCGAGATCGTGACCATCAAGTGCTTCGAGGACAACTCGCTGGTCAAGGACCAGGTCGAACTCAAGGGCGCCGGCAAGGTGCTGGTGGTGGACGGTGGTGGTTCGCTGCGGCGGGCATTGCTCGGTGACCTGCTCGCCGAGAAGGCCGCGAAGAACGGCTGGGAAGGGCTGGTGATCTACGGCTGCATCCGCGATGTCGATGTGATCGCGCAAACCGACCTGGGCGTGCAGGCGCTCGCCAGTCATCCGATGAAGACCGACAAGCGCGGCATCGGCGACCTGAACGTGCCGGTGACCTTTGCCGGCGTCACGTTCCGTCCGGGCGAATATGTCTATGCGGACAACAACGGGGTGATCGTCTCGCCCAGCCCGTTGCAGATGCCCGAGTAATTTTTCGCAATCAATTCACAGGGGTAAGGATGTTCGAGGAAGACAACGCGCAATGGGGGCTGGTCCATGCCCTGATTCTCGATGGAAAGGGTGGTGCGCGCTCGATTGCTCGGACGGAGCTGGACGATCTGCAGTTGCGGCCCGAGGAAAGTCTCTGGCTGCACTGGGATCGCAGTCATCCGCAAACCCGTACCTGGTTGCGCGCCTCCAGTGGCCTGAGCGAATTCAGCTGCGACCTGCTGCTGGAGGAAAACACCCGTCCACGCCTGCTGCCGTTGCCGGAGAGCGAACTGCTGCTGTTTCTGCGCGGGGTCAACCTCAACCCGGGTGCCGAGCCCGAGGACATGGTCTCGGTGCGGATCTTCGCCTCGTCCCAGCGGGTGATTTCCCTGCGCCTGCGGCCGTTGCGCGCGACCGATGAGTTGCTGGTGCAACTGGATGAGGGCAAGGGGCCGAAAACCGCCTCGGAACTGATCCTCTACATGGCGCAGTACCTGACGCTGAAAGTCCAGGATCTGGTCAGCGACCTCTCGGAAGTGGTCGATGAAGAGGAAGAAAAGATAGATGCCGACGAACGGTATAGTCCCGAACATGGGGCCATTGTGCAGATACGTCGTCGAGCTGCCGGGCTGAAACGTTTCCTGGCCCCGCAGCGGGATATCTTTGGCCAGCTGACGCGTATCAGGCTGCCCTGGTTTGCCAGCGATGATGCCGACTACTGGAACGAATTGAACAACAGCCTGACCCGCTATCTCGAGGAGCTCGAATTGACCCGGGAGCGCGTGGGGCTTGTGCTGGAGGCCGAAGACCGGCGTCTGAGCGTGCGCATGAACAAGACCATGTACCGCTTCGGGATCATCACCGGGATCTTCCTGCCGATGAGCTTTCTCACCGGTTTGCTGGGGATCAACGTCGGCGGTATTCCGTGGTCCCAGGACCCCTATGGATTTGCCATCGCCTGCCTGCTGATCGTCGCCGTGGCGCTCGGGCAATGGTGGCTGTTCCGCCGTTTGCGCTGGCTGTGAAACATGTTTGATGTGACCCGGAAAATTCTGATCGCGTCTTTCCAAGACATTCCGAGAGGTGCGTATGCACGATCCGTTTGAACAGTCTCTGCGCGACATGCTCAAGGCCTCGCCGTCCACCCGTGACGACGATGCGTGCCTGGGGCGTGTGCTGAAAACCGCCAACCGCCAGGTCGGCGCGGGTGATCTCTTCAGTCTGCTGGGGCGTTGGCTGCAAGCCCTGATGATCGCCCTGAACAATGGATCGGCCCATGTCATGCCGGTTTCTCGTCGTACCCCTACTGCTCGCTCTGCGGATAAGGCTGATTGAATATGGAACTTGATCTCTGGACCCGGAGTCTGGTGGCGGCGATGACAGCATTGTGGACGAAGGTCGCGAACTTCATTCCGAACCTGTTTGGCGCCCTGGTCGTGGTGCTGCTGGGGTTTGTCGTGGCCAAGCTGCTCGATACCCTGCTGTCCAAATTGCTCGCCAAACTGGGGCTGGATCGCCTCATGGGGGGCACCGGGCTGACCAAGTTGTTGAGTCGCGCGGGCATCCAGGTACCGATCTCGACCCTGATCGGCAAGATCGTCTACTGGTTCATATTGCTGATTTTCCTGGTTTCCGCCGCCGAATCCCTTGGACTTGAGCGAGTTTCGGCTACGCTCGACATGCTGGCGCTGTATTTGCCGAAAGTATTCGGCGCGGCCCTGGTGCTGCTGGTGGGGGTGTTACTGGCGCAACTGGTCAATGGCCTGGTGCGCGGTGCCGCCGAAGGCGTGGGCCTGGACTATGCCAGCGGCTTGGGGCGGGTGGCCCAGGGGCTGGTGGTGATCATCAGTATTTCGGTGGCGATCAGTCAGTTGGAGGTCAAGACCGACCTGCTGAACCATGTGATCGTGATCGTGTTGATTACCGTCGGTCTGGCCGTTGCCCTGGCCATGGGCCTGGGCAGCCGGGAGATCGCGGGGCAGATTCTTGCGGGAATCTATGTGCGTGAGTTGTATCAGGTTGGGCAACAAGTGCGAGTTGGCGAGGTCGAAGGCCAGATCGAAGAGATCGGCACGGTTAAAACCACATTGCTGACCGATGAGGGTGAGCTAGTCTCTCTCTCCAATCGGATCCTGCTGGAACAGCATGTGAGTAGCCGCTAATCCGGCAAACCCTGCTAATGTATGCCGCCGCGAAAAGCCCGCAACCCTGGGCTGCGGCGGACATTGACCTGACTGTCGGCACGACTCGTTTTGAATAAAACCCAATCGCTATCCATGCGCTACGACCCCCGCGAGCTCTCTGATGAGGAGCTGGTCGCGCGTTCGCATGTGGAGCTTTTTCATGTGACGCGGGCCTACGAAGAGTTGATGCGCCGCTATCAACGAACTTTGTTCAGCGTTTGTTCAAGGTATTTAGGGAACGATCGTGATGCTGACGATGTCTGTCAGGAAGTGATGTTGAAGGTCTTGTATGGCCTCAAGAACTTCGAGGGCAAATCGAAGTTCAAGACATGGCTTTATAGCATCACGTACAACGAGTGCATTACGCAGTACCGAAAAGAACGGCGAAAGCGTCGCCTGATGGACGCTTTGAGTCTCGACCCGCTCGAGGAGGCGTCTGAAGAGAAGGCGCCGGTACCTGAGGAAAAGGCCGGACTTGATCGCTGGCTGGTGCATGTGAACCCGATCGATCGGGAGATTCTGGTGCTACGTTTTGTCGCAGAGCTGGAGTTCCAGGAGATCGCGGACATCATGCACATGGGGTTGAGTGCGACGAAAATGCGCTACAAAAGGGCTTTAGATAAATTGCGTGAGAAATTTGCGGGTATTGCTGAAACTTAGTTCAACGCAAATATCTCTTACGTTCAGGCAAGTTCTGCTAGACTTGTCGCCGAGTTGTCCCCCGGTTTGGGGACTGATTCACAATCACCAGATGGGGATTTAACGGATGAAACTGAAAAACACCTTGGGCGTTGCCGTTGGTACACTTGTTGCCGCAACTTCGTTCGGCGCTCTGGCACAAGGCCAAGGCGCTGTCGAGGGTGAGCTGTTCTACAGCAAGAAGTTCAACGACAGCGTCAACCACGTAGAAGACGGCCGTAGCCCAGGCGCTTCGATCGGCTACTTCATCACCGACGACGTGTCGGTCAATGCCACTTACGGCAAACTGGACTACACCCGTTCGAACGACGGCACTGGCAACCAGAAGATCCGCGGCGATCAGTTCGGTCTGAAAAGCCAGTACCACTTCGGTACCGTTGGCGATGCAATCCGTCCATACGTTGAAGGTGGCGTTGCTCACGGCAGCCAGACCAACGTTGCTGCTGACGGCCACACCGGTCGTGACCAGTCGACTTTCCTGACCACCGGCGCTGGCGCCAAGTGGTACATCACCGACAACCTGTACGCTCGTGCCGGCGTTGAAGCTGACTACAAGCTGGACAACGGCAAGTGGGACTACCAGGCTCTGGTTGGTCTGGGCGTGAACTTCGGCGGTAGCGGTGGCAAGGTTGCTCCAGCACCTGCTCCAGCTCCAGTTGCCGAAGAGCCAGCACCGGCTCCAGAAGCTCCAATCGCTCAAGTGGTCAAGGTTGAGCTGGACGTGAAATTCGACTTCGACAAGTCGGTAGTCAAGCCTAACAGCTACGGCGACGTGAAAAACCTCGCTGACTTCATGAAACAGTACCCAGCTACCAACGTTGAAGTTGCTGGTCACACTGACAGCATCGGTCCTGATGCCTACAACCAGAAGCTGTCGCAGCGTCGTGCTGACGCTGTCAAGCAAGTCCTGGTCAAGGATGGCGTTGCTCCTAGCCGTGTGACTGCAGTTGGTTACGGCGAATCCCGCCCAGTGGCCGACAACGCCACTGAAGCTGGTCGCGCTGTCAACCGTCGCGTAGAAGCGTCTGTTGAAGCCCAAGCTCAGTAATTAGCTTGGTTGTACGGAAAAGCCCGGCTCAGGCCGGGCTTTTCTTTGCCTGCGATTTGCCCGGCACCTGCTGCGTTCAGGGCTTCAGTGCCCAGAGCAGCAGGGCCAGGTTGATCAGCAGCGATACCAGCGCCACGGTGCGCCAGACTTTCAAGGGCTCGCGTTCCAGCAAGGGGCGCGGGCGAATGCCCAACACATTGCGCTCACCTTTTTCCAGGGCCAGCAGCCATTCCTCGGCCGTCTCGTAGCGTTGTCCGGGATCGACCGCGACGGCGCGAGTCAGGCTCTGCGCGAGCCAGTCGGGAAGATCGGGACGATAACGCCCGGCACTGACCGGTGCGCCAAAACGCGGACGCTGGAAGGCTTCGATTTCCCCATGGGGATAGTGCCCCGTCAGCAGGTAGAACAGACTGACGCCGACGCTGTAGAGGTCCTGGCGAATATCCGGGGCCTGTCCGTCGAACGCCTCCGGTGCGATATAGCCGGGTGTTCCCGGCAGTTCCTGGCGCGGTTCCTCGCTTAGGCCCGGACAATAGGCCAGGCCGAAATCCAGCAGGCGCAGCTCGCCGTCGGAGCCCAGGTGGAGGTTTTCCGGCTTGATATCGCGATGGAGGATATTGCGCCGGTGCAGCATGCCGACCGCCTGCAAGGTGCGCCGGGCCAGTTCCTGCCATTGCGCCAGGGGCAGCGGGCCGATCTGCTGGAACAGCTCGGCGAGGGTCAGTCCCGGGTATTCGCGCATCAGGTAATACAGGTGCTGGCGTTGTGGCGCGGGATGCACTTCGGGGAAGCAGCGGCCGGCGACCCGGCGCAGAAACCATTCCTCCTGGAGCAGCTCCTGCCCGGCACCGGGCTCCGCGTGGCGGCCTGGTGGCAGGGTCTTGAGCAGCCAGGGCTGTTGCTGGGCGTCGCGGACACGATAGAGAAGCGATTGCCGGCTCTGTCCGAGGAGGCTCTCGACCTGCCAGTTTTCGAACGCCTGGCCGGGTTTCAGCAAGGGCGGCAGGGGCCATTGCTGCAATTGGATCAGGGTATCGCCGAGGCTGTTTTCCCCCGGCTGGTCGACCCGCACCAACAGGGCACTGGCGTTGTCCTGGCTGCCGGCCAGGTGGGCGGCGCTGACCAGGGTCGCCACGGCGCTTTCGAGTTCCGGCTGTTCGCGCAGGATGGCCGCGATCGCCGGGTCGCCGAGGGTGGCCCAGACCCCGTCGCTGAGCAGCAGGAAGCTCTCGCCCTGGCGCAGTTCGCCATCGAGGTAGTCGACCACCAGGTGCTGATCCAGGCCCATGGCCCGCTTGAGCACGTGCCGCATGTCCGGTTGTTCCCAGACATGCTCCTGGCTGATGCGTTGCAACTGGCCGGCGTGCCAGCGATAGACCCGGCAATCGCCGACATGGGCCAGGGTAAAGCGGCGGCCACGCAGGACCACGGCGCTCAAGGTGGTCAGCAGCGGCTGGCCGCCGCCATTGGCTTGCAGCCAGCGGTTCTGCGCCAGCAACAGCCGGTCCAGGGCCTGGGCCACGCCCCAGGTCTGCGGCGTGGCGTAATAGTCGAGGGCCAGCGCCTGCAGGGTCGACTGCGCCGCCAGGGCGCCATCGGCGCACTGGCTGACGCCGTCGGCAATGGCGAACAGATAACCCTTGCTGGCCGCCAGCTCCGGCGCCGGGGTGACCAGGCGCAGGGCGTCCTGGTTTTCCGCGCGCGGGCCGGTGGCCGTGGCCTGGGCGAAACTCAGTTGCAGGCCCATGGGGCGCTCAGACCCGTGCGGCGGTGACGGCGGCCGAGCCCCAGGTGGTTCTCCAGCGCCGCTTGACCCCGTGCAGGCCGAACCAGGCGAGAACGCCAAGGCTGGCGAACAACCACAAGGCCAGCTGATAGCTGCCGGTGCTCTGCTTGATCGCGCCCATGCCGGCCGCCAGGGCAAAGCCGCCGATGCCACCGGCCATGCCGATCAGCCCTGTCATCACGCCGATTTCCAGGCGGAAACGCTGCGGCACCAATTGGAACACCGCGCCATTACCGGCACCCAGACCGAGCATCGCCAGGACAAACAGGGCCAGGGCGGCATAGGAACTGGGCAGGTTGAAGCCGACCGCGGCAATGCAGATCGCCGCCACGGTGTACATGCCGAGCAAGGTGCGGATGCCACCGAAACGGTCGGCCAGGGCGCCACCCAGGGGACGCATCAGGCTGCCGCCGAACACGCAGGCGGCGGTGTAGTAGCCGGCGGTCACCGGGCTCAGGGCGTACTGGTCGTTGAAGTAGCCGGGCAGGGCGCTGGCCAGGCCGATGAAGCCGCCGAAGGTCACGCTGTAGAAAAACATGAACCACCAGCTGTCGCGATCGCCCAGGGCCTTCATGTAGTCGGTCATGGACTTGGCCTTGGGCCGTTGTGGTGCATTGCGGGCCAGCCAGGCAAACAGGACCAGGGTGAGCACCAGCGGGATCAGGGCGAAACCGAAGACATTGCTCCAGCCGAAGGAGGCCGCGAGCAGTGGGGCGATCAGCGCGGCGAACACGGTCCCCGAGTTACCGGCCCCGGCGATGCCCATGGCCTTGCCCTGGTGTTGCGGCGGATACCATTGCGAGGCAAGGGGCAGGGCGACGGCGAACGAAGCGCCGGCCATGCCGAGGAACAGTCCCAGCAGCAGGGCCTGCTCATAACTGTGGATGCCCAGTTGCCAGGCACCGAACAGTGCACCGATAACGATGACCTGGCCGATGATCCCGGCGGTCTTGGGCGACAGCCGGTCGGCCAGCAGGCCCATCAGGAAGCGCAGGAACGCCCCGGCCAGGATCGGCGTGGCCACCACCAGCCCGCGTTGCTGGGTGGTCAGGTGCAGGTCGGCGGCGATCTGCACCGCCAGGGGGCCGAGCAGGTACCAGACCATGAAGCTCAGGTCGAAATACAGAAAGGCCGAAAACAGGGTCGGCGTATGGCCGGACTTCCAGAAACTTGCATTCATGACGCACCTCAGCGGTAAGAGTCTCAGGGGAGGGGCTATAGCAAGGGGCATCGGGTGGTGCGCCTGCACGGCTGCACCACCGGCCCGCGTTTGCGGAGCCAAAACGCAAAAAACGCCGCTACCCGCTCTGCTTGCGCGAAAGGGGTGGGCGACGTCTTTGTCGTACAGTGGGGCAACCGCCGTTGGTTACCTGCAGGATTGACTTAGCAAGAGGCGGGCCAGATTCGCCATCGCTGCCGTCGGCTCAGCCGAGCAGTTCGCTCATGGCAATAATCTGCTCGGCGACCTGGATCAGCTTCTGCTGGCGGCTCATGGCCTGGCGCCGCATCAGCGTATAGGCCTCTTCTTCCTTGCAGTTCTTCATCTTCATCAGCAGGCCCTTGGCCTGTTCGATGCGCTTGCGCTCCGCCAGTTGCTGGTCCCGTGCCTGCAACTGGGCACGCAAGGCCTGGTCGCTCTCGAACCGGGCCATGGCGACATCGAGGATCGGTTGCAGGCGCTGGGCCTGGATACCTTCGACGATATAGGCGCTGACGCCGGACTTGATGGCCTGGCGCATCACGTCGGGATCATGTTCGTCGGTGAACATCACGATGGGCCGGGGCTGGTCGCGGCTGACCAGCACGACCTGCTCCATGACGTCGCGGCTGGGGGATTCGGTGTCGATCAGGATCACGTCGGGGCGCACGGTTTCGACGCGGGCCGGCAGGTCGATGGTCAGTCCCGATTCATCGATGACCTCGAAACCCGCCTCGATCAGGGCGGCCTTGAGCCGTCCGACCTTTTTTGCCGTGTCGTTGATCAGCAGGATACGCAACATGTTCGGATCTCCTGTCAGCGGCGGGCGAGCGCGGCCGGCTCGTCGTGCAGGGCATGCAGCGTGAAGCCGCGGGCGTAGGCGGCGGGGTCGGAGCCGTCCCAGACCTTGCCGTCGATCAACTGGCTGCTGCGCATCACTTCGGGGCCATGCTCGATGCCCAGGTCCGCCGCCGCCTGGCGATAGAGCGCCAGTTGTTGCACCTGGCGGGCGACGCCGAGGTAGTCGGGGTCCTCGCGCAGCAGGCCCCAGCGGCGGAACTGGGTCATGAACCACATGCCGTCAGAAAGGTAGGGCAGGTTCACCTCGCCGTTGCCGTGGAAGCGCAACGCATGGGGATCCTGCCAGCGATGGCCGAGGCCGTCTTCATAGTCGCCGAGCAGGCGTGGCTGGATATGTTCCACCGGTGCATCGAGGTAGTCGCTGCCGCTGAGCAACTGGGCGGTGCTCCGGCGGTTTTCCGGGCTCTGCTCGATAAAGCGGCTGGCCTCGAGGACGGCCATCACCAGGGCGCGGGCGGTATTGGGGTACTGCTCGACAAAGGCGCGGGTGCAGCCGAGGACCTTTTCCGGGTGATCGGGCCAGATCGCCTGGCTGGTGGCGAGGGTAAAGCCCAGGCCCTGCTTGACCGCGCTGTCGCACCATGGCTCGCCGACACAGAAGCCGTCGATGCGCCCGGCCTGCAGGTGGGCGACCATCTGCGGCGGCGGGACGACCACGCTGTTGACGTCCTGCAACGGGTGAATGCCCTGGCTGGCCAGCCAGTAGTACAGCCACATGGCGTGGGTGCCTGTGGGGAACGTCTGGGCGAAGGTGAGCTTTGCCTTGTTTTGGTGCGCGCGTCGGTCCAGTGCCTCAGGGCTGGTCACGCCCGCCTCTTGCAAGGCCGACGAGAGGTTGATGCTCTGGCCATTCTGGTTCAGGCCCATCAGCACCGCCATGTCGGTGGCCGGGCTGCCGCCGATGCCCAGGTGCACCGCATAGACCAGCCCGTAGAGGCTGTGGGCGGCGTCCAGTTCGCCGCTGACCAGCTTGTCGCGCAGGCTGGCCCAGGATGGCTGGCGCTTGAGATTGAGGGTCAGGCCATAGGGCTGGGCAAAGCCCTGGGTGGCGGCGACCACCAGCGAGGCGCAATCGCTCAGGGGCATGAAGCCCAGGTCGAGGGCATTCTTTTCCGGGGCATCGCTGCCATTGACCCAGGCCAGGGGATTGGCTGGAAATTCGTTCATCGGCTTTTCACTCTTCATAAAAAAACGCCGCACCCGGTCCGTGGCCTATGCACTGACGGGTTGCGACGTCTTTGTCCTTGCACCCGAACCGCCGTTGGTGAGGGTTTTCACCGATGTAGCAAGGCATATGCCAGTGTCCCGGTTCGCGCCGACGGCTCATCAGCTTCTCATCATGATCTGCCGCGGCGATCACGCGATGATCGCTGACGATTCATCGACAGACAGGTGGGATGCAGGGTGCAGGTTGACGAACGCTTCGCGATAACGTGTCCGGGGGTTCTATCCGCAGAGCGGATCTTGTACGTACGGGCCGGCGAGACCGGCGTGTGCCTGTGCCACGATGACCTCAAGGTCGGCTGGTGCCTGCCCGCCGGCTGGCAGGGCCTGCTGGTGGGGCGGGCGGCGATGCGAGTGGTTTCCGGCGGGTTGCTCTGCGAGAGCTTGTCCGGGACCTGCCTGATGAAGTTGCAGGTGTTCATCGACATGGGCGGCGGTTTCGCCCAGCGGCGGCCCTGCGCGGAGCCCTGGGCCGCCTTGCCGGTGACAGCGGCGATCGCCGCCAGCAAGGAGGGCCTGGAGCGCTGGTATATCGAGCGGGCGTTGCGCGGTGACGCCGACTACCGACGGTTTGCCGGGATGTTGCGGCAAAGCGCGAGCTACTGGCTGGTGCAGTTTCTGCTGGAGCAGGGCACCGCCAGCGAAAAGCTGATCGGCCTGGCACGGCGTTATGGCGTGTCGGTCTCGCATTTTCGCCGCCTGTGTCACCAGGCCCTGGGCGGGGCGGCCAAGCCGGAACTGCGGGACTGGCGCACGGCCAAGGCGCTGTTGCGGATGATCCGCGGCGGCGGCTCGCTCACCGACGTGGCGCTGGAGTACGGTTATGCCTCCTCGTCGCATTTCTCCAAGGAAGTTCGCGAACTGCTCGGGGTCGCGCCGAGCCGGCTGCTCGATCTCATGGAGCAGCGGGGTTGAAACCTGCGCCGTTGCGCGCCTCGCGTCACTGGCTCGGCATTTGGCTGCTGGCCTGCCTGCCGCTCTCGCCGGCGGTTGCCGCACCGGCGAAAACCGACGGTTACGTGGCCCGCGAGGAAGGCCTGCGCAGCTTCTTTTCCGCGTTGTCGGCGCCCCTGGGCAAGCCGATCATCGTCAGCAAGGCCGCCGCCGGCAAACGCATCAGTGGCGAATTCCCGCTGCATTCGGCACGGCAGACCTTCGACCGCATCGTCGCCCAGATGGGGCTGATCTGGTACAGCGACGGACAGGCCATCTACCTGTATGACGCTTCCGAGGTGAAAAGCTCGGTGGTGGCGCTGCGGGTGATCAGCGTCGACACCCTGAAGCAGTTCCTGCGCCAGTCGGGCCTGGAGGACTCGCGTTACCCCTTGCGCAATGACGGGCGCCGGACCTTTTACGTGTCCGGCCCGCCGATCTATGTCGACCTGGTCATGCAGGCGGCGCAGTTGATGGACAACCAGCCCTCCGAACTGTTGCTCGGGCAGCAGCGGATCGGCGTGATCCACCTGCTCAACACCTTTGTCGGCGACCGCAGCTACGAACAACGGGAGCAGAAGATCTCGATCCCGGGCATGGCCACGGTGATCGAGAGCCTGCTCAAGGGCGAGCAGGGCGGGGTCGAGCCGCGGGTGGAAGTCTCGACCGTGGCCGGCAATCCGTTGCGCATGCCGCAGTTTCCCCTCGAAGGACTGGCCACGCCGATCTCCCCGGACGATCCCACCGCCCCGCGGGTGCTGGCGCGGGAAACCGCCGCGGGGAACATTCGCGTGGTGGCGTATCCGGACACCAACAGCCTGCTGGTCAAGGGCCTGCCCGAGCAGGTGCGTTTCATCGAGAACCTGGTGGCCGCCCTGGATGTGCCCAAGCGTCATGTCGAGCTGTCGTTGTGGATCATCGACTTGAACAAGGACGAACTGAACCAGCTCGGGGTGAGCTGGCAGGGCGGGATCGATGTCGGCGGCCAGTTGGGCGTGTCGCTCAACAGCGGCTCGGCGACGACCCTCGATGGCGTGTCCTTCATGGCCCGGGTCATGGCCCTGGCGCAGAAGAACCGCGCCAACGTGGTGGCGCGCCCGGTGATCCTGACCCAGGAAAACGTCCCGGCACTGTTCGACAACAACCGCACCTTCTACACGCAGTTGCTGGGTGAGCGCAGTGTCGATCTGCAGAGCGTGACCTACGGCACGCTGATCAGCGTGCTGCCGCGCTTTGCCATCGCCGATGAAATCGAGATGTCGCTGAATATCGAGGACGGCAGCGAAGTGGAACGTGCCACGAATGACACCACGGTGCAGCCGCTGCCGACGGTCGGCCGTACGCGGATCAGCACCGTTGCCCGGGTGCCCCAGGGCAAGAGCCTGCTGGTCGGCGGTTTTACCCGTGACGATCATCGCGAGCAGGTGGCGCGCATCCCGTTGCTGGGCTCGATTCCGCTGATTGGCGGGCTGTTCCGCTACCGGGTCAGCAGCTCGGCCAACACTGCGCGGGTGTTCCTGATCCAGCCCAAGGAAATCCTCGGTGCCCTGCAGGAGAGCACCCGCGACCTGGGCAAGGGGTTGATGACCGCGGAGCAGCAGGACGCGGTGCGCCGCGCCTTCATGCGAGCGGCGGAGCGCTGACGGGGTGTTGATCAATCCAGCCCTGACCCGTGCTTCCCTGGCCCGTCTCGACCTGGCCAGGCAGGAGGCGCAGGCCCAGCCCGATGCCGACCCGGCCGACCAGGACGCCAGCCCGGCGGCGCTGCTCCAGCGGTTTATCCAGAGCAGCGATGAGATGTCGGCGGCCCTGACGCAGTTTCGCAATCGCCGCCTGTTCGAGCTCAAGACCGAGAGCCGGCCCGAGAGTTTCGAGTCGGTGCTCGACGAGGACGTGGTACCCAAGGCCCGCCAGGTGCTGGCGTTGGGCAAGGTCGCGGACAAACCGGTCGAATGGTTGTTGCAGATGGCCCGCAGCCTGTTCCCCGATGACAGCGACCTGGCGCTGGTGCTGCGCGAACTGCTCCGGCGCCGGCAACTGCAAGCCCCTGTACGCCAGCGGCTGGAGAGCCTGCTGGAACAGGTGATCGCCCAGGCTTCGCCGCGGCGTCTCAAGGCCGGTATCAACAGTGCCCTGAAAGCCCGGCTGTTCGGCAACGCGATGGCCTTGCGGGCGACGTTCCTGCGCGAGGCCTATCGGGATTTCCTCGAAAGCGATGCCGGCGCCGCCAGTTGCTACGAAGACTGGGTGGCACTGTTCGGGCCGGGCCGGCGGGTCGCGGTGCTGGCCTTTATCGAGGCCGCCTTGCTGACGGACATCGATGCCCAGGACCCCAGTTGCTCGCGCAGCGAATTCGGCTCATTGCTGGCCCGTCTCGCCGATCTGAAACGCCTGCGCTCGGCGGACGCGATGTTTGTCGGTGGCCTGCTGGACAATGCCCTGGTCCGTCAATACAACCCGCAGGAACTCGACTGGCTGGTGTTCTTCTTCGGCGTTCTGAAGCACCCCGACGAACTCGACCAACTGTTGTCCGGTGTCCTCGGGGAGCAGATGTTGCTGGCGTTGCATCGCGAGCGTTCGAGCTTGCTGCAGGCGGTCCGGCGCGCCTGCCTGCAATTGCCCCAGGAGCTGTTTGCCGACAGCGCCGCCGGGGAGCGATTGGCCGAGCAGTTCGCGGCCCTGGCGCAGATCGCCCATGGCCATGAGCAGATCGAGCAACGGCGCGCCATGATCGGCGCGAACTGGCCGGGGGAGTAGGGAAAGCCATGCTCGATCGACTCCTGCGCAGTGCCTCGGCACGCCCCGAACTGCTGATCCTGTCGTTGATGGTGATGATCATCGCGATGTTGATCATTCCCTTGCCAACGCCCCTGGTCGACTTTCTGATCGGCCTGAACATCGTCATCTCGCTGCTGATCTTCATGGGCTCGTTCTACATCGAAAGCATTCTCGCCTTCTCGACGTTCCCGGCCCTGCTGCTGTTGACCACGCTGTTCCGGCTGGCGTTGTCCATCAGCACCAGCCGCCTGATCCTGACCCAGGCGGATGCCGGCGAGATCATCGCTTCGTTCGGTGAGTTCGTGATCGGCGAGAACCTGGTGGTGGGCTTCGTGATCTTCGCCATTGTCACCGTGGTCCAGTTCATCGTGATCACCAAGGGCTCGGAGCGGGTGGCCGAGGTGGCGGCGCGGTTTTCCCTGGACGGCATGCCGGGCAAGCAGATGAGCATCGACGGCGACCTCAAGGCCGGTGCCATCGACGCCGCACAGGCCCGCGAGAAACGCAGTGTGCTGGAGCGGGAAAGCCAGCTCTATGGCTCCTTCGACGGGGCGATGAAATTCATCAAGGGCGATGCCATCGCCGGGATCATCATCATCTTCGTCAACTTCCTCGGCGGAATCGCCATCGGTGTCGGCCAGTTGGGCATGGATTTCTCGACGGCCCTGTCGACCTACACCCTGTTGACCATCGGCGATGGCCTGGTCGCGCAGATTCCGGCGCTGCTGATCGCCATCGGCGCGGGTTTCATCGTCACCCGGGTCAACGGCGACGAAGCCAACCTGGGGCGCAACATGCTCACCCAGATGTTCGGCAACCCTTTCGTCATCGGCGTCAGCGCCTTGCTGGCGGTGGCGGTCGGCACGCTGCCGGGGTTTCCGCTGGCGACCTTCATGCTGATTGCCGGCGTCCTGGCCCTGGTGGTGTTGCTGCGCTGGCGCAAGACCCGGGCGCCAGCGCCGGAGTCGCGGGAGGCCACGCCGCCGGCAGCGTCCGACACCGTGACGGAGGGCGAGCTGGGGATGCTCGACAGCGTCGACGATATCGCCACCGAGACGGTCGCGCTGATGTTCCTGGTGCCCGCGGCGCGCCTGCAGGAACTGCGCGGGGCGAGGCTCGCCGAGCGTTTTCGCAGCCAGTTCTTCGTCGACTACGGCCTGAAGATCCCGCTGCCGCAATTGCGCGGTTCCGAGTCCTTGCCGGGGCATCAGGTGGCGGTGCTGATCAACGAGGTGCGGGCCGACCAGTTCGATATCCATTTCGATCACTGGCGGGTCCTCGACTATTCGCCGGAGCTGGCCGCCATGGGCTTGCCGCTGGTGCGCGGGCGCGACAGCAACAAGCTCGAAAGCGTCTGGATCGGTGCCGAGGGCAAGGGCACGGCAACGAACCTGGGTTACCAGCTGCGCGCGGCCTACGACGAATGCTACCGCTGCCTGGTGAGTCTGCTGGCGCGCAATATCAACGAGTTCTTCGGCGTGCAGGAAACCAAGGCGCTGCTGGACGAAATGGAAGGGCGCTACCCGGACCTGCTCAAGGAAGTCTATCGCCACGTCACCGTGCAGAAGATCACCGAAGTCCTGCAGCGCCTGGTCGGCGAGCGCATCTCGGTGCGCAACATGAAGCTGATTCTCGAGTCCCTGGCCCACTGGGCTTCCCGCGAGAAGGACACGATTGCCCTGGTCGAGCACGTGCGTGGCGGCCTGGGGCGTTACATCAGCAACAAGTTCGCCCATGGCAACGACCTGCGCGTGCTGCTGCTGTCGCCGGAGTTCGAGGAGGTGGTGCGCGGTGGCATCCGCCAGACCTCCGGTGGCAGCTTTCTCAACCTGGAGCCGGCGCAGTCCGAGGACCTGATCGATCGCCTGAGCCTGGGCCTCGAAAGCCTGCACGTGCCGCAGAAGGACCTGGTGCTGCTGTGTTCGGTGGACGTGCGGCGCTATATCAAAAAACTGGTCGAGGGGCGCTTTCGCGAACTGGATGTCATGTCCTTCGGTGAGCTCAGCGAGACCATTTCAGTGAATGTCATCAAGACTCTATAAGGAGAAATACCCATGCGGGATATGGACATTGCCGAACGCTTGCGCGGTGCACTGCGTTATAGCGGCTGCAGCGAGGCGCAACTGGGGCAGTTCGACAGCCATAGTACGATCGAAATGGAGATGATCGAGCAACCGAACATCAGCCTCAACGTCATCGGTGAAGATGTCTGGCTATGGAGTGTGGTCGCGCAGGTGACGCCCGCCACGTTCGCCTACTGCGCCGAGAACCTGATGCAGTTCCTGCTCAAGGGCAATGCCCACGCCCGCACCGGCCAATTGCAGTTGTTCGAGAACGAAGGGCAACTGGAAGTGCGGTTGATGCTCGCCGAGCAGGCGCTGGACAGTGACCGGGCCTTTGCCGAGGCGCTCGATGGCTTCATGGAGGCCATCGAGGAACTCTGCGGCCTCATTCGCCAATGAGTGCGCTGCGCCTCGAACGGCGCGGTGCCCATCCCCGACGCTTGAGCGGGCCGCTGATCGAGGCGGCGCTGGAGGGGGTGTCGATTGGCGAGGTCTGCGAGATCCGCCGGCACTGGACATCGGTCGAGCTGCTGGCCAGGGCCCAGGTGATCGGCTTCAAGCCCGATGCGGTGGTGCTCAGTCTCCTGGGGGAAGCCCGCGGCCTGTCGCGCGAGTCGATGATCGTGCCGACCGGCTCGTCGCTGCGCCTGTATTGCAGTGCCGAGATGCTCGGCAGTGTGGTCGACCCGCGCGGTACGATCGTCGAGCGCCTGGCGCCGGCACCGGCGTTCAACGGCCGCGATTATCCGGTGGATGCCGACCCGCCGTCCTATCAGCAACGACGTCCGGTGGCCGAGCCGCTGATGACCGGTATCCGTGCCATAGACGGCCTGCTGACCGTCGGCATCGGCCAGCGCCTGGGCATCTTCGCCAGCGCCGGGTCAGGCAAGACCTCGCTGCTCAACATGCTGATCAACCATACCGATGCCGACGTCTTTGTCATCGGCCTGATCGGCGAGCGCGGGCGCGAGGTGACCGAGTTCATCGATCATTTGCGCCAGTCGCATAAGCGTGCGAGTTGCGTGGTGGTCTATGCCACCTCCGATGTGTCGTCGGTGGATCGCTGCAACGCGGCGCTGCAAGCGACGGCCATCGCCGAATATTTTCGCGACCAGGGCCAGTGCGTGGTGCTGCTGCTCGACTCGCTGACCCGTTACGCCCGCGCCCGTCGCGACCTGGCCCTGGCCGCCGGCGAGGTGCCGGCGCGCAGGGGTTATCCGGCCTCGGTGTTCGATGCGCTGCCGCGCCTGCTGGAGCGCCCCGGTATCACGGCGCTGGGCAGTATCACCGCCTGCTACACCGTATTGCTCGAGAGCGATGACGAACCGGACCCCATCGCCGAGGAGATTCGTTCGATTCTCGACGGGCATATCTACCTGAGCCGCAACCTGGCCGCCAAGGGGCATTTCCCGGCCATCGACGTGTTGCGCAGCGCCAGTCGGGTGGCGCACCAGGTGACCGATGCGCGGGCCCGGCAGTTGGCGACCAGGACCCGCGAGGTGCTGGCGCGGCTGGAGGCGTTGCAGGTGTTCCTCGATCTCGGCGAGTACACGCCGGGTGTCGATCCGGCCAATGATCGCGCCATGGCCTGCCGGGACGGCCTGAACCACTGGCTGCGCCAGGATGCCACCGAGCCGAGCCGACCGGATGAAACCTTGCGGAGCCTGCATGAGCTCATTGGCTGATATCGAGCGCCTGCTGGACTTGAGTGCCTGGCGCCAGCACCAGGGCGAGCGCGAACTGCAGGCGGTCCGGCAGCGCCTGGCGCTGTTGCAGCGCGAGCTGGGCGCACTGGATGAGCATGAGGATTCGTTGCGGACGTTGCTCGCCAGCCATCGCGCCGAGAACCTTGTGCTCGATCACTGGCAGTTGCTCGAGACGCTGCGGCGCCAGGCGGTGATTCGCCGGCAGATCCTGCTGTTGGCGCTCGAGCGCGGCCCCCTGCATGAGCAACGGACACAACTGGACCAGGCGGTGCACAGAGAGCAGCAGCAACTGCTGCTGTTGCGCCGCAAGCATGCCAAGTACGTCGGCTTGCGCCAGCGTCTGCGGCGGGAGCATCGGCTTGGGCACCTGCGTCGCGACGAGGGTGAAATCGAGGATCTGATTGGAATGAAAGGATGAACGGCATTTCCCGGGTATCGCCGACCGTTGAGCCTGTGCCGGATTTTCCGGATGAAGCACCGGACGGCATCGGGCAGGGTCTTGAGGGGCTTGAGGAGGAAGTGATTCTCGCAGGGGCCGCGACATTGTTCGCGGTGTTGCAGCAAGTGCAATTGCCGGCGAGTGGTCCCGGCAGGGCTGCCGTGAGTCCGGGTGGTTCGCGCAGGGCAGAGGTCGGCACCGGCTCGGTCGACAGGCCGCAGGAACCGTTCGGGGACAGGGCGGGGCCGGGTCTGGCGCCGGCAGAGGGGCCGCTGAACCAGGGCGATGTCGAGGGGGCGCGGATATCCACCGTCGCGGCCGCAGAAGAGCGGGTCGGCTGGGCGCGGGGAACGGCTGGAGTCGATGGACAACCTGGCGATGGCCTGGACGCCAGGACACAGGCGATGCCTGCCCACGGTGAAGGGCCGCTGACAGGTTCCGGGGCGAATGCTGCGTCCATGCCCCCGGAGACAGGGGCGCCGGTCCCGGAAACCGAGCCTGGAAGTCCTTCCGAACTGCTGCCCGGTAGCCTGCTGGTCAGGTCGGAGCCCCAGGCCTTGGCCGGACAGGTCCTGGCCGAAGGGGCGAGCGGCGAACAGGACGCGACACCGGAGCGGCATGACGGTGCGCCACCGGAGCCAGCCGAGCAGGAGGACGATGGCACCGGACAGCATTTCCTGCAGGTGCCTTTCAGCAATGAGCGGGCCCGGGGCGAGGTGCTGATCACCCGTGAAGGCGCTGGCTCGACTGGCCTGCTGATCCGTGCGAGCGACCGGCAGGTGTTCGAACAGTTGCAGGTCAATTTCGACAGGAACCGGCAGCCGCACTGGTGGCTGGACGACGGACCGCTATCGCCGGCACCGGATGATGGCGGCCGAGGATCTTGAACCGTGCAGCGGCCCGCGCGACGGGACACTCCCTGGGGCTGCGCCGGATCGAGCCGCTGCTTCACGCACGGCAGTGTGCGATCGAACGTTGGCGGCGCGGCGGACACCAGGCCGAACTCAGCCCGCTGGTCGTCCCCGGCGATTACCTGGGATTTTGCGCCGAAGGCCAGGGCCCTGGCTGGCAGGGGCTGGTCGATGCCCGCGAATGGCTCGACGGCATCCTCCCGCAACTGCGTTCGCTGCTGAAGGCCCCGTGTTCCATCGAGCTGCTCGCCGAATTGTTCCAGGCCGTGCCACGGCCGCTGGATATCACGTTGGACGAGCTGCGCTACGAGCGCCTGTCGATGGTCGAGCCCGTCACCCTGGCAACTCTGGAGCATCGCCTGTTGCCCCGGATCGCCACGGCGCGGGGCTCGCTGTGGGTGATCCGTCTGCCCGTGGCACCGCCAGCAGCGGAACCCTGGCTGCCCGGCCCATGCGTGTCGGGTTCCTGGTTGGCGAGGGTGCCGCACCCTGTGCGGGCGACCCTCGGCAGCAGCGAGCTGGCCGGCGCGGCCTTGTCCACTCTCGCCGCGGGCGATGTCCTGCGTATCAGCCGGCCTGCGCGGCTGTTGCATCTCGCGGGCCAGCCGGTCGGCGAATTCACCTTTACCGAAGAAGGCCTGCATATGAGCTTGTCACCCGCTGAACCCGATACGCCGGAAGAACAGAAAACCGAACCTGCATCGTCGCTCGGCCGGCTGCCCGTGCGCCTGGAGTTCGTCCTGGCCGAGCAAGCCGTTAGCCTGGCCGAGCTGGCGGCGTTGCTCGAGGGGCAGGTCCTGGCGCTCGATCCGGCGGTGCTGGGCGATATCGAAGTGCGGGCCAACGGTCGGGCGGTTGCGCGGGGCGAACTGGTGCACCTGGGCGAGGAACTGGGCGTGGAATTGCGCCAGGTCGGTCGAGGGGCTCTGGATGAACAATGACGTCTCGCTGATCGCCTTGCTGGCGTTCGCCTCGTTGCTGCCGTTCCTGGTCGCGGCGGGCACCTGCTACATCAAGTTCTCCATCGTCTTCGTGATCGTGCGCAATGCTCTGGGCCTGCAGCAGGTGCCGTCGAACATGAGCCTCAATGCGATCGCCCTGTTGCTGGCGCTGTTTGTCATGACCCCGGTGGTGAAGCAGGGCTACGGCTACTACAAGGACAACCAGGTGCGTTTCGACAGCGTCGAGGCGGTCGTCGAGTTCGGCGAAAACGGCCTGGGCAGCTACAAGGATTACCTGCGCCGCTATACCGATCCCGAGTTGGCGTTCTTCTTCGAGCGGGCCCAGCAGGTCGGGCCGGACGAAGCGCCGCCGTCGTCCCGGGAGGACGTCGAGCCGTCCTTGTTCGCGCTGTTGCCGGCCTACGCGCTGAGCGAAATCAAGAGCGCCTTCAAGATCGGTTTCTACCTCTACCTGCCCTTTGTCATCGTCGACCTGGTGATCTCCAGCATCCTGCTGGCCCTGGGCATGATGATGATGAGCCCGGTGATCATTTCCGTGCCGATCAAGCTGGTGCTGTTCGTCGCCCTGGACGGCTGGGCGCTGCTGTCCACCGGGCTGGTCAGGCAATACCTGACGCTGCTGGAATGAGGCCCATGGCATGAATGACCTGGTGTATGCCGGCAACAAGACCCTGTACCTGATCCTGCTGATGGTGGCCTGGCCGATCATCGTCGCGACCGTGGTCGGCCTGCTGGTCGGCCTGATCCAGACGGTCACCCAGTTGCAGGAGCAGACCCTGCCGTTCGGTTTCAAACTGCTGGCGGTGTCCGTCTGCCTGTTCCTGCTGTCGGGTTGGTACGGCGAGACGCTGCTCGATTTCAGCCGGGAAGTCATGCGCCTGGCACTGGATTGAGCGGCGGATGTCGATAGCGCTGTTTTTCGAACTGCACAGCTGGCTGGCGGCGGCGATCCTGGCGTTCGCCCGGCTGGCGCCGATTTTTTTCATGCTGCCATTTCTCAACGGTGGCGTGTTGACGGGGGCGCCACGCCAGGCGGTGATCATCCTGGTCGCGCTGGGTTTCTGGCCCGGCGTGGGCTTGCCGTTGCCGGCGCTGGACAGCCTGGCGTTCTTCGGCCTGTTGTTGCGCGAGGCGGGGATCGGCGTGCTGCTGGGCAGCCTGTTGTGCTGGCCGTTCTGGGTCCTGCACGGCATGGGCAACCTGATCGACAACCAGCGCGGGGCGATGCTCAGCAACACGGTCGATCCGGCCAACGGCGTGGATACCTCGGAGCTGGCGAACTTCCTCCAGTTGTTTGCCGCGGCGGTGTATCTCGAAGGCGGGGGTATGCTGCTGATGGTCGAAACCGTGGCCCGCAGCTACCAGCTGTGCCCGCCGACACCCACCTGCGAGATCGGCCTGGCGACCTTCTTCCCGCTGCTGGACGGCCTGGTCGGCAAGATCCTGGTGATCAGCGCGCCGGTGGTGGCCGCCCTGTTGATCAGCGAAGCCCTGCTGGGGCTGCTGTCGCGATACGCACCGCAGATGAATGCGTTCTCCGTCTCGCTGACGGTCAAGAGCCTGGTGGCCCTGGTGGTGCTGATGCTGTACTTCGGCGTCCATCTTCCGGATGAAGTCCTGCGCATGGGGCTGGCGGATCTGGCCGTCCATATGCAGCCCGCGGGGGCGCCCTGAGATGTCCTCCAGTGCCTCGAAAACCGAAGACCCGACCCCCAAGCGCCTGCGCGACTCCGCGCGCAAGGGACAGACGTTCAAGGCCAAGGACCTGGTCATCAGTTGCATGAGCCTGTGCGCGATCGTCTTCCTCGTATTCTCCGTCTCGCTGGTGGACGTGATGGAGGTCTATCGGCGGATCATCGCCGCCGGCTTCGACGGCAATACCCAGCAGTATTCCGCGCTCCTGCTGAAGCTGGGGTTGCTCTGCGTGCTGCCGCTGTTCCTCGTCTGCGTGTTGAGCAGCGCGCTGCCGGCCTTGTTGCAGAGCGGTTTCGCGCTGGCCACCGAGGCGTTGAAGCTGAACCTGGGGGCGTTGAACCCGATCAACGGGTTCAAGAAGCTGTTCAGCCTGCGCACGGTCAAGGACAGCGTGAAGGCGTTGCTCTACCTGGGCAGCTTTGCCGTGGCCTTGTGGATGGTCTGGCAGTCCGAGCGCCAGTTGCTGTTCGCGCAGTTGTTCGCCCAGCCCCTGGACCTGTTCCCGGCCTGGGGACGGATGCTGCTGACCCTGCTGCTGACCTTCATGGCCTGTGCCCTGTTGATCGTCGTGCTCGATGCCTTGTGCGAGTACTGGCTGTACATCAAGGACCTGAAGATGGACCTGCACTCGGTCAAGCGCGAGCACAAGGAGCAGGACGGCGACCCGCATATCAAGCAGAAGCGCCGCGACCTGCACATGGAACTGCTGTCCGAGCAGGTCCGCTCCGATATCCGCGGCTCGCGGGTGATCATCGCCAACCCGACCCATATCGCCATCGGCATCTACTTCAGGCCGGACATCAGCTTCATCCCCCTGGTCAGCGTGATCGAGACCAACCAGCGCGCCCTCGCGGTACGCGCCTATGCCCGTGAGGTCGGGGTGCCGGTGGTCAGCGATATCCGCCTGGCCCGGCGGATCTTCAAGACGCACCAGCGCTACAGCTTCATCAAGCTGCAGGAGATCGAGGACGTCCTGCGCCTGCTGATCTGGCTCGAACAGGTCGAGCAGGCCTGAACCCGCCCGATTCGCCGGGGGCCTGCATGAGCGCATTTTTGCGGTGGGCCGTCGGGGATTTTGGCTCAATGCAACGCGTCAGCCCGTCTGGCGCCATCTTCAGGAGTGTGGCCGATGAGTCGCAGAGACACGCAAGAGGACGAACAGATAGCGTTCGAGGCGGTGCAAGCCGTCCTCGAAGGCATGCCGCTCAAGGACGTGCGCGGGATCAGCGATGAGCAGATGGACGGCCTGTATGCCTACGCCTACCAGTTCTACGAACAGGGGCGACTGGATGACGCCGAGAAATTTTTCCACTTCCTGTGCATCTACGATTTTTACAACAGCCAGTACTGGATGGGCCTGGCCGCGGTGCACCAGCTCAGGAAAAACTACCAGAAGGCTATCGAGCTGTATGCCGTGGCTTTTGCCCAGGGCAAGGACGATTACCGTCCGATGTTCTACACCGGCCAATGCCAGCTCGCCCTGGGGCAGGGCGGCAAGGCCAGGCTGTGTTTCGAGTATGTGCTCGAACGTGCCACCCATGACGATTTGCGCAAGCAGGCCCAGGTGTACCTGGACGCCTTGCGCCATATCGATAGCCAAGGTCCGGAGGATCAGCAATGACAACGATCAACAGTGTCCCGGGCGCCGGGGTGATGGCTCCCGCCGCTGACAGCCCCTATGCCGAGGCCGCCCGGACAGCCGTCAGGAGCGCCGATTTCCAGCGGCTCAGCCATGAGGTGCTGGCCGGTATCGAGTCAGTGGGCTACGAGTCCGCCGAGGGTGCCAGGAACGATGGCCGGCCCCGGCTGCAACCGCCACCCGCGCGGGTCAATGGCGATCAGGCCAACACCGAGGGTGAGTTCGTACGGCTGATCGCCTCGCTGATCGAGCTGTTGGGCAATGCCAGCCTGGAGAGCCTGAAGAACCGCCTGTCGATGCTGCGCAGCATGGCGCAATCGTCCCAGCAGGGCCTGGATCGGTTGTCCGCCGATTACACCCTGGCCCTCGGTGAGCTGGTCGCG
Organism: Pseudomonas sp. Mn2068; assembly: GCF_049319725.1. Classification (NCBI taxonomy): domain Bacteria; kingdom Pseudomonadati; phylum Pseudomonadota; class Gammaproteobacteria; order Pseudomonadales; family Pseudomonadaceae; genus Pseudomonas; species Pseudomonas sp. Mn2068. The sequence continues at coordinate 19,869 of NZ_JBMOUG010000020.1, read as the reverse complement.
GCCCAGGGGGCGGTGGACACCAGCCAGGAACAGCTGGAAAGCCTGAAGGCCCGGCTCGACCAGGCCCAGGTCGAACTCGAAGCCGCCGAGTCGCACCTGGCGTCGCTGCAACCGTCTTCGCCCGGATACGCCGCTGCCTTGTCCCGGCGCGATGCCGCCAGGGCGGCCCTGGGTGGCTTGCAACAGGGCTTCGACACGGCGTTGAACGCACATGCCGGCTTGCTGGCCACGGCCAGGTCCGTGGCGATCAGGGCCGAGGCCCTGGCGGTGCAGGCCCAGGCCGCCGGAGTCGATGGCAAGGTGGCCGATCAGCTCGGCCAGGAACATTTGAACGCCGCGGGTGCCCTGGCGCTGGCGATGGCGCAATTGATCGCCTTGCTGGGGGAGGCGGCCGACAAGCAGATGGAGGCCGATCAGGAGTTGTTCCGCTCGATGCAGGTCGCGCGCCAGGAGTTCATGAAGGTCAAGTCCGAAGAGTACCAGGAGGAAGTCCGCAAGGCCGAGGCGGCCCAGAAGGCCATGGGCTGCGTCGGCAAGATCTTCGGCTGGCTGGTGATGGCCGTCAGCGCGGTGGTGGCGGTGGTCGGCACGGTCGCGACCCTGGGGGCCGCCGCGCCCGCCGCCGGTGCACTGGTGTCCGCGGCGGTCGGCATCGTCGGGGTGCTGGCGTCGATGACGGACATGATCGTCAAGGAGGCGACCGGAACCTCGTACATGGAAAGCGCGATGAAGCCGCTGATGGAGGAGTTCCAGAAACTGGTCAAGCTGCTGGGTGACCTGGTCACGCAGTTCCTGACGGACGTACTGAAGGTTTCCGAGGACGTCGCGAAAATCATCGGTTCGGTCAGCGGTGCCATCGCTGCCGTGGCGATGGTCATCGCCGCGGCGGTCGTCGGTGTCCAGGCAGCAGGACCGATGCTCGGCCCGGTGCTGAACAAGGTCATGGAAAAGCTCGGTGAGGTTTTCTCCAAGATACTGCCGTCGCTGCTCAAGCAGATGGCGGGCGCGATAGGCAAGACCCTGGCCGGCCTGATGAAGCAACTGAGCGAGCTGGTGGCCTCCAAGAGCGACGATATCGCCATGAGCCAGTTGAAGAACCGCCTGGAGATGTTCCTGGCGGTGCTCTCGACGACCGGGGTCGCGACGCAGTCGGGGTTCCAGGTCCAGAGCGGCCTGCACCAGAAAAAGGGGGCCGAGCACCTGGCCGATGTCCGCGTGAGCATGGCGGTGGTCGATTCGCTGGGCGACTACCTCAAGGAGTCGCTGGAGACTTTCGCCAAGGCGATCGAGCAGAAGGATAACCAGCTCAAGCAACTCATGGCCGATATGCAGCACCGTCACGGTGCCAGCCTGCATATCGCCCGTCATATCTGACCGTTGAGAGAAGGTGATACCGATGCGCGAGATTTCTCTTCATGCAGCACCCCTGTCGATTCCCGTGTCCCTGGCGGAGCAGGAGGCTGTCCAGGCCGTCCGGCAAAGCCTGGGACCGCTGAGTGGGGAAAGCCTGAGCCGGATCGTCGAGGACCAGGTCGTGGTGACCTGGGACCTGCGTCCGCCCACGCTGGATGAGTTTGAAAAGCTGACCGATCCCAGTGACTTCAGCGAGGCCGAATGGACGGCAGTGCTGGGCGAGGCGAAAAAGCTGCTCAGCGACAACGACCTCAGGGAACTGGCTTTCAATCCGGCAGCCTGGGAAAAACACACCGGCGTGCTGATCGCCGCGATCATCGCCCTGAACGTTGCCCGGATAGCCACCGCCGAGTTGCGCGGGCATTTCAGCGTGATGACCGGCAATGCCGCGCTGGAGCAGGGCAAGGCGATTCGCGAAGGCGGCAACGCGGCGTTGTACAGCGCCATCGGTGGCGCGGTGATCGCTGGTGCCATGGTCCTGGGCGGTACCGTCATGACCCTCGATGGCTACAAGCACAAGCAAGCCGGCCTGACCACCCAGAAGCAAACGACCATGGAGGCTCTGGAGCTGGAAAGGGACATGCGCGACAACTACCTGAAGCAGGTGGCCCCGGGCGAGATCAAGGTGGTGAAGGACATTATGAGGGATGCCCGGCAACTCCGGAAATCGGCCGTGAAAGAGAGTGAGCTGGCCGCTGTGAAGTGGGATCGCCTGCTGAACATGGGCGGCAGCGTGAGCGGGCTGGCGACGGTCATCAGCAACATGGTGAGCAGCTCCGTGCGGGTCGCCGAGATCACTCAAAAAGAGCGGGAGGTCCAGCAGCAGAGCAACCAGGGTGTGCAGAAGAGCCTGGGCGAGGAAGAGGCGCAGATCGATGCCAGTACCGCCGCGCTGTTGCAGAAAATACTGGAGATCATGCTGCAGGTCAGTGAATCGCGTATCCGCGTGATCGAAACCACGGGCAGCAGGGCGTGAGGTGAGCAGATGAACGATTTGGGTATCAGGGGCCCGGTGGTTTCGACCTTCTCGAGCCTTGAGGAAGTCGAGAGTCCGCAGGCGCCCGCGCGGCGTGAGCCGGTGGCGACGGGCCAGGCTCGGCAGACGGTCGCCGACTTGTCCGAGGATGGCCGCAGAAGGCTTGAAGCAGCGGTCGAAGAGCTGATCAATGCCAGGGACGAAGAGGAACGTGAGTTCAGGCGCTACAAGTACGACCTGACCCTGAAGGACCTGGGCGAGCTGGCCAGGCGCAAGGAGCAGGGGCAGATCAGGGCGTGGCATGAGCTGTCGGAGCAGATCGCCGGTTTGACCCTGAGCGAGGAACTGCAGCAGTGGCAGGAGCAGACCCTCACCGAGTTGACCGAGCAGCTCGATGCCGTGCCGGAAATCCGCGGGCAGGGGACACAAAGAACGCAAGGCATCCCGGATTTCTTTGACAAGCTGATCGAACTGATCGGCTTGATCGGAAGCGGCTACCTGAGTGTCTATGAACACATCGTGGCGACGTATTCGGAGTTTTTCAAAGCGTTCAACGAGCAGATCACTTCGAAACTGCACGAGTGGATAAAGGGCGCCAACGAGGGCAAGGACGTCGAGCTCAATGTGGATGAGTTGAGAAAGGCCCTCGATGACCTGAAACAGCAATTCGGCCAGGCCCCCGCGGGTGTCCTGTTTCCCGTTCCGGCCGCACCGGGCGCCCCGCCCAACACCGCCAGCCAGGAGGAGGCGCAGGGCTGGATCGATGCCATGGGCTCCGGGCGTCTCGTTGACAATGGCGATGGCACCTATAGCGTGATGATCGACCTCTCCGCGCTGGATTCGATGATCAAGCGGCTCGACGACATCCCGGCGGGCGAAATCACGGACGGCCGGGTGACCTGGAACAGTGCCCAGTTCCAGGCCTGGCAAACCGGTTTCAACGCCCAAGGCGAGCAATTCAAGAATGAACTGCAGAAGCTCACGCAGAAGTATTCCAGTGCCAACTCCACGCACGACAACTTCATCAAGACCTTGTCTTCCCACCTGAGCCAGTTCACGGACATGTTGAAGGCGATGCTCAACTTCTGATCCGTGGCCTGCCGGTCTTGTATCACTACCCTTCGAAGACGGATCCCAGGGGGGCACCTCCCGGGCTTCGTCCTGCTCTGGAGAAACAACAGATGACCTATCTGACACCGGGCTATTGCGATGACTTTATCGAACAGCAAGTGATGGTGTTGCTGGCCGATTACTTCCAGGTGGCGCGTCGCAGGATCCTGTTCGAATTACGGCTTGTCGAGGACCTGTATGTCGACTCGATGAATATCGTCGAGATGGCGGTGTTGCTCAACGAGGCCTTCGACATCGAGCTGCCCGAGTCGGGCGTGGCGCGATGGCGGACGGTGGCGGATGTGTGTCGGCTTGTAGGGATAACCCGGCAGCAAAGACTGACCAGGGAAATGGCCGACATAACATAGGGCCCTTTCCATTGCTGCGTGGCGCTCATTGCCGGGGTGTTTGATATTCCTCTGAGTGCGTAGTTTTTTTCTTGTTTCATGAGGGAAAAGTCCTACGGACTGCTGGAGACCAAGTTTCTATAGTCGCTGCCGTTCCTCGTTGATAGGCCGGGGTTGTCCAGGGCCTGTCTTGAATGTCAGTACATTTCTGTAGAGGTCTCAAGCTGATTTATGGACCGAGCCACTGATAACGTCTTGAAACAATCATTCGCCTTTGGCGAGTGGATACTGCAAAGCGATGGAACGCTGTTGCGAAACGGAAAAGGAGTTCATCTGCCGCCCAAGGAGCTACAGGTCCTGCGGTTGCTGCTGGGGTCGGCCGGCCGCCTGGTCACCAAGGACTCGTTGCTCGATTGCGTGTGGCGCGGTTGTGATGCGGCCGAGGAATCGTTGACGCGCTGTATCTATGCCCTGCGCAAATTGCTGGGGGAAGGGCGGGGCTACATCGCCACCGTCTATGGCAAGGGTTATCGCTTTGTCGGGGCGGTAGCGCCCCTGCAAGCGTCGCTGGCCGAATGCCCGACGGCCTCCTCGCTGGCGGTATTGCCGTTTCGCCACGCCGACGACATGGCGGCGCTGGATCTGCAGGATGCGACGATCCGGCAACTCAAGGCGGCGTTCGACGGCACGCTCAGGATCCTCCCGGCGGGGCTCATGGTGCCTGGCCCCGGTCCGGGCGATACCCGGCAATTGCTGGAGCGGCTGGCGCCGGACTACTACATCAGCGGACGCTTTTATGCCCGTGGCGAACGGATGGAACTGTCGGTCGAACTGATCCGCGGCAACGACCACTATCTGGTGCGCGGCCCTGTGGCCATCAAGGGCCCGCTCGAAGAAGTGCTGCGGTCGATGGTGTCGATGGTGGCGCAGCATCTCCCCGATGTGCGCCCCTGCGTGCGCGGTTGCTCCTCCTATCCCCTGGCGCTGGCTTTCCTGAAGGGCGTCTATGGCTTGCAACGGCACACCGCGCAAAGCGTGCAGGAGGCCTTGCTGTATTTTCGCCAGTGCCTGCACATGGATGCCAGCTACGTTCCGCCCTGGTGCGGCCTGGCCGACGCCCACCTGGCCCTGTCGATGCTCGGGCTGGCCGATCGCGAACAGGCCGTCGAGCAGGCCCGCGAGGCCATTGCCCAGGCCTTGCTGCTGGAACCGGGCAATACCGATGCGCTGGCGCGGCTGGCCTTGATCACCAGCCTGCAAGGTTGCGGCGATGCGGCCCAGGTGTTGTTCCAGCGCTGCCTGCTGGCTTCCGACCGGGCCGATATCCACTATCTGTATGCCTGGCATCACTGGTCCGGCGGGCGTGATGACCGCGCGCTGGAGTACCTGGAGTCGTCGCTGCGGCGTGATCCGTCTTTCATGGCGGCCCAGCGGATGCGCGTGCGGATCGCCGAGGAGCAGCGAAGCCGGGCATGAGCAGGCGATACCTCTGTGGCGCCTGGCTGATGCTGTTGTGGGCCGGGCCGCTGCCGGCGTTTTGCTGGGACTCCGCCGGACGGCGCCATGGCATCGAACCGGAACTGTTGTATGCCATTGCCCAGGTGGAAAGCGGCCTGCGTGCGCAGGCCGTGGGCCACAACAGCAATGGCAGCCGGGATATCGGCCTGATGCAGATCAACAGCCTGCACCTGCCCCGTCTGGCCGCACGGGGGATCACCGAGCAGCAGTTGCTGGAGGACCCCTGCCTTAGTGTGCAGGTCGGCGCGACGATCCTGGCGGAGTTCATTGAACGTCATGGCTACGGCTGGACCGCCGTGGGGGCCTACAACGCCGGCAGCGGCGAGGATCGCCAGGCCGCCCGCGAGCGGTATGCGCGCAAGGTCTGGCGCCTTTATCGGGTACTGGTGCCGTGAGCGTGGCGGGTCCGCGGATTCTGATTGAAATCTTCCGGCCTGGTGCCGGCAGCGATCAGGATCGTCTCCGCAGGCCCCGCTAGTATCGCCGCACGCTTTACCGATCGAAGAGGGTGACGATGCCGGATAACCCCTTTTTACCCTGTGTCCTGAGAATTGGCAGCGGCCTGTTGCAGGGCTGCGAGTTCAACCTGCGCAGCAGCCGGACCCTGTTCATTGTCGGTGCGCCCGAGGTGCTGGGAGACGATGGTCTGGTCGCCGCCATACCGGAGGACGCGGTCTTCGTCCCGCTGGAACGGGGCAACTGCAACTTCGAAGTCCTGCTCGACCAGAAGCAGGCGACCCTGCGGATACTGGGTGACGAAATCGAGGAACGCGAGGTTGCCTTCCAGCGCTGCGAGCGGATCGCCGGGTTGCTGATTGCCCTGCGACCCGAGCACGAACCCTGGGCACCGCAGGTGTTCGCGGACTCGGCTGTTGTCGAGCCGCCAGTGCTCCGTCGTCCGGGGCCACGGCTGAAGAAGCTGGTCGTCATGGCGCTGGTTTTCGCCTTGCTGGCGGTGTGCGCGGCGGGCTGGTCGGGACCGATGGTGACCTCCCGGCCGGATGTATCGAGCCTGATCGCCGGCACCCGCGAGCCCGTCCAGGTGCTCCAGGGACGGGATGATCATGTCTATGTCTTTGTCAGTTCCGAGCGGGATGCGGGCTGGAGTCGCCAGGTGCTGATGCGCCATCGCATCCCCAGCCAGGTGCTGGATGTGATGGAGGAGCGGCGGCGGCTGGAGTCGTTGTTGAACGAGCGGGCAACGGCGTTGAAGGTCCGCCGTATCGATCTGTCACGGCCTTCCAGCGTGCGGGTTTTCCATGGCTCTCGCGGCGGTTCGCCCGATGCCGGGCTGAAGCAGCAGGTGTTGCAACTGCTGCTCGATGAGGCCGCCTATGTGCAGTACGTGGACTTCGAGGAACAGGACGACGAGCTGCTGGGCAGCCTGGCCCAGGAGGGATTGCAGCGCCTGGCCCTGCCGTTCGAGCGGATCGAGCGCGCGGACGGCGTCACGTTCAACGTCGCCGGCGATCTTCAGGATGCGGACCGCGAGGGCGCCCGGCGTTTTGTCGATGAGTTTTACCGGCGCTGGGGCAATCGCCATGTGCGATTCACCATCGATCTGCGCGATGACCTGTTCAAGGGCCGCTCGTTCCAGGCAGGGCCGCAGGGTTACATCAAGATGAGCAGTTCTTCCTGGCATTTTTCGACGATGCAATAAACGAGGTGACGCATGGTAGATGTCTCAAGATCCGTTGAGTTTTCCGATGACTTCCTGGGTAAGCAGGCGGCGGCTTTCGAAGAGGGGGCGAAGAGCCTGAAGTCGGCACTGGACGTTGCCCTGGAGGCCCTCAAGAAAGATGTCTCCGACCCGGGACTGCTGGCCAGCTATCAGTCGGCCTTTTCCTCCTACACCGTGTTCCGCAATGCCCAGACCAACACCATCAAGGGCTTCAAGGATATCGACATGTCGATCATCCAGTCCGCGCGCTGAGAGCTGTGCCCATGCCCTATCAAAGCAATCCTGTCAGCCTGCTCGACCAGGTGGCGATGGTCGAGTTGCGCAGCCCCGGCGAAAACGCGGCGGTGTCGCTGGAAGCCCGCCTGATCGAGGCCTTTGCCGGTTCCGCCGTGGACTCGGCCCGGCAGGTCGATGGCGTGCGGCGCTTGCTGGACAGCCCGGACATCACCCACCCCGAGAAGCTGGCGGTGCTGCAGGAACAGCTCGGGCAGTACAACGTCGATATCAACCTGCTCAATACCCTGGTGCGCAAGGCCGTGGGCACGGCAGAAACCCTGCTGCGTTCATCATGAAGCCGGGCCTCTGGCTTATCTTCCTGTGTTTCGCCCTGGCGGGATGTCGGCAACCGACGCTGCTCGACGGGCTTGACCAGCAGCAGGCCAACGAAGTGGTGTCGGTGCTGCAGCGCAACAATATCGGTGCGGCAAAACAGGACAACGGCAAGGCCGGCTACAGCGTCAAGGTGGCGCGGGTGGATTTCCCGGCGGCGGTGGACCTGCTGAATCTCTATGCGCTGCCGTCGAAACCGCGCCTGGAAGTGGCCCAGATGTTTCCCGCCGACTCCCTGGTCGCCTCGCCCCGGGCGGAAAAGGCCCGGCTCTATTCGGCGTTGGAGCAGCGCCTGGAGCAGACCCTGGGGGTGCTGGAAGGCGTCGTCCCGGCACGGGTGCATGTCAGCTATGACGTGGATGCCGGGGAGGGCGGGCGCAAGGCGCCGGCCGTGCATCTGGCCGCGCTGGCCGTGCATGAGCGCGATGTCGAGCCGGGACTGCTGGTCAACGATATCAAGCGCTTCCTGAAGAACAGTTTCACGGCGGTCGAGTACGAAAACATCTCGGTGATTCTCACCCGGCGTTCTCCCACCCAGCATGCGGCGCCGTTGCCGATCGAGCCGGACACCACTGCCTGGTGGCTTCCGGTCGGTGGCCTGGTGCTGCTCGTGGGACTGTTGGCCGCCGCTGGCTGGTTCTATCAGATGCGTGCGACAGGCAAGCGGGCATGAGTGTCCCGGAAGAGTCTCTGCGACAGATTCTCTGGCAGCCGCTGGACTACCTGCATGCCCGGCGCCTGACCCTGCCGGAGGCGCTTGCAGGCACGACGGTGCGAGAGGTGCTCAATCGCATGCTGCTGGAGGACCTGAAGCGGCCAGCCTCCTGTTCGCTGTCGTCCCCGCTCGCGGCACTGTGGGTACGGGAGTGGCGGCGTTTACCGTATATCGCCCGGCTGATCGGGGCCCAGCGCTTGTGGCCGGAGCTGGCGCGAGGTGCGCGCATGGGCTTGTTGTCCGCCAGCGTACGGGACTTCGCGCGGTGTGCCATCGGGCCCCGACTGGTCGTGGAATGGCTGCCCGACAGTCCCGTGCTGCAACAAGTGGACAGTGTCGGCCTGGCGCAGTTGCTGACGTTCGAGGGCGCGCTGCCCACGGCCTTGCGCGAACGGCTGTTGTTGCAGTTCCCCGAGGCGGTGGTCGATGGCCTGGCCCGCTTGCCTGTCTTCTCGCCGGACCCGGCGCTGTTTTTCCTGGCGGTACAGCATGCTCGACGCCATCCGCAGGATTGATGAGCTGCCGCTGCCGGGCAGCGACGCGGTGCATATCACTCGCCAGGAATTGGCGAGCGCCCGTCGCTGCCGGGCATTGGAGCGACAGGCGCAACGCCGGGCCCGGCAGTTGATCGACCAGGCCCAGGCGCAGGTCGAGGCGATCCAGGCCACGGCGTTTGCCGAGGGGTATTCCGAGGGCATGATCCAGGCGGCGGTCGACCTGGCCCGGGGGTTGTGCGAGTCCCAGCGCCTGGCCGGTCAGTTGCACGGACAGATGGCCGCGGCGGTGCGGCAACTGCTCGGGCATCTGCTGGATGATGCGCGCTGGTTCGAGGAGATGCTCGAACATTGGTTGGCGGGCCAGGCCGATACCGCGCAGCTGACCTTGCAGATCCTCCTGCCGGCGCGCTGCCGCGGCCGGGCCGGCGCTCTGCGCGAGCATCTCGGGCGCCTGGGCGTGTCCTCGGTCAAGTTCGAATTCGCGGCACAGGAGCGTTATGTCGTCCGGCTGGCCGACCAGCTCTTCGAGTTCGACCTGGAGTCGGCCCGGGAACAACTGGCGCCACGGGTGCTGAATCAATTGGCGGGCTTGCCCGATGGCGTACGCCAGCTCGACCAGCAGGCGCGGCAGGCCCTGGTGCAACTGGTGTCCAGGTTTGTCGAGGCCGGCGACGGTCCGGCGCAAGGAGTCGATGATGTACATTGAAAGGCCAACGGCAGTCGCTGCCACTTCGGCGCCGGAAGATCTCCCGGCGCGTGCCCTGGAGCGGCACCTGACCCGGCCGGATGACGCTGTCCAGTCGGCCGATCCCGGGTTCGAAGCTTTTTATCAGCGCCTGGCGGCGCTGTTCGGGGCGGGCGAAAAAGAACTCCTGCGGTTTATCGGCACCTATCGCAGCAGTGACGAGGGGCCACGGGACTACCGTACCGTCGGCGCGCAGGTGAAGGTCGTCGGCCAGGCCTTGTCGCGGCTCAAGGATGAGGGGCTGGAAGGCTCCGAGCAGGACAGGGAACTGCGCGGGGTCATGGCGCGGCTGTTCGGCACCAGTATGTTCATCAGCCAGTACCTGCAGGAAATCTTCAACCCGGTGCTGGACGAGGACAGTCGGGAAAAGGCCGATTGGTAAACTCGCTTGTCTGGTGACTGCCCGGCTATAATCGCCCCTTCAATTCGCCGCCATCCGAGTCAAGCCCGCCCATGTATAACCTGGCCCGCCAGCTGTTGTTCAAACTTTCCCCGGAAACCTCCCACGATTTGTCCCTGGACCTGATCGGTGCGGGCGGCCGCCTGGGGCTCAACGGCCTGTTGTGCAAGACGCCGGCGTCGAACCCGGTGACCGTCATGGGGCTGGAGTTTCCCAACCCGGTGGGGCTGGCCGCGGGCCTGGACAAGAATGGCGCGGCCATCGACGGTTTTTCCCAGCTGGGCTTCGGCTTTGTCGAGATCGGCACGGTGACGCCACGGCCACAGCCGGGCAACCCGAAGCCGCGGATCTTCCGCCTGCCCGAGGCCGAGGCGATCATCAATCGCATGGGCTTCAACAACCTGGGTGTGGATAACCTGATTTCCCGGGTTCGCGCCGCTCGCTACGACGGCATCCTCGGGATCAATATCGGCAAGAACTTCGATACCCCGGTGGAGCGTGCCGTTGACGACTACCTGATCTGCCTGGACAAGGTCTACGCCCACGCCAGCTATGTCACGGTCAACGTCAGCTCGCCGAACACCCCGGGCCTGCGCAGCCTGCAGTTCGGCGACTCGCTCAAGCAGTTGCTCGAAGCCCTGAGCCAGCGTCAGGCGGAACTGGCCGGGCAGCATGGCAAGCGCGTGCCACTGGCGATCAAGATCGCCCCGGACATGACCGATGAAGAAACCGTGCTGGTGGCCCAGGCGCTGGTGGAGTCGGGCATGGATGCGGTGATCGCCACCAATACCACCCTCAGCCGTGTCGGCGTCGAAGGTCTTGCCCATGGCGATGAAGCCGGCGGCCTGTCCGGCGCGCCGGTACGCGAGAAGAGCACCCACACGGTCAAGGTCCTGGCGGCCGAACTGGCCGGACGTTTGCCGATCATCGCCGCGGGCGGGATCACCGAGGGCGAACATGCGGCCGAGAAGATCGCGGCCGGCGCGAGCCTGGTGCAGTTGTATTCGGGCTTTATCTACAAGGGGCCGGCACTGATTCGCCAGTCGGTGGATGCCATCGCCGCTTTGCGCCGCTGAACCCATTAAAGGCGGCGCATTAAAAAGGGCTCCTCTGGGGAGCCCCTGGGCCGAAGCCCGCCGCCCGGATGGGGCGTGCGTGGTTAAGTCGTTGCTGTCTCGGTGATGCTCAGATTGTGGTGTCGGAATGTGCCCTGATCAGCCGACAGCGTGAAGTTCGTTGAGTCTGTGGATTCCCGCAGTGCCGGTCATACCGTCCCAGTTGTCGCCACGTCCTTCTCGCCAGCCGTTGATCCAGGCTTGGCGTACCGACGGTAGAGTAAAGGGGCAAAGCTCACGGGATTTGCCATGAACGCCGTATTGATATCCGCGTAAAAATGCTCTTTCCAACGGATCACGCTTAAGTCTTCTCATAGGGTGTTGCCCTCACTGGTTGACTGTTATATGTCCCGTCGACCTCTTGTCGAGGCCGGGCAGAATGCATCTGCAAGCGCTCGCTGCCGGCGTGGCGAGCTCCGCACCGCGAATAGCTTCGCGAGCGGGGATGTTGACGCCATTGCGACGTCAACCTGTGTTGAGTTCTAACCAATGCGCAGGGGCGTGTGAATGATCGTTTTGTCATAAGGACGTAACGATATAGGTGTTAAGGCCATAAGATAGCTCGGCCGTTTGCTCGGTTATCCGGAGAAAATCCAGCTATCATCAGCCCTTGCATGAATGATGCGTTTAATTCTCTGTTGAAAATACTGACCCTTCGTACTCAGGTATTATTCGACGAAGGGTCACGATGTGACTTTTTGTTACGGAAAGAATGAACTGTCCCGGCGTCCAAGTTCTTTTGTCCCCCGATTTCAGGGGGCAAAAGCATCTGCCGGGATGGAACGGCGCAATGGTGCGCCACACGGGCACTCTTCAAGAAAAGTGCTCGATCGAAACCGAGCGGGCGATGCGTCGCCCGTTCATTGACTGCTCAAGGCCCTGGAATTCCCATGTCGGATCGTTACGAACTCTTCCTCACTTGTCCCAAAGGCCTCGAAGGCCTGCTTCTGGAGGAAGCCGTCGGGCTTGGCCTTGAGGAGGCGCGCGAGCACACCTCGGCCATTCGCGGCGTGGCCGACATGGAGACCGCCTATCGGCTGTGTCTCTGGTCGCGCCTGGCCAACCGGGTACTGCTGGTGCTCAAGCGTTTCCCGATGAAGGACGCCGAGGACCTCTACCACGGTGTGCTGGATATCGACTGGCAGGACCATATGGTCGCCGACGGCACCCTGGCCGTCGAATTCAGCGGTCATGGCTCGGGCATCGACAACACCCACTTCGGCGCCCTGAAGGTCAAGGACGCCATCGTCGACAAGCTGCGCACCCCGTCGGGCGAACGTCCGTCCATCGACAAGATCAGCCCTGACCTGCGCATTCACCTGCGCCTGGACCGTGGCGAGGCGATTCTTTCCCTCGACCTGTCCGGCCACAGCCTGCACCAGCGTGGCTATCGCCTGCAGCAGGGCGCGGCACCGCTGAAGGAAAACCTCGCGGCAGCGATCCTGATCCGTTCCGGCTGGCCGCGCATCGCCGCCGAAGGCGGTGCCCTGGCCGACCCGATGTGCGGCGTGGGCACCTTCTTGGTGGAAGCGGCGATGATTGCCGCCGATATCGCCCCCAACCTCAATCGCATCCACTGGGGCTTCGATGCCTGGCTCGGCCACGTGCCGGCCCTGTGGAAAAAACTCCATGAAGAAGCCACGGCCCGCGCCGAAGCCGGCCTGGCCAGGCCGCCGCTGTGGATTCGCGGTTATGAAGCCGATCCGCGTCTGATCCAGCCGGGCCGCAACAACGTCGAGCGTGCCGGCCTGAGCGACTGGATCAAGATCTACCAGGGTGAGGTCGGCACTTTCGAACCGCGCCCGGACCAGAACCAGAAAGGCCTGGTGATCTGCAACCCGCCCTACGGCGAGCGCCTGGGCGACGAGGCGAGCCTGCTCTACCTCTACCAGAACCTCGGCGAGCGCCTGCGCCAGGCCTGCCTGAACTGGGAGGCGGCGGTGTTCACCGGTGCCCCGGACCTGGGCAAGCGCATGGGCATTCGCAGCCACAAGCAGTACTCGTTCTGGAACGGCGCGCTGCCGTGCAAGCTGCTGCTGATCAAGGTGGTCCCGGATCAGTTCGTCACCGGCGAGCGACGTACTCCGGAGCAACGTCAGGTCGAGCGGGCCCAGGCCGAAGAGCAGGCGCAGATCGCCGCCGAAGCGCCGAAGTTCAACAAGAACGGCAACCCGATCAAGCCCGCGCCAGTACCGGCACCGGTGGTCGAGCAGGCACGCCTGAGCGAAGGTGGGCAGATGTTCGCCAACCGCCTGCAGAAAAACCTCAAGCAACTGGGCAAGTGGGCCAAGCGCGAAGGTGTGGATTGCTACCGGGTCTATGACGCCGACATGCCGGAGTACTCCCTGGCCATCGACCTCTACCACGACTGGGTACACGTCCAGGAATATGCCGCGCCCAAGTCCATCGACCCGGAAAAGGCCCAGGCCCGCCTGTTCGATGCGCTGGCCGCGATTCCCCAGGCGCTGAACGTCGACAAGAGCCGGGTGATCATCAAGCGCCGCGAGCGCCAGAGCGGGACCAAGCAGTACGAACGCCAGAGTGCCCAGGGCAAGTTCACCGAAGTCAGCGAAGGCGGGGTGCAACTGCTGGTCAACCTGACCGACTACCTCGATACCGGGCTGTTCCTCGACCACCGGCCGATGCGCATGCGGATCCAGAAGGAGGCCGCCGGCAAGCGTTTCCTCAACCTGTATTGCTACACCGCGACCGCCAGTGTGCATGCGGCCAAGGGCGGGGCGCGCACGACCACCAGTGTCGACCTGTCCAAGACCTACCTCGACTGGGCCCGGCGCAACCTGTCGCTGAACGGTTTCTCCGACAAGAACCGCCTGGAGCAGGGCGATGTGATGACCTGGCTGGAAGGCAATCGCGATGAGTTCGACCTGATCTTCATCGACCCGCCGACCTTCTCCAACTCCAAGCGCATGGAGGGCGTGTTCGACGTCCAGCGTGACCATGTGCAACTGCTCGACCTGGCCATGGCGCGCCTGGCGCCCGGCGGCGTGCTGTACTTCTCCAACAACTTCCGCAAGTTCCAGCTGGAGGACAACCTGGTGGCGCGTTATGCCGTCGAGGAAATCACCACCCAGACCCTGGACCCGGACTTCGCCCGCAACAGCAAGATCCATCGTGCTTGGAAGATCACCGCGCGCTAAGCCGTGACAAAGCCCCAGAGTCTTGATTTTTATAGGCTCCGGGGCTTTTGGGACTGGCTAATCTACTAGCGAATGGCTATAACTCAGTCAAAGCCAATGTGATGCAAAACACGCCGGCGTGATGAGTTGTCGCCTATGTCGTCGCATGCCGTACGCCCCAAGATTCTTGGCTTTATCAGTGAGGATGTTTCTGCGTGGCTGGTTGCGGTACTGGTCCTGGTGGCAGGCGGGTTGCTCACGCTGCTGCTGTCCGTGGCGACACGTGACCTCAACCAGCGTCAGTTGCAGCAGCGTTTCGAACTGTTGGCCAGTGAACGCTTCAGCCGTATCGAGGAGCGCTTCGAAGACCAGGCGCAGCGGCTCGACAGTCTGCGGCGGTTTTTCGTCAACTCCGATTCGGTGACTCCCCAGGAATTCGCGGGTTACGCCAGGCCGTTGCTGCTGCGCACCCAGGCCTATGCCTGGGCGCCACGGGTCAAGGGCAGCGAGCGCGAGCGATTCGAGCAGCAGGCCCGGACCCAGGGCGCCAGCGGCTTTTCCATTCGTGAGCTCGACGCCGAAGGTCACCTGCAACGGGCAGCGGTGCGTGACGAATATGTACCGGTGTTGTACAGCGCGACGCAGAGTGCCCTGGGGTCGCCCCTGGGCTACGACCTGCTGGCGCAACCCTTGCGCCGCTCGACCCTTGAGCGGGCCCGTGCTTCGGGCGCCCTGGCGATCTCGCAACCGTTGAACCTGGTGGGGGTCGAGCCGGCCTACGCCCGGGGCGTGCTGCTGGTGGCGCCGGTCGCCCCACTGGCGAGTGCCGGGCAACCCCGGCCGCCACCCTATGGCTATGTGATGGCGGTGATCAGCATGCGCCAGCTGGTGGCCGACGGCCTGCCGGAACAGAACCACGACAACCTCTCGGTGCGCATCCTCGATCTGTCGACGGAAGGCGAGCATGAGGTGTTGTATCAGTCCCTCAATCTGCCGGTTGAAAACTCACTGGCCGCGATTCGCCTGTTGCGCCTGGCCGATCATGACTATCAGGTGGATATCCGCCCCAGCGATGCCTTCATCCAGGCCAACCATTCCTCGGAGGCCAGCCTGGCCGTGCTCGGCGCTCTGCTCAGCGTGCTGCTCAGTGCCTTGCTGTACAACCTCGTCAGCCAGCGCCAGCGAGCCCTCAAGCTGGTGGAACAGCGCACCTCGCAGTTGCAGGTGCGCGATCGCCTGCTGGAAAAACTGGGGGCGAACGTTCCCGGCGGCATCTATCAGTACAAGCTCAACCTCGATGGCGGTGCGCACTTCGTCTACGCCAGTGCCGGTACGGGAGGTATTTTCGAAGTCGATACCCAACGCTTGCAGGAGAGCGCCGAGCCGGCATTCGACCGGGTTCATCCGGACGACCTGGGACCGCTGCGGGCCTCGATCCAGGTCTCGGCCGAGCGGCTCAGTCCCTGGCGTGAAGAGTTCCGCGTGATACTGCCGCTGCGCGGCCTGCGCTGGTTGCGCGGCGAGGCCACGCCGGAGCGCCTGCCCGGCGGCGAGATCCTCTGGCATGGTTATCTTTCGGATATCTCCGATCTCAAGCGGGTCGAGGAGGAACTGCGGGCCCTGTCGGTCACCGACTCGCTGACCGGCATCTACAACCGGCGTTACTTCCAGGAGCGGCTCAAGACCGAACTGGCGCGGGCCCAGCGCGGGCCGGGCAGCCTGGCGGTGATCATGCTCGATATCGATCACTTCAAGTGCATCAACGACCGCTACGGTCATGCCGAAGGGGACCGGGTGCTCAAGGAGTTGTGTGTGCGGGTCAGTCATCGCCTGCGTCGCACCGACGTCTTCTGTCGGCTGGGCGGCGAGGAATTCATGGTCCTGTGCCCCGATACCGACGCCGAACAGGCCTGCAACCTGGCGCTGGAGCTGTGGCATGGGCTGCGCAATATGCCGTTCGACGGGGTCGGGCGGGTCACGGCCAGCTTCGGCATTGCCAGCTGGCGCGCCGATGAAGGCGCGGATGCGTTATTGCTGCGGGCGGATTCGGGCGTCTACTCGGCCAAGCAGAAGGGCCGGGACCGGGTGATGGCGGAGCTCGACTGAGGCGGGTCGAGCTGATCGTTCCTACGCTGCGCCGCTCAAAAGCTTCGCGGGCAAGCCCGCTCCCACATGCATTCCCACGCAGAGCGTGGGAACGCTCATCGAATCCTTCCGGGCCTACTCGTCCGAATCGGCCGGCCGCGGCTGGCGGTACAGGTCCAGCAACACCTGGTCGAGCACCGACGAGGCGCCCCATGGCTTCGGATCGTTGAGGATCGCCACCACCGCCCAGGTCGTACCGTTGCTGTCGCGACTGAAACCGGCGATCGCCCGCACGGTGTTCAACGTACCGGTCTTGATATGCGCCTCACCCGACATCGCCGTATGTTTCAGGCGCTTGCGCATGGTGCCGTCCATGCCGGTGATCGGCATTGAACTGATGTACTCGGCGGCGTAGGGGCTCTTCCAGGCCGCCTGCAGCATGGTCGCCATTTCCCGGGCGCTGACCCGTTCGGCGCGGGACAGGCCGGAGCCGTTCTCCATCACCAGGTGCGGTGCGGTGATGCCTTTCTGTGCCAGCCACTGGCGCACGACCCGTTGCGCGGCCTTGGCATCGTCGCCGTCGGCGTCATTGCGGAACTTCGCCCCCAAGCTGAGGAACAGCTGCTGGGCCATGGTGTTGTTACTGTACTTGTTGATGTCGCGGATGATTTCCGTCAGGTCCGGCGAGAACGCCCGGGCCAGGAGCTTGGCGCCCTTGGGCACCACGTCCTGGCGGTCCTTGCCATGGATGCTGCCGCCCAGTTCCTGCCAGATGGCGCGTACGGCACCGGCGGTGTAGGTCGGATGGTCGAGCAGCGAAAGATAGGTCTGGGAGCTGCAGCCCTCGGCCAGTTGGCCACTGACCGTGACCAGGGTCGTACCGTCGGCCTGGGTCACCGGGTTGTAGCGCACGTCGCCGGCGCATTGCTTGGCGTTGACCACCTTGATCTGGTTGTCGATGCGGATATTGGCGATGGGCGGCTCGACCGAGACCATCACTTTGCCTGAGTCGTTGCGGGCGACAAAACGCAGGGCCTTGAGGTTGACCAGCAGCGCATCGGGCTTGACCAGGAATGGCTTGTTCTCGTCGTTGCCGTCGTCGTTGAACTCCGGCAACTGCGGTTGCACGAAGAAGCTGCGATCGAGCACAAGGTCACCGGTCACCTGGGTCACGCCATTGGCCCGCAGGTCGCGCATCAGCAGCCAGAGTTTTTCCATGTTCAGCTTGGGGTCGCCGCCGCCCTTGAGGTACAGGTTACCCTGCAGGATACCGTTGCTCAGGGTGCCGTCGGTGTAGAACTCGGTCTTCCACTGGTGATTCGGCCCGAGCATTTCCAGGGCGGCGAAGGTGGTGATGAGCTTCATGGTCGAGGCCGGATTCACCGACACATCGGCATTGAACATCGTCGGGGTGCCCGGACCGTTGAGCGGCAGCATGACCAGCGACAGGGCATCGTTCTGCAGCTTGCTGGCCTTGATCGCCTGTTGGACCTTGGGAGAGAGGGTGGTGTTGACCGGAGCGGCGGAGACGGGCAGTGCCAGGGGGAAAAGAAGACTGGCGAGTACGAAAGGGCGCAAAGATTTGATCATATAAAATAGGACCCTACAGCCGAGGGGGAAAATACGAGGGCATATCGACAAAAATCCCTCAATGGTCATGAAAGTGTCGGCATTATGCCCCAAGCAGGCGTCACTGGGGCCTTGCAGGTGGAGTGGTGCGCCAATTTTTTCCGGTCGATCGACCGGCTGCGCCCAGAGACTCGGGCAATTGCAGCCTTAAACTGCTAAAGTGCCGCCCGTTATTACTTTTGAGGATTGTTTCATGGCGACTAACCGTTCCCAGCGTCTGCGCAAAAAACTGTGCGTTGATGAATTTCAGGAGTTGGGTTTCGAGCTGAACCTGGATTTCAAAGAAGACCTGAGTGAAGAGGCTATCGACGCTTTCCTCGAGGCTTTCCTGAAAGAAGCAATGGAAGCCAATGGCCTGGGTTATGTCGGCGGTGACGACTACGGTCTGGTCTGCCTGATCAAGCGTGGTTCGGTTTCCGAAGAGCAGCGCGCTGCCGTTGAAGCCTGGCTCAAGGCTCGCAGCGAACTGACCTCGGCCGAAGTCAGCCCGCTGCTGGACGTCTGGTACCCGGAAAAGCCGATCAATCCGGTAGCCTGATGTCGTTCGGGCAAGGCGCCGTCCAGGCGACTTTCCCGAGGCACAACGAAAAACGGACACGCCATGGCGTGTCCGTTTTTTTATGCCCTGCAATTGTGTGGGAGCCGGCTTGCCGGCGAAGGCGCCGGCAGGAGCGCTGCAAGGCCCAGGGGCATGCCCGCTGCCGATCAGTCGTAGATCGCCTTCTTCTTCCAGTCGGCGTCGGCTTCCACATCCTTGAGGCCCTGGGTCAGTTCGTTGACGTCATCTTCGGCCGGCTGGGTGGTGGCCAGGACCATGGCGTTGGCGCGCGCCAGGAGTTTTTCCAGGAACAGCAGCTGTTCGGTATAGACCGCCGGCTCCGGTTGCTTGCGCAGGTATTGCACGCCGCGCTCGAATGCCAGGCGTGCCTGCCCCGGCTGGTTCTGTTGCAAGGCATGCTGGCCGAGGTTGTTGAAGAACTCGATATGCAGCAGGACCAGGATGTGTCGCACTTCGCGGATCCAGTGCTTGGCTTCGGTGGGTTGCAGGAAACCATCCTGGGCCGCGCGGGTGATCTGGCCGTGCAGGGCTTCGAGCAGGAAACGCACGTCCTTGGCCTTGGCTTCGGTCTGGATCGGGCTGGGCGGATTGTTGACCGGAATCGATTCGCCCTGGTTGACCAGACCGTTGAGTTCGGCGATGCGCGACTTGAGCACGGCGTCGGTCTTGCTCATGTTCAGCAAGCGTTGATGGACGTTGAGTTCCAGGCGGGTCAACAGCAACTTGAGCGCCGGGCTCATGTACTGGCCGGGAAAGGTCTCGGTGATTTCGCCGCAACGGCGCAGGCGATCATTGAGTTCAACCTTGAGGCGAGCCCTTTCCAGCTTTTTGTTCTCGGCCATGTGGTTGAGGAAGCCAATGGCGATCAAGAGAAAGATCCCGGCTGCAACCAGCAGGGCGATCATGAGTGGTGTCACCGTTAAGACCTCTTCAAGGTGGAATGCGAGCGAGTGTAGTGGCTTGGCGTTGTCGCTGATAGCGTTGAACGACGTGTAGCACGGTGCCAGAGCGCTTCTCTATAGATAGACGCACATTGCCACTATTTGCGCAGGTGGACTATAGCGTCTTGTCGAGTGCCAGAATATAGGCGCCAATCGTCGGACGCGGCGAAAGCCCCGAAAGGGCCGTAAAGCGGGGCGAAGTCATTGATTTAAATAAATTTATAGTTGGGGGTTGACGACCCTTCGATCCATCCATAGAATGCGCGCCACTTGCAGCGTAAAGCACACAGCGAAACGCGGCAGGGAGTGAATGTTGTAGTGTGTCCCCTTCGTCTAGTGGCCTAGGACACCGCCCTTTCACGGCGGTAACAGGGGTTCGAGTCCCCTAGGGG
>NZ_JBMOUG010000019.1:0-131166 GCF_049319725.1 Pseudomonas sp. Mn2068 | reverse complement strand
CGGACACAACATCTGCGCACGACGCAACCCCCTGTAGGAGCTGGCTTGCCAGCGATGGGGCCATTGAGTCTTGCATCAACCTGTCGGACGCCATCGCCGGCAAGCCGGCTCCTACAAGGGACGGCGTCGGACACAACATCTGCGCACGACGCAACCCCCTGTAGGAGCTGGCTTGCCAGCGATGGGGCCATTGAGTCTTGCATCGACCTGTCGGACGCCATCGCCGGCAAGCCGGCTCCCACAAGGGACGGCGTCGGACACAGGATCTGCGCATGATGCAAACCCCTGGAGGAGCTGGCTTGCCAGCGATGGGGCCAGTGAGTCTTGCATCGACCTGTCGGACGCCATCGCCGGCAAGCCGGCTCCCACAAGGGAAGGTGTCGGACACAGGATCTGCGTATGGCGCAACCCCCTGTAGGAGCTGGCTTGCCAGCGATGAGGCCAGTGAATCTTGTATCGACCTGTCGGACGCCATCGCCGGCAAGCCGGCTCCCACAAGGGAAGGTGTCGGACACTACATCTGCGCATGGCGAAAACCCCTGTAGGAGCTGGCTTGCCAGCGATGGGGCCAGTGAGTCTTGCATCGATCTGTCGGACGCCATCGCCGGCAAGCCGGCTCCTACAGTGTGCGGTGTTCACCGTGACGTGAACGATGACACGCAACACGCAAAAACATGCAGCGATCGAGTCCCGGCCAACACCTCATCAATCCCTGCCTCAAACGGCAGTAACGCGATAAGCGCAGCGCCGTGCCCCCAGCAGGATGTGCTCGACCCGCTCGACCCTGGCCCGCAGCACCTGCTCGAACACTTGCAATTCGGCCCGGCAGAAGCCCTGGCAGGCCGTGGCTGCCGCGCAGATCGGGCAATGGTTTTCCACCAGCACCAGGGCACCGTCGGGCTGCTCGCTGTACTCGGCCATGTAGCCCTCGCGCACCCGCAACGCCACCAGGCGTTCGACGCGTGCCTTGAGGTCCGGGGCGCCATCCATCTCGCGCTGGTACAGCGCCAGGGTCTGCTGCTCGCGAACTCCGATCAGGCGCTCGATGGCTTCCTCGCCGAACGTTTCGCGCACGGTCTGCAGCAACTGCACCGTCAGTTCCGAATGAGTATCGGGAAACCGTGCATGGCCGGCCGCCGTCAGTTGCCAGACCTGGGTCGGCCGCCCCACGCCACGGGCTTCGGAACGCGCTTCCACCAGCCCACTCGCCGCCAGCTTCACACACTGTTGCCGCACCGCCTCGCCCGTGGTGCCGAGGATCGCCCCTGCCTCGCCGGCCAACTGCGGCCCACGGGTCTTGAGCAGGTGCAACAGGCGATCCGCCGGAGACGCCGCCGAGTATTCCAAGTCATTTCTTGACAAACCAAGTCGCCTCGCCACAATATTCAAAGC
The DNA here is from genome assembly GCF_049319725.1 of Pseudomonas sp. Mn2068. NCBI lineage: Bacteria > Pseudomonadati > Pseudomonadota > Gammaproteobacteria > Pseudomonadales > Pseudomonadaceae > Pseudomonas > Pseudomonas sp. Mn2068. The sequence continues at coordinate 129,774 of NZ_JBMOUG010000019.1, read as the reverse complement.
ATCTACTTGGCAAATTAACTCAAGCGTGACGCCGACGCAATTCGCCGACTTCCGTGCGGCGACGGCATTCACAGGGAACCGTCCATGCACACCCAGGAAAGCAGTTGGGGAGAACTCCTCTCCGGCAAGAACGCCGCCCGCTCCATCGCCCTTTCCGGCGGTATCGCGCTGTATGCGACCAACACTTACATCGCCACCACCATCCTGCCGTCGGTGGTCACGGAAATCGGTGGCCTGGGGCTCTACGCCTGGAACACCACGCTGTACGTGGTCGCCTCGATCCTCGGCTCGGCCCTGACCGCCAAGCTCCTGCGCAGCACCGGGCCGCGCCTGGCCTACGCCACGGCGGCGCTGGTGTTCATGCTCGGCGGGCTGATCTGCGCCCTGGCGCCGAGCATGCCGGTGATGCTCGCGGGCCGGGCGATACAAGGCCTGGGCGGCGGCCTGCTGCTCGCCCTGTGCTACTCGATGATCCAGCTGATTTTCGAAGAACGTCTCTGGCCCCGGGCAATGGCGCTGATCTCCGGCATGTGGGGCGTGGCGACGCTGGTCGGGCCGGCCGTGGGCGGGGTGTTCGCGCAAATGGACGCCTGGCGTTTCGCCTTCGGTTCGATGGTGCCCGTGTGCCTGGCGTACATCGTGCTCACCAGCAACGTGCTGCCCCGGCGCGAGGCCAGCCGCCCGGCTCCCGTGCGCCTGCCCATGCCGCAGTTGACCCTGCTGGCCGCCGCCGTGCTGGCGGTCTGTGCCGGTAGCGTCTCGACGCTGCCGGGTTGGAACCTGCTGGGCATCGCCGCCTGCATGGTCCTGGTGGCCGTGCTGATCCGCGTTGAATCCACCGCCGAGATCCGCCTGCTGCCCGAAGGGGCGTTTCATCTCGGGACACCGCTCTGCGCGCTCTACGCCACCACCAGCCTGCTGGTGATCGGCATGAGCAGCGATATTTTCATGCCCTACTTCCTGCAGCACCTGCACGGTCAGTCGCCCTTGATTGCCGGCTACATGACCGCGCTGATGGCGGCGGGCTGGACCGTGGCGGAAATCGGCAGTTCCGGCTGGACCGGGCGCAATGTGCAGCGGGCGATCATCAGCGGACCGGTGATTGTCCTCTCCGGCCTGGTGATCCTCGCATTGACCACACCCCTGAGCGACCTGGGCAGCTGGACATTGTTGGCGACGATCTGCCTTGGACTGACCCTGGTCGGTTTCGGCATCGGCGTGGGTTGGCCACACCTGCTGACCCGCCTGCTGCAGATGGCCACGGCGCAGGACCAGGACGCCGCAGCCTCGTCGATCACCACCGTGCAATTGTTCGCCATGGCGCTCGGCGCGGCGCTGGCGGGGGTGATCGCCAATATGGCCGGTATCAACGAGGTGGCGGGCACCGAAGGCACCGCCAGTGCGGCGCGCTGGTTGTTCGCCGTGTTCACCCTGGCGCCGCTGCTGGCGATCATGACGGCGGTACGCTCAACCCGCGGCCGACCCACAGAGGCGGCGCCTGGAAACGAGGCGGCACAAACCCTGTAACAGCCCGGCTTGCCGGCGGGGAGGCCCGTCAGCCTTGCGCTGCTCATACGGACGTCATCGCCGGCAAGCCGGCTCCTACAAGGAAAGGTGTCGGACACAGGATCTGCGCGCGACGCAAACCCCTGTGGGAGCTGGCTTGCCAGCGATGGGGCCAGTGAGTCTTGCATCGATCTGCCGAACGTCATCGCCGGCAAGCCGGCTCCCACAAGGGAAGGTGTCAGGCCTTGCGCCACACGCTCGCCAACCACGGCTGCTGCTCACGCGGCAGGCCGGTGGGGCGATAGTAGTGTTCCAGTTCGACAAAACCCGCCGCCGTCAGCAGTTCGCGCCAGGCCTCCAGGTCGTGGTAAGAACCATAGCGCTCGCCGTTCCAGCCCTCCTGGTTGTCCCCGCGCGGATTGGAGCTGAACAGCACGCCGCCCGGCTTCAGCGTGGTATGCAACTGCCCGAGCACCCGCGGCAGTTCCTGGCGCGGGATATGGAACAGCACGGCGTTGGCGAAGATCCCGTCGAAGCGTTCCGACGGCAGTTCGAGTTCGAGGAAATTCTGTTGCAGCACTTCGCACCCGCTGTCGTCGCGGGCCATCTGCGCAAAGCGCTCGGAGCCGTCGAGACCGACGGCGACATGGCCCATGCGGGTAAATGTCTGCAGGTCCCGCCCGGGACCGCAGCCGAAGTCCAGCACGGTAAACGGCGCCGTGCCCTGGATATGCCGCAGCAGCGCGTCGATGTTCTGGCTCACATCGTGGTCGCGGGTGCCTTCGCGGAAACCCTCGGCACTGCGGTTGTAGTGACCGAGGGTGGTGGAAGCGATCTGTTCGAGGTCGTTGGGGCCGAGGGTTTTCATCGCCGGTCTGCGTTGGGGGGGGATGATGCGAATATATCACCAGGCGGGTTTTTGCTGTGGCTGCAAAGGCCCCTTCGCGGGCAAGCCCGCTCCCACAAGAGACCGGGGTGAACCCAAAACCTGTAGGAACACCTCTTCGCGGACAGGCCCACTCCCACAAGGCACCGGGTGAGCGCAAAACCTGTGGGAGCGGGCTTGCCCGCGAAGGGGTCGCCACTCTCAGCGCTTGTTCAACACCCGCGCCAGGCGATCGCCACCGAGCTGGATCACCGCCACCAGAATCACCAGCAATACGATCACCGTCAGCATCACCTGGCTGTCGAAGCGCTGGTAGCCATAGCGATAGGCGATGTCTCCCAACCCGCCCGCGCCGATGGCACCGGCCATGGCCGAGGAGTTGATCATGGTCACCAGGGTGATGGTGAAGCCGCCGACAATCCCCGGCAACGCTTCGGGCAACAGCACATGCCAGACGATATGCCAGCGCCGGCAACCCATGGCCTGGGCCGCTTCGATGAGGCCGTGATCGACCTCGCGCAGACTCACCTCGGCGATCCGTGCGAAGAACGGCGTGGCGGCGATGGTCAGCGGCACCACGGCGGCCCAGACGCCGTAGGTGGTACCGACGATCAACCGGGTAAAGGGAATCAGGGCGACCATCAGGATCAGGAACGGAATCGAACGGAACAGGTTCACGAACGCCCCCAGTGTCCGGTTCAGCGCCGGCGCTTCATAGATCCCGCCCTTGTGGCTGGTAACCAGGATCACCGCCAGCGGAATGCCCAGCAGCAAGGCGATCAGCGAGGACACGCCGACCATCAGGAACGTGTCGATCACCCCCTGCCACAACCGATCAAGCCACATAACCCAGTACCTCCACCTGTTGTGCCCACCGGGCCGCGCGTTGCCGCAGTTCCTCGGCACCCAGCGAGGACGCGGTCACCGCCAGCAGCAATTGACCCAGGGCATGCCCCTGGATGCGTTCGACACCGCCCTGCAGCAGGCGCACCCTTCCGCCCAGGGCGTTGAACAGGGCCGCCAGGTCCGGTTCGTCGGTGGCGCTGCCGGTGAACCGCAGGCGCAGCACCACTGCCGCCGAGGGCGATGGCGGATCGGCCTGCAGGCGCCCTTGCAGCTCTTCGGGCAACCCATGTTGCAAGGGCGCGAGCAAGGTCTGGCTGACCTCATGCTGCGGATTGCCGAACACCTGCCAGACCGGCCCATGCTCGACGACCCGACCATGCTCCAGCACCACCACGCGGTCGCAGATATCGCGGATCACCGCCATCTCGTGGGTGATCAGGACGATGGTCAGGCCCAGCCGTCGGTTGATCTCGCGCAGCAGGCCGAGGATCGACTGCGTGGTCTCCGGGTCCAGCGCCGAGGTCGCTTCGTCACACAGCAGGATCGCCGGATCGTGAACCAGCGCCCGGGCAATCCCGACCCGCTGTTTCTGGCCACCGGACAACTGCGCCGGATAGGCCTTGTGCTTGTCCCGCAGGCCCACCAGCTCCAGCAGTTCGCGGACCTTCTGCTCGCGTTGCAGCTTCGGCACGCCGGCCACTTTCAATGGCAGCTCGACGTTCTGCCAGACGGTCTTGGCCGACATCAGGTTGAAGTGCTGGAAGATCATGCCGATGCGCCGGCGCAGTTCCACCAGACGGTCTTCATCGAACTCACCGATATCCACCTGGTCGATCAGCACCCGCCCGGAACTCGGTTGCTCCAGGCGGTTGATGGTACGGATCAACGAGGACTTGCCGGCACCGCTGCGACCGATGATGCCGAACACTTCGCCACGCTGGATCGCCAGGTCGATGCCCTGCAAGGCGTGCACCGGCCCCTGGCTGCCTTCGTAGGTCTTGCCCACGCCGATAAAACGCACATGGGCGCGATTGAGTCCGGGGTGCAGCTCGGTCTGCTCGGCCTCGCGTTGCGCCGCGTGCGGCGGACGCTGAAGATTGGCGACACTCATATCAGCCTTCCCAGCCGGCCTGGTACAGCTTGCCATGGGCTTTATCCAGGGCAGCGCGCACGGCTGGCGAATGCTGGTAGATATCGACGAACTTGATCAGCCGCGGATCGTTTTTCTCCTTCGGCTGGATCACGAACTGGATCACGTATTCCTTGTGATCGAGGCCGTCGAACAGCAACGCGGAACCGGCGTCGAAAGTCTTCGCCAGGCGGATATAGGCCGGGTAGCCCTGGACCAGGTCGGCATCATCGTAGGCACGCACCAGTTGCACGGCCTCGACCTGGAGGATCTTGATCTTCTTCGGGTTGCTGACGATATCGTCTTCGGTGGCCTTGTAGCCGACGCCGGGCTTGAGGGTGATCAGCCCGGCCTTGGCCAGCAGTTGCAGGCCACGTCCGCTGTTGATCGGGTCGTTGGCGATCGCCACGGTGGCGCCTTGCGGCAGCTCGTCGAAGCTCTTGTATTTCTTCGAGTAGAGGCCGACGTTGTTGATGATCCCCGGGGCGAAGGGCACCAGGTCGAAACCGGCGGCGGCCTTGGCGTTTTCCAGGAACGGGATGTGCTGGAAGTAGTTCACGTCGATATCGCCGGCGGCGAGGCTGACATTGGGCGCGATCCAGTCGGTGAACTCCACCAGCTCGACCTTGAGCCCCTGTTTGCCGGCCTCTTCGACGGCGGCCTCCAGCGGGATGGCGAAGGCGGCGGTGGTGCCGACCTTGAGCGGGGCATCGGCGGCATGGGCCACGGCGCCGAAGAGTCCGAGGGCAAGGGCCAGTGCTTTGACTGGTTGGGTGAGGCGTGTTGTTTTCATGATGGGTTTCCAGTCGTGAGGGTTGGGGTGTCTGGTCTCTTCGCGGGCAAGCCCGCTCCCACAGTGGGATTCGCTTTTTGACTGTGGGAGGGGCTTGCCCGCGAAGCTTTCAGAGCGAGCGATAGGCCGCTCCGGCATGCTGTCCGGGCAGATGCGCGGCATCGTGGAACAGCTTTTCACGCAAGGTCCCGTGGTCATAGGCGGTCTTGTACGAACCGCGTCGCTGCAACTCGGGGATCACCAGTTCGATAAAGTCCACATAGCTTTCCGGGGTGACGATGCGGGTCAGGTTGAAGCCGTCCAGGCCGGTCTCGGCGATCCACGACTCCAGCTCGTCGGCCACCTGCGCCGGCGAGCCGACCACGGTGAAATAGCGTCCGCCCAACGCGTGCTGGTCGAGCAACTTGCGCCGGGTCCAGTCGTTGTTCTGCAGATTCTTTGTCGCCGACTGGATCGCGTTGCTCTTCACGTACTGGATCGGTTCGTCCAGTTCGTACTCGGAAAAATCGATGGCCGTGGAGGCCGAGAAATGCGCCACGCCGGCCTCGGCACTGGCATAACCGAGGTACTCGGCATGCTTGGCCCAGGCCTCCTCCTCGGTCACGCCGACGATCACGTTCAGGCCCATGAACACCTTGATGCCTTCAGGATCCCTTCCTGCCGCCACCGCGCTCGCACGCACCTTGTCCACCTGGGCCCTGGTCGCGGCCTTGTTCTGCCCGCTGATGAACACGCACTCGGCATGCCGCCCGGCGAACACCAGGCCGCGCTCGGAACTGCCGGCCTGGAACAGCACCGGGGTGCGTTGCGGCGACGGCTCGCAGAGGTGATAACCCTCGACCTGGTAGAACTCGCCCTTGTGCCGCACCTTGTGGACCTTGTCCGGCTGGGCGTAGATCCGCCGCGCCGGATCGTTGAGCACCGCGTCGTTTTCCCAGCTGCCTTCCCAGAGTTTGTAGAGCACCTCCAGGTACTCGTCGGCCTGGTCGTAGCGGCGGTCATGCTCGGCCTGGGCATCGAGGCCCATGGCCTTGGCGGCGCTGTCGAGGTAGCCGGTGACGATGTTCCAGCCGACCCGGCCGCGAGTCAGGTGATCGAGGGTCGACAGGCGCCGGGCGAACAGGTACGGCGCCTCATAGGTCAGATTGGCGGTCAGGCCGAAGCCGAGGTTTTTCGTCACCGCGGCCATGGCCGACACCAGCAGCAGCGGGTCGTTGACCGGCAACTGGATCGACTCCCGCAGAGGCACCGCCACCGACTGCTGGTAGACGTCGTAGACGCCGACGATGTCGGCGATAAACAGACCGTCGAACAGCCCGCGCTCCAGCAACTGTGCCAGTTCGGTCCAGTATTCGAGGGTCTTGTACTGCGTCGAGTTGTCCCGCGGATGGGTCCACAGGCCGTGATTGATATGCCCGATGCAGTTCATATTGAAGGCATTGAGCAGGATCTTTTTCTTTGCTCCTGGAGAACCGGCCATCAGATCGTGCCCCGCAGCGGCGGATTTTCCGCATTGAGGTAGTAGTTGCCCACGGCGTGATACTTCCAGCGCACCGGGTCGTGCAGGGTGTGCACCCGCGCATTGCGCCAGTGGCGATCCAGGCCGTGTTCGGCCAGGGTCGCCTGGCTGCCGGCCAGTTCGAACAGCGTGCTGCCGGCGGCCAGGGAGATTTCCGTGCTGATCGCCCGGGCTTCGGCCACGGCGATGGAGGCCGCCGCCACTGTGTCGGCAGTGGTGTCGGCCTGGGCCCGGTCGAGGAATTCGCCGGCGCGCTCCAGCAGGGCTTCGGCGGCGTGCAGGCGAATGCTCAGGTGCCCGACGCTTTTCAGGGTCAGCGGATCTTCGCTGGCCTTGTCATTGCCCGAATCGATCCACGGCCGGGTGCGGGTACGGACGAAATGCAGGGTGTCTTCATAGGCGGCGCGGGCAATGCCGGTGTCGATGGCCGCATGGAGAATCTGCGCCAGCGGACCGACCGGGGTCGGCCGTTCGAAGGCGCTCTGGAAAGGGATCACGTCCTCGGCCGCGACAAACACATCCTCGAACACCACCGAGCCGCTGCCGGTGGTGCGCTGGCCGAAGCCGGTCCAGTCATCGATCACCGTCAGGCCGGCACTCTCGCGGGGGACAAAGGCCAGTTGCTGGACACCCTGCTCGTCCACCACCGAAGTGGGAATCCGCTGGGCGTAGAGCGAGCCCGTCGAGTAGAACTTGCGGCCGTTGATGCGATAGCCCTCGCCATCGCGACGCAGGTGGGTGACCCGGTCGTGGGCGGTCTTCGTACCCAGTTCGGCCAGCGCGTTACCGAAGCGGCGGCCGGCCAGGACCTCGGCGTACAGGCGTTTTTTCTGCGCCTCGCTGCCATTGACCCGCAGGACTTCCAGCGCATAGAAATGGTTCTGCGGAATCTGCCCGAGGGACGCATCGGCCTCGGAAATCAGTTGCGTGACCCTGGCCAGGGTGACGTTCGATACACCGGCCCCCCCGTACTCCTTCGGCACGCTGATGCCCCACAGGCCGGAGCGGGAAAACACTTCCAGCTCGGGCAGCGGCAGGCGCCGTTCACGGTCGCGCAGCAGGCTGTCGCGCTTGAAATCCTCGGCCAGGTCGCTGGCCACGATCAGGGCTTGCTCGTCGCTGGAAATGACCGCGACGTGTTGGGAAAGCTGTGACATGGGTGTCTCCAGAGGTCTGGTCAGATCCAGGAATGGCGAGCCGGCAAGGTGCCGTTCAGGTGATAGGCGCCAACGGCGTGGTACTTCCAGCGCACCGGGTCGTGCAGGGTATGCACCCGGGCGTTGCGCCAGTGCCGGTCGAGATTGAACTCGGCCAGGGTCGCGCGGCTGCCGGCCAGCTCGAACAGCTTTTCGCTGGCCAGCAGGGAGATTTCGGTGGTGAGCACCTTGGCCTCGGCCACGGCAATCGAGGCCCGGGCGGCGGCGGCCACATCCACCGGCCCGGCGTTGACCTGGTCCAGCACCTGCGCGGCCTTGCGCAACAGCGCCTCGGCGGCGTGCAGTTCGATTTTCAGCTTGCCGATATCGGCGATCACATAGAGATCGTCGCTGGCGCGTTCGACCTTGGCATCGATCCAGGGCCGCGAACGCTCACGGACAAAGGCAATGCTGTCGTCGATGGCCGCGCGGGCGATCCCGGCGTCGATGGCGGCCTGGATCAGTTGCGACACGGCGCCCTGGATATTCGGGGTATCGCCCTGGCGCCAGTTCTCGACGACGTTTTCCGCCTCGACCCGCACGTTGTTCAGCAGCACCGTACCGCTGGCGGTGGTGCGCTGGCCGAAACCGGACCAGTCATCCACCACTCGCAGCCCCGGCGTGCCACGGCGGACAAAGGCCATGACCTGGCGACCTTCGTCGTTGATCGCCTTGACCGCTACCCAGTGGGCGAACAGCGCACCGGTGGAATAGAACTTCTGGCCGCTGATGACATAACCGTCACCGTCGGCGCTGATCCGGGTCTTGAGTTCCAGGGTATTGCGGGTGCCGCGCTCGGGCCCGGCATTGCCGATCCGCCAGCCATCGAGCACGCTCTGGAACAGGTGTTTTTTCTGCCGTTCGGTGGCCGTGCCGAGCAGCAGCTGGAGAATGCCGAACTGGTTCTGCGGGATCTGCCCCAGGGCCGGGTCGGCGGCGGAAATGATCGCGAAGACTTCGGCCACGGTCACGAAAGACACCTGGGGGCCGCCGTATTCGCGGGGAATGGCGATGCTGCCCAGGCCGCTGCGGGTGAACTGCTCGATCTCGGCCCAGGGCAACTTGCGCTGGCGGTCGCGCCGCGCCGCTTGCAGGCGGGCGACCTCAGCCAGCTCGCGGGCCGCCTGCAGGGCTTCGGCATCATTGCGCAGCACCCGGGCCGGCAACAACAAAGGGGCGATATCCTGGTCGCTCTGGACCTGTGCCTCGTTCAAGTTAGACATCAACGCCACTCCGTGGCGCGCGCAATGCCCTGGCGATCTGCACGAGGGTGATTGTGTTCCTGACCATACCTACCTCATCTCTCTCTGGACGCATCGCAACGGCGATGCAGGCGAAATCAAACGGGTCCGGTGGTCCGGTTCATATACCCTAAGCGCGTATAAATATTAAATAAACTAACTTATAGGAATATGCATAGAAGGTCCGCCCCTCACTCCCGGCGGCGTTGGGCGGCGAGTTTGAATGGCGGTTTGCCGGTGCGGATAAAGTGCCGCGAGGTCCCGACCCGCAACCTTCGCGCCGGTGCCCAGCGGGAGTTGTTGCCGACCCGGTCGATCACGCAATAGGTGATGTCCAGCCCGCGATCCTCCCCGGCTTCCTGGATCACCCCGGGAGGGACGAACACCGGGACCGGCTTGCCGATATCCGCCGGAGCCAGCTTCGGCAGGTCGAGCCGCACATCGCCCCAGAGCAGGGTGATTTCGTCCTCGACCGCCATGTTCAGATAGGGCGCCAGGGTCAGCGGCACGCCGCGCTTCATCTGCCGCGGATTGACCCCATAACGACCGATGGGCCCGGGGACGATCAGCGGCGTAAGGCCCTGGTTCTCCTCGCCGATCGGCAGGCCGCCGGGACAGGTCAGCTTGACCGGCAACTTGAGTACCGGCGAGGCCAGGGCCATGCAGCCGATGTGCATCACGCGGTAATGAATCCGCGCCAGCCCTTCGAGGATGAAGCTTTCCGGGACCCGCAGGCTGATCGGCTGGCCGACCTCACCGGCGAGGACCTGCCTGGACGTCACGTAGCAACCGTCCCAGAACAACTCGACCAGATCCCCTTCGTCCATACCGGGATAGACCGGGATCGTGATCGACAACTGCTCGGCGGCCACGCGACCGATGCCGCGCCGGCTGGCCTGGGGAACCGCGGGCGGCGCGAGTCGGGAATGCTCCAGGGGATAGCTCATGAAATCGTCCTTTTGATAGTTGCCGAAAGTGCAACTTGCAAGAGGCGGTCGGATCCTTCCGGATACATACCGCCACTGGCGCTTTCGCCGTGTCCTTACAGCCGAAAGATCATGCCGCGAGAATACCGGAAGTCCTCAGAGAAACTTGAGTGCACTCCGCAAAACACCGCGCAAGTTGTTAAAGGCAGCTAAAAGTTTTGCAGCGCGAGTGTCAAGGCGTTAATCGATAATGATTATTATCGCGCTGCTAATCGGACGCGTCCTACTTCGCCCGCCTTTATCCACGGAGCCCTGCGGGACGGGTTGGAAACCAGGTGCCACGGACAATAACGATTCGTTGTCCCGACAAGACCGGCTTATAGTTTCAGGATGGATTTTTCCGAAGATCGGGCAGGTAATATAATAAGATGACCCAAGGCCTGTTTAAACGGTCACGCCTTGAATACCGTACTCATTCCCTGAGTACGTTATATCAACTAAAGAACATTCCTACGTATTGCCCAGAAACTTACTGAGAAACTGGCGGGTACGTTCTTCTTTTGGATGGGCGAACAGCGCCTTGGCTTCACCTTGTTCGACGATCACGCCCTTGTCGAAGAAGATCACGCGGTTGGCTACGTCGCGGGCAAAACTCATCTCGTGGGTCACGATGACCATGGTGCGCCGTTCTTCCGCCAGGCCACGAATGGTCGCCAGCACTTCACCCACCAGCTCCGGATCGAGGGCCGAAGTCGGTTCGTCGAACAGGATCACCTGCGGCTCCATCGCCAGGGCCCGGGCAATCGCCACCCGTTGCTGCTGGCCACCGGACAGCCGGCGCGGATAGGCGTCTTCCTTGCCCGCCAGGCCGACCTTGGCCAGCAGCTTGCGGCCCAGGGCCTCGGCCTGGTCACGCGGGGTCTTCTTGACCACCAGCGGGCCTTCGATGACGTTCTCCAGCGCCGTGCGATGGGGAAACAGGTTGAAGTTCTGGAACACGAAGCCCACCTGCTGGCGCAGCTTGCGCACCAGGCCCTGCTGCTGGTTCAGCGGGCGGCTGCCATCGATCTCGATGTCGCCGACCTTGATCCGGCCGCTGGAAGGTTCTTCGAGGAAGTTCAGGCAACGCAAGAGGGTGGTCTTGCCGGAACCGCTGGGGCCGATGATGGCGACGACTTCGCCTTCCTTGACCTCGAGGTCGATACCGTTGAGCACCACCTGACCCTTGAATTGTTTGGTCAGTTTTTCAACCACGATCATGCTTCAAGACTCCAGGTCATGCCGGTTGACCCGGTCTTCCAGACGATTTTGAAAATGCGCCAGGATGCTTGCCAGTACCCAGTAGATCAGGGCGGCGGACAGATACATGGTGAAAATCTCAAAGGTGCGCGCCGACACCAGTTGGGCCTGGCGGAACAGCTCCGGCACCTGGATCGTGGCCGCCAGCGCCGTGTCCTTGACCAGCGAAATGAAGCTGTTGCCCAAGGGCGGCAGGGCCGTGCGCATCGCCTGCGGCAGGATGGCCCGGCGCAGGGTTTGCGCACGGGTCATGCCGATACTGGCGGCGGCTTCCCACTGACCACGCTCGATGGAGGCGATGGCGGCACGCAGGATTTCACAGGCGTAGGCGGCCATGTTCAGCGAAAAGCCGATCATGGCCGCCGGGATCGGATCCAGCTCGATGCCCACTTGCGGCAAGCCGTAGTAGATCAGGAACAGCTGCACCAGCAACGGCGTGCCGCGAAAGAACGACACGTAGACCCGGGCGATCCAGCTGAGCAGCTTGAAGCGCGACAGGCGCATCAGGGCCAGCCCGAAGCCCAGTACCAGGCCGAAGAACATCCCGCCAAGGCTGAGAATCACCGTGTAGTACGCGCCCTTGAGCAGAAAGGGCGCGGAGTCCAGCGCGAGTTGGAAACCTGCTTCCATTATTGAGTGACGTCAGCGTTGAAGTACTTCACGGACAGCTTCTTCAAGGTGCCATCGGCGCGCAGCTTGTCGAGGGCCTTGTTCACGGCGTCGAGCAGTTCAGGCTCGTCCTTGCGCAGGGCGATACCGGCTTCCTGACGGGAGAAGGCGTCGCCGGCAGTGGCGGTGTCCGGGGCTTTCTTGGCGTATTCCAGGGCCGCCAGGCGGTCGATCAGGATGGCGTCGATACGGCCGATGCGCAGGTCCTGGAACTTGGTCGGATCGTCGTTGTAGGTCTTGATGATGGCTTTAGGCTGGTTGTCTTTGAGCCATTGTTCGTAGTTGGTGCCCAGGCCCACGCCGACTTTCTTGCCGGCCAGGTCGTCGGCCTTCTTGATGGCGTCGACGTTCTTTTTCAGGACCAGTGCCTGGATACCGGAGACGGTGTAGGGCGTGGAGAAGTTGTACTTCTTCTTGCGCTCTTCGGAGATGGTGACCTGGTTGACCACCGCGTCCAGGCGCTTGGATTCCAGGGCGGCGAGAATACCGTCCCACGGCGTGGCCTGCAGCTTGACCTTGACGCCCAGTTCCTTGGCCAGCGCCTCGGACAGCTCGACCTCGAAACCGCTGAGCTTGCCGCTTTCATCGACAAAGCTGAACGGCGGGTAGGTGCCTTCCAGGCCGATCTTGATCTCGCCGGCTTTCTTGATCGTGTTCAGTTGTTCACCGGCAACGGCCTGGCCCAGCAGACCGGCGCCAAGCACCAGACCCAGGCTGCCAACCAGCAGACGCTTGCGAAATGCAGAAATATTCATGAAGAGCCCCGTGTGTTTTCTTATGGGAAAGGAAGGCAAACCTGACACTTTGATGACAAGCGCCAATCCTGCCTCAAAGCAGGGTTGGCGTCTCGTATCAAATTCGCCTGAGGCGAAACTATAAAACGACTCTTTTATAATTTTAAATAATATAAAAGAATTTTATTATTCCATTTATCTTTAAACCTTGTGGGAGTGGGCACGCCCACGAAGCACGATGACGCGGTGCGTCTGACGCATCGCGCCGCTTCCTTCGCGGGCAAGCCCGCTCCCACACAGGAGCCTGCAGCCAGGGATCTGGCAACGCTCAGTCGAATGCCGAATTGTAGGCAAACAACGCCGGCGCCCCACCGGTATGCAAGAAGATGATAGGCCCTTCGTCGAAACGCTGCAGGCCGATGCCGTCGAGCAAGCCGGCCATCGCCTTGCCGGTGTACACCGGATCGAGCAGGATGCCTTCCTGGCTCGCCAGCAGCTTGACCGCCGCCAGGGTCCCGGCATTCGGCTCGCCGTAGCGCGGGGCAAAATACTCGTCCCAGAGCTCGACCCTGAAGCTGGCCGGCAACTCCACGCCCAGCAGTTCGGCGGTACGTTCGGCCAGGCCCTGCACTTTCGGCCGTTGCGCCTCGTCGGTGCGCGATACCGTCACGCCCACCACCGCCAGTTCCGGCAACACCTCGCTCAACGCCAGGCCCAGGCCGCTGTGGGTCCCGGCGCTGCCGGAAGCCAGCACCACGGCGGCGAACTCCAGCCCCGTCGCCTCGATCTGCGCCGCCAGTTCCAGCCCGGCGCGCACATAACCCAGGGCGCCGAGGGGATTGGAGCCGCCGATCGGTACCACATAGGGTTTGCGGCCATTGTTGCGCAGGCGCTCGGCCAGGGCCTGCAACTGCTCGTCGGCATTGTCCAGGTTGTCCACCAGCTCGACCTTGGCATCGAACAGGTCCAGCAGCAGCCGGTTGCCGTTGCGCAGGTAGTTGCCGTCCTCGGTGCCGATGGGGTTTTCCACCAGGGCGACGCAACCCAGGCCCAGGCGCGCGGCCAGCGCGGCGGTCTGGCGCACGTGATTGGACTGGATCGCGCCGGCGGTGACCAGGGTGTCGGCCCCCGCCGCCAACGCATCGGCGCCAAGGTATTCGAGCTTGCGCAGCTTGTTGCCACCCAGGGCCAGGGGCGTCAGGTCATCGCGCTTGATGTAGATATCGCGCCCCACCCAGGCCGACAGGCGTTCGAGTTTTTCCAGGGGCGTGGCCTGGGCCAGGAGTTCCAGGCGGTTAAAGCGGGCGAGCTGTTGTTTGATCATGGGTCCGAACTGACGGTAGGAAATGCCTCGACTATAGGCAGGCACTTTTCCCCAGGCAACCACCTTGCGCTTATGTCGGAAAGTTCTGAGCAAAGCACTATTAGTTCTTAATTCCCGTTCAGGGCGGTGCCGTAAAGTGAAAGCCATTCAGGCGACCCGATTGTCCGGTCGCCAGGTCGGAGATTTGATCGTGAACGAGCGTTCCAGCCATTGGCAACTACAGACCATCGTCAGCCAGTTGCGCAGCGCCCGGGATGAGTGGCGCAGTCGCAACGGCCGGGTCAGCGACGAACAGGGCGGGCGCGAACTGCCATCGCGCCAGGCCATGGCCGAGATTCTCGAAGCGCTGTGCGGCGCGCTGTTCCCCATGCGCCTGGGGCCGGTGGACCTGCGCGAGGAAAGCGAGGACTTCTACGTCGGCCACACCCTCGATGCCGCCCTCAATGCCCTGCTGGCCCAGGCCCGCCTGGAACTGCGCTACGTGGCGCGGCACGGCGGCGAATCGGACGCCGAGGTCAATGCCAGGGCGGTGCAGTTGATCCAGGCCTTCGCCATGGCCCTGCCGGAGCTGCGCCGGCTGCTCGACACCGATGTCCTCGCCGCCTACCACGGCGACCCGGCGGCCCGCAGCGTCGATGAAGTGCTGCTGTGCTACCCGGGGATTCTCGCGGTGATCCACCATCGCCTGGCCCACCACCTGTATCGCGCCGGCTTGCCGCTGCTGGCCCGGATCAGCTCGGAAATCGCCCACTCGGCCACCGGCATCGACATCCACCCCGGCGCGCAGATCGGCGGCAGTTTCTTTATCGACCATGGCACCGGCGTGGTGATCGGCGAAACCGCGATCATCGGCGAGCGGGTCAGGATCTACCAGGCGGTGACCCTGGGCGCCAAGCGCTTCCCGGCGGACGAGGACGGCCAGTTGCAGAAGGGTCACCCACGCCATCCGATCGTCGAGGACGACGTGGTCATCTATGCCGGGGCCACCATCCTCGGGCGGATCACCATCGGCAAGGGCGCGACCATCGGCGGCAACGTCTGGCTGACCCGCAGCGTGCCGGCGGGCTGCAACCTGACCCAGGCCAACCTGCAGCAGCACGAGAACGAGATCCAGCGCTGAGGCCTGTCACATCTGGGTTAGCTGTCAGTCCCTCTTCGCGGGCAAGCCCGCTCCTACAGTGTTCGGCGTCGCTCGCAGTATCCGCACAAGACGCAGGCCTTGTGGGAGCGGGCTTGCCCGCGAAGAGGCCGGAACGATTCACCCATGACAACCGTCATACCCCTACCTGAAGCTCATGTAAGAACAGTACCGCCCAGCCCTGCGATTAGTCCCGAAAGCCCTATCCGTGTTTAACTTGACTGTTCGTTCAAGTTAAACCGGCAGTTCGCTGCCCGCTCACAACAGGAGGCTTGCCTTTGCTGAGTCCGAGATGTCCAGCCATGTTTCATCCCTTCGAGGTGCCCGCCGCATGAGTACCTCCGCGACCCCGTCAAGCGGCCTGGTCCGCATGAACCCGCCGGTGTTCTACTTCGCCGCGACCTTCATCCTGCTGTTCGGCCTGGTGGTCATCAGCCTTCCCGAAGCCGCCGGCCAATGGCTGCTGGCCGCGCAGAACTGGGCGGCCAATACGGTCGGCTGGTATTACCTGCTGGCGATGACCCTGTACCTGGTCTTCGTGGTGGTCACCGCCTTGTCCGGCTACGGCAAGATCAAGCTCGGTGCCGACCACGACGAACCCGAGTTCAGCTACCTGTCCTGGGCCGGCATGCTGTTCGCCGCCGGGATCAGCATCACCCTGTTCTTCTTCTGCGTCTCCGAACCGCTGACCCACATGCTCCAGCCGCCCCAGGGCGAAGCCGGTGGCCAGGCGGCCGCGCGCCAGGCCATGCAGATCCTGTTCCTGCACTGGGGCCTGCACGGCTGGGGCGTGTTCGCCTTCGTCGGCATGGCCCTGGCCTACTTCGCCTACCGGCACAACCTGCCCCTGGCCCTGCGTTCGGCGCTCTATCCGCTGATCGGCAAGCGCATCAACGGCCCCATCGGCTACGCGGTGGATGGCTTCGGCATCATCGCCACGGTGTTCGGCCTGGGTGCCGACATGGGCTTCGGCGTCCTGCACCTCAACTCCGGCCTGGACTATCTGTTCAACGTGCCCCACACCCAGTGGATCCAGGTCGGACTGATCACCCTGATGATGGGCGCGGCGATCCTGGTGGCCGTGGCCGGCGTCGACAAGGGCGTGCGGGTGATGTCCGACATCAACATGCTGCTGGCCTGCGCGCTGCTGCTGTTCGTGCTGTTCGCCGGGCCCACCCAGCACCTGCTCAACACCCTGATCCAGAACCTTGGCGACTACCTCGGCGCCCTGCCGACCAAGAGTTTCGACCTCTACGCCTACGACAAACCCAGCGACTGGCTCGGCGGCTGGACGGTGTTCTACTGGGCCTGGTGGATTGCCTGGTCGCCGTTCGTGGGCCTGTTCATCGCGCGGATTTCCCGCGGCCGGACCATCCGCGAGTTCGTCTTCGGCGTGTTGCTGATCCCGCTCGGCTTCACCCTGGCGTGGATGTCGATCTTCGGCAACAGCGCCATCGACCAGGTGCTCAACCACGGCATGGTCGCCCTCGGCCAGTCGGCCATCGACGATCCGTCGCGGACCCTGTACCTGCTGCTGGAAACCTACCCCTGGAGCAAGACGGTGATCGCCGTCACGGTGTTCATCAGCTTCGTGTTCTTCGTCACCTCAGCCGATTCCGGCACCGTGGTGCTCTCGACGCTCTCGGCACGGGGCGGCAGCGCCGACGAAGACGGGCCGAAATGGCTGCGGGTGTTCTGGGGCGCGATGACCGCGCTGGTCACCAGCGCGCTGCTGTTCTCCGGCAGTATCGACGCGCTGAAATCGGCGGTGGTGCTGACCTCGCTGCCGTTCTCGCTGATCCTGCTGCTGATGATGTGGGGACTGCACAAGGCTTTCCACCTGGAGTCGCAGAAACGCATTGCCCAACTGCATTCGCTGGCGCCGGTCTCCGGCTCACGACGCGGCAAGGGTGGCTGGCGCCAGCGCCTCAGCCAGGCGGTGCATTTCCCGTCGCGGGACGAGGTCTATCGATTCCTCGACCAGACCGTGCGACCGGCCATCGAGGAAGTCAGCGCGGTGTTTGTCGAGAAGGGCCTGAACGTGATCACCCAGCCCGATCCGGCCAACGACAGCGTCAGCCTGGAAATCGGTCATGGCGACCAGCATCCGTTCGTCTACCAGGTACAGATGCGCGGTTACTTCACACCGTCCTTCGCCCGTGGCGGCATGGGTCCCAAGGAACTACGCAACCGCCGCTACTACCGCGCCGAAGTGCACCTGAGCGAAGGCAGCCAGGACTATGACCTGATGGGCTACAGCAAGGACCAGATCATCAACGACATCCTCGACCAGTACGAACGGCACATGCAGTTCCTGCACCTGGTGCGCTGACGCGACAGCCGGCGAGTTTTCGTACCGAGCCTGGTGGCCTGCGCGGCGGGTTCACCAGCTCGGATTCGGCTGCCGGAAGTTCCCGGCCAGGGCGCTGTGACGAGTCATGGCCCGCCATGGCGAGTCACTGCGAGGCAGGCGCCGAAGCTGGCTGACCGGACTGACCACACAAGCCACTAGGCCTTGTCCAGCAGCATGAACAAGGCCATGGCGATGGCCGGCAGGCCGAAGACGGCCAGGGCGATCAACAGTTCGGAAATCAGCGGCTGGTGAGCGATGACCACGCCTATGGCGCCATTGACGATGGTCGCCAGCAGCCACATGCCGAGGAAACCGAAGCCCAGGGTCTGCCGGCTGATGCCCAGGCGCTGGCCGAAGAACAGCGTACAACCCAGCAGAAGCAGGCCGACGGTGAGGATGATGGCGGTGTGCATGGGGATATCCTCCGCAAGCTGTATCCGATCGTTCCCATGCTCCGCGTGGGAACGATCATGAGTGGTGCGACATCAGGAAGTACCGCCCCGACCTCCCTATCTATCACTGTAGATCGAAACCCGTCCCCTCAACGGCTGCCGACGCGCAGCAGATCTTCCAGGCCGATGCGCCGGAACATCTCCGCGCGCACCCGGTCGGCCATGCCGTTGACCACCTCGGCACCGTCCTCGGATGGATCGATATGGCATCGGAACGGCCGGCTGCCATGGGGCAGGTCGACAATCCCGACAATCGCCCGGGCCACCTCGACGACATCCGCATCCGCCGGCTCGAGCGCCGCCAGCCCTTCCAGCGCCTGGGCCGCCACCCCGGCGTATGGCCCCTCGGTGTATTCCAGGGCACGCGCCTTGTCAGCCGGCGAACCGGAATGTACGAAGTGGTTGGTGCCCTTGGTGAACGCCCCCGGAACCACGATCGAGGTCTCGATGCCCCAGCGCACCAGCTCGCTGGCATAGGACACCGCCAGGGAATCCATCGCCGCCTTGGCCGCGAAGTAAGGAGCGAGGAACGGCGGGGTGCCGCCACGGGCGCTACTGGAGGAGACCCACAGCACCAGGCCCCTGCCCTGCTTGCGCAACTGCGGCAAGGCGGCGCGGTTGACCCGCTGGGTGCTCAACACATTGATGTCGTAGAGCTGGGCGAACTGCTCCGGAGTGAAGGCTTCGGTGGGGCCGAAGGACATATGCCCGGCGTTGTGGATAACCACATCCAGCCGCCCGCAGTCGGCGATGATCCGGGCCACGCCGGCCTCGACCGAAGCGTCGGACGCCACGTCCAGCTCGACGCTGCGCAGGTCCACCGCATGCTCGCTGGCATAACGCTGGACCTCGGCCACCTGCGGCGCGTTACGGCCCAGGGTTTCACGCATGCTGGCGTAGACGGTATGGCCGGCATCGGCCAGGGCACGGGCGGTCAGGGCACCAAACCCGCTGGAGGCGCCGGTAATCAGGATCACGGATTTCATGGGGTTTCACCTCGAGCTCGGAGAATAAAGGGACTCGCCGGAGCGGGATGCGCAGGCGAGCAGACCGCCCGCGAACCGGGCGATCACTCAGGCAACGGCAGGTCGATCAGACCAGGCCGCCATTGGCGCGCAGGACTTGCCCATTGACCCAGCCGGCGGCCGGGCTCACCAGGAAGGACACCACGTTGGCGATGTCTTCCGGCTGACCGAGACGCTCCAGCGGCGGCATCTTGGCGAAGGTCTGGATCTGCTCTTCGCTCTTGCCATGCAGGAACAGTTCAGTCGCTACCGGGCCGGGGGCGACGGCGTTGACGGTGATCTGGCGGCCGCGCAGTTCCTTGGAGAACACGTGGGTGAAGGACTCCACCGCCGCCTTGCTGGCGATGTACACCGCGTAGCCGGGCATGTTCAGGGCCACGGTGCTGCTGGAGAAGTTGACGATACGGCCGCCATCGTTCATCCGGGTGGCCGCCGCGCGCAGGGTGTTGAAGGTGCCGCGGGTGTTGATGGCGAACGTCTGGTCGAACAGTTCGTCGCTGTGCTGGGCCAGCGGCAGGACCTTGAGGATACCGGCGTTGTTGATCAGCACATCGACCTTGCCCAGTTGCTGTTCGGTTTCGTCGAACAAGCGGCTGACATCGGCAGAGTTGGCGACATCGGCCTTGATCGCTATGGCCTGGTGACCGGCCTGACGCAGTTCGACCACCAGTGCCGAGGCTTCGGTGGCGCTGCTGGCGTAGTTGATGGCGACGGCAAAACCGTCCGCGGCCAGTTGGCGGGCGATCACCGCGCCGATGCCACGCGAGGCGCCGGTAACGATGGCAACTTTCGGGGTCTGGGTAGTCATGTCGAATCTCCTGGGGTGCTGAGTGGGTGTGAAGCCAATTTCACATGTTTACCCAGGGCGATAAATGCGCGAGAGTTGCCTTGACTGTTCAATAATCGCCAACAATCAATCACAACGGAGCACCCCCATGGACCAGGTCAAGGCCATGAAGGTTTTTGTACGGATCTACGAACGCAGCAGCTTCACCCTGGCGGCCGAAGACCTCAACCTGCCTCGCGCCACCCTGACCCATACCCTGAATCAGTTCGAGGCCTGGCTCGGTACCCGGCTCCTGGAGCGTAGTACGCGGCGCGTGCGCCCGACCCTCGATGGCGAAGCCTATTACCAGCGCTGCGTGCAGTTGCTGGCGCAGTTGGAAGAAGCCGAGCTGGCCTTTCGTACGGTGGAGCCCAAGGGGCGCTTGCGCGTGGACCTGCAGGGGACCCTGGCAAAGTACTTCGTGGTGCCGGCCCTGCCGGCGTTTCTCGAACGCTACCCGGAGATCGAAGTCTCGATCAGCGAGGCCAGCCACTTTATCGACCTGATCGCCGAAGGCGTCGACTGCGTACTGCGCTCGGGCAACCTCGGCGACTCGTCGCTGATCGGCCGGCGAGTCGCCAACCTGCGCCAGGTGACCTGTGCCAGTCCGGCGTACCTGCGCAAGCATGGCGAACCGCAGAACCTCGACGACCTCGGCCGGCACCAGGGCGTGAACTACGTGTCACGGGCCACCGGCAAGCTGTTTCCGTTCGAATTCACCGAAAACGGCGAGCTGCGCGAAGTGCCGCTGGCGGGCAAGGTCTCGGTGTTCGGCGCCGAGATCTACGCCGCCTCGGCCGTGGCCGGGCTGGGGCTGATCCAGGTGCCGCATTACCGGGTGGCAGAGCAGATCGGCCAGGGGCTGCTCAAGGAAGTCCTGCCGAACCATCCGCCGCCGCCCATGCCGGTTTCCGTGCTTTATCCACAGAACCGGCATATGTCGCCGAGGGTACGGGTGTTCGTCGACTGGATAAGCGAGGTTTTCGCAAAAGCCCACTGATCCAGTGCGCCTTCCTCGGAAAACTGCCGTATTGGAAGCCCCTTATCCGTACAAAACCATACTACGTATTACGTGTACTCACTCATTGATTCATGAATATCCATATTTTACTGAATGAAAACCTGTTATCCGGCTTATGGGAAAAGTAGGGAGATATGTACTAATTCATACTGATAAAAAATCAGGAATAAGAGGTCCGGCGATTGTCAATCGCTGGTGGGCAGGAGAGTCGCTGATCATTCAACCCGGATGTCATCAGGTCTGCCGCGAAAGCCCGGGGACGAATCCCCGAGAAGTGTGAAACGTTTCAGCAAAGGTTCGAACACGGGGTTGGCTTGGTCATTCTTGGGCGTATGCTGGGTGACTTCGCCCCCGTCAGAGCGATGCCACGCCAGGGGGAAGCGGGCCTGTCCGCGAAGATGTCACACCCCCATGAGAGAGGATTCGATGACTTACCAAGCTGCCGAAAACCGCTACGACTCCATTCCCTACCGCCGCGTCGGCCGCAGTGGCCTGGTGCTGCCGGCCCTGTCCCTGGGCCTGTGGCACAACTTCGGCGACAGCACGCCGATCGATACCCAGCGCGCCCTGCTGCGCACCGCCTTCGACCTGGGCATCAACCATTTCGACCTGGCGAACAACTACGGCCCGCCCTACGGCAGCGCCGAGATCAACTTCGGGCGCCTGCTGCGCGAAGACTTCAAGCAGTACCGCGACGAACTGATCATCTCCAGCAAGGCCGGCTGGGACATGTGGCCCGGCCCGTATGGCCAGGGCGGCGGCTCGCGCAAATACGTGCTCGCCAGCCTCGACCAGAGCCTGCAGCGCCTGGGCCTGGACTATGTGGATATCTTCTATTCGCACCGCTTCGACCCGGACACCCCGCTGGAAGAAACCGCCAGCGCCCTGGCCACCGCCGTGCAGCAAGGCAAGGCGCTGTACATCGGTATCTCGTCGTATTCCGGGGTGAAGACCCGCGAGATCGCGGCCCTGCTGCAGGAATGGAAAGTGCCGCTGCTGATCCACCAGCCGGCCTACAACCTGCTCAACCGCTGGGTGGAAAAGGACCTGCTGGACACCGTCGAAGAGCTGGGTACCGGCGTGATCGCCTTTACGCCGCTGGCCCAGGGTCTGCTGACCGACAAGTACCTCAACGGCGTGCCGAAGGATGCGCGGGTCAATCGCCCGGGCGGCGGTTCGTTGCAGGCTTCGCACCTGTCCGAAGCGAATATCGCCCACGTACGCGCCTTGAACGAGATCGCCCGGCGTCGCGGCCAGAGCCTGGCGCAACTGGCCCTGGCCTGGACCCTGCGTGATCCACGGGTGACCTCGGCGCTGATCGGCGCCAGCCGGCCGGAGCAGATCATCGAGAACGTTGGCGCGCTGAAGAACCTGAGCTTCACCCAGGAAGAACTGGCGGAAATCGACCGGTTTGCCCAGGAAGGCGGGATCAACCTGTGGGAGAAGCCGTCCACGGCGGAATAACCCGTTCGACCCTCGTTCCCACGCTCCAGCGTGGGAACGATCAGAACCTGTGGGAGCCGGCTTGCCGGCGATGGCGTCCGGTCAGGCGATGCAAGGCTCACTGGCCTTATCGCCAGCAAGCCGGCTCCTACACGGGAATTGGGGCCGCCCCCAAAACCCCTGCTAAGCGGCGTCCCGCTTCGGCTCACGAATCCGGTACCAGGCCACATACAGCGCCGGCAGGAACATCAGCGTCAGCACCGTCGCCACCACGATCCCGCCGATCATCGCGTAGGCCATCGGCCCCCAGAACACTTCCCGGGCAATCGGGATCATCCCCAGGCTCGCCGCCGCGGCCGTCAGCAGGATCGGCCGGCGCCGATGCTCCGTCGCTTCCACCACCGCATCCCAGGGCTCATAGCCGTTGCGCTCGTATTCGTCGATCTGAGTCACCAGGATCACCGAGTTGCGGATGATGATGCCGATCAGCGCGAGGATGCCGAGAATCGCCACGAAGCCCATCGGCGTCCCCGTCGGCACCAGCGCCAGGACCACGCCGATCAGCCCCAGCGGCGCGACACTGGCCACCAGGAACATCTTCTGCACGCTGTGCAACTGGATCATCAGGAAGGTCGCCATCAGGAACAGCATCAGCGGCACCACCTTGGCGATCGGCCCCTGGGCCTTGCCGCTCTCTTCCACCGTACCGCCAGTGACCACCTTGTAGCCCGCCGGCAAACCGGCGGCGAACTTGTCGATCTCGGGCTGCAGTTGCCGGACCAGGTCGGTGGGCTGGATACCGCCGCGGACCCCGGCCTTGAGGGTGATGGTCGGCAGGCGATCGCGCCGCCAGACCAGCGGCTGCTCCAGTTCATAACGCACCGTGGCGAACGCCAGCAGCGGAATCGAGGTGCCGCCGGGCGTGACGATCTGCAGGTTCTGCAGGGTTTCCGGGGTGCCCCGCTCGCTGTCCACCGCGCGCCCGACCACGTTGATCAGATAGATATCGTCCTTGACCTGGGTCACCGGCGAGCCGCTGACAATGCTGTTCATCAGCTTCGCCACATCCTCGGAGGACAGGCCGAACTGACGCGCCTTGTCCTGGGCGATATCGATACGCAGCACCTTGCCCGGCTCGTTCCAGTCATAGATGGTCTCGCCGACATTGCGGTTCCTGTCGAGGATGGTCGCCAGTTCGATGGCGTGCTTGCGCACCTGGTCGATGTCCTTGCCGCTGACCCGGTACTGCAATGGCCGGCCCACCGGCGGGCCCATTTCCAGGGTCTGGACGAAGCTGCCGATGCCGACGAAATCGTCCCGCAGGCGCTTGTTCAGGCGGTCCATCAGCGCCGCCCGTTGTTCCAGGCTCTTGCTGACGATGATCAGCTGGGCGTAGTAGGGATTCTGCAATTGCTGGTCGAGGGGCAGGTAGAACCGGATCGCGCCTTCGCCGATATAGCTGCTCCAGCGCAGGATATCCGGATCGTCCTTGAGACTGGCCTCGAGCTTGTCCACCGCCTTGCGCGTCTCGTTGATCGAAGCGTTCTGCGGCAGGTTGAGGTCGACGAGGATTTCCGGGCGGTCCGAGGACGGGAAGAACTGGTTCTGCACGAAGCGCATGCAGAACACCGACAGGGCGAAGATCAGCACCGTGAGGCCGATGGCCCACCAGCGGTTGCGCAGCGACCACAGCAGCCCGGCATTGAAGGCCCGGGCCACGCGCCCCGCCTCCGTATCATGGCCCTTCACCTTTTCAGTGAGGATATGCACGCCGATCACCGGCGCGAACAGCACCGCGACGATCCACGACACCAGCATCGCCACCGCGATCACCGCGAACAGGGTGAAGGTGTATTCCCCCGCCGAGCTGGCATTGAGGCCGATGGGCACGAAGCCGGCCACGGTGACCAGGGTCCCGGTGAGCATCGGGAAGGCCGTGGAGGTGTAGGCGAAGGTCGCCGCCTGCTCCTTGCTGTCACCCTTCTCCAGCCGCGTGACCATCATTTCCACGGTGATCATCGCATCGTCCACCAGCAGGCCGAGGGCGATGATCAGCGCCCCGAGGGAAATCCGCTGCATGGTGATGCCGCTGTACTCCATGAACACGAAGACCATCGCCAGCACCAGCGGGATCGAGCAGGCCACCACCAGGCCGGCGCGCAGGCCGAGGGCGACAAAACTCACCACCAGCACGATGATCACCGCCTCGAACAGCGCGCTGGTGAAGCCGCCGACGGCCTTTTCCACCACCTCGGCCTGGTCGGAGACCTTGTGCACGCCGACGCCCACCGGCAGTTCGGCGGTCAGGCTGTCCATGCGCTCATGCAGGCTCTTGCCGAAGTCCTGGATATTGCCGCCCTTCTTCATGGCAATCGCCAGGCCGATGGCCGTCTGCCCGTTGTAGCGGAACAACGGGGTCGGCGGGTCGGCGTAGCCACGGCTGATCTCGGCGATATCCGCCAGCCGGTAGAAACGATCGTTGAGCTTGAGATTGACCGCTTCCAGGTCCTTCTCCGAGGCGTATTGCCCGGAAGCGCGCACCGAGATCCGCTCGGGCCCGGCCTCGATCACCCCGGCCGGGGTCACCGCATTCTGCGCCTGCAGGCTCTGCACCACCTGGCGCTGGTCGATGCCCAGGGCCGCCAGCTTGCGGGTGGAGAAGTTCAGGTAGAGCACTTCGTTCTGCTCGCCGATCATCTCGATCTTGCCCAGCCCCGGCACATCGCGGATCTGTGCGCGCACCTGCTCCACGTAGTCGCGCAGCTGGCGCATGCTCAGGCCGTCGCTGGTAAAGGCGTAGACCGAACCGAACACATCGCCGAATTCGTCGTTGAACCCCGGCCCCTGGATCCCCTGGGGGAAGTCGCCACGGATATCGTCGATCTTCTTGCGCACCTGGTACCAGATCTGCGGGATGTCCTTGCCGCTGGTGGTGTCGCGCAGGAACACGAACACCGTCGACTCGCCAGGACGGGTGTAGCTTTTCACATAGTCGAGGGAGTCCAGTTCCTCGAGTTTTTTCTCGATGCGGTCGGTGACCTGCTCCAGGGTTTCATCCACCGTGGCGCCCGGCCAGGTGGTCTGGATGATCATGGTCTTGATGGTGAAGGACGGGTCTTCCTCGCGCCCCAGGTTGATATAGGAAAACACCCCCATCAACAGCGCGACGAACATCAGGTACCAGACGAACGACTGGTGCTTGAGGGCCCACTCGGACAGGTTGAAGCTCCCTTTCATTGTGGGTGTTCCTCGTCGATTTTGACTTTCTGCCCGGGCTTCAGGCTGTTCACCCCGGCGCTCACCACTTTCTCGCCGGCCCGGACCCCACCGGTGGCGTCCGCACCCAGCAGCATCGTCTCGCCCTCGCGAGCCAGCACCTGGATATCACGGGGCGAGACGGTGTGGGTCTGCGGGTCGATGATCCAGATCTGCGTCTTGCCCTGCTCTTCCCGCAAGGCCGACAGCGGCAACTGGGTACGCGGCTCGATGGCCGAACTCAGGGTGACGCTGATGGAGGTCCCCAGGCGGAACGCCGCGGGCGTCTCGGCCAGGGTCAGGCGAGCCCGCCGTGTGCGGGTGGCGCTGTCGGCCTGGGGCTCGATTTCCCGCAGCCGCGCGGTGGTGTTGACGCTCGGATCGAGCTGGCCGGCGACACGGAACTCGACGCCCTCGCTGAGCTGATCGGCCAATACCGCCGGCAGGTCGATCACCGCTTCCTTGATATCCGGACGCGCCAGGGTGACCACTTCCTGGCCGGCACTGACCACCTGGCCGGCCTCGACTTTCCAGTCGGTCACCACCGCGGCGTGATCGGTATGCAGCTCGGTGTAGCCCAACTGATCGTTGGCCTGGCTGAGCGAGGCACGGGCCTGTTCGAGGGACGCGCCGGTGGTCTTCAGGTCGGTCTGCGCCACATCCAGCTGGGCCTGGGCGCCGACGCCACGGTCGAACAGTTCCTGCTGGCGGCGGGCATTGGCCTGGGCGTTGATCCACTGCGCCTGGATCCGCGACAGGTCGCCCTGGGCCGCGCGCAACTGGTTCTGCTGATCGGTGGGGTCGAGGCTCGCCAGCAAGGCACCCTGGGCCACTTCACTGCCGACGTCGACATAACGCCGGGCGATCCGCCCCGAAACGCGGAAACCCAGGGTGCTTTCATAACGCGCCTGGATGCTGCCGGCAAAACGCCCGAGTTGCTGGACCGATTCCGGCGTGACCTCGACAAACAGCACCGGCCGCACCGGCTCCGGTGGCGGTTCCTCCTTCGAGCACCCGGCGACCAGCAGGCCACCCAGCAGGACCAGCGACAGGCGCTTCATGGCTGGGCTCCCGAGGCGGTTGCCGGGCTCGGCGTGGCGATCTCCACCCGCATGCCTGGATGTAGCAGCTGACCGCCGGCGACCACGACTTTCTCGCCGCCCTCCAGGCCTTCGCTGATCATCACGTGACCGGTCAGGTAACGCCCGACCTTGACCCGGTGCAGGCTGACCTTGCCGTCGGCGTCCACCAGCCACACGGCCGGGTCGCTGACATCCTTGGTCAGGGCCGACCAGGGCAATTCGATACTCGATCTGGCCGGCGCCGTGGCGGTGGCGCTGACCACCGAGCCCAGGTCCATGCCCGCCGGCAGCTCGCCCAGGGCCACCTTGACCTGTACCGTACCGCTCTGGGCCGAGACCGCCGGCGTCACTTCGCGCACCTTGCCCACGGCCTTGATCGCCGGGTTGTCGAGCAGGGTCACGGTGATCGGCTGGTCATCCGGTGGCTCCACCAGCAACGACTCGTAGACATTGAACACCGCATCGCGCTCGCCATCGCGGGCCAGGCTGAAGATCGGCATAGTCGCCTGCACCACTTGCCCGACCTCGGCCTGGCGAGCGGTGATCACCCCCGGGGCTTCGGCGATCAGCGAGGTGTAGCCCAACTGCTCGCGGGCATTGGCGAGCTGTGCCTGGGCCGCCGTCAGGGCGCTCCTGGCACTGAGCACGCCGGCCTGGGCGGCGTCATATTCGCTGCGGCTGGTATAGCCCTTGGGCAGCAGCTTCTGCTGCCGGACAAACGCCGCGCTGGTCTGCTGCACCCGCGCCTGCTCGGCGTTGACCTCGGCCTGGGCGGTGTCGACATTGGTCTGCAGATCCTTCGGATCGAGCTTGGCGAGCACCTGGAGGGCGGAGATCCGCGCCCCGACATCGACACTGCGCTGGATGATCTTGCCGCCGACGCGAAATGACAGGTCGGTCTGCACCCGGGCCTGGATATCGCCGGTCAGGGTCACGGCGGCGCCGAAGTCCTTGCGCTGCACCTGCTCGACAAAGACCCGTGGCCGCTCCGGTTCAGGGGGGGGTTCATGACCGCAGCCGCTGAGGAGCGCCACCAGTACCAGGGCCATTTCCCACCGAACTAGATGCCCTTTCATACACACTCCTTCGCGTAATGCTTACTCGCCGTGTCGTTACGACTGTTAGCGTAGAACAGGGTTCCTTATCTGCAGGGTTCCTTATTCCCGAGGCGCCTTTCTATACTGGCGCGAACCGGCGCAAGCGCCCTCCCCCAGGAAACAGTCGCGGATGCTCAAGACCCTCGCGGTGGCCAACTACCGCTCCATCAACAAACTGGTGGTGCCGCTCGACCGCTTGAACCTGATCACCGGTCCCAATGGCAGCGGCAAGTCCAACCTGTACCGGGCCTTGCGCCTGCTGGCGGAAACGGCCCAGGGTGGCGTGGTCAATGCGCTGGCCCGCGAAGGCGGGCTGGATTCGACCTTCTGGGCCGGGCCGGAGGCCATCAGCCGGCGCATGCGCAACGGCGAGGTGGCGGTGCAAGGCCTGGTCCGCCAGGGCGCGAAACGCCTGCGCCTGGGGTTCGCCGGGGAAGACTTCAGCTACGCCATTTCCCTCGGCTTGCCGGAACCGAGTTCCTCGCAGTTTTCCCTGGATCCGGAGATCAAGCGCGAATGCATCTGGGCCGGCCCGCTGTATCGTCCCGCCAGCCTGCTGGTGGGCCGTTCGGGCCCCATGGTCAAGGCCCGTGAAGGTCGCGCCTGGGAAGTGCTGGCGCAGCACACCCCGGCCTTCGACAGCCTGTTCGACCAGGTCGGCAACCTGCGCAGCTCGCCGGAAGTGCTGTTGTTGCGCGAGAGCATTCGCGGCTGGCGCTTCTACGATCATTTTCGCAGTGACGCCGAGGCACCTGTGCGCCAGCCGCAACTGGGCACCCGCACGCCGGTACTGCATCACGACGGTCGCGACCTCGCGGCGGCACTGCGGACCATTATCGAAATCGGCGATCCCCAGGCCCTGCAGGCGGCGATCAGCGATGCCTTTCCCGGCTCACGGCTGCAGATCGAGGCGCTGCCGGGCGCGCGCTTCACCATCGAGTTCTACCAGGAAGGGCTGCTGCGACCGCTGTCCGCCGCCGAGCTGTCGGACGGCACCTTGCGCTACCTGCTGCTGGTGGCTGCGCTGCTCACCCCCAGGCCGCCGACCCTGATGGTGCTCAACGAACCGGAAACCAGCCTGCATCCGGACCTGCTGCCGGCACTGGCGCGCCTGATCATCCGTGCGTCCGAGCGTTGCCAGGTGTGGGTGGTGTCCCATGCCAGCCGCCTGATCGCGGCCTTGCAGCAGGACCCCGGCTGCAACTCCATCGTCCTGGAGAAAACCCTTGGCCAGACCGGGATCGTCGGCCAGGGCATGCTCGACGAACCGGCCTGGAACTGGCCGGATTGACGCTGCGCGCCAACTCGTCCGACGGATTTGCCGGATGCCCGGCAGAGGGCTACCTTGCTTTTCATCGCGACACGGATCTTTTGTGCCGATGGACGCTCCAAGCACGGACGAAAACAGCTCGCCCAACGGCCGACCGATAACAGGGAAGATGATATGGACCAGGCAAAAGCGCCGGAAAAGCTCGATCCGCAGGACATCGTGAAACTGCTGGTGGCCTTGCGCCGGGCCGTCAAAGGCCAATCAATCGGGCGCACCGCCAAACCGCTCTTGTAGGTGCCGGCTTGTCGGGACGACGCCTCGCAACGACGAGGTCCCTGAGGCTTGCACCGCGCCCGCCGACGTCATCGCCGGCAAGCCGGCTCCTACAGGGCCCGCATCGAACAAGGGCATCCGGGCAGGGCACACAATAAAAAACGCCGACGCTGGTTGCTCGTCGGCGTTCAAACCTTGAAGGGGTTATTCGCGAATCAGAACGCCGGCAGTACCGCGCCCTTGTACTTCGAATCGATGAAGGCCTTCACTTCCGGGCTGGTCAGGGCCTTGGCCAGTTTCTGGATCGCGTCGCTGTCCTTGTTGTCAGGACGGGCGACCAGGAAGTTCACGTAAGGCGAATCGGCACCTTCGATCAGCAGGGCGTCCTTGGCCGGGTTCAGGCCGGCTTCCAGCGCATAGTTGGTGTTGATCAGGTCCAGGTCGACCTGGTCCAGGACCCGCGGCAGCAGGGCCGATTCCAGTTCCTTGAACTTGAAGTGGCGCGGGTTCTTGGCGATGTCTTTCGGCGTCGACAGGGCGTTTTTCGGATCCTTGAGTTCGATCAGGCCTTTGCTCTGCAGCAGCAACAGGGCACGACCGGCGTTGCTGCCTTCGTTCGGAATCGCGATGGTCGCGCCATCCTTCAGCTCGTCCAGGCTCTTGACCTTCTTCGAGTAGCCGCCGAAAGGTTCGACATGGACACCGATCACGGTGACCAGGTTGGTGCCCTTGCCCTTGTTGAAGTTATCCAGGTAAGGCTTGGTCTGGAAATAGTTGGCGTCCAGGTGCTTCTCGGCGACCTGGGTGTTCGGTTGTACGTAGTCGGTGAAGACCTTGATCTCCAGGTCCACGCCTTCCTTTTTCAGGGTTGGCTTGATCAGCTCGAGGATCTCGGCGTGGGGAATCGGCGTGGCCGCCACCACCAGTTTCTCGCCGGCCTGGGCCAGACCCGCAGTCAGAGCAGCCGCCAATGCGGTAAACAACAGAACCTTTTTCATGCAGTGTCCTTATCGAGAATCACGGTCGTCATCGACGACAGCCTTGAGAGAGGTGCCAGCAAAGTGATATCGCTGGCGTGGAGCAGAAGATACCGATATTTTTTATTCCAGAACAATATCTTTTATTCATCTTCATATTCCATTTTGTTCACTGTCCTACTTCTCTGCAAAAGCGCTGTTTTTGTGGGCGAGGCCTCATGTGGGAGCGGGCTTGCCCGCGAAGCTTCTGGCGCTTTCACTGGCCCCTTCGCGGGCAAGCCCGCTCCCACAGGTGCCACATCGGCAAGCCGGCTCCCGCAAAAGGCACTCGTCTGAATCCGCTCAGCCCAACAGGCGCTTGAGCGCTGCCAGCTCCTCGGGAGAACTGCCGAGGATGAATTGTTCGATCAACCCCAACGGCTCGGGCAGGTTCAGATGCTCCGGCAGGATCTCGTCGCCGCTGCTCACCAGCAAGGCAAAGTGGATGACGTTTTCCAGCTCGCGGGTATTGCCCGGCCAGCTGTGACGCTCCAGCGCGCGCTGGGCGCTGTCGCTGATCAACGGCACCGGCAGGCTCAGGCGCTGGCTGTAGATGCCGAGGAAATACTCGGCCAGGGACAGGATATCGCCGACCCGCTCACGCAACGCCGGCAACTCCAGCCGGCCTTCGCTGAGGTAGTGATAGAGGCGCTCGTGGAATTTCCCCGCCGCCACCGCCTGGGCCAGGTCGATGCTGGTCGCCGCCACCAGGCGTACGTCCACCGGGCTGGGCTGCTGCGCGCCGACACGGGTCACCTCGTGGTTTTCCAGGGCCGCCAGCAGCTTGATCTGGATCGGCAGCGGCAGGTCGCCGATCTCGTCCAGGTACAGGGTCCCGCCATTGGCCGAACCGAACCAGCCGGCCCGGCTGCTCACTGAGCTGCTGTGGGCGCCCGCCGCATAACCGAACAGCTCGGCGTCGGCGTAAGTGGGGCTGATGGCGCCGCAGTTGACCGAGACAAACAGCCCGGTACGGTCGCTGGCGCGGTGGATATGCCGGGCCAGCAGTTCCTTGCCGCTGCCGGTTTCGCCGCGGATCAGCACCGGCAGCGCCTTGGGCGCCAGTTGTTCGAGTTCTTCGCGCAACTGGCGCGAACGTGGGTCGACGAACACCAGCGCCTTGGCGCGGATGCTCAGCGGGCTTTTTTCCGCATCGGGAAAGGTCAGCAAAGGCTGGCCGAAGGTTTCATGCAGGCTCATGGCGAACTCCCGCCCCGACCGCCTTGCGGCGGGGGACGTTCAAGCAAGGGAAAAAATCAGGCGCGGCGCAGGGAATGCTGTTCCATGCGGGTCTGCAGGCGGTACAGGTAGGCAAAACCCTGCTCCCAGCGCTGGTGGCCGGACTTCACATTGATATGCCCGGCGCCACTGATGATGCCGGCTTCGGCGCCCCAGCGACGGGCCAGTTCGAGGGCGCGCGGGGCGCTGACGGCGGCATCGTTGTCGGAGGCGACGACCTGGCTCGGGAACGGCAGCAGATCGCCCGGGATCGGCGCGAAATTGCGCAACGCCGGGGCGCAGGCAGGCCGTTCGACATCGGCCGGGGCCACCAGCAAGGCACCGTGGACCTGCCGCAACAGGTGCAGCGGCGCGGTTTGCGCCCAGTGGGCGACGGTGATGCAACCCAGGCTGTGGGCAATCAGGATCACCGGCGTGCTGTCGGCGGCAATGGCTTCGGCCAGGGCCGCGACCCAGTCTTCACGACGGGGCGTCAGCCAGTCGGCCTGTTCCACCCGCGCACTGTTGGGCAGGCTGTTCTGCCAGTGGGTTTGCCAATGATCTTCTGGCGATCCTTGCCAGCCCGGCACGATCAGATAACGAATCGACTCGTTGCGCATGGGGTACACCTCCTCCAGCGTTTGCGTTCCGGATCGAGTATAGGGAGCAGAGTTATATTCGTTAAGGAATAAGAAGCTATTTATTAAGATCACAAAGAAATATAAGAACCGACAAGTCACTCCCTGCTGGCGCAACCCCTTGTAGGAGCCGGCTTGCTGGCGATGACGGCCGATCGGGCGATGCAAGACTCACTGGCCTCATCGCCGGCAAGCCGGCTCCCACAGGGTCCGCGTCCACCTGCCATTGCGTGGAAATAAAAAAATAAGAACCGACGAGTCACTCCCTGCTGACGCAACCCCTTGCAGGAGCCGGCTTGCTGGCGATGACGGCCGATCAGGCGATGCAAGACTCACTGGCCTCATCACCGGCAAGCCGGCTCCCACAGGTTCCGCGCCAACCTGCCCTTGCGTGGAAATAAAAAAAGGGCCGCACCCTGCCAAGGAGACGGCCCGAGAAACTCGAGGATCTGTTGCGTTCAGCGGGCGGTGATCACCGACAACTTGGTGATCCCGGCCCGCTCGATGGAGGCCATGGCCCTCGCCACTTCACCGTAGTTCACGCCATTGTCGGCCTGCAGCTGCACCCGCAGGTCCGGGTCCTTGGCCTTGGCCGCCTGGAGATTGAACTCCAGCAGCTCGGGCTTGATTTCGTCCTTGTTGAGAAACAGCTTGCCGGTCCCGTCGATGCTCACCACCAGCGGGTCCTTCTGCTCCACCGGCGCCACGGCTTCGGTCTTGGGCAGGTTGATCGGAATCGCGTTGGTCAGCAGCGGCGCGGTGACGATGAACACCACCAGCAGCACCAGCATCACGTCCACCAGCGGCGTAACGTTGATCTCGCTCAGCACCTCATCGCTGTCTTGGGTAGAAAAGGCCATGTCAGGACGCCTCCTTCACTTTCTGCGCGGAACCCTGACCGGCGCCCTTGTTCGCCGTCGGGTGGATCAGGACCCGGAAGGAGCTCTTCTGCGCCAGGCTGTAGAAGTCGTGGGCGAAGTCGTCGAGGTCGGCGGCGGTGAGTTTCAGGCGACGCAGGAAGTAGTTGTAGACCAGCACCGCGGGCACGGCGACGGCGATCCCCACCCCGGTCGCGACCAGCGCAGCGCCGATCGGCCCGGCCACGGTTTCGAGGCTCGCGGAGCCGGCGGCGCTGATGCCTTTCAGGGCTTCCATGATCCCCCAGACGGTGCCGAACAGGCCAATGAACGGCGAGGTACTGCCGATACTGGCGACCACCGCCAGACCGGTTTCCAGGGAGCGGCGTTCACGCACGATCTGCTGGCGCAGGGCTCGTTCCAGACGGTCCTGGTGATTGATCGCCTGGCTCAGGTCGGCGGCATGTGGCGCCTCGCCGACCTGGATCGCGGCATAGCCGGCCTGGGCCACGCGAGCGGCGGCACCGGGCTGGGTTTCGCTCAGTTCGGCCGCCGAATCGAGGCTGGAGGCCGCCCAGAACTGCTTGTGGAACTTGCGATCCTGGCCTTTCAGGCGGCCGAACTGCACGGCCTTGAGCAGGGCCAGGCCCCAGGTGGCGACGGAAAAGACCACCAGCAGCCAGATCACCGCGCTTTCGATGGATTGGAGTGGAGATGCCAGTAACGTCATGATGTGTTCCCTCTGTAAAAGCGTTCAGCGCGTGGATTGCCGATCAGTGGATCTTGAAGTCGATGGGTACGCTGACCCAGCCGACCTGGGCGACATCGCCCTGTTTGGCCGGGACAAAGCTCCAACGCTTCACCGCTGCCAGGGCGGCCTCGTCGAGTTGCTCGCGACCACTGCTTTTCTGAATCTGGATCTCGCCCGGTCTACCGCTGGCCAGCACCTGGACCCGCAGCAGCACCGTGCCTTCCCAGCCGCGACGCTGGGCCAGCGACGGATACTCCGGCGCCGGGTTCTTCAGGTACGCGGCACTGGCCGAAGCCGGGGTCACCGGAGCCGGGCTGGGCGGAGCCGGTGGCGCGGCCGGTGCCGCCGGTTGTGGCGGTGCCGGCGGCTGTTCGACCGGCTTCGGCGCGGGCTTGGGCTCAGGCTTGGGTACCGGCTTGGGCTTCGGTACGGGTTTGGGCTTGGGCGGCGGTGGCGGTTTCACCGCCAGTTCGTCGACCACTGGTGGTGGCGGCTCGACTACCGGTGGCGGCGGTGGTGGCGGCACGGGCGGCGGCGGTTCGACCACGGGCGGTGCCGGCTGGGAAAATTCGATGGTCATCGGCGGGATTTCCGGCGGCACCACCGGCAGCACCGGGGTCTGTTTCTGGCTCAGCCAGTAGATCACCGCGCCATGCAGCACCAGCGCAAACACCCCGAGCAAGATCGCCTCGCGCCGGCTGAGGATGCCCTTGGGCACTTTCTGCAGACGCAACTGCCCCAGCGGCGCGCGATGGGGCCGGCCGAGATCGACCAACTCGCCACCCGGTGCCTGAGGCCTGCGCACCTCATGTGCACTGGCAGCGGTCTGGACATTGCCCATTGAATAACTCCTGCGGTCTTCAGCAAAAAATCGTCGAGGCGCCCATGGCGACGTCGAGGTGCCGATGATCCACGGAGCTTGCTTAGTCCTTAAAGTAATCTTTGAAGTTATAGATAGATCGAAAATGAATATTAGATTCTGACGATCCGCGTAAAGCCCCGTGTTTCAAGGGCTCCAGCCCAGCGCTGAAAAATCGATGCTTTTCAGGCATTGAAAATATTCCCTGAAGGCATGCTTTCAGGGCCGGAAAACCTCCGTGTCCACCGGGTTGGCGAACACACGGCAACTTTCTCCCCACCATGAGCGCACGGATAACGGACAAGAAAAGAGAAATGAATGACGGAATAGTTGCAATGCAAAGTGCGCAAACAGACTTTTATTTATTGGCGGGCACAACAATACATACCGCCAGAACTTCAATCGGACAAGCGCAGGAATACACTTGTCCTTTCGTTGGCCTGGCAGTATGTCGGTATTGCCTTTGCTGTTACTGTTTGACGAATTCGCCGCCCAGGCCGACCACCTGGCCATCAAAGCCGGTCCGTGATCCGCTGGCGCGCAGTTTCACGTAGATATGGTCCGGGGAGTAGGCGGTAAATGCCACGTAACCCTTGTCGCTGTTGGAGCCGATAAAGGAAATGGTGGTGGGATTGCCGGTGCTGTTCTGGAAGTGGTAGTGACCGGTGACGCTGTAGTTCACCCCTGCCTGGGTGATCTGCCCGTTGAAGGTACCATTCGAATCGTTACCATCGGTGACTACCAACTTGGCGTCGGCGTTGTTATTCAGATAAGTTCCATTGATGCTCGACATGATGCGTTCTCCTTATGTCGTTAATACACTCTTCCGCTGAAAGTGGGTCTCTCCTGAAACTCACGACTTGCAGAATGGTAGGACTTCCAAGTTCTGTCCAACCGGCCCACCCGGTATTTATCAATTGATTGGCTATATGCACCATGAAGGTTGTGAATAACTTATATCCGGCACCGGTCTTATTACAGCCGCTATCCCATCAGCGCGGATCAGAAGTCATAGCGCCCGGTGACCCCCAGGGTCCGTGGTGTGCCGAGCAAGCCCTCATAACCGCCGTTACCACCGGTCCAGAGGGTGGTGTAGTAGGTCTTGTCGAAAGCGTTCTTCAGCCATAGCGAGACATCCCACTGGCCCTGGTTGAAGTCGCCACGCAGGCCGGTGGACAGGTTGACCACGGCATAACTGGGAATCTGCCCGTAGGTCGAATCCTCGACGGTGCCGACGGCCTTGGAGCGGAAGGCATAACTGGCGGTGACATATTCTTCCCAGCCGTTATCCAGGTTCCATTTGTATTCGCCATTGGCGTTGCCGATCCATTTCGACGCACCGACCACCTGGTGTCCGCTGAGGTCGCAGGAGGCCGGTGCTCCCGGCTGCAGGCTGACCTCCGGCGGGCACGGCGCATCCTTGTAGGACAGGTAGCGGACATCGTTATAGGAGCCGTTGAGGTTGAGCGTCAGGCCGCGCAGGGGAATCAGCGTGCTCTCGACTTCCACCCCGCGTGAGCGCACCGAGCCGGCATTGGTCAGGTACTGCACGCGGTTGTCGGCATCGTAGGCATTGGTCTGGTAACCGTTGACCTGGGTCCAGAACAGGTTGGCGTTGAGTTGCAGGCGCTTGTCCCACAGTGTGCTCTTGAAACCCAGCTCGGCGTTGTTGGCGCGCTCGGTGCCGATCAGCAGCGAATCGGCGCCCGCCGTCGGCGCCGAGCCCACCGCGAGGTTCACGCCGCCGGACTTTTCCCCGTGGGACAAGGTGGCGTAACCCAGCAGCTCGTCGGTGAAGCGATAACTCAGGTTCAACAGGCCGGACGGACTGGTGCTGTACTGGCTGAGGTTGCCGGAGTCATAGATACCGGCGCGACCGCGGCGGGCCGTGGCCGCGGCACCGGTCACGGCAGCGCCACCGAGCGGCTCATCGCGGGTCACCCAGGCGCTTTTTTCCTCGTAGCTGCCGCGCAGGCCGGCGGTGAAATCCAGGCGTTCGGTCAAGTGCCAGGTGCCCTGGGCGAAGAGCGCGAAACTGTCGGTATCGATATGCCCGTTGCCGATGCTGGTGACGTTGTTCAGCGCGCCGGTGGGGGTGCCGTTCCAGATGTCGGCCTGGGGCCCGTAGTAGCTGAAACTCTTGTTGTCGAGCTTGGAGCCGAAGTAGTACGCGCCCAGCACATAGTCGAAGAAACCGCCCGTGGGCGAGGCCAGGCGAAACTCCTGTGACCACTGCTTGTCTTCCACCGAGACCCCGGCGTTGTAGGCCACCGGCACATTGAGCCCATCGTCGTTGCGCGGGGTGAAGTTCCACCAGCGATAGGAACTGACGGAGGTCAGGGTGAAATCGTTGGGCAGGGTCCAGTTGGCCTCCAGGGAGCTGCCACCCTGGAACACCGTGACATGCTGCTGGCCGTCGAGATTCACCTCGCGATGGGGGCCGTTGGCAAGGGTTGCCCCGGCGGCATTGGCCCGGGACTGGTAGAGGTTGACGCCATTGATGGTCGGGCCGGTGCTGTACAACACGCGGGTCCCGGCACTGGAGTCCTCTTCGTTGTAGTCGCCGATCCAGCGCAGGTTGAAGTTCTCGTTGGGCTTGTACAGCAGTTGCGCGCGAAAGCCATCCCGGGAGCCGCCGTTCAACTCGTGGCCGTCGTATTCGTTCTTGATATCGCCGTCGCTGCGGGTGCGATAGGCCGACAGGCGCCCGGCCAACTGATCGTTGAGCGGGCCCGAAATCGTGCCCTTGGTCTGGAAATAACCGTCCTCGCCGACCGAGCTTTCGATACTGCGCTCCGGGGTGAAGCTCGGCGCCCGGGTGTTGATATTGATCACCCCGGCGGTGGTGTTCTTGCCGAAGAGCGTGCCCTGGGGACCGCGCAGGACTTCCAGTTGCTCGATGTCCATCAGATCGAAAACCGCCATGCCCGGACGCCCCAGGTAGACGTTGTCGATATACAGCCCGACGCTGCCTTCGAGGCCGTCGCTGGCCGGGTTGTTGCCCAGCCCGCGAATCGACACGCTGGACTGGCGCGCATGCATGTAGGCGACGTTGACGCTGGGCACCAGCTGCTGCAGATCCTGGATGCGATAGACCCGCTGGCTTTCCAGGGCCTGGCCGCCGATCACGCTGATGGGCGTGGGCACGCTCTGGGAGCTTTCCTCGCGGCGCCGGGCGGTGACGGTCACGGTTTCCAGCCGGCCGCTGTCGGCCTTGGGTTTGCTGCTGGCGGTGACGGGGGCCGTCTCCACAGGGGTTTCGCTTTCGGCGGCATGGCCCAGCGACCAGCTGGCGCTCCCCGCCAGCAACAGGGCCAGGGGCAAGCGCTTGAGCCGCCGCGAAGGATGATGCACAGCAAGATTGAACGAACTCATGGGCGGCTCCTGGTCAAAAAATACACAAGACGTATATTCTTTAAAGTTATTTATTTATGTTTTTACAAAGATTTACTGCATAAGAGATTGCCTTTATAAGGAGTTGACCTAATGCATAGCCAATGCATTTCCCCGATATTTTTTATGTGAAAAATGCATATCGATCTGCGCCAACTCCGCCACTTCATCGCCCTCGCCGAGCAGCGCAGTTTTGTCGCCGCCGCCCTCGCGGTGAACCTGTCGCAGTCGGCGTTCAGCCGCAGCATCCAGGCCCTGGAACACAGTGCCGGCTGCCAGTTGGTGGATCGCGGACGCAAGGACCTGGCCCCGACCAAACAGGGCCAGGTATTGCTCGAACATGCCCGGCGACTGGTCAGCGGGGCCCAGCAACTGGCCAATGAAATCAGTCAGTTCAACGGCCTGGAGGCCGGGGAGTTGCGTTTCGGTTGCGGGCCGGCACCGGCCTCGGGACTGATCCCCCGCGCCATCGGCCATTTCATCGGGCGCTACCCGAAAGCCCGGGTACAGTTCCAGGTGGATGACTGGCAGAGCCTGAGCAAGCGCCTGCTGAACGAGGAGTTCGAATTCTTTGTCGCCGACACCCGCAGCTTCGAGGCCAACCCGGACTACCTGACCCAGCGCCTGCGCCCGCGCAGATGGCATTTCTGCTGTCGGGCCGGGCATCCGCTGGCGGCGCAGGCGAGTGTCACGGCCGAGCAGTTGCTGAGTTATCCGCTGGCCTCGACGATTCGCCCGCCGAACCTGCGCAAGGTGATCGTCGATCTCAGCGGTCGCCCGGATTTCACCCCGCAGGTGGAGTGCGAAAGCGCGTTCAGCCTGCTGGGCGTGGTGTTGCGTTCGGATGCCATCGGCATCTGCGGGGAGAACAGCGATGCCTGGGAATACGCCCGGGGCGATCTCGTGCGACTGAAGATCGACGGGCTGGCGGATGACCTGGAGGAGCTGTACACCCGCTACGGCATCGTCAGCCGGGCCGGGTATCGCTTATCGCCGCTGGCCGAAGCGATGATCGAGCAGATCAGGAGCGAGGATGCTCTGGAAGCGGATGAGGTGTGCAACCTGGAGCAGGTTGCTGTCTGAACCCACCCTTTCGCGGGCAACCCCGCACCCACAACGCCCGCGGGACTCGCCCCCTTCGTGGGAGCGGGCTTGCCCGCGAAGAGGCCCGGAAGATCAGCGCAAACCGCCCCCCATGCACGGCATGCATCGGAAACAGTCGCCAAATGCGCTTGCCGAAAGCCGCGCCGCAACGCGAAATCCTTCACCTGTCTTCCTCTGCGGTGAACTCCCATGCCCCACGTGCGCAACGTGCTCTACATCATGTGCGACCAGCTGCGTCGCGACTACCTGTCCTGCTACGGCCACCCCCATCTGCAGACGCCGAACATCGACCGCCTGGCCGCCGCCGGCGTGCGCTTCAGCCGCGCCTATACCCAGGGCACCATCTGCGGACCGTCGCGGATGTCGGCCTATACCGGACGCTATGTCAGCAGCCACCAGGTGGCCTGGAACGCCGTGCCGCTGCCCCTGGAAGAGCTGACCATCGGCGACTATCTGCGCCCCCACGGCATCCGCACCGCCCTGGTCGGCAAGACCCACGCCACGCCCAATCTCGACGCCCTGCAGCGGCTGGCCATCGACCCCGACAGCGCCCGGGCCGAGCCGCTGAACGAAGTCGGCTTCGAAGCCTGGATGCGGCACGACGGCATCTACCCCGACAGCCCGCTGTTCGCCGACAAGCGCGAGTCGGCCCCCTACACCCACTACCTGCGCGACCTCGGTTATGGCGGCAGCAACCCCTGGCATGACTGGGCCAACGCCGCCGAAGGCAGCGACGGCGAAATCCTCAGCGGCTGGAAAATGCGCCACGCCCATCTGCCCGCACGGATCCCGCAGCAGCACTCGGAGACGGCGTACACCACCGACCGCGCCATCGACTTCATCAACCAGCAGGGCGAACAGCCGTGGTGCCTGCACCTGTCGTATATCAAGCCGCATTGGCCCTACCTCGCCCCTGCGCCCTATCACGCCCTGTACGGGCGCGAGCAGGTGGTGCCGGCGGTGCGTGCCGAGCCGGGCGAGGCCAGTGATCACCCGGTCTACAACGCTTTCCGCCAGCACGAGGAAAGCCTGAATTTCTCCCGGGACGAAGTGCGGTTGAATGTGGTGCCGACCTACATGGGCCTGATCAGACAGGTGGATGACCAGCTCGGGCGACTGTTCGACGTGCTCGAAAGCAGCGGCCGCTGGGATGACACGCTGATCGTGTTCACCAGCGATCACGGCGATTTTCTCGGCGATCATTTTCTCGGGGAAAAGGAGTTCCTGCTGGAGCAAGCGGTCGGCGTGCCACTGATCGTGCGCGACCCACGGACAGCGGCGGACAGCACGCGCGGCACGGTGGATGCACGCCTGGTGGAAACCATCGACGCGCTGCCGACCTTTCTCGACGCGCTGGGCCTGCCGACCGCGGAACACCGGCTGGAAGGCCGTTCGCTGGTGCCGTTGCTGCATGGCGGACAACCGCACTGGCGCCGCTATGCCATCGCCGAATACGACTACGCGTTCCAGGCCCCGGCGCGGGAACGCCTGGGGCAGGCGATCGATCGTTGCCGGATGACCATGGTGCGCAGCGAGCGCTGGAAGTACCTGGCGTATGACGGCTTCCGACCGCAGTTGTTCGACCTCCAGGAAGACCCCCAGGAACTGCGCGACCTGGGGGCCGATCCGGCATTCGCGACGGTGCGTGAAGAGCACCTGGGCTATCTGCTCGACTGGCTGCGCGGCCTGAAGCGCCGGACCACCATCAGCCACGAGGAGATCGACCTGCGCGGCCAGCGCTTTCGGTATGGCGAACCGGAAGCGGAAAAGGTGGTGCAGATCGGCGTCTGGTAAAACCTCCAGGGCCTCTTCGCGGGCAAGCCCGCGAAGGCGGCGGTCCTGTCACCGCGATACTCAAGCCCCCTTGAGCGTCTGGCTGCGCTGCGCATGCACACCCACCGGCACTTCGCCCCTGAGCGTCACCCGCCGCACGATCCGTTCCTGGGTGCCATAGTCGTCCACCGCATAATGCTGGGTCGAACGGTTATCCCAGATCGCCACATCGCCGCTCTGCCAGCGCCAGCGCACAGTGTTTTCCAGGCGGGTCACATGGCTCTGCAACAGGTTGAACAGGTGCGCCGAATCCGCCAGCGAATAGCCCTTGATGCGCTTGACGAAGTGCCCCAGCAACAGGCTCCTCTCGCCGCTGATGGGATGCACCCGCACCACCGGATGCTCGGTCTCGTACACCGTCGAGGTGAAGACCTGGCGGTAGCGCTCGAGCTTTTCCGCCGAGACATTCGGCCGCGAGCCGGCGTAGTCGTATTCGTTGCTGTGCACCGCCCAGAGCTTGTCCGCCAGCTCGCGCAGTTCCGCCGGCAACTCCTCGTAGGCCGCCGCCGTATTCGCCCAGACGGTGTCGCCACCGGAGGTCGGCGCCAGCACCGAACGCAGGATCGAGGCCTTCGGATAGGCGTCGACGAAGGTCACGTCGGTGTGCCAGGAGTTGGCCCGCTGGCCCTGCGCGCCGTCCAGCTCCAGCAGGTAACGCGTGCCGTCGCGCACCGGCACCGTCGGATGCGCCACCGGCTCGCCGAGCAAGTGCGAAAAGGCCTCCTGACTCTGGTCATCGAGGTGGGTCTGGCCGCGGAAGAAAATCACCTTGTACTGCACCAGTGCCTGCTGGATCGCCTCGATGACGTCCGCCTCCAGGGCGCCGGAAAGCTCTACGCCACGGATCTCGGCGCCGATACGACCGGCCACCGGATGGATCTCCAGGGTGTGCACAGCGGGTTTTACAGCAAGTGCGGCATTGCTCATGGGTGAACCCTCGTCGGACTGCTTACGGTTTGAGCCGCAGCGAAACAACGCTCTATCTATATTCAATTTAGGTCTAATAGATATTCACATGCTTCGTTGACGGAATAAGAGCTTGCATTTAAAACCTCAAGCCTCACTCGTCGCAAATGCCTTCGAGCTATTTTTCGGATGCCGGGAAAGCATATGGATCTTCGCCAACTGCGCTATTTCATCGCCCTCAACGAACACCGCAGTTTTGTCCGCGCGGCAGACGCCATGGGCATCACCCAGCCAGCCTTCAGCCGCAGTATCCAGGGGCTGGAACAGGAGTTCGGCTGTGTGCTGGTGGACCGCGGCAACAAGGACCTGCGCCCGACGCCCGAAGGCCAGGTGGTGTTGCAACATGCCCTGACCCTGGTCCAGGGCGCGGCGCTGCTGAGCGCTGAAGTGACCCAGATGACCAAGCTCGACGCCGGCGAACTGCGCTTCGGTTGCGGCCCCGCGCCGGCGGTGAAACTGGTGCCGGAAGCGGTGGCGCGATTTATCAACGCCCACCCGAAAGTGCGCACCCGGTTCCAGGTGGATAACTGGGAAAAGCTCAGTCGCAGCCTGAGCCGCGAGGAGATCGAATTCTTTATCGCCGACATCCGCCATTTCGAGGCCGACCCGAACTTCCAGACCCAGGCACTGACGCCCAGGCGCGGCGTATTCTTCTGCCGCCCCGGGCATCCGTTGCTGGCCAAGGAAAGCCTGTCGACCAACGACATGTTCGACTATCCGCTGGCGACCACGCTGATCCCGCCGGGCATCCGCAAGCTGCTGGCGAACCTCAGCGGGCGCACGGATTTTTCGCCGAATATCGAGACCGAGCATTTCCCGGCGCTGGTGAAGATCGTCCGCCAGTCCAATGCGATCGGCGTCGGCACCCATGAGGCGTTCGTCGAAGATGTGGCCCAAGGCTCGCTGGTACTGCTGCACTGGCGCAACCTGCCGCAGAACATCGAGAGCATGAACGCCCGCTGCGGGATCGTCAGCCGCACCGGCTTCCGGCTGTCGCCGGCGGCGCGGGCGATGATCGAGACGCTGGTGGCGGTGGACAGCCAGGAAGATCGCGTCGCCGTTTAGGGCCTCTTCGCGGGCAAGCCCTCAGGCGCGACCGATCACAACCCTGCCGCCGCCAGGTTCGGCGCCACCCAGTCGGTCACCTTGAACGGCTTGCGGATCAGCTTCTGCTGGACCGCCAGATCCACCGAATCCTGCAGTTTGCCAAGGAACACCGGGTCCAGTTGCGAAGGGAAAATCTCGCTGAGTTTCTCGTCCTTCAGGTCCTGCTGGAGAATCACCGATGGATAACTGGCCAGTCCCGAGACCAGTTGGACATAGGCATCCTTGTTGCCATCCTCGGTCAGCCATTCCACGGCTTGCTGCTGGGCCTTGAGCAACTTGTCGACCACATCCGGGTGGGCATCGACAAAGGCCCCGGAACCCACCAGCACGCTCTGGATGCTGCCGGCCCCGCCCAGCGCCTTGGTGTTCACCGGCAATTCGGCCAGGCCCTTGGCCTGCAATGCCGTCAGGTTCGAACTGCCCCACGACGCATCGATCTGCTTCGCCGCCAAGGCCGCCACCGCCGCGCTGAAGTCCAGGTTGATGACCTTGAAGTCCTTCTCGCTCAAGCCCTGGCTGGCCAGCGCGGCATCGAAGGAAAGCTGGCTGGCGGTGCCACGGAATACCGCCACGCGCTTGCCCTTGAGGTCCTCCAGGGTCTTGATCCCCGAGCCGGGCACCACGCCCAGGTACTGCTTGACCCCTCGCGCCGAGGCACTCAGCAACCGCGTATCCAGCCCGTTCGACTTGCCGATGATCGCCGCCAGGTCGCCCAGGTAGGCGAAGTCCACCTGACCGTTGGCGAAGGCTTCATTGATCACCGGGCCGGCGCCCTTGAAGAAATTCCACTGCACCTTGATGCCCTGGTCGGCAAAGGCCTTTTCGTAGATCTGCCGGCTGCGCAGCACATCCACCACACCGCCGCCGCTGTGTTCGGTGCCGGCGCTCAGGTCGGGCACGGCAATGCGGATTTCCTTGAGCTCGGCCGCCTCGGCCGAGAGCGGCAGGTAGCCCAGCACGCCGGCCAGGGCGGTGGTGGCGAACAGGCGGACGACGCCGCCTTTGAACAGGGTTTTCATGGGGTGGTGCTCCTTTGCGACAGGCTTCGAGGCGCTGAAGGTAGGCACAGCCCTGATCAACAATAAAATACTAATAATTCACATTTTAGTAACTTTAAAGAATATAAGCACTGAAACACCGCTCCCACCACGCTATGCATGCAGCGCATCGAAAATATTCTTCGAATGCATTGGATGCTTGCCTTGTACGGGCCTTAAATGGCTTTTTCTTATCTCCCAATAGAATCGATAAGATTTTTTATAGAGCCAATAAGCATATACAAACGAGCTTATTCAAATCAGCGCCGTGCATCGCCCGGAACACCGACAACGGAGGTCTGCCATGGCCCGTGTTTCTCTCCTCAGTCTGCCGCTGACACTCCCGCCCGCCGGACACCGGCGGTCATGGCCGAGCCTCGGCCCGCGGGCAT
The DNA here is from genome assembly GCF_049319725.1 of Pseudomonas sp. Mn2068. Classification (NCBI taxonomy): domain Bacteria; kingdom Pseudomonadati; phylum Pseudomonadota; class Gammaproteobacteria; order Pseudomonadales; family Pseudomonadaceae; genus Pseudomonas; species Pseudomonas sp. Mn2068. Next base: position 85,300 of record NZ_JBMOUG010000019.1, on the reverse strand, counting down.
TGCCCTGGCTGCTGCCCCTGACGCTGGCGGCCCTGTGGTGGATCGCCAGCCGTGAGCGGTGGATGAGCGAGCAGATCCTGCCGCCGCCGTCGCTGGTCTGGCAAAGCGCCCTGGACATGGCCGGCGGCGAATTGTGGAGCCACCTGTGGATCAGCCTGCAGCGCCTGCTGCGCGGTCTGCTCGCCGGGGTCGGTATCGGCGCCCTGCTGGGTGGCTTGCTGGGGTTCAGCCGGCGCGCCGAGCGCTGGGTGTTCCCCACCTTCAGCGCCCTCGCGCAGATCCCGACCCTGGCCTGGATTCCGCTGTTCATGGTGTTTTTCGGCATCGGCGAAATGCTCAAGCTGGTGGTGCTGATCAAGGCCGTCGTGGTGCCGGTGACCCTGCATACCCTGATCGGTGTACGCGATGCCCAGCCGAGGCTGCGCGAGGCCGCGGCGGTCCTGCGCCTGCCGCCGTACCTGCTGGTCCGCCGGCTGATCCTGCCCGCCGCGCTGCCGGCGTTCATGGCCGGCCTGCGCCTGGCGCTGGCCGCCGGCTGGACCTCGCTGCTGGCCGTGGAACTGCTGGCCTCCAGCGAGGGTATCGGCTACCTGATGGTCTATGCCCGGCAACTGTTCATGCTGGATATCGTCTTTGTCTGCATCCTGGTCATCGGTGTGCTCGGCGTGCTGATGGACCGGGGCATCGCCCTGCTCGACCGGCGCCTGGTGCATTGGCCACACCCGGCCACCGCCCAGATTCCCCGTGGCCCGCGGTATCAGGGCTGGCAACGCCTGCAACCCTGGGCACTGCCGCTGATGCTGCTGGTGCTCTGGCAAGGCGCGAGCGACCAGCAGTGGATCGACGCGAACATCCTGGTCAGCCCCTTGGCGGTGCTGCACAGCCTCTGGAGCGGGATACTCGACAACAGCCTGCCCGCCAGCCTGGGCCTGAGCCTGAAACGCACCCTGGCCGGCCTGCTCCTCGGCGGGTCCCTGGGCTTTGGCCTCGGCTTGCTGCTGGGCCTGTCGAAAACCGGCGAGCGCCTGCTCAGCCCGAGCCTGTCGGCCCTGCGCCAGATCGCGATTTTCGCCTGGGTGCCGCTGCTCACCGCCTGGTTCGGCCTGGGCGAACTGGCCAAGGCGGTGTTCGTCGCCCTGGCCGCCTTCTTCCCGTTGTTTATCGCCACACAGCGCAGCGTCGCCAACCTGTCGCCGCAACTGAGCGAAGCCGCCCGGGTCCTGCGCCTGAACCTCTGGCAACGCCTGCGCAAGCTGGTGTTGCCCGGTGCCGCCCCGGGGATTTTCGCCGGGCTGCGCCTGAGCCTGATCTACGCCTGGCTCGGCACCCTCGGCGCCGAATACTTCATGCCGTCCAACGGCGGTATCGGCGCGGTGATGATCGGCGCCCAACAGCTGCTGCGCATGGACGTGATCATGGCCGGCATGCTCCTGGTCGGTCTCACCGGCGCCCTGATCAACCTGCTCGGCCAACGCCTCGAAACCCGCGCCACCCGCTGGAGACACGCATGAACGCACCGATTGTCAGCTTCAACCAGGTCGGCAAATCCTTCGACGTCGACGGCGCCGAACTGCAGGCCATCGATGAATTCAGCCTGGATATCGCCGAAGGCGAATTCGTCGCCATCGTCGGCTCCAGCGGTTGCGGCAAATCCACCTTGCTGCGCCTGCTGATCGGCCTGGACACGGCCTTTCGCGGCGAGATCCGCGTCGACGGCCAGGCAATCGCGGGCATCGGCAGCGAACGCGGCATCGTGTTCCAGGAACACCGGCTGTTTCCCTGGCTGACGGTCGCGCAAAACATCGGCCTGGGCCTGGTCAACGAGCCGCTGGGCAGCGCCGAGCGCCAACGCCGCATCGACGATTTCATCCAGCTGGTGGGGCTCGGCGATTTCACCCGCGCCTACCCGCACCAGCTCTCCGGCGGCATGGCCCAGCGCGTGGCGATTGCCCGCGGCCTGGTGGCCAGCCCGCGCATCCTGCTGCTGGACGAACCTTTCGGTGCCCTCGACGCCCTGACCCGCCAGCAGATGCAGGACGAGCTGCTGGCCATCCGGGCCCGGGCGAAGATCACCACGCTGCTGGTCACCCACGATGTCGAGGAAGCGATTTTCCTGGCCGACCGGGTGGTGGTGATGGAACCGCGTCCTGGACGGATCAAGCAGGTGGTCGAAGTCGCCCTGCCCCATCCGCGCCAGCGCAGCAGCTTCGACTTTCACCAGTTGCGCGAGGAACTGCTCCACGAGCTCACCAGCGACGACCACTACCAGCCGCCAGCTCCCGAGCAGATACGCGACCTGCCCCTGACCTTCATTGCCTGCTGAGAGGAACCCCGACATGGCGCAACGCCCGAATTTCCTGGTGATCCTGGCCGACGACCTCGGCTTCTCCGATATCGGTGCCTTCGGCGGCGAGATCGCCACGCCGAACCTCGACGCACTGGCCCATGGCGGCCTGCGCCTGACCGATTTTCACACCGCGCCGACCTGTTCGCCGACCCGTTCGATGCTGCTGACCGGCACCGATCACCATATCGCCGGGATCGGCACCATGGCCGAGGCGCTGACCCCGGAGCTGATCGGCAAGCCGGGCTACGAGGGCTATCTCAACGACCGCGTGGTGGCCTTGCCCGAACTGCTGCGCGACGCCGGTTACCAGACCCTGATGAGCGGCAAATGGCACCTGGGCCTGACCGCCGAGCTGGCGCCCCATGCCCGTGGTTTCGAGCGTTCTTTCTCGCTGTTGCCCGGCGCCGCCAACCATTACGGCTTCGAGCCGAGCTACGACGAGCGTACGCCGGGACTGCTCAAGTCGACTCCGGCGCTGTACATCGAGGACGACCGTTTCGTCGAGCAACTGCCAGAGGACTTCTATTCCTCCGATGCCTTTGGCGACAAGCTGCTGCAATACCTCAAGGAGCGCGACCAGACCCGGCCGTTCTTCGCCTACCTGCCGTTTTCCGCGCCGCACTGGCCGTTGCAGGCACCGGCCGAAGTGGTCGCCCGGTACAAGGGCCGCTATGACGCCGGGCCGGAGGTGCTGCGCCTGGAACGCCTGGAAAAGCTCAGGCAACTGGGACTGATCGACACGGAGGTGGAGCCGCATCCGCTGCTGGGCCTGAACACCGAATGGGCGGCCCTGAGCGAGGAACAGCGCCAGGTGTCCGCACGGGCCATGGAGGTCTATGCGGCGATGGTCGAGCGGATGGACTGGAATATCGGCCGGGTGGTGAATTACCTGCGCAACCAGGGCCTGCTGGACAACACCTTTATCCTGTTCATGTCCGATAACGGCGCCGAGGGTGCACTGCTGGAGGCCTTTCCCAAGTTCGGCCCGGAACTGCTGAGCTACCTGAACCAGCACTACGACAACAGCCTGGCGAATATCGGCCGGGCCAATTCCTACGTCTGGTACGGCCCGGCCTGGGCCCAGGCGGCGACGGCGCCGTCCCGGCTGTTCAAGGCCTTCACCACCGAAGGCGGGATCCGCGTGCCGGCGCTGCTGCACTATCCGGCGCTGACCCGGCCGGGGCAGATCAGCCATGGCTTTTCGACGGTGATGGATATCACCCCGACCATTCTCGACCTGGCCGGCGTGCGCCATCCGGGCAAGCGCTGGCGCGGCAAGGACGTGGCGCCGTTGCGCGGCAAGTCGTGGCTGGGCTTCCTCTCGGGCGAGACGGCGCAGGTGCATGACGAACACACGGTCACCGGCTGGGAGCTGTTCGGCCGGCGGGCGATTCGCCAGGGACACTGGAAGGCGGTGTATATCCCCGGCCCCGTGGGGCCGGCGACCTGGCAACTGTATGACCTGAGCGTCGACCCCGGGGAAATTCATGACCTGGCCCAGGCCCTGCCGGACAAGCTCGACGCCCTGATCGGGCATTGGCAGCGCTATGTCGAGGAAACCGGGGTGATCCTCAGTTCGTCGCCGTTCCAGCCGGATTGAGACAAGAGCGAAACCTGTAGGAGCCCGCCCGATGATCGTTCCCACGCTCCGCGTGGGAACGCCTCATTGGACGCTCTGCGTCCGCTTTTTGTGGCGCAGAGCATCACGGGCTGTATTTCCGCCTACCCCTGTGCCGTACGCGCCGCCTGCGGGCTCCGCTGTTCCTGCGTGGCAAACCGGTTCGCCCGGCCGAACGTGCCGAAATCGTTGAAGCGCACGCCCATCTCGGCCATCACCCTGTGCGCCACCGGCGCGGTCATCTGGCGGATATAGAAGGGTTCCTTGACCACGAAATGATGAATCCCGTGGGTGCTGCCGAAATTGAAGCAGAACGCCTGCAACGGCCACAGCCACCAGGGATTGAGCACCTGGGTCTGCTGGATCACGTTGCCCGGCTCGACGTCGCCGTAGTAGTGCATGTTCGAGCTGATGAAATGCAGGCAGAAGGTGCGCAATACGTTCGGCCCGATCAGCACCACCACCGCGATATCGATCACCCGCATCACCGCCAGGGTATCGGCCGACCAGTCGATCGACGCTCCCAGCAGGCCGGCGAGGCCATTGGCGCCGTGGAAGCCGAGGAATACATACCAGGCCCCCCAGTGCAGCAAGGCCAGCGGTGCATAGACCAGGAACACCCGCTTGAGAATGCTGCGCCGATGGGCCCAGGTCTTCGCCCGGGACATGCGGATCAGCGCCGACATCATGTTGTCGCCCACCATCAGCAGCCGCGCCAGTCCCCAGGGCTCGCCATTGGTGATCGCCCGCTCTTCCATGTCGGCCTCGGTGCCGGACACCTTGTGGTGGTTGAGGTGCAGGTGCCGGCGGACCCACGGGTTGATGGTGCTCGGCCGCGCCAGCCAGACCAGCGCCAGCATCAGATTGTGGGGCAGCCGCTGCTTGCGGAAGTACATGCTGTGGATCAGGTCGTGCTCCAGCTCATGGGTCAGTGAGGCCAGGAACGCGTTCAGCAACAGGCATGCCCACCAGGCCAGGTAACCCTCCATGTAGAGCGCCGCCGAGCCGACCATGCCGGCCAGGGCAAAGGCCAGGATGCCCGCGCCAAGGGCGTCCTGGTGGTTCAGCAGCGGGTAGCGCCGGCGCAGTTCGACGCCCCGGGCCATGACCACTTCACGAATATGCGCGCTGCGTTGTTGTGCATTCAGGCGCTCGGGACTTGCGCAAACACCATCCATGATTCCATCCTCTGGTTATTGATGTTCGCATCCTGCGCCGCGCCGTCGCCCAACGTAGTAGCCGCGAACGCCAACCTGTTGACCGGATGCGCCAACATGCCCGAACCGACTTCGCTTTCCAGCTGGACCCGCGCCCTGCGCAAGCAGCTCGACGCCCTCGGCCTCGACAGCGCCGCCCTGTGCCGCGAGGCCGGGCTCGACCCGCAGTTGATGGACGATCCCAACGCCCGCTACCCGTTGTCGGCCACCACGCGCCTGTGGCAACTGGCGGTGACGGCCAGCGGCGACCCGGCGATCGGCCTGCGGGTCTCGCGTTTCGTCAGCCCGACCACCTTCCACGCCCTCGGTTATGCCCTGGTCGCCAGTGGCAGCCTGCGCGAGGTGTTCGAACGGATCGTGCGCTATCACCAGGTGGTCAGCGATGCCCTCGAGCTGGAACTGAGCCGCGAGGGCGAGCGCTACCGTTTTCGCCTGCAGGTGCCCAAGGACAGCCCGGCACCGGCGCCAGAGGCCATCGACGCCTTCGCCGCGATCTACGTGCGCACCTGCCGCAACCGCCTGGGCCGCGAATACGCGCCGCTGGCGGTGTACTTGCGGCGACCCGAGCCGGCCGATCCGAAACCCTGGCACACGGTGTTCCGCGCGCCGGTGTTCTTCGCCGCCGCGGAAGATCGCCTGGAGTTCGCCTGCGCCGACTTCGACAGCCATCTGGACGACGCCAACCCGGAACTGGCCGAGCACAACGAAGCGGTGCTCAATCGCACCCTGGCACAACTCAAGCCGCTGACCTGGGAGCGCAAGGTACGCCAGGCCATCGAGGCGCAGTTGCCGGAAGGCGAACCGTCGGCCGAACGCATCGCCCAGGCCCTGCACCTGAGCCTGCGCAGCCTGCAACGGCACCTGGCCGACGAGGGTTGCCGCTACGACACGCTGCTCAACGAATGCCGGGAAAACCTGGCGCTGCTGCACCTGCGCGACCCGCAGTGCTCATTGAGCGAGGTCAGCTACCTGCTCGGTTTTGCCGACACCAGCAGCTTCAGCCGGGCGTTCAAGCGCTGGACCGGCATCACCCCGGGGCAGTTCCGCGACGGACTGCGCTGAAGGCCCCCGAAGGAACGAACACACGGGGCACTGTAGGAGCCGGCTTGCTGGCGATCCGAGCACCTCGGTCTATCAGTCACACCGCAGCGATGCTATCGCCAGCAAGCCGGCTCCCACGGTTCGGGGCGTACATGACGCCTGTGTACGACCGGCTCCCACCGGTCAGTTGCTGGCCGCCGCCCGCAGGCGTTCCAGGTCGAGAATCTCGATTTCCCCGTAGCTGAGGTGGACGATGCCCTCGTCCTGCAGGCCCTGGAGAATCTGGTTGGTGGTCTGGCGTGATAGCGACAGCATCGACGCCAGCTGGTCCTGGGCCAGCGGGATCAGTTGTCGCGAGTGATTGAGTTCGCCGTAGCCTTCGGCGATCTGCAACAGCCGATGCGCCAGGCGCGCCGGGGCCGGCATCAGGCTCAACTGCTCCAGGCCGATAAAGGTCAGGCGCAGCTTCTGGCTCATCAGCAACGCGAACTGCCGCCAGTATTCCGGGTGCTCTTCCAGCAGTTCCAGCAGGACACTCTGCGGCACTTGCAGAAGAATCGTATGACCAACGGCATAGGCATTGTGGGTCCGGGGCAGGCCGTCGAACAGGGAAATCTCGCCGAACCAGTACGGCAGTTCGATCAGGCTGAGCAGCGCTTCCTTGCCTTTTTCGCTGACGGCACCAACCCGTACCGAACCTTCGAGAACCGCATACAGGCCGCACGGCGGATCGCCGCGCTTGAACAGGCGCTGACCCGGCGTCAGGCGCCGCCCCTTGGCCGCGGCCAGCAAGCTATCCTGCAAGTGAGCAGGCAGATTGCTGAACCAGTGGCCCGTCAGCAGGCGCGAGCGCCAGGCAGATACGTCCATGAGATCTCCAAAACGATTGTCGTCTAGCCGACAGTGCAAATTTTCCGGTTGGGGCATGATCCCATCACCCCACAGGAGGAATAACAATGAAAAACCTCGTCGAGCATCTCAGTCAATACGCGGCATACCACCGTGATCCGCGCAATATCGCCAGCCACTTCATCGGGATTCCGCTGATCGTGGTCGCCGTCGCCGTCTTGCTGTCACGGCCAGGATGGCCGGTGGCCGGGCTCTGGCTGACCCCGGCGGTACTTTTGGCGGTGGTCTCGGCGTGGTTCTACCTGCGCCTGGAAGTGGCCCTCGGACTGCTGATGACGGTGCTGCTCGGCCTATCCGTTTGGCTAGGCCAGATACTGGCCGCACAGGGCACGATGGTCTGGTTGAGCAGCGGCGTCGGCCTGTTCGTGCTCGGCTGGGCGATCCAGTTCGTCGGGCATTACTACGAAGGGCGCAAGCCGGCGTTTGTCGACGACCTGAGCGGATTGATCGTCGGACCGCTGTTCGTGGTGGCGGAACTGGCGTTCCTGCTGGGACTGCGCAAGGCGCTCAAGCATGAGATCGAAGCGCGGGCGGGGGGGGTGCGGTTGCGGGAGAAGCGGGCGGCCGTTTGAGGGGGGCCTGCAAGGGCTTCTTCGGCCTCTTCGGCCTCTTCGTCGGAGTGCCGCCCAGACCAAGCCCGCTCCCACGGGTTCTCGGTCGTACACAAGACTCAGGTACGACATGGACATTGTGGGAGCGGGCTTGGTCTGGGCGGCATTCAGAGGCCAGCACAAGCGCCGCCAGCTTCAGATATTGGCCAGTTTCTGCCAGACCTTGGGCTTGAAGAACAGCGTCTCGCCCCGCGCCAGGCCGATCAGGCTGTCGTGGTCCTTCACCACTTCAGCCTCGATCAGTTCGCTCTGGCCCTCGACCTTCAGCGTCACCCGAGTGGTCGCGCCCAGCGGACGGATATCGCGCACTTCGGCCGCATGGTGGTCTTCCAGTTCGTGGCGCGACAACGACACCTCGTGGGGACGGAACAGCACATGGTTGTCCTCCCCCAGGTGCAGGCGGTTGGAGTCGCCGAGGAAGTGGTAGACGAAATCGCTGGCCGGGTTCTCGTAGACCTCGCCCGGTGAGCCGATCTGCTCGATCACGCCCTTGTTCATCACCACGATGCGGTCGGCGACTTCCATCGCTTCTTCCTGGTCGTGGGTCACGAACACCGAGGTCAGGTTGATATCTTCATGCAGGCGCGCCAGCCAGCGCCGCAGCTCCTTGCGCACCTTGGCATCCAGGGCCCCGAACGGCTCGTCCAGCAGCAGCACCTTGGGTTCCACCGCCAGGGCCCGGGCCAGGGCAATGCGCTGGCGCTGGCCGCCGGACAGCTGTTCCGGATAACGGTCGGACAGCCAGTCCAGCTGCACCATGTTCAGCAGTTCATGGACCTTGGTCGCGATCTGGCTTTCGCTCGGGCGCTGGTTCTTCGGCTTCATGCGCAGGCCGAAGGCAACGTTGTCGAACACGGTCATATGGCGGAACAGCGCGTAGTGCTGGAACACGAAACCGACGTTGCGATCGCGCACGTCGTGACCGGACACGTCTTCGCCGTGGAACACGATGCTGCCGTCATCCGGGGTTTCCAGACCGGCGATGATCCGCAGCAGGGTGGTCTTGCCGCAGCCGGACGGGCCGAGCAACGCCACCAGCTCGCCGCTCTGGATGTCCAGGTTGATGCTGTTCAGGGCCTTGAAGGCGTTGAAGTTCTTGCTGACATTACGGACTTCGATCGACATGACTTATTCCTCCGCGGCGCTGGCGCGCAGGCGGTTGATTCGGTTTTCGCTCCACTGCTTGAGCAGCAGGATGAAGAGCGCCAGGATCAGCAACAGGCTCGCCACGGCGAACGCGGCCACGTGGTTGTATTCGTTGTAGAGGATCTCGACGTGCAGCGGCAGGGTGTTGGTCACCCCGCGAATGTGCCCGGAAACCACCGACACCGCGCCAAACTCGCCCATCGCCCGCGCCGTGCAGAGCACCACGCCGTAGATCAGGCCCCACTTGATGTTCGGCACGGTGACATGCCAGAACATCTGCCAGCCGTTGGCGCCCAGCAGTCGCGCCGCCTCTTCTTCCTGGGTGCCCTGCTCCTGCATCAGCGGGATCAGTTCACGGGCGACGAAGGGCACGGTGACGAAGATCGTCGCCAGGACGATGCCCGGCAAGGCGAAGACGATCTGGATATCGTGGTCCGCCAGCCAGGGGCCGAACAGGCCCTGGGCGCCGAACATCAGCACGTAGACGAGACCGGCGATCACCGGCGAGACCGAGAACGGCAGGTCGATCAGCGTGACCAGCATGCTCTTGCCGCGAAAGCTGTACTTGCTCACGCACCAGGCGGCGCTGACACCGAACACCAGGTTCAGCGGCACCGAGATCAGCACGGCGATCACCGTCAGTTTCAGCGCCGACAGTGCGTCCGGCTCGAAGATCGCGGTGAAGAACGCGCCGAGGCCGAGCTTGAGGCCCTGGGACACCACGATAAACAGCGGCAACAGCAGGAACAGCGCGAAGATCAGCCAGCCGAGGCCGATCAGGAGCCGTCGCGAGACGGCACTGCCGCGGCGGGCAGCGTTGGCCGAGGAAGCGGCGCTTATGGACGATTGGGACATGTTCGCGCCTCCTTATGGGGTTTCGATACGCCGCTGCAGCAAGTTGATCAGCAGCAACAGGACAAAGGAAACCACCAGCATCATCACGCCGATGGAGGTCGCGCCGGTGTAGTCGTACTGGTCGAGCTTGACCATGATCAGCAGCGGCAGGATCTCGGTCTTCATCGGCATGTTGCCGGCGATGAAGATCACCGAGCCGTACTCGCCGACGCCACGGGCAAAGGCCAGGGCGAAGCCGGTCAGCCAGGCGGGCAGCAGCGCCGGTACGAGGATGTGGCGGAACACCTGCAAGGGCTTGGCGCCCAGGCAGGCCGCGGCTTCCTCGACTTCACGGGGAATGTCGGCGAGCACCGGCTGCACCGTGCGGACCACGAACGGCAGGGTCACGAAGGTCAGTGCGAGGGTGATGCCCAGCGGGGTGTAGGCGATCTTGAAGCCCAGGTCGGCGGCGAACTGCCCGACCAGGCCGGTCGGCGTGTACAGCGCGGTCAGGGCGATGCCGGCGACGGCGGTGGGCAGGGCGAACGGCAGGTCGATCATCGCATCGATGATCTTGCGTCCCGGGAAGGTGTAGCGCACCAGCACCCAGGCCAGCAACGTACCGATAATGCCGTTGATGATTGCCGCATACAGCGCGGTGCCGAAGCTCAGCTTCAGCGCCGCGACCACCCGGGGCGCCGAAATGATCGCCCAGAACTGCTCCCAGGTGAGTTGGGCGGCGTGCACGAACATCGCCGCCAGCGGTATGAGCACAATCAGGCTGAGGTACACCAAGGTGTAGCCCAGCGTCAGCCCGAAGCCGGGTATGACGGGGGAGATACGACGTGACATAAAAGTCCTTGGTTGTGACGCACAAAAGCCCCGAATGAAATCCGGGGCTCCGAGCTTGGCTTACTGTAGGTTACCGTTTCAGTTACTGGGCCTGGTAGATCTGGTCGAACACGCCACCGTCATTGAAGAATTTCGGTTGCGCCGATTTCCAGCCGCCAAAGTCCTTGTCGATGGTCACCAGGTCGAGTTTCGGGAATTGCTTCTCGTACTTGGCGGCGACCTTCTCGTCACGTGGACGGTAGAAGTTCTTCGCGGCGATTTCCTGGCCGGCCGGGCTGTACAGGTGCTTGAGGTACTCGGTGGCGATCTCGGTATTGCCTTTCTTCTCGGCGTTCTTGTCGACCACGGCCACCGGCGGTTCGGCGAGGATCGACAGGGAAGGCACGACGATATCGAACTTGTCGGCGCCGCCGTCTTCCTTGAGGGCCAGGAATGCTTCGTTTTCCCAGGCCAGCAGCACGTCGCCCTGACCGTTGTTGACGAAGGTGATGGTCGAGCCGCGAGCGCCGGTGTCGAGGATCGGCACGTGCTTGAACAGTTCTTTCACGTATTCCTGGGCCTTGGCTTCGCTGCCGCCGGCTTTCAGGCCGTAGGCCCAGGCGGCGAGGAAGTTCCAGCGGGCGCCGCCGGAGGTTTTCGGATTCGGGGTGATGACCGAGACGTCTTTCTTGATCAGGTCGTTCCAGTCCTTGATGCCCTTGGGATTACCCTTGCGCACCAGGAACACGATGGTCGAGGTGTAGGGAGTGCTGGCGTCCGGCAGGCGCTTCTGCCAGTCCTCGGGCAGGGTCTTGCCGAGCTTGGCGATTTCGTCGATGTCGCCGGCCAGGGCCAGGGTCACCACGTCGGCACGCAGGCCGTCGATCACGGCACGGCCCTGTTTGCCGGAACCACCGTGGGATTGCTGGATCTTCACGTTGTCGCCGGGATGAGCCTGCTTCCAGAAGCTGGTGAACTCGGCGTTGTAGTCCTGGTACAGCTCACGGGTCGGGTCGTAGGACACGTTGAGCAGTTCATAATCCTTGGCAACAGCGGAACCGGCAAACACGGCACTGGCGAGCGCGGCCAGGGCGTAACGGCGAATCGACGACATGGTGAAGCTCCCGAAAATTTTTTGGTGTGTTGGCTTTTTCTTATGGCGCTTCAAGCCCGCATTCGTGCTTGAACGCTGCAGTTTTTTCTGGGGGGCATGAATGACGCCCTCCGGTTGACCAGTCGGGCCTCTGACGAACTCAGAGGGTGATGCGGGATTCAGCTGGGTTTGTTGCTGGGGTTTTGCAGACGGAACTTTTCCTTGCGTTCGATCTGTACCACCTGAGCGTTATGGACGGTGATTTCCACCGCACCAAAACGCAGGTCGCGCAAGGCGCTCTGGATCTCACGCAGGATGGTTGCTTCGTCCTGGCCGTCAACGCTACGCAGAGATGCGCTCATGGTCGTGCTCCTGAAATAAGGGTTGCCCCGGCAGTGGCGGGACTGCTTATGGCGTGGAGGCAATATTAGACAGGCGAAGTTATTCTTAAAAATACTATTTAAGAATTTTAATATAACCAAAACTTTATCAGAGGATTCGGGAATGGCCGCCGCTGCGCGTCGGATCGCCAGCAAGCCGGCTCCTACAGGAAATGGTCTCGCACACGGGACCTGTGGCAGACACCATTGCCCCGAAGCCGGCTTGCCGGCTCCTACAGGAAGTGGCCTCGCACACGGGACTTGTGGCAGACACCATTGCTCCGTGGGAGCCGGCTTGCTGGCGATGACGTCCGGACAGACGACGCAAGGCCCAAGCGGTCAGGCGATTGCCGGCGCCCGCAGCCAATCCAGCTGCCTGGCCGGCATCGGTCGACCGAACCAGTAGCCCTGCCCCAGATCGCAACCCTGGTCGAGCAGGAACCGCGCCTGTTCCTGCTGTTCGATGCCCTCGGCATGCACCTGCATGCCCATGCTCTGCGCCAGGGCGATGACCACGCGGACAATCGCCGCATCGTCCTCGTCCCACGGCAAGCCGGCGACAAAGCCCTGGTCGATCTTGAGTTTCTGCACCGGCAGGCGCTTGAGCCGCAGCAACGAAGAGTAACCGGTGCCGAAATCGTCGATCGCCAGGCTCACCCCCAGTTCTCGCAGGCGATGCAACTGCTCCAGCGCCACCTCGGGGTCCTCCATCACCGCGCTTTCCGTGACTTCCAGCTCCAGCAGCGCCGGGTCCAGGCCGGTGTCGTCCAGCACCTTCGCCACCTGCTGGTACAGCTCGCGACGGGCAAACAGCCGGCTGGAAACGTTGACCGCGATAAACGACAGCGCCACCCCCTCGCGCAGCCATTGGCACATCTGCCGGCAGGCCTGCTCCATGACCCAGGCATCGATCTCGGCGATCAGCCCGGTGCGCTCGGCAATCGGAATGAACTCGCCGGGCGACACCAGCCCGCGCTGCGGGTGCTCCCAGCGCACCAGGGCCTCGACCCCGATCAGCCGGCTGCTGCCGAGCTCGTGCACCGGCTGGTAATAGACCCGCAGCTCGTCCTGTTCCAGGGCCCGACGCAACTCGCTGGCCATTTCCACCCGGTGCTGGGCGTGGGCCGTCAGTTCCTCGGTGTACAGGGCGTAGCCTTCCCGTCCGGCACTCTTGGCCTTGAACAGGGCCGAGTCGGCATTGCGCAGCAACTGTTCGGCGTTCAACGCATCGCTGGGAAACAGGCTGATGCCGATGCTGGCGTTGATGAACAGCTGGTGCTCGTCGAGCTGGAACGGCTCCTTCAGGCCCTCGATCACCCGCTGGGCCAGGGCCGCCGCCTGGACCACCTGCGGGCAGTTCTCGGCCAGTACCGCGAATTCGTCGCCGCCCAGCCGCGCCAGGGTGATGCCGCCGCCGAACAGGCCTTGCAGGCGCTCGCCCACCGCCTTGAGCAACTGGTCGCCGATATTGTGGCCCAGGCTGTCATTGATGATCTTGAAGTGGTCGAGGTCGATCAGCAGCAAGGCACAGCCGCGCTTGTGCACCTGCGCCGACGCCAGCGCCTGGGCGGCGCGGTCGGAGAACAGCAGGCGATTGGGCAGGCCGGTCAGCGGGTCGTAGTGCGCCAGCTGGCTCAATTCGTACTGGGAATCCTTGATCGCACTGATATCGGAAAATACCGCGACATAGTGGCTGAGCTGGCCCTGGTCGTCGCGGATCGCGCGGATCGTCTGCCATTGCGGGTAGATCTCGCCGCTCTTGCGCCGGTTCCAGATCTCGCCACTCCACTCGCCGCTCCCTTCCAGCGCCTGGTAGACCTTCTGGTAGAAGTCCGCCGAATGCCGGCCGGACTTGAACAGGTTCGGCCGCTCCCCCAGCACCTCGGCTTCCTGGTAACCGGTAATGGCGACGAACGCCCGGTTGACGTGGACGATCAGGCCGTCCCTGTCGGTGACCAGCACGCCCTCGCGGGTGCAGTCGAAGACCGCGGCGGCCTGGCGCAGGCGTTCCCGGTCGCCGGCCGTGGAGTCGCGCTCGGCGGCGGCATGGGCAAAACGCTGGTAACGGGCATGGATCAGGAAAATCAGCACCGCGCTGACGCTGACCCACAGGTAACCGCGAATGATCTGCCAGTGGGCCAATTGCTCGGGCTCATCGAAAAAACTGCTCAACAGCTGTTGGCTGAGCTGGATCCAGAGGATCGACAGCAGCAGGTACAACACGCCCGCCTTCAGAGCATTGCGGTATGAAATTGCCATAAACGATGCTAATTCCCTCTAGAAATGCCAAATTGCCCTACAAATCGGCCGGAATTATAGAGTAAGAAACATCCGGCCACTCTTATCTGAAACAGCGACTGGTTTTCTCTGGTGGCTCGGTGATAATGCGCTGGCTGTTCTTTACTTTATCGAGGGCCATACAGCCTATGTGGTACAACGGCTTCCTTGACCTGTCAGCCTGGCAACTGGTGGCGGTCACTCTGTTGATGACCCACGTGACCATTGTCGGCGTCACGGTCTATCTGCACCGCTACTCGGCCCATCGCTCCCTGGAGCTGAATGCCGGCCTCAAGCACTTCTTCCGTTTCTGGCTGTGGCTGACCACGGCCCAGAATACCCGCGAGTGGACCGCCATCCACCGTAAACATCACGCAAAATGTGAAACCGTCGACGATCCCCACAGCCCGGTGATCCTTGGCCTGTCCACCGTCCTGCGCACCGGCGCCGAGCTGTACCGCGCCGAGGCCGGCAATGCCGAGACCCTGCGCATCTACGGCAAGAACTGCCCGGAAGACTGGCTCGAACGCAACCTCTACTCGCGCTACAAGATGCTCGGCATCAGCCTGATGGCGGTGATCGACCTGCTGCTGTTCGGCGCCATCGGCATCACCATCTGGGCGATCCAGATGATGTGGATCCCGTTCTGGGCCGCCGGCGTGATCAACGGCCTGGGCCACGCGGTCGGCTATCGCAACTTCGAATGCCGTGACGCGGCCACCAACCTGGTGCCCTGGGGCATCCTGATCGGCGGCGAAGAACTGCACAACAACCACCACACCTACCCCAACTCGGCCAAGCTCTCGGTCAAGAAATGGGAATTCGACCTGGGCTGGGCGTGGATCAAGGTCTTCAGCTTCCTGCGCCTGGCCAGGGTGCAACGCGTCGCGCCCATCGCCCACCGGGTCGAAGGCAAGGGTCACCTGGACATGGACACCGCCATGGCGATCCTCAACAACCGCTTCCAGATCATGGCCCAGTACCGCAAGCTGGTGATCGCCCCGCTGGTGAAACAGGAGCTGGCCAAGGTCGATCATTCGGTCCGCCACCAGTTCCACCGGGCCAAGCGCCTGCTGTCGCGGGAAACCAGCCTGCTCAGCGACAAACACCAGGTGCGCATCGAAACCATGCTGGCACACAGCCAGGCGCTCAAGGTAATTTACGAGAAACGCCTGGCCCTGCAACAGATCTGGGTCAAGACCAGCTCGAATGGCCACGACATGCTCGCGGCGATCAAGGACTGGGTCCACGAAGCCGAGGCCAGCGGCATCCAGTCGCTGCGTGAGTTCGCCAACCAGCTGAAAACCTACTCGCTGCGTCCATCCGTCGCCTGACACCGTTGATCGGCGCGCCTCGCCCCGAGGCGCGCCGTTCGGAACTTAGCGGCCATTCCCTTATCTCAAAATGCACTTCGCCATCCCGGCGGGTTGTCGGTGTCGCCACGCCTGATACGAACGTGACACACCCTGTGAGATGTGTGCCGATGGTCAATAAAAATCCGAGACCGCCTTCCCTCCAACAGTGGCCCGAAGCCGCTGAAACCCTGCTCGCCCTGATGCACGCGCAAGGTGAAGTCGCGCGCCTGAGCGAACGCGAACAGCTGTTCAGCTCGCTGCTGGTGAGCGTCAACGCCGTGTTGTGGGCTTTCGACTGGGAAGCCCGGCAGATGCTCTATGTCAGCCCGGCCTACGAACGCATCTTCGGCCGTTCCGCCGGCCTGCTGCTGGCCGACTACAACGAGTGGCGCGACAGCATCTACCCCGACGACCTCGACTACGCCGAGCGCAGCCTGGCCGAAGTGCTGGAAAAGGGCGCGGTGGAAGATCGCGAGTACCGCATCATCAGCGCCGACGGCGAGATCCGCTGGCTCAGCGACAAATGTTTCATCAGCCGCCATGCCGAGCCGGGGCAGCGGGTGATCGTGGTCGGCATCGCCGAAGACATCACCGAAAAGAAAGCCCTGGAAGACGAATTGCAGCGCCTGGCGACCACCGACGTGTTGACCCGCAGCAGCAACCGCCGGCATTTCTTCGAATGCGCCCACCGCGAGTTCGAGCAAGCCCGCCTGCAGGACTCGCCGCTGGCCTTCCTGCTGCTGGATATCGATGACTTCAAGCTGATCAATGACACCTACGGGCACCCGGAAGGTGACGTGGTCCTGCAGAAAATCGCCGAGACAGGCCGTTCGGCATTGCGCAGCGGCGATCTGTTCGGCCGTATCGGCGGCGAAGAATTCGCCGCGCTGCTGCCCGGCTGCGCGCCGGACATGGCACGACAGATTGCCGAGCGCCTGCAACGGGAGATCCAGCGCCTGGCGTTCAGCCATGACGGCGAACAGTTCGGCATCACCGTCAGCCAGGGCCTGACCAGCCTGACCCCCGAGGACGAACTGCTCGACAGCCTGTTCGCCCGCGCAGACGGCGCGATGTACCAGGCCAAGCGCCAGGGCAAGAATCAGATCGTGCTGGCGTGAAGAACCGGGGTTTCGGCTCTCAGTTCTTGCGCAGCCGCATCAACTCCGGCAAGCCGATCCGCAGCAGTCGCGCCGTGCGGCTCTTCGCCAGTTCCTCGACGCCCTCGTTGGGCGTCAGGCGCGCCAGCTGGGCCGACAGGTTCATCACCAGGGCCTCGCGGGAATACACCCCGCCACCGAGCTGATAGACCGCCGCGATCAGCTCCCGCAGCTCCAGCGGCAGACGCCAGCGGGTGCGCAACGCGGAACCGTAGCCGGCACCGAATGCGTAGAGCGACTCGCCGATCAGTTCGTCATCCAGCTCGCCACCCGCCTGTTGCCATTCCTGCATGCAGCGCAGCAGCGCCAGGTCGCCCAGGCGGTGCAGCAGGCCCGCGCAGTAACAGCGCTCCTGGTCGAGGTCGAGCAGACGCGCCAGGGTCCGGCCGTATTCGGCGGTATGCAGTGACAACTCCCAGTAGCGCTCGGCGTAGTCGGCCAGCGCGGCATCGCTGAGCCTGGCGCTGCGCTTGAGGCTCAGGCCGAGGATCAGGTTCATGCTTTGCGCCGCGCCCAGGCGGTGGAGGGCCTGGGCCAGGGTCTGCACCGTGCTGCCATGATGCTGCGCCGCGCTGTTGGCGGCGGCGATCAGCACCGCGGTGATCTGCGGGTCGGTGCGGATTTCCTGCTCCAGTACCTTCAGGTCGAGGCCATTGGGATTGAGGCTGCGTTTGACCGCGACCTGCACATCGGCCATCAGCGGTGCGCCCTCGGATTCTTCGCGACGGCGTTCGAGGAAGGTTTTCAGGTCCATGCCCGGCGCCAGGGCCGGAATCTCGCAGGACACACTCTGCCCGCCATCCAGCAGCAGATCCTGCAGGCGCTGGGTCAGGCTTTCCATGTTCAGGGGTTTGGTCAGGTAGGCCGTCGGTTGCAGCGCCACGGCTTCACGCACGCTGGCGATGTCGCTGCGCGAACTCAGCAGGATGAACGGCAGCAGCGGACGGCGTTTCTTCTGGCGCATACCGTAGAGCAGGCTCAAGCCGTCGATACCGGGCAGCTCCCAGTCGGCGATCACCAGGTCGAAGGGTTGGTCGTTGAGCAACTGCAAGGCTTCCTGGCCGTCGGCACACAGCGTCAGGCGGGCGTCGCAACGCACGTTCAGCAACACCTGCTTGAGCAGGTCCCGTGACCAAGGATCCGCCTCGGCAATCAACACACGGGGTACAGCGGGTAAATCCACAGCAGTCATCAAGCACTCTCCGAGGGCATTCCTAGCACCTTAGTCAATGCTGGCCCAGGCATACAGCTAAACGCCACCATTGCCTTCCCTTGACACAAAAAAACCCGCCGAAGCGGGTCTTTTTGTCTATCGCGTCACAACTCAGGCGAGTTCGGCGAAGCACTCTTCGATGATCGCCAGGCCTTTGTCCAGTTGCTCATCCGGCGAGGTCAGCGGGACCAGCACGCGCAGGACGTTGCCGTAGGTGCCGCAGGACAGCAGGATCAGCCCCTTGTCACGGGCCTTGGCCACGACCTGGGCCACAGCGGCCGCGTTCGGCTTGTGGCTGTCGCCGCCTTCGAACAGCTCGACCGCGATCATCGCGCCCAGGGCACGCACTTCGCCGATCACCGGGTACTTGGCCTGAATCGCCTTCAGACCGGTTACCAGGCGCTCGCCGACCGCTTTGCAGCGATCCAGCAGATGCTCTTCCTCGAACACTTCCATCACGGCCAGGGCCGCGGCACAAGCGATCGGGCTACCGGCGTAGGTGCCGCCCAGGCCGCCTGGAGCGATGGCGTCCATGTATTCGGCCTTGCCGCAGACACCGGCCAGAGGGAAACCACCGGCGATGGACTTGGCGAAGGTGGTCAGGTCGGCCGCGACGCCCATCTGTTCCATGGCGAAGAAGGTCCCGGTACGACCGGCGCCGGTCTGCACTTCGTCGGCGATCAGCAGGATGCCGTGCTGGTCGCACAGGGCACGCAGGCGCTTCATGAATTCTTTTGGCGCGACGTAGAAACCGCCTTCGCCCTGTACCGGCTCGATGATGATCGCGGCGATATCACGGGGCTCGGCGTCGTTCTTGAAGATGCGCTCGATGCTGGCGATGGAGTCGTCGATGCTCACGCCGTGCAGCTCGTTCGGGTACAGCGCGCGGAAGATGCCGCCTGGCATCAGGCCCATGCCGGCCGAGTAAGGCACGACTTTGCCGGTCAGGCCCAGGGTCATCATGGTGCGACCGTGGTAGGCGCCGGTGAAGGCGATCACGCCGGCACGGCCGGTAGCGGCACGGGCGATCTTCACGGCGTTCTCGACCGCTTCGGAACCGGTGGTGACCAGCAGGGTTTTCTTGGCGAAGTCACCCGGGACCTTGGCGTTCACTTTCTCGCACAGTTCTACGTAGGGTTCGTAGGCCAGGACCTGGAAGCAGGTGTGGGTCAGCTTGTTCAGCTGCGCGGTCACGGCGGCGATGATTTTCGGATGCACGTGGCCGGTGTTCAGCACGGCGATACCGCCGGCGAAGTCGATGAACTCACGACCTTCGACGTCGGTCACGGTGGCATTCTTCGCCGACTCGGCGAAGATCGGGTGGATCTGGCCGACGCCGCGTGGAACAGCGGCCTGGCGGCGTTGCATCAAGGATTCGTTGGTCTTGCTCATGGTGTCCTCATTCACCGCTCATCGGGCGGCGTGGTTCAAGGAATGCATGGCGGGGAGGCAACTACGGCAGCATGCGATGATCGACTGCCACAGCTTTCCCGGCCACAGAGAAAATTCCGTTTGAAGCACACAAGGGGACAGCGCTCTCGTGCCCCTTGTGTTTGAAGCGATCCCCGACCGGGCTCAGATGCCCAGGCAGAGGTATTTGATTTCCAGGTAGTCTTCGATGCCGTACTTGGAGCCCTCACGGCCCAGGCCCGACGCCTTGATGCCGCCGAACGGCGCGACTTCGTTGGAGATCAGCCCGGTGTTGACGCCGACCATGCCATATTCCAGGGCCTCGGCCACACGGAACACACGGCCCAGGTCACGGGCATAGAAGTACGAAGCCAGGCCGAACTCGGTGTCGTTGGACATCGCGATGACTTCGGCTTCGTCCTTGAAGCGGAACAGCGGCGCCAGAGGACCGAAGGTTTCTTCCTTGGCCACGGCGGCATCCTTGGAGACATTGACCAGGATGGTCGGCTCGAAGAAGTTGCCTTCGATGGACTTGCCGCCGGCCAGCAGGGTCGCGCCTTTGCTCAGGGCGTCGGCGATATGTTCCTGGACCTTGGCCACGGCTTTCTCGTCGATCAGCGGACCGGTGGTGGTGCCTTCTTCCAGACCGTTGCCGATCTTGAGCTTGGCGACGGCCACTTTCAGCTTCTCGGCGAAAGCATCGTAGACCGCGTCCTGGATGTACAGGCGGTTGGCGCAGACGCAGGTCTGGCCGTTGTTGCGGTACTTGGAAATGATCGCGCCTTCGACGGCCTTGTCCAGGTCAGCGTCGTCGAACACGATGAACGGGGCGTTGCCGCCCAGTTCCAGGGAGACTTTCTTGATGTCCTTGGCGCACTCGGCCATCAGCTGGCGACCGATCTCGGTCGAACCGGTGAAGGACAGCTTGCGCACGATCGGGTTGCTGGTCAACTCGCTGCCGATATCGCCGGCGCTGCCGGACACCACGCTGAACACGCCTTTCGGAATGCCGGCGCGCTGGGCCAGTTCCGCCAGGGCGAAGGCCGAGAACGGGGTCTGCGAAGCGGGCTTGAGCACCATGGTGCAACCGGCGGCCAGGGCCGGGCCGGCTTTACGGGTGATCATCGCGGCCGGGAAGTTCCACGGGGTGATGGCGGCGGTCACGCCGATCGGCTGCTTGATCACGATCAGGCGCTTGTCCGGCTGGTGGCCCGGGATCACATCGCCATAAACGCGCTTGGCTTCTTCGGCGAACCACTCGATGAACGACGCGGCATAGACGATTTCGCCCTTGGCTTCGGCCAATGGCTTGCCTTGTTCGAGGGTCATCAGGCGGGCCAGGTCGTCCTGGTTCTCGATCATCAGTTCGAACCAGCGACGCAGTTTGTTCGAACGCTCCTTGGCGGTCAGGGCACGCCAGGCCGGCAGGGCCTTGTCAGCGGCTTCGATAGCGCGACGGGTTTCGGCAGCGCCCATTTTCGGCACGGTGCCCAGGATTTCGCCCGTGGCCGGGTTGTTGACCTTGATCGTCTGACCATTGTCCGCGTCGACCCAAGCCCCATCGATAAAGGCTTGCTGGCGGAACAACTGGCTGTCTTTGAGCTGCATGTAGGCTTTCCTTAACAGCACCGCGCATGCGCGGAGCGAATTATTGATTGTAGAAAGGCGCCTTGGTGGCTGCCGTCAGGAAATTCATTCACCGGGCCGAAGCACATAAATAGCGCACATGAGATGGATGTGCGGTTCAGCACCCAGACAAGAGCGTTTGAAATCTCAAACGAATCCTAGGATCAATGGGGGTAAAGGACAATAGTCTGTTCGAAAAAAAGAACGAAAATGCCGCGTTTGCGGGGTTTTTCTGATCAACGTAGACCTTGGGGCTTCGCGATGCCGTTCGACATCGCGAAGTGGCAAGCGTCGCTCAGGACTTGAACGAATTGAGCACCGTCAGCAGGCTGGTGAGATTGTCCGCCACCCCGCCTTGCGCCACCTTCTCGGTGGCCTGCGCGCCGGAGGCGGTATCCTCGCTGTAGATCTGCATCACCCCCTGGTTGGTGGCGGCCTGGGCTTCAGCGTTCTGCTGTTGCTGATCCTCGACGGCGTTTTCGAACACGATGCCGGTGGAGTGGGCCGCGGTTTGATAGAGATTGCCCAGCGCGGCGGCGGGGGCTTCGCCGACGACCTTGACGTTGCTCTGGGTCACGGCATCGGTGATTTGCTCATTGACGGTAGCCATACCTTAACTTCCTTTGTCAGTACGAATACGTGCCGGGTTCGGGGGACAAGCGAAGACCAGGCGCCGGATCGGCACGCGCAACCGGCGTCACCCGAGGGTGATCCCGGATCCGTGGAGCGTCAATGCCTGCCTGACGGACTGCGCGGAGCGAGACAGGCCGGGGTGTACGCAAGTGAAACCCCACAAAGGGAATTTCCCGACAAAACCCGAATGGACGCCCCGAGCCGACATGGGTATGATGTCGCCCGCATAAGCACCAGTAGCTCAGCTGGATAGAGTACTGCCCTCCGAAGGCAGGGGTCGTGGGTTCGAATCCCGCCTGGTGCACCATCTGCAAATAAAATGCCCCGGATCGTTGATCCGGGGCATTTTTGTTTTTGGGTCTGGTCCACGATCAGGCGCTACGAGCCACAACCATCACCCACCTCCCTAGACCGCCCGAGTAAAAAACACCGTGACCAACCCGGTGTCCGTCGAGCGCTGCAAGCCCGCGATGATTTTCACCAGGCGCCCCTCGTTCATCGCTTCCTTCACCGGCTTGAGCACTGCGCGCTGACCCAGGGGCCTGAACTCGAAATGGCGGTTGAACCAGTCATCCGACAATTGCCGGGGCCCCGCCTGGTAGCGGGTCAGGGGCACCGAGCGCTTGTCGGTCCATTTGAGCATGACGTAGTAGAGGTGGTTGGAGCCGGAGTGGGTACAATACAGGTTGACCGTATTGAAGGACTGGGATTTCGGGATCTCGTTCACGACAAAGCCATGACGGCGCAGGATGCCGATGACGGCGGTCTCGCTGTTCGAGGCCAGCTCGGCAATGCGCGCCGGCCCCCGGGCGTCGAACAACCGTGGATCGACGGCCTGGGGCGGTTCGAAGTCCAGGCGGGAAAAACCCACCGAGTCGGTCGCGCGACCGATGGAAAAGTGGGTCCGCCCCAGGGCCTGGGCATCGAGCTCGCGCAACAGCACGTCCATGTGCACGCCCCGCAGGCTCCAGGCTTCCTGCGTGCGCTTGAGCGCGACCATGCGACTCGCCGTGACCGACCTGTAGGCGACATCGCTGCGCTCGATCAGTCGGTTGATCGTCCTCTGCAGGCTGATCGGCGTCATACCCCGCAACGGCTGCGCCAGGGACTGTTCCATCGGTTCGCCGAACAGGGCGGCACGCACCGTCCAGGTTTGGCTGGGCGGGTCAAACGTGGCCGGTATCGGCTGCTCGTCCAGATGGCTCCACCAGTGGCTGAAATCGATTCGGGCCAGAGCGGCCGACGGACCGGGACGCTTCAGGAAGACGATATCGGGATGAACCTGCGAACCGTCGGGCAGCAGCTCGAAATAGCGCCCGTCCAGTTTCAGCAGGCGCCCCATGTCGGCCCCCCGTCTCGTATAGATCCCCCGGCTCGCCGATAGCTCCACGAGCTGTTCGTTTTCCAGGAGCAATCCCCGTGTCGCCCAATCCGCGGGTAACAAGGCCGGTCGACGGGTCATCCACTCCAGTTGCAGCACCGGGGCGGTGGCAGGCTGCGACGGCGCGGGCGGTGTCCAGGGTTGCCACATCGCGCGACTGGGACCCGGCTGCGGCTCGGGCGCATCGGCACGCAACAGGTATTCACCCGGCTCGTGGATGTGCAGGATCAGTTCATTGTCCTGCGTGGCGGTTTTCTTCAGGCGCAGGCTGCTTTCGCCCTTGGCCTGGTAGACCTCGTAGCGCTTGCTACCATCGGTGATGAACTGCACCCCGTTCTTCACGTAGCTGCCGGCATTGGTCGGGCCGTGCAGGGCCACGGCGTCATCTCCGGCGATGTTCGCTTCGTAGCCCGGCAGCATTGGTCGGGGCCTGGCAGAACGGTCGAGTTTTTTCAGGGCCATCGCGCCCTTGTGGGAAAGGGCCTGGCGCTGGGACAGGCTCTTCAGCGCCGCGCGCGGCCAGAGCCCCTGGCCGACCCTCGCCGGCCGGGTGGCCAGGCCGGCGGGAAAGAACGTCAGGGCGGCGTCGACCAACGTCATGTGCGCGGCCTTGAACAGCTCCAGGGCATCGCGTGGATCGCCGCTGCGATGAAACCGGCGCAAGGCCACGGCCGTCTCGTAGGCATTGACCGCGACACTGACCACGGGCACCACCGACAACACCCGGCGCCAGTAGGCCGAGCGCTCTTCGCGTTCACGCAACTCGCGCAACTGCGCCAGTTGCCGATTGGAGTTCGAGACCGACCGGGCACGTTGCTGCGCCCGCAGGACAAAGGCATGCGCCAGGAGCAGCGACAGATCGCAACGCTCGGTTTTCACCAGCCGCAACCAGTGCCCGGGATTTTCCGCGATCTCGCGCCGCACCTCCTTTTCCAGCGCGGCGGAATCCGGCAGGGGGGATTCCGGTTCGCTCGTCCACCAGCTCCTGATGACCTTGAGCAACGTCGTGGACCTGGCCGCGACAACCGGCGTGACTGCCGCAGATTGCAGGACCAGCGCAGCTCCGTCACCCCGCAGGGAGGCCAGTCGCGGCGAATATGCCTCCTGTTCCGCCGGATAACCCTCGACCACCTCGCGGTCCCAGCCCGCCGCCAGGCGTTGCACGATATCCGCCACCCGCTGCGACGCCTGCTCGGTCTTGACCAGTGCCCGTTGCGCCGCCGCCAGATCGGCGTGTTCGGTCAGCACCTGCTCATGGGGAGCCCCCGGCAGGTAGACCAGGGTTTTCCCGGAAATCCTGTCATGGATCGCCACCGCGTTGCCCACATGCCGCGCCCGGGCAAACGCCCGACCGGCGAAGGTGACCCGATGCAATTCGAGGTCCAGGCGCGCGGTCCGCAAGTCCACGGCGAACTCGGCGTTCAGGGCCACCTCGAAGGCCTCGGTCGCCCAGTCGCCGAGCCCTTGTTGCCGGGCACTGAACAACTCCATCGCGGCGCGTTGCCTGACCAGGCGGTACAACAGCGCGCGGTCGAATGCCCGGGGCTGTTCGCGCCGGGGATCCTCCACGCCGTAGAAGGCCCGCTGGATCAGGCTGTCGTACTGACCGCCAAGGTCGAGGGCGGAAATCGTCGCGATCAGGTAATCGGGGGTCAGGCGCTGCTGCCAGGCGGGGTCCAGGAGCCGCCCGTGTTGCAGGCGCCGGCGGCTACCCATGGATTGCGGATCGAGGTTCTCCAGGGCCAGGCGCAGCAGGCTGTAGGTATGTCGCGTGTCGCTGACCACGGTCTTCGGGCCCGACTCGCCCACTACGCGCTCGGGGTGACCGGCCCACACCCGCTCGACGCTGTCGGGAAGATCGAACAGCGGTTTGTCGATATCCAGCCCCGGATACCAGCCGTCCTGCCTGAGCCGCTCGATGAGTTTTCCCCGGGCGAAGTCATCCAGGTCCGGCAGTTGCCGTTCCAGCTTGAGCTCCAGGGCCTGCACGCTGTTCTGGTAGCGCGCCAACCGCCGCGCATACTGCTGGCGCGTCGACCGGGACGCCCCGGACAACCAGGCGGGCAGCCCCTGCGCCTGCACCGCGCCGAGTTGCAGTGCGGCCAGGTTGTCCAGCGCCCGCTCCCGGGCGTCGTGGCCGGGCACCGCGAGGTTCTGCGCCAGCTCATCGGCCAGCCATTGCAGGGAGCCGGGCGCATCGGCGACTTGCGAAAAAGGCCGCAGGCCGCCCTCGACCGCCCGGCAGACCCGCAGGTAAGCCTGGATCTGTTGCTGGAGCCCGTGCTGCAAGGCATCCGCGGCAATGGGCAGGTAATGCACGGCCAGCCGCTCGCCGGCCGGCAGGCTGCGCACCCAGCGCCGCGCATCGCCACGCTGGTCCCGGGCAATCAGCGGCCAGAGGCTGTCACATTCCGGACTGAGCAGGGTGATGCCCAGCCGTTGCGCCAGGCTGTCCAGGCTGATGAAGCGTTGCAGACCGCCCTGGCGTCCCGGCACGAACAGCAGCGCCGAGGTGCTCACGCGCCGATCCGCCAGGGCCTGGCGGGTACTGATGACACAGGCCCCCGTCAGCAGCCAGGGCCAGTCGTCGGGTCCCACGGCGATACCGACGATCCGTGTATCGCTGGCCACCCGTCCGGGCGGCGCTTGCGGCAGCACATCGAGGATCCGCTCCAGTTCCTTCTGATCCAGCAGTCCGAGCCGGTGTTGAATCCGTGCCTCGTACAACAGTGCCTGGCAGCGCCCCTTGAGCCATTTTTCGCCAAGAGCGTTGCCCTTCCCGTCCGCCTGCCAGAACCCGGCTCGCGACCAGTCCTGCCGGTCCCGCAGCAGCGCCTGGAGGTCGGCCGCCTGTTGTCGCCAGCGCTCATGATCCCCCAGCAGCTCGTTATAGGCCGGACTGTCGCGCCCGGGGCCCGGTTCATCCAGCAGCTTTAGGAGTCCACGCTCCTGCTGGCGCAGCTTGCTCTGGCGCAGGCGCACGGGAAGGTCCATGGCCAGGCTGCCGAAGGTGATCTCGAGCATCCGGCGGTGCTCGTCGCGCAGCAGCCGTTGCGCCAGCGCCGTCCTCACCGCTGGCAGACCGGTCAGGGCGGTGCGCGATTCCTGCATGGCTTCCACCGCCTGCAGTGGCGTCAGGCGCGCGGCATCGGCCAGGCCCTCGGGCAACATATACGCGCTATTGAGCAGCAAGGCGGCGGCCCATTCGTTGGCCAGTTGGGTCTCCAGCCGGCTCAGGGCGCTGTGGGCGAAGGCATCGCCGGCGAGCGCCGGGCTGTCCTGGAAATGGTAAGGCAGGGCCGGTCGCGCGCCCTGGGGAAACAGGCGATGGCGCTCCTGCAACGCCAGCAACTGCCAGGGCCGGTAATTGCCCGGGGCATTGAGCACTTCCGGAAGCCGGCGGTGCATTTCAGCCGGGTCGGCGAACTCGAAGAACTCCACGGGCGCACCGGGCACGAAGACCACCTGCCTGCCCCGCCGGACACTGCCGGTCCCGTGCAGGTGCAGGCTGCCGCTCAGGGCCAGCGTCGCCTGGCCTTCCGCCGGCCAGACCAGCTCCGAGACCATGAGCCGCGCCCAGCGGTCGCCGGCCAGCGTCCGCGCCTCGGGGGTCGGGGCATCCAGCAGCCCCATCAGCATATTGACCGCGCCAGCGGACAAACCGCCGAGGCCATAGGCCAACAGGACCTTGTCGTGAAACAACAGCTTGTGCAGTTCGATCAGGCGTTCCCGGCGCGACAGGTTGCTGTCATACGCCGGCTGCTCCCAGTAGCTGCGCAGGGCCGTATCGATACGGGAAGACAGCCCCAGGGACTTCAGGTGCGCCAGCACCTGCCCGGGGTCCAGTTGCAGGGCATTGTCCGGTTCGCCGACCAGGCCCAGGCGCACGCCAAGGCCCGAGCCCAGGGACAGGAACGGATTGCGCAACAGCGACATGGCGACCTGTGCCAGGGTCCGCGCCAACTGCCCGTCGCCACAACGCAGTGGCGGGATGAACAGGAGCCGATGCGGATCATGCCCGAAGGCTTCCCTCAGGAGCCGCTGGAGCACGTCGCCGATCCGTGGCGCCCGCTCGAAAAGCCGCTTGAGCCGATACTGGCTGTCGAGTCCGCGCACCAGCGCCGCCTGGAGCCGGTTGAGCAGCAGACTGGGGCGTTTCGACAGGGCGAGACGCTCGGCGAGTTGCTTGCCGAAGTGCTCCAGCGCCGCCTCGGGGGCGGACAGGAGCGGTGCTTCAACCCCGTTGGCCGGTTCCTGTAAGACCGTGTTCATGGGCATTCCCCTTTTCCATGGAAAAAGGAGAAAGCCTAGAGCCCGGCCCGGCATGCCCAGGCACTAGATAATTAACCACCAGCGGTGATCGCGGCCTGGAACGTTTTCACTCGGCCTTGCCATCATCGTCCGACGGCAGGCGGATCACCCGCGGATGGGCCGGCGGCGCCAGTGGCGGCGGTTGCTCCTGCGGCTCGACCCGGTACAGGTGCGTGATCACTTCGCTGACCCCGCCATGTTCGTCGTTGTGCACGATCATCGTCGCCGACTGGCGCATCCGGGCGAAGTTCTCGCCGCTCAGCTTGAAGCTACGACTCAAGCCCTCGTCCCCCACCACCGGCGGAGCCAGGCGACGCTGGGCATAGCCACGGCTCTTGCGCTGCTGATAACGCGCCCAGGCGATCAGCACCGCCGCGTTCAACAGGCCGATCCACAGATAGATCTGCAAGGTGTTCAGTGCTTCGAAGAACGAAATGTCGATCCGCGGCCCGGCATGCCCGTCGAGCAACGGCCACAAGCCCTGGATCAGCAGGTACAGCAGGCCGATCCAGGCCAGCAGGGTCAGCACCGCGTCGACGATCATCATGAAAGGCCGCTGGCGGGTTCGGAGGATTTTCATGAGCGCACCTTCTGCTCGTCGTCGACGGGCTTGATCCCCCGGTCCGGACTGACCCAGCGGGCTCGCCTGCCGCCCTGGCCGAACAACACCCGGGGAAAGCTGACCAGGGTGGTGAAGAAGCTGATGAACCAGAACACCAGCGGGTACCAGACCACCCAGAACATGACTTTCCACAGGTCCCGTTCATAGCGGCGGTCAATCAGCACGCTGACCGCGAACTGCCCCAGGCAGACCATCGCCAGCAACAGCCCGGTAAAGGATGGTGGCAGGATACGATGCACGGCGATCGGGGCCGGCATCTCGATAAACAGGCCCATGCAATAGAAGATGATCGACAGCAGGAAGGTAAACGCCCAGCCGGTCGACAGGCAGTATTCGAACAACAGCGGCCACAGGTAACGGTGACGCCACTGCCAGATGCCGCGGATATTCTTGAACAGCACCTCCGCGCCGCCCTGGGCCCAGCGCAGCCGCTGCTTCCACAGCCCGCGCAGGGTCTCCGGCATGAGGATCCAGCACAGCGCCCGGGGCTCGTAGAAAACGCTCCAGTGATCCAGTTGCAGCTTCCAGCTGATGTCGATGTCTTCGGTGATCATATCCGGGCTCCAGTAGCCCACCCGGTCCAGCGCCGTGCGACGGAAGGCACAGACCACGCCGGAGACGGTGAAGATCCGCCCGAAGACCCGCTGCGTACGCTTGATCAAACCGATGATCGAGGAGAACTCGCCGACCTGGACCCGGCCGATCAGGGTCGAGCGGGTACGGATCCGCGGGTTGCCGGTGACCGCCCCCAGGCGGGCGTTATGCAGCAGCGGCGCCACCAGGTAGGCCGCCGTGTGCGGCGCCAGCAGGGCATCGCCATCGATGCACACCAGGTACTCGCTGCGGGCCGCCACCGCGCCCATGCTCAAGGCCACCGCCTTGCCCTGGTTCTGCGCCAGGTGGATCACCCGCAGGCGTGGGTCCTGCTGCGCCAGGCCATCGAGCAACTGCCCGGTGTTGTCGCTGGAACCGTCATTGATGGCGATCACTTCGATATTCGGGTAGTGCTGGGCCAGCGCCGCCTCGATGGTCTCGCCGACGTTGTCACCTTCGTTGAAGCAGGGGATCAGGATCGAGATCAGCGGCTCGCCGGGCAGCGGCGGCGGCAGGGTGTCGGCTTCCCAGGGCCAGCGCCGCTCCCAGTGCAGCCAGAAGTACAAGCCGCCGGCCATCCACAACCCCGACATGAACAACGGGTAGAAGAACACGAAGTCCATCAGGAATTGCCCGGTGACCAGGAAAATCACGCCCAGGGGAAACCCCAGGACGAGCGCCAGGACGATCAGTGCCAGGATGCGATCCATCATGATC
Source organism: Pseudomonas sp. Mn2068 (assembly GCF_049319725.1). Lineage (NCBI taxonomy): Bacteria > Pseudomonadati > Pseudomonadota > Gammaproteobacteria > Pseudomonadales > Pseudomonadaceae > Pseudomonas > Pseudomonas sp. Mn2068. Next base: position 55,977 of record NZ_JBMOUG010000019.1, on the reverse strand, counting down.
TAAGGATTCCACTTGTTGGAAAGTGCGGGGCGCACGGTTTTCAGGTCCGGACTGTTTTCGAGGAAATTGTCCGGGTAGTAACCGAAACTGGTCGCGCCCTTGCGCTTGATCCGTGCCATCCAGTCCGCCAGTTGCTCGCCGTCGATGTCCGTCGCCGGTTTCTGCCGCCAGTCGCGGGCCTGCAACTCGAACACGGTGCGATCCAGGGCGCCCGGACGTTGCCCGATCCGCTCGACCAGCCTTTCCAGCCAGTCGCCCGAATGGCTCTCGCTCTGGCCTTCCATCAACGGCATGGCCATCGGCGCGGTCCAGTCGTAACTGGTGAGGAAGTCATCGAGGTTCTGGGCGAACCAGGTCTCGCTCTGCGGGTCGATCACCGGCTCGGCGAACAGATTGCGCGCGGTCTGCACCTGCGGCCCGCGGATGGCACGGACCCTGGCGGTCAGTTCGTGGGTGAAATCGATCAGGTAACGGCTCTTGAAACGGGTCCAGCGCTGGAGTGTCGCCGGGTCGCCACGCAAGGCCTCGACGCTACCCGGCAGGCCGTTGGCCGCATAGGCGCGCAGCGCCTGGGGGCTGGCGTCCTCGAAATCGGAGAGCACAGCGTCGTCGTGATAGAGGACGCCATCGACCGAGGTCAGCCGCGCCAGGTCCTCGTAGATCTCGCCGATCAGGCGGCGCACCTCGGGGTCGAAGGGCGACAGGCGCCGGTACTGCTCGGGATCCGGGGCCACGTGGCCGGTCGCCGGGTCCCAGCGGGTCACCCGGGGCAGCCTGGAATCCAGTGCGAAGCTGAGCACCGGCATCCAGGCGAACACCTCGACATGGGCGCGGGTACGCAACTGCCAGGCGACACGGTCGAAGATATCCGCGCGGACCGGCAGGTGCCGGTTGGGAAAATACAGCTCGCGTGCCAGGCCATCGCCCTCGGGGTCGGCGAAGGCTTGCAGAAAGACGGTATTGGCGCCGATGTCGGAAATGCGCTGGACCAGCTTGTCGAGGTTGATTTCCTGACGGACCGGATCCGCGTCATAGACGTTATCCAGGTCGACATGCACCACGCGCTTGGGCGAGCGCGTCTGCACCGCGACGAGGCTGCTGGCGTAGTGCTCGCCATCGGGATCCGAGGCCACCAGGAACCGCGGACTGCTCATCAGCCTGTCGACGCTGTCGAGCCCGTCATCCAGGGTCAGCGCCATCTTGTAGCCCTGGCCGTCGATCACCTTCAGCGCCGTACCGTCGGCGACACCGTAGGGCCAGACCCAGACCCGTGGGGCGTAGCCGGTGACCGCACGGATCTTGTTCGAAATCGCCACCACGTCAGCGCGCATGCGGGCCTGGAAGTCGGCTTCGCTTTCATACCGGCCGGTGCTGGCATCGTAGCGCCGCGTGGCCGCCGCCGGTTGCTGGTTGCCTTGCGGGTTGGCGACGATGCCCAGGTGGCTGGCGTCCGTATGGGCGGCGATCTCGACCAGCCCCGAGGCGGAAATCTCCTTGATCTGGGCCCAGGTCAGGAACTGCGAACGCGGACGCAGCTCGCCGGCGAAGTTCACCGGCTGGCCCGCCGGCGTGTCGATCCAGGTCCCCACCGGTGCCAGCAACGCCGGCCATCGGTAGCTGCGCAGGACCGGCATCACGCGGGTGTAGAAACTCGCGTAGCCGTCGTCGAAGCTCAACAGCACCGCCTTGGCGGGCAGCTCCGGTCCGCCGCCGCGCGCCGCGAGGATCTGGTCGACGCTGACCGGCCGATAACCGTTTTCCCGCAACCACGCCAATTGTTCGAGCAATCGCTCGGTGCGCACGGCCACCACCGCCTGATCCGGGTCACGGTCCTCGACATCGTGATAAGCGATGCCCAGCACATGGTTCTTCGGCCAGGGTGCCTCATTGGCCGGCAGCGGGCGCTGCGCCGGCGCGGTGAAGGTCGCGGGAGTCTGGGCGCAGGCGCCGAGCAGCAACGCTCCCAGGAGAAGCAGGCAACGCATGATCAAAGGCATCATCCATCTCTTCTAGAAGCGATAAGTAAGGTCGACGGTCAGACGAAGGTCGCGTTCCCGATCCCCGTCGTACGGTCGGCTGAGCCAACTCACCAGCGCACCGGCGTCAAGGACATCGTTCCAGCTCACGCGCTGGCCGTAGCCCAACAGGGCCATGGCGCCAGTGGAGTGATCGCGCTGGCTGTAACTCCCCGCACCTACCTGGAACTGCTGGCTCCATACGGTTTCGTAGCGGTGGTAAAGGATGTGGTTGACGTTCACGGTCGGCAACACACTGAAGTCGGACTTGGGGTTGAAATAGGGGACGTCGTCACTTTTGGTGTTGTGGCTGGTACTGACTTCCAGACCCAGGTCCACTTGCACATGGGGCGCGCTATAGAGACCTTCGCGGCCGGTGAGCACGGTTTCGATGCGGCGGTTGCCGTCGCTGAAACGCGACGGGGTCACCGCCAGCTTCCATTCGCGGCTTTCATTGGCCCGCCAGCGCAGGAACGCGCTCGCCGAGTTGGCGCTGATACCGTTCTTCAGCGCGCGCAACGGCGTGGCCGCGGACAGGCGCTCGAGACTGCCGCCGTATTGCCAGTGATCGTCGATGTCGAGGGCGGCGGCCAGGCGCGCACCTATCTTGTTGCCCTCGCCGTAGGACTGGTTGGACACCTCGGCTTCCAGGGTCATGTCGCGGGTCCGCCGCTCCACCCCGAGCCGCTGCCAGCGGCGCTGGGCGTCGCCTTCGGTGAACTTGCCGAAGGCATACCCGGCACCGGCGAACAGTCGCCAGTCCTCATTGATCGGCGGGCTGTACAGCACCGTCTCGAGACCGTAGTCACGGCTACCGGTGACCGCCCCGGGCTCGCTGTCCGAGCCACCGCCGAAGCTCTTGCCGGTATAGGCCTGGACCCGCAGCTCAGCCATGTCATGGACGTCGCGCAGGCGTTGCAGGCGCTGCACCTGGCGGTTTTCCGGAAAGCGTTCGACCAGGTCGTCGGTCAGCGCATCGAGCTGGCGCCACTCCTGCAGATCGAGCGCCGTGTAGCCCTGGGCCACTTCCAGTCCGCGGTCCCTGGGGGCCAGGGCTTCGGTTTCCTTGTTCAGGTATTCGGCGCGACGCGGCCAGTCACGGGCCAGGTACATCTGCGCCATGGCCACGCGCAGCCCGATGTTACCCGGCACCTGCTCGAACAATGCCTCCAGGCCTTGCTCGCTGTCCGGCACGGCGTTGTCGTAGAGACCGACCTGGGCATTCAATTGCTGGGCATCCATCCACGAATCGCTGGGGTTGCCGATGGGCAACCCCTTGAGTTCGACGCGGGGCGACTCGTTTTTTGCCAGCGTCTGCGCCACTTCACGGGCTTCTTGCGGCTTGTCGCTTTCGAGCAGGGCATAGAACAGGGCCGTGGTGTCATCGACCCGGTCGGCGGGGTCCGCGTCCGGCGCCGACAGCACCTGGCGATACAGTTGCGTGGCCGTCTCGGGCTGGCGCACATCGAGGTAGGACGCCGCCACCCAGCGCAGGGCATAGGTCGGGATCGTCACGCCTTCATCGATCAGTTTCTGGTATTCGACCAGCACCTCGGCACTGCGCGCCCGGGCCTTGAGCGCGCCCATACGGTCGATGCGCCAGCGCACCACGTCATCGCGCGCATCGGGATTGGAGGCCCAATTGGCGAGCAGTTGCTCATAGTCGGCCAGCGCCCGGTCGGCGACGACGAAACGCTCGCGTTCACTGCGCGAGGCGAACTCCGCCAGACGCACGCGCTCGGCCGCCAGCTCGCCTTCGAGGCGCGCCACGGGCAGCGGCCCGATCAGTTGCGGATGGTTGCGGGCCAGGCGCAATGCCGGCTCGGGCAGGCGCGCACGTTCGAGGGCAAAGAGGTATTCGCGAGCCACCTCGGGGTTGTCCGATGCCCGGAGAAACGCCTGGTCGTACTCGAACAACGCGCCATAACGGTCGCCCGCCCGGGTCAGCGCGTAGCCCAATGCCAGGCGCCGCGAAGGATCATCGGGCTGCCGGGCCACCAGCTCGCGGGCACGGCGCACGGCCTCTTGCGGGTCACCGCCATCGGCCTGGGTCACGGCCAGGCCCAGTTGCGCATCGAGGCTCTGCGGTTCACGGGTCAGCGCCAGGCGATACACGCGTTCGGCGTCATCCCAGCGCTTGAGGTTGCGATACGCCCTTGCCGTGGCTGTCAGGGCCGGAACCGGCAGCGTACGGTGCGCGCCACTGGACTCGTAGACCGTCACCACCTCGCTGTCCAGGCCCGCCCAGCCCGCTATCTGCAAGTGGTCGCTGACCTGGCCGGTGGTCTGTTGCCCGGCAGGCAGCTGGCGCAGTTGGCTCAGCGCGGGGGCATAGTCACCGTTGCGGGCCTGGCGGATCAGTTGGTCGTAGGACGCGTCGGCGCAGGCCAGGCCACTCCAGAACAGCTGGCCGCACAGGGCCATCTGAATGAGCAGGCGAAGATCAACACGAGCAAAAGCAATCGCGGTACGCGGCATCTCGTCAACTTCCTTACGTGGCAACTAAAGCCCGTCGCGTCCAGAAAGCCGTTCTTGGATGATGCGCATTGGCTATCTGATCAAGAGTCTTTCACGCAAGGTTAGACCAAAAAACAACATGCAATAATTATTCAGATTTCGCCGGGCACCGACGAGGATGATTGTCGGGTCACTCGTGCAGAACCGCCAATTCGAGGATGAACGTCGTACCCTGGCCAACGACACTCTGGCAGCGGATCAGGCCGCCATGCCGGTCGATCACGGCCTTCACCATCGCCAGCCCCAGGCCCAGCCCTTCGCTGTCGTGGGCCGAGGCAAAACGCGTGTAGGGGTCGAAAAGTCGCGGCAGCTCGACAGCGTCGATGCCCCGGCCCTGGTCGCTGATGCGGCAGGCCAGCCGGTTGTCCGCCACCGTCACGGCGAGGCTGACGCAGGTGCCGGAAGGGCTGTACTTGATGGCGTTTTCCAGCAGGTTGAACAGCGCCCGGGTCAGCAGCGCGGCATCGGCGCGGACCGGGCTTTCATCGGCCTCGTCGAGCTCATGACGCAGTGCGATGCCCTTGAGCTGCGCCAATGGCGCCACCTGGTCAAAGGCATCCAGTACCAGCATGGCGAACAGCACCGGCTGGAACCGGTAGGCCTCCGACTCGGCCTTGGCCAGGTGCACAAACGCCTCGGTCAGGCCCAGGGCCCGGCGGACCTGTTGTTCGATCTGCCGATGCAGCGGCGCATCCTCGTGCTGCTCGCGCTGCACATCCAGCAGCGCCAGGATCGCCGAATGCGGCGCGCGCAGGTCATGGGACAGAAAGCGCAACAAGGCCGCCCGCTGCTGCTCGGCTTCGCGCTCCTGGCTCAGGTCCGCAAGGCTGAACAGCCAGCCGACGGCGACTTCATCTTCCGCCGACAGCAGCGGTGCGAGGTCCAGGCGCAGGGTGCGCTGGCGGCTGTCGCGAAACTCCTGGCGGGTCAGTGCGGACAATGCCGGGCGTGCGCCCCCGTGCAGGTCGGGAAAGCCCAGGCGCGCCAGCACCTCGAGCCAGTTCTCGCCCACCAGCGTCGCGCCCAGCAGTTCGCGGGCGCTGCGATTGGCGAGCAGCACCTGGCCTTGAGTGTCGGTTATCAGCGTGGCGACAGGCAGGCACTCCAGGCCATCGGCCATGAATCGCCGGGTATCGCGAGTGCGCCCGAGGGCCTGTTCCAGGGCGGCGATACGACCTTGCAGGACATCGCCGCCGGGGACGATCGGCCGGCGACGCTCGGGCAGCACCCTGGGCTCGTCGTTCAACCGGGCCAGCTCCCAGCCGAAGTAGGCCAGCACCGCGCTCAGGCGCCGCCAGTTCCAGATCAGGTAGGCCAGCAGAAAGCCGCTCAGGCTCGCCGCCGGCGACCACCACAGGCCCAGGCGCAGCAGGCCCCAGGCACCGGCCAGCAGCGCAATCATGCCGGCGAGCGTCAGCCACAGGGCATGCCGCGCGCGCAGCAACAGGCCGCCCAGCAACAGGGCCACCGTCGAGACGGACAGCAGCAGGCTCGGCAACGGCGACAACGCGACAATGCTGCGCTGTTGCAACAGGCCGTTGAGCAGGTTGGCCTGGATCTCCACCCCGGCAGTGGTCCCAGCCTGCTCGGAGACCGGCGTGACATAACGGTCGCCCAGGCCCGGCGCGGTGGCACCGACCAGGATCAGCCGGTCACGCAACAACTGCGGTGGCACCTCACCGCGCAGGACGCTGATATAGGGCACGCTGGGAAAGCCGCCGGCACCGGCGACAAAGGGCAGCAGGATGGCGTTGCGGCGTTGCCAGTCCCGGGCTTCGGCAAGGTCCCCGTCCCCGGCACCCGGCATCGCGGGTTGCCCGTCCGCCGGCAGCGCCATCTGGTACGCCAGCCAGGCCAGTTGCTCACGGGTTTGCCCGGCCGGGCCCTCGAGCAGGAAAAGCCCGCGCACCACGCCGTCGTTATCCGCCTCGACGTTGATATGGCCGACGGCCCGGGCACAGCGCCGCAACGGCTCGATCGGCTCGATTTCCCGCAACGGCGTGGCAAACCGCGGCACACCTTCGCGCAACAGCGGCAGGACCACGTTACCGGCGCGACACAGGGCCTCGGCCAGGTGTTCATCGCCATCGCCGGGACGTTCCGGTTCACTGAAGATCACATCGAACAGCACGCCCCGGGGCTGCGCCGCGGCCAGGCGATCCAGCAATCGGGCATGCACGTCGCGGGGCCAGGGCCAACGGCCGAGGGCCTCGAGACTGCGGTCATCGATGGTGACCAGCAGGATGCGCGGATCGACCGGCAGCGGATTCAACCGGCTCAGGCGATCATAGAGAAAATGACTGAACGCCAGATTCTGGTTCAGGGACAGCACGGCGGTCAGCGGCAGCAACAGCAATCCCACCAGCAGCCATTCACGCAGCAGACCACGGAACAGCCGTTGCGCCTGCGTCGGTTCGCGTGCCTCGCGCCGCCGCCAGAACCTCATGGAGGCGAAACGCTCATGAAGGTGAAACACCGCGGCTATTGGGCATGCAACGTCCTGGGCCAGTAGTAGATATCGTAGACCCCAGTCTGGCCCTCAAGTCCCTGTTCGTCGAATGCCGACAGCCGCACGTGGTAGAAGGCCGCCTGCAAGTCGCTGAACTGGATCTGCGGCGTGCTGGAAAAACCTTCCTGCTTGATATCGAGGAAGCCGACATCGGTGGCGACCTGCGCGCGATAGCGCCGGGCCCCCTCCAGCGGCTGGAGAAACAGTTGCCAGACCGGCTTGTCGCCCCGTTGGCCGTCCTGGCCCAGCAGGCGCGGCGCCGGTAGCAGGTCGGTGGGTTTCAGCTCGCCGCTGCCGCGGATCTTCAGGCCCTGCCGGGCATTCACCGGTACCGCGGCCTCGGCCACCGCCAGGCGCTTCGCCCCGACCTTGCCCGGCTCCGCCTGGGCGGGGATACGCCTGACCGCGACCTGGCCGTCCAGCACTTCGACCAGCACCTGGCCGTCTTCGCCACGGGTGCGGAAATGCGTACCGCGCACACCGAGCACACCCACCGGGGTCTGGATCCGGAAGCGGTCGTGATCACTGGCGCGCTTGATCACGTAGGACTCGACCTGCCCCTGCTCCAGGATCACCTGGGGCACCGCCAGCACTTCATCCAGTTGCAGGCGTACCTGGGAGTTGGACGGCAGGACGATCCGCGAGCCATCCCCCAGGCCGAGGCTGACAAAGGCATCGGCCGCCGTTCGCACGGCCTCCTGCTCATCCACGCGCATGCCCTCTTCCAGGCGGCTCTCCTGCCCCCTGGCATCGAGCTTCCAGGCCTCGCCGGCCAGGTGCAGGACGACCGCCGGCAACGGTTGCGGACGGCATTGCTGTTCACGATCGAGATAGGGCGCGCGGGACAGCGCGGGCGCCGCCGATACGCCAAGGCCAGGCAGGCCGACAACGACACCGATCAGCCAGGGAACGATGCGTTGAAACAGGCCGCTTCGAAACAACGGGCTGCGAAGCAGGGAAAAGGAAGAAGAGGCAAACTCGGTCATCGGCTCGGTCGCTCGGACAGGGAGCAGGGATAAGGACTACGGCACTGAGCCAGGTTTCTCAATCATGCCACAGCGCCCCGCGGCCACCGGACCACACTGTATGTCTTGATATGAAAGGAGTGCCACGGAAAAAATGGCCAAGGGAAGGCATCCCAACCTTCCCTCGACAACGATTCGTGTGGATCCGAATCGCTACCCCTCCGTGGGTCGGACTTGCTCCAAAGTGCCCCTGTGCTACTGGGCCTACTCTATGGGCAAATCCGTCCTTGGCGGACAATCTGCAAGAATTGTTCAGAATTGCCGGCTTCAGAATATCCAACGCTGCTGCTCCTGCCGCACCGCCTGTTCCTTGATCCACTGCGCCAGCTCCAGGCTGCGCGAGCCCGGCCATTCGGCGGGCATGACCAGATCGCCGGCCACGGGCAGGGACAGGCGCATGGAGACGATAGCCGTCGTACGCGGGATCGAGTAGCACATGCCGACGGTGAAACCGAGCCCCAGGCACAAAACCAGCCCGGTGATCAGCGACACGACTGTCCAGGGTTGCCAGCGCATGACGCGAAAGGGACTGCCCATTGTTCCTTCTCCTTGTACCAGCGAACCGGTACCCTGCAATCAGGCGACTTGAGCCCCGCACAGCAGGCACCGGCAATTTGATATCAAGCCTAACCAGCCGGCGCCGACGCTTGAGGGATTCGCCAGAATTGTTCAGATTTTGCCGGCACCGATCCGTCAGAATCGAGCTCATCAGGCAAGGAGAAAGGACGAGGCCATGCGTGTCGCCATACTCGACGACGAACCCGCCGAGCTGCGTCGGCTCGAGCAGACCCTGGGGCAAATGTCCCAGGCGGGCGAACCGCCCTGGACCGTGCATAGCTTCGAGCGCGGCGAGGACCTGCTGCGCCGGTTGCGTCGCGAAACCTTCGACCTGCTGATCCTCGACTGGCAGTTGCCGGACCTCAGTGGCCTGGCGCTCCTGCGCTGGACCCGCGAGCACATGGAAGCCCCGCCACCGGCCATCATGCTCACCAGTCGCGACGCCGAGAACGATATCGTCCTGGCCCTGGGCAGCGGTGCCGACGATTATGTGAGCAAGCCGTTTCGCGCCAATGAACTCAAGGCGCGGATCAACGCGGTGCTGCGCCGGCATGGCGTGCAGCGCAACGCCGGCGGCGAAACCGCGACCTTCAATGACCTGAGCTTCGACGATGCGGAACTGCTCGTCAGCCGCGACGGCCAGCCCATCGGCCTGACGGAGCGCGAGTACCGCCTGGCTCGTTGCCTGTTCGCCAACCTCGGCCGGCCGCTGTCGCGCGAGTACCTCTACGAGCGCTTCTGGCCCCACGAGGAAGTGCTTTCCTCGCGGCCCCTCGACACCCATATCTATCGCCTGCGCAACAAGCTCGGGCTGACCGCCGAGCGCGGCTGGCAATTGCAGACCGTATACGGTTACGGCTATCGGCTGGAAAGCGTCACGTCAGAAACGAAGTAAGCCCGGCTACCCGCAGCCGGGCTTACTCACGAAAAGCCCCTTCAGGCCGCTAAAAGCTTCGCGGCGGTGCGGCGTCCCGACAAGCCCGCTCGCACATGGCGGGTGCTTACTCGGCGGCTTCGGCGCCGCTCAGGCCACCGACCTTGGACATCATCAGCGCGATGAAGTCTTCCACCGGCATCTTCTGCCCGTTGAAATCCACCTGGCCGGCGGCGTAGTGCAGCTTGGAGACGATATCCGTGCCCTCGATGGTCGCCATCTCGGTAGATACCGCCATGGTACCGGCCATTTCGCTGCTCATCGACGCGTACTGGGCGATGGCCTTCGGATCGGTCTGGCCCTCGACCTGCGCCTGCACGCCGGCAAGATCGGCGATCATCGGCTTGGACAGCGACAGCTTGGCGTCCAGTTGCGCGATCAGTTGCTTGCCCAGTTCCAGCGGCGGCAACTGGGTGGACGACGGGTTGGTCAGGTCCAGCAACAGGCTGAAACGGCTTTCGCCATTGGCGGTCTTGAACGACAGGTTTTCCACGGCGATCTGCGGCTTGCCGGCCAGCAGCTGGCGGATGTCGGCCTGGGCCTTGAGTTGCTGCTCGGCGGTCAGCTCCGGCACCGCCGGGGTTTCCTCACCCTGCGCGGCCGCTTGCTGCATGGCCTGCAGCTCGCTCTGGTAGATCTGGGTCAGGGAGCGCACCGCCGGGATATCGAGGTTCTTCGCGGCCAGGCTCATCTGCGCGCTGCCCACCGATTTGCCGTTGTAGCCGATATCGCCGACGGTGTAGGCCAGGCGTCCGGCGAGGATATTGCCGGTCGCGTCCAGGGAGTCCTTCTGCTCGAAGTCCTTGACCGTCACTGTTGCCGGGGTCAGACCGTAGGTCACCTTGGCGTTGCTCAGTTCCAGGGTGTTGCCGCCCAGGTAGAAGCCGAAGTCGCTCTTGGCCAGGTCGCTGACCAGGGTCAGGCCACCCAGCTCGACCGATACCGGCCCGTCCTCGGCGGACTGGGCGGCAATCTTCAGGCTGTCCATGTAGCCGTTGAGCTTGATCTTCGCCCCACGGTCGCTGCCGGTGAGGTTCAGGTTCAGCCCGGAAAATTTCACCGAGCTCTTGTCGTCCGGCGCGAAGTCCAGCGGGATCAACTCGACGTTGCCGTCGATCGAGTTGTTGTAGCCCAGCGCAACCACGCCCTTGAGCGGCGCGGCGCCCTTGGCGGCGTCGAACCACTTGGCAGTCACGTCGTTCTTTTCCAGCTCGTAGTTGCTGTTGACCATCACCGGCGTCAGCTTCAACGCCTTCAGGCGCGACAACGGCAATGGCCCGTGCTCGATATGGTCGACGAACAGCAGGTCGACGTCCTTGTTATCTTCACCGAGCTGCAGGTTCTGCAGCTTGAGCCGGTAATGCGCGGTGCTGGTAAACAGGTTGCGGTCCAGCGACACCAGCTCGATGCTCGCGTTGCCGCCACCACTGCTCAGGGCCGTCTTCAATTGTGCGTTGGCTTCCTGGATCGAAGTGTTCAACACCCCTTCCAGCTGATTGCCGGTGTACCACGCGCCGGCGGTGCTCACGGCACCCACCACCACGACAAACCCCAACAATACGCCTGCTGATTTATTCATGAATTGACCCGATCAATGTCCGTTGTGTTGAAAATGCTGGTCTTCCCTGAACCCTTGGTCGGGTTCGGCTCGACGGCGCCCGAAAGGACGAAGAGTAGCATTTGCACGAAGACGGGCGCACCTGTCACCCCGGTATCGGCATGTGACGAAGGCAGCAAAATGCACAGGAAGAACGCGCGCGGGCACCCGGCAAGACCACCGGGTTGCATTGCATTGACGTCAGGGTCGGCATTAAGTTCGGGTCAGGCCCGGCAACTCACGAATACTGCAGCTCCATCTCGTCCAGCTGATGGTCGAAGGTCTTCAGTCGCGCCGTCCAGGTGTACACCAGCACCTCGAAATCACGGTTGATCACCACGCCGTCCGGCGAGTCGTTGCGCGGGTCGCAGACGTCCAGCTGATAACGCTCGCGGGCCATGGCGATGGCGACGTCCGCCAGCTCGCGGGCGTTGCTCAGCCAGTGGCGCTCTTCGTGGGCCACCTCGCGGTCGAGCTTCAGGCATTGGCTCTTGAGGGTTTCGAGGCTTTTTTCCAGGGGCGTGCCGGTCAGTTCGCCCATGACTTCCTGGAAGGTCCGGCCCGGTTGCCAGTAGCTGCCCCAGAAATAGCGGTCGAACACGGTTTCGACGCGGCGCAGGGCGACCTTGGTGTCCCAGACCAGGACCAGGGTCTTGCTCTGGGAGAGCTGGCGCTTCTTCACCTGCTGGCTCTGGTAGCTGGCCCAGGCCACCACCACGATGGACATCACTGCGATCAGGGCACTGGCGCTGTCGAGGAACACCAGCGCCTTGTCGATCTGATGGGCGAGCATCACGCCGTAGAAATACGTCGCCGAGAGCAGCACCAGGGCCACCACCGCACACCAGAAGCCGGGAGCATAAGGGTTTTTCATTATTAGAATCCCCATCAAGCCACGCCGACCGCGCGTGAGGATTCACCCGAAGCCCCGAACCAACGACGGCCAGCCGATAGTTCAGAGCATAGCAACGGACTCAGGGTTTCGCGTGCTGCGCAGGTGGCGTTCGTCCGCTTTCCCAACCACCGCCCAGCGCCAGGAACAGATCGATCTGACTCATCGCCACCTGGGTGTTGGCCGAGGCCAGTTGGGCGCGCACGTCGGTGTAGGTGCGGGTGGCTTGCAGGTCGGCGAGGAACGAGGCGCGACCGGCCTTGAAGAAGCGGTGCGTCTGGTCCGCCGCGAGGCTGGCCGACTGTTCGGCATCGGCCAGGGCATCGCGGCGGTCGAGCTGCGCGGTGTACTGGGCCAGGCTGGTCTGGGTCTCGCGAATCGCGTTGAGCACCACGCCGTCGAAGTGCGCCAGGACACCCTGGGTGGTGGCCTCGGCTTCACGGATCCGCGCCCGCGCACCGTTGGTCGGCACGGTCCAGCTGATCGCCGGGCCGAAGCCCCAGCGGTTGGTCGACGGATCGCCCAGGTCCTTGAGGAAGCCGACCGTACCGACCGTCGCGCCGATGCTGATATTCGGGTACAGCTCGCCCGTGGCGACACCGATGCCGGCCGTCGCCGCCGCCAACCGGCGCTCGGCCTGGCGGATATCCGGACGGCGCTTGAGCAGCTCGGCACCGTCGCCTACCGGCAGCAACTGGGCGATATGCGGCAGCGCGGCGCAATCGGCCACCCCGGCGGGCAGTTGATCCAGCGGCTTGGCCAGCAACATCGACAGACGGTACAACCCGGCCTGGCGCGCCGCCGTATAGCGCGGCAACTCGGCACGCAGGGATTTGAACTGGGTCTGGGAACGGGTGACCTGGGTTTCATCGCCACGCCCGGCGTCGCGCAGGCGCTTGGTCAGCTCGGTGCTCTGGGATTGCAGGTCGAGGGACTGCTCGGCGATTTCGCGCTCCTCGTTGGCGGCGCAGACCTGGGTGTAGGAGCGCACCACATCCGCCACCAGGGTGATACGGGCGACATCGGCCGCCGCCTGGGTCGCGTCGGCGTTGGCCTTGGCCGCCTCGATGCCGCGCTGCAAGGTGCCCCACAGGTCGAACTGATAGGACGCGGAAAGCGAAATATCCCCGACATTCGCCACCGGCACCTTTTCCGGCAGCAGGAACGCCTGGCCGGACTCCTGCAAGCGTTGCGCGCCAGCCTTCACCCCGGCACTGAAGCCACCGGCCGCCTCGGCCTCGTCCACCTGGGCCCGGGCCCGCGAGAGGCTTGCCGCCGCGACCCGCAGGTCGGTGTTGGAAGCCAGTGCCTGGCGCACCAGTTCATCCAGGCGCGGGTCCTGGTACAGCCGCCACCAGTCAGTCGGGACCGGCGCCGAGACGACATTGTCGCCACTGCCGGCGAACTCGCCCTGCAGGTCCTTGCGCTGCATGGCCGAGTCGCCCGGCAGCTGGTAATCCGGGCCGACCATGGAACAGGCCGACAGCAACAGGCCAAGGCCGAACGTGGTGACTTTCACCAGCGGTTTCATTTCGCGGCCTCTTTCTTCGCGACGTCCCCGGCGTCATCGATGATCGAAACGGTCGCCGTGCGCCCGGCGATCATGCGGAAATCTTCCGGTACGTCGATAAAGGCGATCCGCACCGGAATCCGCTGGGCCAGGCGCACCCAGCTGAAGGCCGGGTTGACGTTGGGCAACAGGTTCAAGCCGCTGGTACGGTCACGGTCCTCGATCCCGGCGACGATGCTTTCCACCCGGCCACGCAGGCGGGCCTTGTCGCCAATCACGCGGATATCCACGCTCTGGCCGACATGGATACCGTCGAGCTTGGTCTCTTCGAAATAACCGTCGATATGGAACGAGCCGCTGTCCACCACCGACAGCACCGGCCGGCCCGCCGTGACGAATTCCTGCTCACGCGGCGCACGGTCGTTGACATAGCCGTCCACCGGGCTGCGGATCACCGACCGGTCGAGGTTCAGTTGCGCGGCGTCCACCGTCACCTGGGCCTCGGCCAGGGCCGACTCGGCACGGGCGACTTTCGACTGGCTTTCCTCCAGCTGCTCGCCGGCCACCAGGTTACCCAGGCCACGGTTGCGCTTGTTCTCGCGCTGGGCCTGGGCCAGGGTTTCCTGGCGATCGGCCACGGCGGCCCTGGCCTGGCGCAGCGCCAGCTTGAAGCGGTCCTGGTCGATGCTGAACAGCACCTGGCCGCGACTGACCAACTGGTTGTCACGCACCTGCACCTGCTGGATCAGCCCGGACACGTCCGGGGCGATCTGCACGATATCGGCACGGATATGCCCGTCCCGGGTCCAGGGCGCGAACATGTAGTACATCACCATGCGCCAGACCACGAGGCAGGCGAAGATCACCACCAGCAAGGTCAGGACCACACGGCCAATGGTCAAGATAGGTTTTTTCATGTCATCAGGTATCGACTGAACGAATCCACAACGCCCAGCAGCAAAGCGTAGAGACCGACGTTGAACAATGCCCGGTGCCAGACCAGGCGATAGAAGTGGAAGCGCGTCAACAGCCCGTGCACCACCAGGTACAGCGCGTAGGTAATCCCCATCAGCACCAGCAGCGTGGGCAGGAACACCCCGCTGATATCCACGTCACCGATCATAAAGGCACTCCGTTGATCCCATACGGCACGCTCTCCGGCTGCTCGCCCAGGTCGACGAACTCGACCCCGGGCAACAGCGCCAGACGCAGGCCGCTCAAGGCGTGCAGCAGATGCAGGCGGGTTTCGCCGTCGTCCAGGCCCTGGGAGCCGAGGGCCCGGCGCGTGCGGTCCAGGGTCATCAGCAAGGGTGCCGGGGCCGGCAGCCGCTCGCGGGCCTTGAGGCAGGCGCGGAAGTAAGCGCCGACCTCTTCCACCACCTGCTTGAGCAACACGTTGGCCACCCCCAGCACGCGCGGGGTATAGGCCAGCAGGTCGAGCAGGTTCAGCGCGACCCGCAACTCGCGCAGCGCCGCGCCGGTATCCTGGCCGGTCATGGCCAGGCGCGGCAGGTGCTGCATCAGGCGGTCGAGCATTTGCGCGCCCATGTGCCGGTGCTCGGCCAGGGTCGCCGGCTCGGTCAGGCTGACGATGTCGCGCCAGCTGAAACGGGTCAGGCGCTTGGCCGCCAGCTCGGCGCCGAAAGGCCGTGCCACCAGGGTCCAGATAAAGGCGAACAACAGGCCCACGGGGCCGGCCAGGTTGGCGTTGGTGAAGTTCAGGAAGTCGGCGTCATAGGCGCCCGAAATGCTGATGAAGGACGAGGTGTTGACGATGGTCAGCAAGGTGCCCAGGTAGAAGCGCGGCTGCACGGTAAGGGTGCCGACGCAGATGAACGGCACGGCGAACGCCAGCACCAGCATCGGGAAATCATGCAGGTTGGGCAGTACCACGAACAGGTAGAGGCTGGCGAAGATCACCGACATCGCGGTCCAGAAAAAGAACCGGTAGATCTGCGGCGCCGGGTCGTCCATCGCCGCGAAAAAGCTGCAGGCCACCGCCGCGAGGATCACCGCGCTGGCGCCGTCGGTCCAGCCGAGCAGGATCCACAGCACCGAAGCGACAATGATCGCCAGGACCGTGGAGCCCGCTGAATACAGCATCAGGCCACGGTCGAGAAAGGGGGTCAGGCGGCTCAGGCGCCAATGGCGGTAGACCGCGCGCCAGTTGTCCTGGCTTTCGCACTGGATGGCGTATTGCAGGCTGCGCAGGTCCTGCCACAGGTCGATCCATTCCCCCAGGCGATAGAGGGCGTTGGAGAACAGCAACTGGCGGCGCTCATCCAGCTCGACCGGGCTCGGCTGCAGGCTGTCGACCTGCTCGCGCAGGGCCTGCCAGCGCTCGACCGGCGCTTCCCCGGCGGTGCTTTCCAGCCATTCGCGGGTGGCGACGAGCAACGGCTCGAAGCGCTCCACCAGCTCCGGCGTGCGCCGCGCCATGGCATACAAGGCGTCGTCCAGGGCGTCGACCACCGGCAGCAGGTGAATCATCCGTCCACGCAGCTCCTTGGTGTTGCGCACGGTCTGGGGCCGGGCACCTTCGTGGGGCAACTGGCCGATCATCAGTTCGAGACTGTTGAAGGTCGCCACCATCGCCGAACGCAGGCCGCTGACTTCATCGGCCTGCACATTGCGCGAGAGGAACCGCAGGCTGTAGGTCGAGGCATCGGCGAACCACTTGCCCGCCGCGTCGATAAACACCGGCGCCAGGCGCCGGGGCCAGAACATACTGCCGACCACCGCGGCGACGGCGATGCCGAGAAAGATTTCCTCGGTCCGCGACACGGCGATATCGAACACATTCAACGGATTGTCCACCACCGGCAGGGCGATCATCGGCATGGTGTAGCCGGCCAGCATCAGCGCGTAGCTGTTGGCGGTCCGCAAGTGCAGCGAGAGAAACAGCAGGATGCCGGTCCACAGCGCCACCGCCACCACCAGCAGGAACGGTGTCTGGACGAACAGCGGCACGAACAGCACCGCCGCCGAAGCACCGAGGAAGGTGCCAACCGCCCGATACAGCGCCTTGGAACTGGTGGGGCCGACAAAGGGACTGGACACGATGTACACGGTCGCCATCGCCCAGTAGGGACGCGGCAGCTCCATCAGCAGCGCGATATACAACGCGATCATCGAGGCCGCGAAAGTGCGCACGCCATAGAACCAGTCGCGGGCCGGCGGCATGCCTGTCCAGAAACCGTTCAAGAATCGGCCACTCCCGATGCCTGCCCGGCGGCCTCGAAGGCGCGGATCACCCGCAGTGCCGCTTCCAGGTCGGCCGGCGCGATACCTTCCAGCACCTCGCGGCGCAAGCGCACCAACTGGGTTTCGATGTCGTGGAACAGGCCATGGCCGGTTTCGGTCAGGCCCAGGGTCTTGGCGCGGCGATCACTGGCGTCCTCAGTACGCTGCACATAGCCGGCATTGCACAACTGATCGAGCAGACGCACCAGCGACGGGCTTTCCATCCCGGCGACCTGGGCCACCGTGACCTGGCGCACCCCCGGCCCCATGCGCCCGATGATCAGCAACGGCATGGCGCAGGCTTCGGAGATGCCATAGTTGGCCAGCGTGGTCTGGCAGGCCCGCCGCCAATGGCGCGACGCGAGCACCATGCCGGTACTGATGCTCTGCTGGAGCTGTTCGAGATGCTTGGACACAAGAGGATTCGCACAATGTTAGTTTGCTAACTATCAATATCGCGTATCGACCAGGATTTCGTCAAGTCTTGAAACAATTTGTTCTTGTCGGTTCGGTCAGGCACAGAGGAACCGTGACCGTTGGGTTGAGCGTAGCTCATGGGGGGCTTGATCTCAGCCCTGCCTCCCCTTGCGCAACAACACATCCAGCTGGTCCACCACTTCGGCCCAGTCCGCATCCTCGAGCACTTCGCTGCGCAGGAAATCCGCCTGGCTCTTGCTCCAGAAAAACGCGTCGGCCAGGTGCAGCTCCGGCTTGAGCGGCGAGTGGGCGGCGACGAACTGGTCGATGCTCTTCGCATCGTTGGGCAGGCCCAGTTGCTTGAACAGGGACGGCAGGCTGTGGGTAGGTGATTCCATTGGCTTCTCCGGTGATCAGTGAAATATCGGTGCCGTGATCGTTCCCACGCTCTGCGTGGTAACGCCTCTCTGGACGCTCCGCGTCCGCTCGGCTGACGCAGAGCGTCACGGGCAGCATGCCCACGCAGGGCGTGGGAATGCTCAGTTGTCCTGCAATGGAGGGCGCGGGCGGGCCAAAGGTTCAGTGGCAGACCTCGCACACTTCGGCATGGGGCACCATGCGCAGGTACTCGCCCATTTCCATATGCACCAGGTTGTGGTGGTTACCGGCTTCCAGGTAGATGTCCTTCTCGCGGGTCAGCAGCGGGTCGACCACCATGCGCAGGCCATAGGATTCGCCCAGGGCCGGCACGGCGCCGCGCTCGCAGTCCTGGAACAGATACGCCAGGGTGCTTTCCCGGGTGATCTGCCAGGTCGAGGCGCCCCGCACCTTGCTCAGGTCCAGGTGCCGGCTGGCGGGCAGGACGGCCATCAGGTAATGCCCATGCTGGTCGTCGAGGATCACCGACTTGGCCATGCGTTCCGCCGGAATCCCCGCCAGGCGGGCGGTCTCCAGGCTGCTGGCCGAATGCGGGTGATGGATGATGTCGAATTCGCAGCTCGCCTTTTCCAGGCTGCTCTGCACGGTCTTGGCCATACGCATGATGCACCTCCGAGCCCCGCAGAATGCCCCGGGGCGATGGGTCTACGGCAATCCATGGGTATGAGTCTAGGCAGTACGGCGCCAGTCGTCGGCCCGGCTCAAGCACCGTTATCGCTATCGCCGGGCCTGGATAGTCGACTTGGCGCTAAACGCGGCCGCCGCCCCTCGACTAGACTTCAAGAGGGGGTGACGAACTCGCGGAGCACACCTGTGAGCATGACCATCCACCCCAGTGTGGCGCTGATCCTCCTGGGTATCGCATTCATGCTGGCCGAGACCTTTCTGCCGACCTTCGGCCTGATCGGTTTCGGCGGTCTTGTCACGTTCGTGGTCGGGCTGCTGATCCTGATCGACAGCCAATGGCCCGGCTACGCGATTCCCCTGCCCTGGATCATTCTGCTGGCGATAAGCGCTGCCCTGTTGCTGGTGGCGCTGATCGCCGCGGCCGTGAAGGCGCGCCAGCGCCAGGTGGTCAGTGGCGACGCCGGCCTGGAAGGCAGCCTTACCTGCATCACCGCGCTGCAAACCGGCGATGTCCATCACGGCCGGGTCTATGGCGGCTGGGTCCAGCTGCAAGGGGAAAACTGGCAGGTACTGAGCCCGACACCGCTGCAGCCCGGACAACGGGTGCGGGTGATCGCGCGCAAGGGCCTGCTGCTGGAAGTGCAAGCCGCTGACGACCCGCCAAGGCGAGGAGATTGATCATGGTCCTGCAACTGGGTTCCGGGGCGCTGCTGGTGCTCCTGCTGCTGATGCTGGCGGCCTCGACCTTTCGCATCCTGCGTGAATACGAACGTGGAGTGGTATTCCAGCTCGGGCGCTTCTGGCAGGTCAAGGGACCGGGGCTGATCCTGCTGATCCCGCTGGTGCAGCAGATGGTCCGGGTGGACCTGCGCACCGTGGTGCTGGATATCCCGCCCCAGGATGTGATCACCCGCGACAACGTCTCGGTCAAGGTCAACGCGGTGCTGTATTTCCGCGTGCTCGACCCGCAGAAGGCGATTATCCAGGTCGAGGATTTTCTCGCCGCCACCAGCCAGCTGGCACAGACGACCTTGCGTGCGGTGCTGGGCAAGCATGAGCTGGATGAACTGCTGGCCGAACGCGAGCGCCTGAACACCGATATCCAGCACGTGCTCGATGCGCAGACCGATGCCTGGGGGATCAAGGTGGCGAATGTCGAGATCAAGCACGTCGACCTCAACGAGTCGATGATCCGCGCCATCGCCCGGCAGGCCGAGGCCGAGCGTGAACGGCGGGCCAAGGTGATCCACGCCGAAGGTGAATTGCAGGCCTCGGAGAAACTCATGCAGGCGGCCGAGATGCTCGGACGCCAGCCGGGCGCCATGCAACTGCGCTATATGCAGACACTGGGGGCGATTGCCGGGGACAAGACCTCGACCATCGTCTTCCCGTTGCCGATCGAGTTGCTCAAGGGCATGGCGGATCTGTCGTCGAAATCCTGAAAGGTCAGGGGCAACGCAGGCGTTCCAGCGCCTCATAGGGCGCCTGGGCCCAGGCTGACACCCGCTCCCGGAGCTGTGCGGAGGCCTCGCGGTGCTTGTCCTGGCTGTCGGGCACAAACACCTGGGCGGGCTGTTTGGCGTGTTGTCCGACCGACGCGAAAACCCGCTGTCGCTGCCCGGCATCCAGGGCAAACAAATCCGCCAGATGCCCGTCCATGGCCGCCGGCAATTCGCTGTAATTCACCGGCACGCCACCCGACGCCCGGCAATGCTCCAGCCCCTGCCGGAAAATCCGCCCCAGCCGCCGGGCGATATAGTCTTCCCGCGAGTCGTCCTGCCCCGGGCTGTCCAGGGAGCTGGCGCCGATCATCCCCGGGACCATGTGCATGCCCGCCCGACGCCAATGGGACACGGCGATTTCCAGCGGGTCGCGGTACACGAACAACCAGGGCGTGGCGGGAAAGCACTCGCGCAACAACGGCAGCTCGGCGATATTCCAGGCATCGAGCTTGATCACCAGTTTGCGTTCACCACCACGGCGCAATTGGCCGTAGGCCGCCAGCAGGCCACGCAACGCTGCCTGTCGCTCTCGCGGCTCGAATGTCCCGCGCAACAGAGTATCCAGCGCCGGAGGTTCGGAGATGACGATAGCCTCGTCGAGTTGCGCCAGCATCTGGCTGAGTAAGGTCGAACCGCAACGCGAGGCGTGGTAGATAAAGGCCGTCGGCGCCACCGCCGGGGCACGCCACTCGCTGAGTGCCGCCAGGGACGTTTCACGACGGAATGCCTGGTTGAACGGCAGGCGTAGCGCGTCGTCCACCGCTTCGCGAAAAAACGGCTGGTCGAGTTTGCGCCCACCGAACCAGCACCAGTCCACCCGCCACTCGCCGGCCTGCTGCCAGAGGCGGATCGGCAGCCAGTCCTTCAGGCCATCCATTGCTGGCTCCAGCGGCTGCGGCCCTGGCGCATCGCCGAGCGGATGTCCTCACGGCCGAAGCGCAGGCCGCGCTCGCCCGCCAATTGCAGGGCACGGGCGATAAAGGCTTCGCTGTCCTCCAGAACCTGCAAGGCCTGGCATAACACGGGATCGTTCTCCAGCAAGGTCCGAAACCGCGCAAAATCCGCGGCGGCCCGGCCGATACCCGGTGCCGGCGTAGTCGCCAGCCCGCTCGCGATCTGCTGCTCCAGCCAGGGGTTCGGTCGGCAATCGAGCACCAGGTGAATCCGCTCGCCCCCGCCCCAGTTATCGACGCCGTGGGGCCGTGACAGATCGAGAAACCAGCATTCGCCGACCTGCATCGGGATGCGTTGGCCATCGAGCATGAAGTCCACATCCGGCGGGCTGAGCAGGGGAATGTGCAGTCGTCGGTCCGCGTCCGGCGCACCGAGGTCGTAGTCGCGATGCTCGTGAATCCGCCCGCCCGGCCCCAGGCGCAGCAACCGCGCCGAACGTATCTCCAGGGGCAGGTCCAGGGCCGCCGCCCAGGTTGCATCCAGCAACCAGGGCTCGCGCTCGGTCGGCGCACCGGCCCCGGGCGCCAGCTCGCTCAAGGCATCCGCCGCCGAAATCAGCGCGACGCCACTCCAGTCACCGTCGTAGTAATCGGCATTGAAGTGGGCTTTCCAGGCCGGTCCGGCGATACGAGAAAGGGCTTGCTGCAGCAGCGGCAAGGCCACCGCCACAGGCAAACGGGAAAAGGCCGGCAGGCTCAGGGAATCACCCCGGACGACTGCAGATGGCCCAGCAGTTGTTCGACACAGGCTTCGACAGAGAGGCGCCCGGTATCGAGGATCAGATCGGGTGCCCGCGGCACGTCATAAGGCGCGGAGATCCCGGTAAAACTCGCCAGCTCGCCGCGCCGGGCGCGGGCGTAGTGCCCTTTCGGATCGCGCCCTTCGCAGACCTGCAACGACGCGCTGCACCAGACCTCACGATAATCCTCACCCAGGCGCCGGGCGAACAGTTCACGCAGGTCGGCCTGGGGCGCGATCATCGCCAGGATGACGATCTGGCCGTTGTCCACCAGCAGTCCGGCCAGCTCGCTGGCGCGACGGATATTTTCCTGGCGATCGCTTTCGGCGAACCCCAGGTCGCGATTCAAACCGCCGCGCAAGGCATCGCCGTCCAGCACCAGGCACTGCAATCCACGTGTGAACAACTCAGCCTGCAGCGCCTGGGCCACGGTCGACTTGCCTGCCGCCGGCAAGCCGGTCAGCAGGATCGCCGTGCCGCGATGGCCGTTGCGGGCCTCGCGCTGACCGCGACTGACGCTTGCCCGCGGCGCCAGCAGGTTATTGTCCTTCGGCATGGGCCACAGGCGCGCTGATATTGCCGGCCGCCCACTGCGACTCGCGTGTCGCCATGGCCCCGGCAATCGCCGCGACCTTGGTCGACGAGACTTGCGCCGGCAACGGATCGAGCCCGGCGCTGGCGAAGATCTGGCCGTAGGCGTTGCGCAGGTCGGCATAGGCCAGGTCGCGACGCAGGTCGGCCTGCAGGGTGTTGAGTTCGCCCTGGATCAGGTCCAGCTCACCCAGCCCGGCGGCCTTGTAGCGGTTGCGCAACTGGCCGACGATCTGTCCGTCGATATTCGACAGTTGCTGGCTGGTCTTGAACTGACGCAGTGCCTCGCGGTAGTTGGCGTTGGCCACGTAGAGCTGCGCCAGCACGGCGATCGACATCGCCTGGCGGCGCGCGGTCGCCACTTCCTCACCGGCCTTGGCCACATCGATGGCCGCCGGCGCGGAGATCACGTTGAACAGGTTCCAGGTGACTTTGACGCCGAAGTCCGCCCACTTGTCATTGACCAGGAACGAGTTGCTGTCGTAGTGACCACCGGCCGAGAACTCCAGGCCCGGCAGCAGGCGCAGCATGGCCTTGCGGGTTTCGGCGGCGCTGATACGGCTCTGGTAATCCTGCTCGCGCAGTTCCGGACGGCTGGCCAGGGCCTCGTGTTCCAGCTGGGCCATATCGACCTTGAGCTCCGGAATCGCATAATCATCCGAGGTCGCCAGGGTCAGGTCGGTGCCCAGTGGCAGATTGATCAGGGTCGCCAGTTCGGTCTTGGCCAGGGACAACGCCTTGCGCTGCTCTTCCAGTTGGCGGGTGGCCTCGATCAGCGAGCGCTGGTAACCCAGGGCCTGGATCGGATCGCCGATGCGCTGCTCGCTCATCTTCTCGCTGTTGCCCTGCGCCGCCTCGACCCGCACCATCAGGCTGTCGATCTGCTTGAGCAGGCGTTCGGCCGCCACCGCCCGCCAATAGGCCGAGCGCACGTCCTGGACGATGGTGTTGATCACCTTGCGCCGGCGTTCCTGGACAATCAGGCGCTGGTCGCCCTGCTGCTTGGCGCTGATATAGCTGACACCGAAGTCGAGCACGTTCCAGACCATGGTCAGGTCGGCGACGCGACGATTCTTGTCCTGGGAGGTCGAAGGTTCCAGGGACTGGGTATGAGTCTCCACGCTTTCGCTACTGGAGCCGCTGACGTTGTTACGCCCGGCATAACCGGCCGAGAGCGCCATGCGCGGCAACATGTCGAAGCTGGCGAGGTCCAGCTGACGCTTGGACAGCGCCTCCTCCATGATCTTCAGGCGCCCTTCGAGGTTGTATTTCACCGCACGGGCCATGGCTTCGTGCAGGGTGAGCGGGCCGCTGAGGGGTTCCTGATCCCTGTACATGCTCTGCAGATCGGTTTTGGCGCGTTGCTCACTGACGCTGCGATCGATCGGTTGGCTGGTGACGGCACAACCGCTGACTACCAGCGCCAGCAAGCTGACGCTGAACAACTTCTGACTTCTTCTCATTCCCTGGCACCGCCCCTGACTACCGCTCTCTATTTTTATAGGCGCCGACAAACGTCGGCGCAGATCTCAAATCATTGTTCAGGCCGGTATTTCGCTGACACCGACCTGCTCCAGAGCCCAGGCTAGTTCATGCAGCTGTTTCTGCTCGGAATCCTTGAGCTGCTGCAATTGCTGGCCGAGGGTCGGCGCACCGAAAATCCCGCGCAGGCCCTGGGACGGATCGCCCAGGCTCTTGCTGCCCTGGCGCTCGAACGCCTTGAAGCCGCTGCTGTCGCCCGTCGTCGATTCGCGATTGAACAGGCCCGACAAGGTGCTGCTGCCGAACACCCCGCCATCGCCGCCGCCAAAACCGAGGAAGCCGCTGCCGCTGCCGTCGCCACCGCTGTCGGTGCTGAACACCTGGGCAATGAAGCTCGGGGCCAGGGCACCGTTGCGGATGAAGATATTGCCGAGCGGCGGCAGGCCGCCGCCCACATCACGCTGTTCGAACAGCGGCGGGAAGCCGATAGGCGAGCCCAGGTTGCCGCCGGGTGGGCCGAAGACGATCGGCTGCAATGGCACATTCGGCAGGTCCGGCGCGGGCGCCGGGTCGGTGATGCGAAATTGCGGGTCGCCGCCCAGGGACACCGTGGTGATCCCGTAGTTGTTGGAGTTGGCGAAACCCGTACCGGCGTTACCCGCCAGATCGGTGACCAGGCTGGTATCGAGGGTGATGAAGTTGCTCGGATCGGTGATATTCGCCGTCGGCGTCAGGGTCGCGGTCCAGGTCTTGCCGCCATCGCTGCTGGCCAGGTTGGACAGCACACCGTTGGCCACGCTCAGGTCCGACAGGTCGAAGCCGGTGACTTTCTCGCTGAAGGTGAAGGTCACGGTGGTGGTCTGGCCGGCGGTCAGGTTCGGGTTGGCGACCACGATGGTGGCGGTCGGCAGGTCGGCGTCGACCCCATAGTTGTTGGAGATGGCGATACCCGAGCCGGTGTTGCCGGCGCCATCGGTGACCAGGCTGTTATCGAGCACGATCAGGTTGGTGGCATCGGTGACGCCGACGGTCGGTGTCAGGGTCGCGGTCCAGTGGATATTGTCGCTGGTGGTCAGGTTGGACAGCACGCCATTGGCCACGCTCAGGTCCGACAGGTCGAAGCCGGTGACCGCCTCGTTGAAGGTGATGCTCACCGTGGTGGTCTGGCCGATCCCCACGTGAGGGTTGGCCACCGAGATGGTCGCGCCCGGCCGCTGGGTATCGATGCTGTAGTTGTTGGAGTCGGTGGTGCCGCTGCCGGCGTTGCCCGAGGCGTTGGTGACACCGCTGTTGGCCAGGGTGATGACGTTGGTGGTGTCGGTGACATTGCTGGTCGGGGTGAGCGTCGCGGTCCAGGTGATACCGCCGTCACTGGAGCTGACGTTCGTCAGTGTGCCGTTGCTGATGGTCAGGTCGGCGTTGCTGAAACCGCTGACCGCTTCACTGAAGGTGATGGTCACCGCAGAGCTCGCCCCGGCATTCAGGCTCGGGACCGCCACGACGATGGTCGCGGTCGGCCGCACCGTATCGATGGTGAAGTTGGCCGAGTTGGTCACGCCGGTGCCGGCGTTGCCCGCCAGGTCGGTATAACCGGTGTTGTTCAGGCTGATCAGGTTGGTGGTGTCGTGAACGTTGCTGGTCGGGGTGAAGGTCCCGGTCCAGGTGACACCGCCGTCGCTGCTGGTCAGCGTGCTCAGGGTACCGTTGGGCACGCTCAGGTCGCTGTTGTCGAGACCGGCCACCGCTTCGCTGAAGGTGATGGTCACCGTCGCGGTCTGCCCGACGAGCAGGCTCGCGCTGCTGACCACGATGCTCGCCGTCGGCGCCACGGTATCGACACTGTAGGTATTGGACTCGGTGGTGCCCGTGCCGGCATTGCCGGCGATATCGCTGAACAGGGCGTTGTTCAGGCCAATGACACCGCCGCTCTGGGTGGTAGCGGCGTTCGGCGTCAGGGTCGCGGTCCAGGTGATGTTGTCGAGGGTGCTCAGGCCGCTCAAGGTGCCGCCGACCGCTGTCAGGTCGCCCAGGGAAAGACCGGTCACGGCTTCGCTGAAGGTAATGGTCACCACGGATGAACCACCGATATTCAGGGCGTTGGTGCTGACCGCGATGGTCGCCGTCGGCCGCTGGGTGTCGATGCTGAAGTTGTTGGAATTGGTGGTGCCGCTACCGGCGTTGCCCGAGGCATTCGTCACGCCAGAGTTGTCCAGCACGACCAGGTTGCTGCTGTCGGCGATGTTGCTGGTCGGTGTGAAGGTCGCCGTCCAGGTGATGCCGCCGTCGCTGGTGGCGACGGTGGTCAGTGTGCCGTTGCTGATGGTCAGGTCGGCATTGCTGAAGCCGCTCACCGCCTCGCTGAAGGTGATGGTCACCGTCGAGGTTTCGCCGATCGTCAGGGAGTTGTCCGCCACCACGATGGTCGCGCTCGGCCGTACCGTATCGATGGTGAAGTTGCCCGAGTTGGTCACGCCGACACCGGCGTTGCCCGCCAGGTCGGTATAGGTGGAGTTGTTCAGGCTGATCAGGTTGCTGGTGTCGTGGACATTGCCGGTCGGGGTGAAGGTGGCGGTCCAGGTCACGCCGCCGTCGCTGCTGCTCACCGCGCTCAGGGTGCCGTTGGGCACGTTCAGGTCGCTGTTGTCGAAGTTGCTCACCGCTTCGCTGAAGGTGATGGTCACCAGCGAAGTATCGCCGGCCGCCAGGGTCGGATTGGCGACCACGATGGTCGCTGTCGGCCGCACGCTGTCGACGTCATAGGCGTTCGAGGTACTGGTCCCGCTGCCGCCGTTGCCGGCGATGTCGGTCACGGTGCTGTTGTCCAGGACAATGTGGTTGTTGTTCTGGGTGATCCCCGCCGTCGGCGTCAGGGTCGCGGTCCAGACGATGTTGTCGAGGGTGCTCAGGTTGCTCAGGGTGCCGTTGTCGGTGGTCAGGTCGCCCAGGGAGAAACCGGTCACGGCTTCGTTGAAGGTGATGGTCACCACGGAGCTGCCGCCGATGCCCAGGTGATCGGTCGTCACGGCGATGGTGGCGGTCGGACGCTGGGTGTCGACGATGTAGTTGTTGGAGAGGCTGGTGCCGCTGCCGACATTGCCCGAAGCCGCGGCCTGGACCCCGCTGTTGTCCAGCACGATCAGGTTGCTGCTGTCGGTGATGTTGCCGGTCGCGGTGAGCGTCGCGGTCCAGGTGACGCCACCGTCGCTGCTGCTCACCGCGCTCAGGCTACCGTTGGCGACACTCAGGTCGGCATTGGTGAAACCGCTGACGGCCTCGTTGAAGGTGATGGTCACCTGGGACGTGCCACCGATATTCAGCGACGGATTCGCCACCACGATGCTCGCCGTGGGGAGCACGGTGTTGATGGCGAAATTGGTCGAGTTGGTGGTGCCCACGCCCGTGTTGCCGGCCTGGTCGGCGATACCGGTATTGGCCAGGGTGATGACGTTGGTCGCGCTGTTGACGTTGGCGTTCGGGGTGAACGTCGCGGTCCAGGTGATACCTCCGTCGCTGCTGTTCACCGCGCTCAGGGTACCGTTGGCAATGGTCAGGTCGGTATTGCTGAAGTTGTTCACCGCCTCGCTGAAGGTGATGGTCACCAGCGAGGTTTCACCCGCGCTCAGCGTCGGATCGGCGACGACGATGGTCGCGGTCGGCCGCTGGGTGTCGATCGCGTAGTTGTTGGAGTCGGTGGTGCCGGTCCCGACGTTGCCGCTGGTGTCGGCATAGCCGGTATTGTCCAGGGTGATGACGTTGCTGGTGTTGGTGATGTTCGTCGTCGGGGTGAACGTGGCGGTCCAGGTGATGCCACCGTCAAGGCTGTTCACCGCGCTCAGGTTACCGTTGGCGAGGGTCAGGTCGGCGTTGCTGAAACCGACCACGGCTTCGCTGAAGGTGATGGTCACCAGCGAGGTGTCACCGATCTTCAGGGCATTGTCCGCCACCACGATGGTCGCGGTCGGGCGCACGCCGTCGATGGCGACGTTGTTCGATGTGCTGGTGCCGCTGCCGGCGTTGCCCGCACCGTCAGCGACCCCGCTGTTGTCCAGGGTGATGTGGTTGCTGGCGCTGACGATCGCCGCCGTCGGGGTGAAGATCGCGGTCCAGGTGATGCCACCGTCGCTGCTGCTCACCGCGCTCAGGCTGCCATTGGACACCGTCAGGTCGGTGTTGCTGAAACCGGTCACGGCTTCGCTGAAGGTGATGGTCACCGGTGAGGTCTGGCCGATGCCCAGGTTGGTGTTGCCGAACACGATGGTCGCCGTCGGCCGCTGGGTGTCGACCGCGTAGGTGTTGGACGTGGTCGTGCCGCTGCCGGCGTTGCCCGCGACGTCGCTGACCTGGGTGTTGTTCAGGGTGATGACATCGCCGGTATGGGTGATCCCGGCGGTTGCGGTCAGGGTCGCGGTCCAGGTGGTGCCATTCACCTGGACCAGGTTGCTCAGGGCGCCGTCGGCGACGGTGAACGCGGAAGTGGTGAGGTTGTTGACCGTCTCGCTGAAGGTGATGGTCACCTGGGACGTGCCACCGATATTCAATAGCGGACTCGCCACTGCGATGGTCGCGGTCGGCAACACGGTGTCGATGACATAGGTGTTGGACGTGGTCGTGCCCGTACCGGCGTTGGTCGAGGTGTCGGTATACAGGCTGTTGTCCAGGGTAATGACGTTGCCGCTATTGTTGTTGCCCGCGGTCGGCGTCAGGGTGGCGGTCCAGTGGATGTTGTCGCTGGTGGTCAGGTTGCTCAGGGTCCCGTTGGATGCCGTCATATCGGACAGGCTGAAACCGCTCACCGCCTCGCTGAAGGTGATGCTCACCGTGCCGTTGGCCGTGGTGCTCAGCGTCGGGCCGCTGACCGAGATGGTCGCGGTCGGGCGTGTGGTATCGATAGCGAAGTTGTTCGATGAGGTGGTGCCGCTCCCCGCCGTACCCGTCGCCACACTGTTGACCCCGGCGTTGTTCAGCACGATGGTGTTGCTGGCGCTGCTGACGCTCGAGTCCGGGGTGAAGGTCGCGGTATAGGTGATATGATCGCCGCTATCCACCAAGTTGCTCAGGGTGCCGTTGGCAATCGTCAGGTCGGCGTTGGTGAACCCCGTCACCGCCTGGTTGAAGGTAATGGTCACCAGCGAGGTGCTGCCGATGTGCTGCGCGGTGTTGCTGACCACGATGGTCGCGGTCGGCGCCGGGTTGTAGGCGGTGTTCGCCGTTGCGCCGATATCGTTGAACAAGCCGTTGACAGCGGTCGGTTTATTGCCTGCCGAGGCGCCCGAGGCGCTGACCAAGCCACCGTTGCCGCTGGCCCCCGCATTCGCGGAGCCACCCAGGGCGGCAAAGTTGGCCGCCGTAATCAAGACCGTGCCTTTGTTCCAGATGGCACCGACACCCAGGCCACCGTCACCGCCATTGAGAGCCGTGCCGCTGCCGGTCGCCGAACCGCCACCACCGCCGCCGCCGGCACCGATGTTACCGGTAATCGAGCTGGTGCCGACGATGGTCAGGGTGGCGCCGCTGGCGTTGTAGATACCGCCGGCCGCTCCGCCGCCCTTGCCACCGGCACTATTCCAGCCGGAGCCACCACCACCACCGCCGATCGACAAGGAACCAGAGCTCGCTGTACCGCCAGCGGAACCGTTGGTATAGCCGTAAAGGCCGTTCGAGCCGGCACCGCCGCTGCTCGAACCGCCGTGACCGCCCATGGTCGAGTAGCCACCACCCTGGCCACCCTGGTTGGCCGTGCCCACGCCTCCGGCGTAGGCACCGGTCCCGGAGCCGGTGATGCCACCATGCCCGCCGTTGCCGCCACCCACCGCGCCACCACCGCCACCGGCACCACCGACATCGCCGTTGACCACGCCGCCGCCACCACCGCCGCCCGAGGCTGCGTTCGCGGTCACGCTGACGTTATTCAGGGTCAGGTTACCGAAGTTACTGATCCCCGCCCCCAGCAAGTTGCCCGCGGTAGTACCGTTACCGCCATTGCCGCCGTTGCCGGCCATCAGCCCCTTGGTAATGACCAGCCCGTCCAGGGTCGCGGTGACCCCGGAATTGACCGTGAGTACCTGGGTCTTGTACTGCCCGCTGATGGTCACATCGGCAGTACCGTTGTTGTCCAGGTCGCCATCGATGGTCAGGTTCTTGGCGATCACCAGTTGCGAATTCAGGTTGACCGTCATGCCCGGCGTGCTGAAAGTCACGATATCGCCCGCCACCGCATCGCTGAGGGCCTGGCGCAGGCTGCCGGCGCCGGTGTCGGCGCCAGTGTTCACGGTAATGGTGGCCAGGCCGTACTGGTAGGCGGACATGGCATCGGCCGACAGCGCGTTGTGGCTTTCGATGCTGCCGGTGGCGATTTCCAGGGTCCAGTCGCCGCCCAGGCCGGTGCGGTTGGTCGACGCGGCGATGTCACGCCCGGTGTATTGCGCCAGGGAGTCGACAAAACCGATGCCCTTGTCGCCGGCAGCCGTGTTGCAGGCAT
The DNA here is from genome assembly GCF_049319725.1 of Pseudomonas sp. Mn2068. Taxonomy (NCBI): domain Bacteria; kingdom Pseudomonadati; phylum Pseudomonadota; class Gammaproteobacteria; order Pseudomonadales; family Pseudomonadaceae; genus Pseudomonas; species Pseudomonas sp. Mn2068. Next base: position 25,949 of record NZ_JBMOUG010000019.1, on the reverse strand, counting down.
AGATCAGGATATCGCCGCCGACATTCATCTCACTGCCGATCTGCGCCAGCACATCGGCCCGCGCCGCGACGTTGTCGGAGGAAAGGTAGGTGTTGCCCAGCCACAGGTCTCCCGAGTTGCCGTGGGCGATGATTTCCACGGTGCTCACGCCCTGGTGGGAGCCCAGATAATCGGCAATCTGCTGCAGGCCGTCCTTGCTGGCATCCAGCACGACGATCTGGGTGCCGGGCGCGGCGCCCTTGAGCAGACTGTCGAAATCCTTGACCCGGGAGTCGACGAAGACCACCGACTGGCCGGGCACGGCAGCCGGTGCCGGCGTCACCGGGGCATCGGATTGCGGGTGGGCCTCGGCGGGAGCGGCCGCATGATCGGTGGCCGGGGCCTTCGCCGCATCGGCGGTCGGGTGGCTGGTCGGCTGCGCGGCCTCGGCCACGGTGGCGGCCACGGCACCGTCGAACAGCATGCGCGGTTCCAGTGGAATGATCATGGGTGAAACCAGGCTTCTCATGCCCACAGCCCGCGCTTTCGGTTTGCTCCACCACATGTTTCACCTGCACTCGAACGCTGGCGCGCTCAACGGATTTTTTTATTGGAATGAAAAACCGCGATCAACTGACCGCGGCATTGGTTTTCATGCGAATGACATTCGCGGCACTGGCAGAGCCATCGTTCCAGAACGACAACTCGGCATATTTTTCGAACAGGTCCGGCGGCAGGATCGTGCGCCGTGACTCCAGCGCCACCTTGGGCTTGACCTTGTGCAGGCCAGCAACGCCGAGGGCCTGGTCGAATTCCGGAGCGTCATAGGCCAGGTGCTCGAAATCGTGTTCGAACCAGGGCTCGCCGATAAAGTCGTAGACCAGTCGCAACACCCGCTCCGGGGCCTGGGACAGCAGGTCGTAATCGATCAGCAGCAAGGAGTCGGCGTGTTCGCCGTAATAGGCTTCCTTGAGTGCGGTCCAGGCATACCCCACCAGGCGATTGCGCTGGGCCAGGGTTTCGCAGCGGCTGTAGACGGTGTTGCGCTCGATCTGATCGTTGAACAGCTTGGTGTTCTCGAAGGGGTTGGCGCGGTACAGCCGTTCCAGGCTGTCCATCACCCAGGCGACATTGCGCACGCAGGCGATGACCTTGGACCGGGGAAACAGGTCCATCAGCGCGGGCAGGCGCGCGCTCCACTGGCGATTGGTGTCGAAGATCACCGATTGTTCGGTCTTGTCGGCGTAATACGACTCGAACAGCCCGCCCAGCAGGCGGCGGCGCATGTCGGTGTCGATCACCGCGCCGAACTCGCTGCCGGCGCTGCACTGGTCCAGCACGCTGTTGAACAGGGTGCCGACCGGACTGGTCATGCCGGCATGAAAACGTGGGTTCTGCAGGAGAATGGCACAGAGCAGGGTTGAGCCTGAGCGCGGTAGTCCGGAGATAAAGTGAAAACTGCGCAATCCATTCACCGTGACGTAAGTCCATTTGTAGGACAAAGCGTAGCGTAAGGAATTGTTGCGGACTAGTAGTATTTTGACATCAATCGTAGGGACTTTAAGTCGGAAAAGGCCCATAAACACGGGTGTTCATGGGCATTTTCCGCTGTCTGATGGCTCTATATAAGGCCTCTGGCGGTTAGTGTCCGCTACATGGGGGATGACAGGTCTCATATAAAACCGCCTGGGTGTCGCCCCCCGCGTGCTGGTCGATTTTCCGCCAGCCGGTCGGAATCGTCGGGAACTCGTCCGGCGCCACCCGGCTCATCACCAGCCAGACCCGGCCGTTGCCCGCCGGCAGGTCTTCCAGGTGATCGAGATAGACCCCGGCATTTTCATCGACCAGGGTGCCGAAGCCGTAGCTGTTGGGCCGGGTCGACACACCCTGGGCGGTGGGCCGGGTATACAGCCGTGGCGCCGTCGCACTCTTGTCGTAGTACCACCAGGTCAGGTACCAGAACATGTCGCCCAGGACCACCTGGTCGCCCACGGCCCGGTGCTGGTCCATGTACTCGACCATATTGCTGAACTGGTCGTCGGCGTCCACGGTGTAGTTGTTCTTCAGGCCCACGCCCTCCACCACCAGGATCGTCACCAGCAACAGCCCGGCCAGGACCTTGAAACGCCGCGCCAGCCGGTCGATGAACAGCGCCAGGATGATCGGCAGGGCCAGCGCCGGCACGGTCAGGTAGCGTTCGATGAACACCGGCGAGACAAACGAGACCGCGAAGACCAGCACCAGCGGCAACGCACTGTAGATCACCAGCATCGTGTCGAAGTGATAGCGGCTGCGATCGCTCCAGGCCATGTACCCCAGCACCGCCGCCATGAACGCCGGCAGGCTGACGAACAGCCACAGCGGCATGGTTTCACCGTCGTCCTGGGCCATCAGTTGCCAGATCATCGAGGGCAGCGAGCGCCAGGTCACCGCCGGTTCCCAGCCGACGTCGCCGCCGACCTTGAGGTCATCCATGTGCAGCACCAGGTCGATCAGGCCCGGCAGCCACGGCAGGAACAGCACGACGATCGCCACGTTGGCCAGCCACCACTCGCGGCGGGCGATATAGCGGTGCGCACTGCCGGACTGACGGCGGATCACCAGCAGATAGAGCCAGTGCGACAGCACGCACAGCGCGGAAAAGTAGTGGGTATAAAAGCCGGCCGCCATCAACAGCGCGTAGATCACCAGGTAGCGCTTGCGCTCGGGCGCACGGACCCAGTACACCAGCGCCACCGTCGCCCCCAGCAGCCAGACGCCCATCAGCGAATACATGCGTATTTCCTGGCTGTAGCGCACGGCCGTGGGCAGCAGCGCCAGCAGCAGACAGGCCAGGAGCGTCGCCCGGCGTCCGGCGAACAGGTGGGTCAGCCAGGTGCCGAGGAAGACCGTGATCACCCCGGGCAACGCGCTCATCATGCGGATCGACTGGATCGAATCGCCGAACAGGCCGATCCATCCATGCAACAGGGCAAAGTACAGCGGCGGATGGACATCGTGGGCCGCATGGACCCACAGGCCGGACAGCGGGTACTGGGCCAGCAGCAGGCTGGAGCCTTCGTCGCCCCAGATCGCCGCCGCCGTCAGTTGATACAGGCGCAACGCCACGGCCAGCACCAGGAGCGGCACCAGCCAGGGTTCGCGAAGCAGCTGTACAAGAGGTTGCGGGTGCGTGACAGGCTGACCGTAAAGTCGCGTTGTCGCTTCATCATTACTCGGAACGCCCATCACCACCCTCTGGAAATCAACCACTGCCCCCACTCGGGAAGCATGACCCGGTGATTGTAGGCTAGAACGTCATCGACTTGCCCGACTGTTCCAATCGCGACCTCTACCCCGCAAAAAAACCGGCAGGCCCCAAGCCAGCGTCTACGCTTTGGGGCGGTGCACACAAAGCCCGGGCACAACGGGTATCGCACCTCTCCCAACACGGCTGAAGGAAAAGGATCCATGGAAGTATTTCTCGGCACCATCCAGATGTTCGGCTTCAACTTCGCCCCCAGGGGCTGGGCGCTTTGCAGCGGGCAACTGCTGGCCCTCTCGCAATACCAGGCACTGTTCGCGGTGATGGGCACGACCTATGGCGGCAATGGCCAGCAGACCTTCGGCCTGCCTAACCTGCAAAGCCGGCTGCCGGTCTGCCAGGGTAACGGGCCGGGCCTGACGCCGCGGGTCATGGGCGAAGTCAGCGGCACGGAAAATGTGTCGATTCTGAGCAGCAACCTGCCCACCCAGGTGGTTCCGACCGCCAGCCTGACCGTCAACACCACGATCAACCTGGCGAGCACCCCCAGCAACCCGGTCACGGCACCGACCAGCACCAACGCCTATATCGGTGCGTCCAACCCTGCCGGGCCGCCCTCGGCGGCGATCTATTCCGATGCGCAGGGCTCGTCGCCGGTAGCCCTCAAGGGGGCCGCCAGCACCATCGCCGGTAACCTGACCATACCGGGTGGCAACCTGCCGCTGGGGACGATGAACCCGTTCCTGGTGGTGAACTTCAGCATCGCCCTGGAAGGGATCTTCCCGTCACGTAACTGATCGGCTGCAAAACTTGTGGGGGCGGGTCTGCCAACGATGGCGTCCGTAAGGTCGATGCAAGACTTGTCGGCCTCATCGCCAGCAAGCCGGCTCCCACAAGGGTCCCCACCGACCGTGTCTTATGGAGAACATCGATGCTGCAACAGGTTTCCAACGAACATTTCCAGCCACTGGTGGACCAGCCCTGCCCCCTGCACCTGCCCGACGGCAGCCTGCTGCCGGTGCAGGTCGAGTCGATCCGGCTGCGCCCGCAATCGCAACTGCCGGAGAGTTCGCGCGTGCCTTTCAACGTGATGCTGCGCAGCCTCGGGCCGACGGACTTCGTCGACGGCCTGTGCGCCCTGGAGTTGCCACAAGTGGGGCGTCTCGATGCGGTGTTCGTCTCCCGCGAGCCGCCGCTGGGCCGTGATCCGGCCCTGGGCTACTTCAATATCGTCTTCAACTGACGCCCGGATACCACACCAGCCGCTCGGCGGCCGGTGAACTTTCCTCGATCCGGAACCCCAGCGCCAGGTAATGCTGGCGCGCCTGGGGGTTACTGGCCCAGACCACCGTCGCCACCGGGCAGCGCACCTGCTCGGCGGCCTTCTGCACCCCTTGCAGCACGGTACGCCCGAAACCCTTGCCACGGGCCCCCGGAATGAATGCCAGGTAGAGCACGCGGATTTCGTTGGGACCGAAATCGGCACTGAGCACGCCAATCGGGGTGTCGAGCTTTTCCACCACATAATGCATGGCATCGGGGAAGTGCTCGCCGATCCCCTGTTCCTGCACCTGGAACTGCTGGGCGATCACCTGCTCGATCAGCTCGGGCTCGGCATCGATCCACTGCAGTTCGGGTCGCGCCGACTGGTAGAGGCTTTGCAGAAAAGGCCCGTCGGTGGCCCGCGATGGCCGCATGGACAAGCCTGCGGCGGACGAACTGTTCAACATCGGCTGTACTCCCTGAACCGTTGTAATGACTAGAAACCACTCTCCCGCACGCCCAGCGCGGCCATGCGCCGCCAGGCCGTGCCCAGCAAGGACTCGTTGCGCCCTTGCAGCACGGCCACGCCGCGTAGCGGATGGCTCGGCGTCGGCACTTCCTCCAGCAACTTCAGGCGCACCCCGTATTGCGCCTGCACCGGCTCCGGACGACGATTTTCATCGCGCCGCACGGCAATCGGGCCATGATGATCGGAGGTCAGCGCCTCCTGGTCGATGGCCGCCACGCCGTTGGCGTCGACATCCAGCAGCTCCACCGGCCAGGCCGGGCGCATCGGGTCGTCGGCGACAAAGCGCCCACTGGCCCCCGGCGCCACGCGCCACAGGTCTTCTTCGGCCAGGTAACCACGCAGGCGGGTGCCTTCCTCGACGATGCGCAACAGCGGCTCCTTGATCGAGACCCAGCGCCCGGCGACCAGTTGCCGCATCAGGTCGCGCACCTGGCCGGCCTGGGGCGCCCGCAGCAACAGGCGCTCGCGCCGGGCCAGCAGGCCGCGGTACTCGGCCACCGACTCCGCCAGGCGCTGTTCGAGCACGCCGACGTCCGCTGCCGTTTCGCTGCGCCCGGCCTGGCGACGCATCTGCAATTGCAGGATGTCGATTTCACGGCGGACGATGATCAGCCGCGAATCGACGTCCGGCGATTCCAGCTCCACCAGTACCGCGCCCTGCTCGACCACCTGGCCATCGTGCACATTGACCTGCTTGACCCGTGCCGCCACCGGCGCATGCAACGCGGTGACCCGGCCGGCCTCGAGCATCGCCGGCACTTCCACGCTGCTGCGCCACGGCACCGCCACCAGCAACAGCAGCGCCAGCAGCCCCAGGCCGCTGAGCAGCACCCGCGGGGTATGCGCCTGCTCGCGCCGCGACCACCATTCACGGGTTTCCTTGAAAATCGGCAGAAAGATGAACCAGCCCAGTTCCACCAGCATCAGGAAGATACCCAGCAGTTTGAAGAACAGGTGATAGACCGCCAGGGCGATACCGAAGAACAACGCCGCGCGCCACAGCCAGGAGAGGAAGCCCCACCACAGCAAACGCCGCTGCATGGCCGGTGACCAGGGCTCGGGCGCCGGCTCGTCGTAGCCGAACAGGGTTTCGCGCAAACGCCAGCGGCACAGGGCAAAGGCCCGGCCCTGGAGGTTGTCGACTTCCCACAGGTCGCTGAGCAGAAAATAACCATCGAAGCGCATGAACGGGTTGAGGTTGACCGCCAGGGTGGTCAGCCAGGTGGCGCTGGCAAGCATGAACGCCGCCGTGCGCGCCGGCCCGTCAGGCAGCAGCGACCACGCCAGCAGGGCGATACAGGCCAGCACCAGTTCGGCCATGACCCCGCCGGCACCGATCAGCAGCCGCGCCTTGCGGTCGTTGACCCGCCAGGCATCGCTGACATCGGTGTAGAACAGCGGCAGCAGGACCATGAACGCCACCCCCATGCTCTGCACCCGACAACCGGCACGCTTGGCCATGAAGGCATGGCCGAACTCATGGCAGAGCTTGGCGAAGAACAGCGCCACGCCAAAGGCCAGGGCCCCGCCGAGGCTGAACAGGTGCGGGAAGGTCGAGAGAAAGCGCTCCCAGTCCCGCGATACCAGGAACACGCCGAGCCCGAGGGTCAGCGGCAGGCCGTAGCGCAGCAGGTTCGGGCCGAAACGCTGCAGCCAGGGCCAGGCGCGATTGAGAAAGGCATCCGGGCGCCATAGCGGGATGCGAAAAAACAGGTATTGGTGCAGTGCCATCTGCCACAGGCTCTGGCGTGCGGAGGCGGCCTTCCAGGCATAACTGGCGCGCTGTTCGGGATCGAGCGCGGCAATCAGGTCATGGGCCCGGAGAAAGGCCAGCAGCTCTTCCACCTCGGTTTCGCCCAGGGGCAGGCCCGGCTCGCGGTTGGCGGCCTGCAGCACTTGCGCCGGATCGCCCAGCGACCAATGACGCAGCAGGCGGATGGCCTGGGCGCCGAGCTTGAAGTAGCGCCCGCGCACCGGATCGGCCAGGGTCCAGCGTGGCGAGCCGTCCAGCGCCGTCGACGCGGGCGTCAGTTGCAGGTCCGCCCGCAGGCTGGGCAGGTTCATTACAGGCCGACGCTCTGGCGCAGCCCGGCCAGCGGCCGGCGCAACAGGTACAAGGCCAGCGGCGCGCGCTGGCCGAAGATTTTCGCGGTACCGCGCAGGCCGATGCGCGGTGGTGGCGAGTCGGTAAACCCGGCGTCGAGCCGATAGGCCAGTTGCCCGGCCGCCGTCGATTGCGCCTCATAGGCGACCCGTTCCAGTCTGGCCGAGTGGCGCTGCAACGGGTCGCTGTCGAGGAACAGTGCCACTTCGGCGTCCGGCTCCAGGGCAATGGCGTCGCCCACCGCCAGTTCGATGCGCAGCTCGGCCTGGCTCGGGTCGGCGATTTCCATGAGCCGCTCGCCGGTCTGCACCGGCTTGCCAGTCCAGCGCTCGGCGTCAGCGAAGACCGCGATGCCATCGCGCTCGGCACGCACTTCGCTACGCTTGAGCAGTTCGGCGGCGTAATCACGTTCGGCACGCTTCTGCTCGACCCGAGCGGCCAGCAAGTCGATCTTCGAACTCGACTCGGCATCGGCGAAGGCACGCTGGGCATTGGCCTTCAATTCAGCTTCGGCCACCCCCAGGGCGCGCTGGGCCACATCGGCCTGGGCCTTGAGAGCGGTGCTTTCGAAACGCACCAGCAGGTCGCCGGTCTTCACCGCCTGGTTGGGTTTGACCAGGAACTCGGCCACCACGCCGTCCAGCGGTGCCGCCACCACCCGGCCGGCCAGCGGCACGACTTCCGCCGGCGCCAGCACCGATTGGCGCACCGGGATCAGCAGGCTCAGCAACGCCAGCGCCACCAGCAGGACCTGGCGCTTGCGCGTCAGCCGCAAACGCCAGGGTCGACGCGGCTGCAACGCCAGCCAGGCGTGGCTGTAGGTGTCGCCCAACTGGGCCAGCAGGACCTGCTCGGAAGGGTTCCAGGGATTATCGCGGGCGAACCAGATGCCGCCGAAGACCTCGCCTTTGTGATCGAGCAACGGCAACCAGAACACCTGCGTCGCGGACAGGCTCTGCCAGTCCTCGCGGACCGAGGCACTGAAGGCGTCCATCGGGACCACGGTCGCGGGCTTGGCCCGTTCCAGCTTGAAAATCTGCGCCACGGCCTGTTCGACAAAGGCGACAAACGGCGCATTCGGTTCCACCGAGCTGACCCCGGTCACCGCCCGCACTTTGCCGGCGATCAACAACGCGGCATGGCGGAAGCCGAACAGCGCCTGGCCGTCGTTGACCAGGCTGTAGGCCAGTTGCTCGGTGGTCCGGGCCGCGCGGGTCAGGCGTTCAAGATCGAGGAACTGGGCAAAGACCCGCTCCGCCGCCCCCGCGACCGGCGCGTTCACTTGAGCTCCGCGAAATGCGCCGTGCCGCTCATGCCCGCCAGCAACCCGTCGGCCTTGGGCAGGCTGGCCACCAGCAACAGGGTCTGGCTACCTTCATCGATACGCGCACCGAGGCGCTTGATGGTCGCGGTCAGCGGCTGGCCGGTTTCATCGGGGACAAAACTGAAGGTCTGTCCGGGCTTGAGCTTGCCCATCCAGCGCGAGGGCACCAGCAGGTGGATTTCCAGGGTACGGTTGTCGACGATCTCCAGCATCGGCGCACCGGCCGAGACACTTTCGTAGCGCTGGACCTTGCGCTGCACGATCTGCCCGTCATAAGGCGCGATCACGCTGCAACGCTTGACCTGGACCTGATAGACCTGGGCCTGGGCCTGGGTTTCGGCGACCTTGGCTTCGGCGCGGGCCACCTCGAAGCGGCCCACCGAGTTGAGCGAAGCGAGCTGGCGGTTGTGGGCCAGTTCTTCATTGGCGCCTCGACCGGCGGCCTGGGCCGCATTGAGCTGGGCTTGGTAGGCCGAGCAGTCGAAGCGTGCCAGGGTATCGCCCTTGTTGAAGGTCTCGCCTTCGCTGAAGGGCAGCTCGATGATCCGACCCGACAATTCACTGGCGAGCATCGCCTGGTCCCGCGCGCGCAACACGCCACGGGCCTCGCTGGCCGAGGTCGCATGGGCTCCCGGCGCGGCATTGTCCAACAGCGGATCACCCTCGCTGGCCGCTTGTGCCTGAGTCAAGCACGCCACACAGGACAATCCGAAAACCCAACCCCACAAACGCTGCATAACAGTGACTCCTTGTCGGACAATCGCGAGTCTACGACAGTCAGGTCAAGCGTCAAGCAAATTGCCATCATCCTGATCAACACCATCGATGTGCGGCAGGTCACAGCCTGCGACGCCCCAGCCTGAACAAGCATAGGTGCAGATGCCGGGGTTCGGTATGATGGCGTCCCCTCCGGCCCTTGGCGCCGCACGTTACAGGATTAAGGACAATTCATGCGTATCGGTCTTCTGTCATCCCTGGCGCTGGGCGTCGCCTTCTCCTCCATGGCCCAGGCCAGTTCCGATAATTTCTGCTACCCGCGCTGGTCGATGGTCCAGTACGACCTCGACCGTTGCAGCAACCTGGCCTTCCTCAATCCGAGCAACGACAGCCGGGTCAACCTGCGCCTGTTGCTGGCCGACCAGGGCAGCGTGGCGCTGACGCCCAACGAACTGAGCGAGGACGACCTCGCCGAAGGCTACGGCCCGGTGCCGTTCCCCAATACGCGCCTGGACCCGGCCAACTCGCCGGATGTCACCGACGAGCCGGACGACTCCACCACCGCCAGCCTGGAAGAAACCCTGGAGAAGCTCGGGATCAAGCGTGAAAGCGAGACACCCGCCGGCGACGCCTTCCTCTCGGGCGAAGGCAGCCGCTGCCGCAGCAACTCGGACGACAGCGCCAGCGCCTTTATAAACGCCCTGGTCGGCACTGGCGAACTGTCCGCCGCCGAGCGCCAGGCCCTGACCAACTCGCGGGTGCAGATGCTCGCGGCCTGCACCTGGGACCCGGCGCAGCAGGCGGCGCTGGTGCCCGGCAACCTCGCGTCCGCCCCGGCCCAGGCGTTTGCCGCCTACCTGCGCGCCGCCAGCGACTTCTACAGCGGGCGTTTCAGCGAGGCGGCCGGCGGGTTCGCCACCTTGAGCCAGAGCAGCCAGACGTGGCTGAAGGAAACCGCGCTGTACATGCAGGCGCGCACCGCCCTGAACATTGCCCAGCAGAACACCTTCGATGCCGACGGCATGCCCACCGAGGGCGAGGCCGACCCGGCGCAGTTGAAACAGGCCGAAGACGGTTTCAACGCCTACCTGAAAACCTACCCGCAGGGCCCGTATGCGGTTTCCGCCCGCGGCCTGCTGCGCCGGGTCTACTGGCTGGCGGGCGATTCCGACAAGCAGGCGGCCGAATACCTCTGGCAACTGAGCCAGCCCGAAGATGCGTTGCGCAATGTCTCCTCGGATGACCTGGTGCAGGAAATCGACAACAAGCTGCTGTTCGGTACCGGCAAGGTCAACCAGCCGCTGTTCCAGGCGGTCAACGACTTGCTGGGCATGCGTCCGCCGAATGACGACAACCGCTCGCCACGGCTGACCCTGGAGACCTTGCAGGCGCAGAAAGCGACTTTCGCCGCGCAACCGGCGCTGCATGACTACCTGCTGGCGGCGTTCCACCTGTATGTGGAAAAGAACCCGGAACTGGCACTCAAGAACCTGCCCACCGAGATCCCGGCGAAGCTCGACTATGTCGCCTTCAGCCAACAGGCACTGCGTGGCCTGGCCCTGGAAGCCCGGCAGGACTGGAACGGCGCCGAGGCGCTGTGGTTGCAGCTGCTGGCGCAGGTGAGGCAGCCGCTGCAACGGGAAACCCTCGAGCTGGCCCTGGCCAACAACTACGAGCGCAGCCAGCGGGTGGCCAAGGTCTTCGCCGCCGATTCGCCGATCAAGACGCCCCAGGTCCGCGCCATCCTCCTGCGCCATATCGCCGATGCCGGGCTGCTGCGCCAGCAGGTCAACCAGGGCGCGGATGCCACCGAGCGTGACACGGCCCTGTTCGTGCTGCTCTACAAGGACCTGCGCCTGGGCCATTACCCGGACTTCGCCGAAGACCTCAAGCAACTGCCCGCCGAACCGGCCGACAGCCGCCTGGGCACCAGCATCGGCTACACCTACAGCGGCGGGCAGTCGCTGCGGCTGTTCCGCTGGACGGGCGCCAAGGCCGAATCGGGCTACGCGTGCCCGGCCATCGGCGAAACCGTCGCGACCCTGCAAGCCGACCAGAACGCCCCGGCGGCGCTGAACTGCCTGGGTGAATTCATCCTGCGCAACAGCCTCGACGGCATGCCGCTGGACAGCCAGCGCAACAAGGACGAGCTGGGCGGCACTCCGTCGCTGTTCAAGGGCCCGCTGTACTCGCGCCTCGACGGCTACCAGAGTGTGATCGCCAACCCCAAGGCGTCCCATGCGGACAAGGGCTACGCGCTGTTCCGGGCGATCAACTGCTACGCCCCGGCCGGCTACAACAGTTGCGGTGGGAAGGAAGTCGAGCCGGCGCAACGCAAGGCCTGGTTCAAGCAATTGAAGAGCGGCTTCGCCGACACCCAGTGGGGCAAGTCGGCGCAGTATTACTGGTAAGCCGCGATGAGCCGCTGGCGCTGGCTGTTGCTGGCCGGCTGGCTGGGCGCCGGCAGTGGGCTGGCGGCGGTCGATGCGCGGGACCATGACGCCTTCTGGCTGTGGAGCGGCGTCGCCCCGCAGCCGGTGCTGGCCCAGGCCCGTAGCCTGTATATCCTGCAGGGACAGATCAGCCAGTCACGCCGCGCCCCACAGCGCGGGGTCAGCTTCATCGCCCAGGGCATCGCGATCCCGCGCCTGACCCGGGGCGAAGTCTGGGTGGTCTACCGTGCTCACACCCTGCGCTGGCCGGAGCCGGTCTATCGCCAGTTGCTCGGCCAGGTGAAACGCTGGCAGCAGGCGGGCAATCCGGTGGTGGGCATCCAGATCGACTTCGACGCCCGCACCCGTTATCTCGACGAATACACCGCCTTCCTGCGCGACCTGCGCCAGCGCCTGCCGCCGGAGCTGCGCCTGAGCATCACCGGACTGATGGACTGGAGCAGCAACGCCGATCCGGCGGCCATCGCCCAGCTCAAGGGCGTGGTGGATGAAGTGGTGGTGCAGACCTATCAGGGTCGCCACAGCATTCCCGACTACGCCGCCTACCTGCCCCGGATGAACCGGTTGGGGCTGCCGTTCAAGATCGGCCTGATCCAGGGCGGCGAGTGGCAGGAGCCAGGCTACCTGAAGGGCAGCGAGTGGTTTCGCGGGTATGTGGTGTTTTTGCAGAATCGCTGAGGCAGGCGGCGCCTGGGCCTGCGCCTTCGCGGGCAAGCCCGCTCCCACAAGACCATGCCAACCACTGTGGGAGCGGGCTTGCCCGCGAAAGCGTCAGCCCGAACAACACCGCTTACCGCTGCATGCCCCAGCGTTTCACCGTCACCCGCTCCAGGGTGTCGAACACCAGGTTCTCCACCAGCAGGCCGATCAGGATCACCACGGCCAGGCCGGCGAAGACCTTGTCGGTATACAGCTCGTTGCGGTTCTGGAAGATGTACCAGCCCAGTCCGCCCTTGCCGCTGGTGGCGCCGAACACCAGTTCCGCCGCGATCAGGGTGCGCCAGGCGAATGCCCAGCCGATCTTCAGCCCGGCGAGAATCGACGGCAGCGCCGCGGGAATAAGGATGAACAGCACGAAGCGCAACCCCTTCAGGCCGTAGTTGCGGCCCGCCATGCGCAGGGTTTCCGAGACGCCGAGAAAGCCGGCATAGGTGTTCAGCGCCAATGCCCACAGCACCGAGTGCACCAGCACGAAGATCAGGCTGTTCTGCCCCAGCCCGAACCACAACAACGCCAGCGGCAGCAGGGCAATCGCCGGCAGCGGGTTGAACATCGAGGTCAGGGTGCTGAGCAGGTCACGGCCGAACTGGGTCGATACCGCCAGGGTGGTCAAGGCGAATGCCAGGACAATCCCCAGCACATAGCCCTTGAGCAGCACCACCAGGGAGATCCCGACCTTGCCCAGCAGCTCGCCGCTGAGCAGGCCGTCGTACAATGCACTGGCCGTCTGCAGGAAGCTCGGCAGCAGCAGGTCGTTGTTCTGATAACGCGCCACGACTTCCCAGAGAATCGCCAGCAGGATCAGGATCAGGCTCTTGCGCAACCAGCCCTGTTGCCACAGCCGTTGCGCCAGCGGTAATTCGCGCTCCAGCGGGACGGCGAGCAGCGGCTCCAGGGTCACTTCGTATTCTTTACGCACAGGGGATGAAAGGCTCATCGGGCATTGCTCCAGCCGCTCAATAGGCGATGCGGATATCGGCGAAATCCAGTTCGGTTTCAGCCTGCGGGGTTTCGTCGAACAGCAGCCGGTGGATCCGTCGTGCCGACGCCTGGAACGCGGCGCCACCGAGGCTGTGCAAGTCGTACTGATGGCTGTGGATTTCCGCCCGCACCCGCCCCGGATGGGGCGACAGCAGGAGGATGCGGTTGCCCACCACCAGCGCTTCTTCGATCGAGTGGGTGACGAACAGCAACGTGAAACGCACCTCCTCCCAGAGCTGCAACAGTTCTTCCTGCATCTTGCGTCGGGTCAGGGCATCGAGGGCGGCGAAGGGTTCATCCATCAGCAGGACCTTGGGCTGCATCGCCAGGGCCCGGGCAATCGCCACCCGGGCTTTCATGCCACCGGACAAGGTGTGCGGGTAGGCATCGGCAAAGGCGGCCAGGCCGACCTTGTCCAGGTAATGCAACGCCCGCTCTTCGGCTTCCCGGCGCTTGAGGGTGCCGGACGCCAGCAGCGGAAACATGACGTTCTGCTTCACGGTTTTCCAGGGCGGCAACTGGTCGAATTCCTGGAACACCACGATCCGGTCCGGACCCGGCTCATTGACTACCTGGCCCTGCAGGCGGATCTCGCCTTCGCAGGGACGGATAAACCCGGCCACGGCCTTGAGCAGGGTCGACTTGCCACAACCGGAAGGCCCGAGCAGGACAAAACGGTCCTCGCGGTCGACCTCGAAACTGACCTGGTGCGTCGCCCGCACCACTCGCGCCGGGGTGCGGTATTCCAGGCTGACCTGGTCGACCGCCAGCAACGCTGAAGCGGCGACGGTCGGATTGCTGGCCGTGTGGCCTTGCAAGGGGGCATTCATGTCGATCAACTCCCCTGCAGCAGCTTGGCGTCCTCGAAGAAGTAGTCCTTCCACGATTCCGGCTTGTGCTTGATGGCGCCCACACGGTAGAGGAACTCAGCCAGCGGGTAGGTGTTCTTCGGCGTCACGCTGAATTCGAACTGCGGATTGTCGATGATTTTCAGCAGGGCCGCGCGGTCGATCTTGGCCTTGGTCACCCGTAGATAGGTGTCCGCCGCCGCGCCTTTGTCCTTCTGCGCGAAGTCGGCCGCTTCGGCTAAGGCGTCGACGAAGGCCTTGTAGGTTTTCGGGTTGTCGTTGCGGAATTTCTCGGTGGCGAACAGCACGGTCGGCGAGTTCGGCCCGAGCAGGTCGTAGCTGTTGAGCACCACGTGGACGTTGGGGTTTTCCAGCGCCTGTTCCTGGAACGGCGGATTGGAGAAGTGCCCGGTCAGCTCGGTGCCGCCGGCGATCAACGCCGCCGTGGCATCCGGATGGGGGACGGCGACGGTGTACTTGTCCAGGCGATTGAACTCCTTGTCGCCCCACTGCCTGGCCGCCGCGTATTGCAGGAAGCGCGACTGCACGGACACCCCCACCGCCGGCAAGGCGATGCGGTCCTGGTCGGTGAAGTCGGCAATGGTCTTGACCTTCGGATTGTTGCTCACCAGGTAGTACGGGAAGTTGCCCAGGGAAGCCACGGCCTTGACGTTCTGCTTGCCGTAGGTGCGGTCCCAGATGGTCAGCAGCGGTCCGACGCCGGCACCGGCGATATCCACCGAGCCGGATAGCAGGGCGTCATTGATCGCGGCGCCACCGGACAGCTGGGTCCAGTCGACCTTGATATCGATGCCTTCGGCCTGGCCGTATTTCTCGATCAGGTGCTGGTCGCGCACCACGTTGAGCAGCAGGTAGACAATGCCGAACTGTTCGGCGACGCGGATCTGGCCTTCCGCCTGGGCGGTGGCCGGTGCCAACAGGCTGCCGGCCAACAGGCTCAAGCCCAGGCCGATGGACGTGGTGAGGCGGCCGAGTTTCGGCAATAGCGCAAAGGGTGCAGGCATGGGGATGCTCCTTGAAGCGATCAGGTCAGAACGGGGCATCGCCCTGGATGGTGGTGCGGTAGAGCTTGCGCCGCAGGTGGCTCGGGCAACCGACGGCCAGGTGCACCAGCGAACGGTTGTCCCAGAACACCAGGTCGTGGGGCTGCCATTGATGGCGGTAGACGTTTTCCGGGCGCACGCTGTGGGCGTACAGCTCGCTCAACAACTGGCGGCTTTCGTCTTCCGGCAGGCCGACGATCCGGGTGGTGAAACCCTCGCTGACGAACAGTGCCTTGCGCCCGGTTTCCGGGTGGGTGCGGACGATGGGGTGCACCACTTCGGCGACCTGGGCCAGTTGTTCCGGGGTGAGGGTCGGCCGCCAGTTGCCTTCGAATTTGCTTTCGCTGTAGCGGGCCGTATACGAGTGCGCTGCCGAACGGCCTTCAACCGCCTGGCGCAGGGCCTCGGGCAGGGTGTCCCAGGCCTTGTGCTGGTCGGCGAACAGGGTGTCGCCGCCTTCGGCCGGCAACTCCTGGGCGTGCAGCATCGAGCCCAGGCTCGGCAGTTCCTTATAGGAAAGGTCCGAGTGCCAGAACTTTCCGGCGTCGCCCAGGCCGATATTCTGACCGTTCTCGATGATGTTGGAGACGATCAGGATTTCCGGGTGGCCGGCCAGGAGAAATTGTTTAAGAACGTGAATCTGCAACACGCCGAAACGACGACTGAAGGCGATCTGTTGCTCGGGACTGATGCGCTGGTCGCGAAAGACCACCACGTGATAGTCCAGGTGCGCGCGATGGATGCGGGCGAAATCCTCTTCATTGACCGGCTGGCGCAAGTCCAGGCCGACGATTTCGGCACCGACCGCGCCGACGAAGGGACGAATCTCGAAGGATTGGGACGCCACCACGGACGCCGGGGAAACCGCTGAAGCCGAAGACATACATTCACTCCCACGCAGAGCACGCTTTCAGTGCGCGCCTCGATCAGAAACTCACGGTGGTCCCGTGTTCGTTCAGTTCGTGCGGCGCACCGATTGGTCGGTGGGTACGCAGGAGGACGACCATATAGTCATAAGAAAAATAATTTAAATACTATTTCGGAATATGTATAGGACGGACAAGAGGACAACGGCATCACCGGCCCCCGCCGTTTCAGATCCGTGTGCAAAACCACCCCATCGATGACAAGTAATACGTACTCACAAAAATGACCGCCCCCTACGTTCATTTAGGAAACGATTGATGGTTAAGCGGGGGGCCCTGGAAGAAAATGGCACCTTGCGATCACCGCAGTTGAGCAGGCTCGATCTCGATCATGAGCACGGGCCGGTTTGACAAGCACCCGGGCAGCTCCTAGCGTGCCATTGGATCCAATTTGAATTCTGTTCTCGAGCAGCAGGTAGTTTCAGCGTGGCAGAAAAACCGAACCCTTTGAGCAGCATCCTCGTCAACGGTCCGATTCCCGCCCACCTCGCGCGGGCGGTAATCGAGGAATCCTTGCGTGGCGCCATTCTGGATGGGCGACTGCCTTGCGGCATGGCGGTGCGCCAACAGGAGTTGGCAACGCTGTTCGGCGTCAGTCGCATGCCGGTCCGCGAGGCCTTGCGTCAACTCGAGTCGCAGGGGCTGCTGCACGTCGTCCAGCACAAGGGCGCCGTGGTCGCGCCGCTGATCGACGATACCTCGACCGAAAACTACAACCTGCGCATCCTGCTGGAATCGGAAGCCCTGCGCCTGTCGGTGCCCCTGCTCACCGAGGACGACTTCGCCGAAAGCGCTGCCTATATCGACCAGCTGGAAACGGAGACCGACTACACCCAGGTCGGCCGGCTCAACCGTCTGTTCCACATGAGCCTCTACCGCAAGGCACCCAACCACAAACTGCTGGCCCTGATCGACCAGGGCCTGGTGGGGGAGGAACGCTTCCTGCGTTTCAACCTCTCGGCCATGGGCCTGGGCAAACTGTCCCAGGACGATCACCGGGAGCTGCTCCAGGCCGCCCGTGACGGCCAGGTCGATGTGTGCGTGGAGCACTTGCGCCACCACTTGCAACGCGGTATCGAGGTCATCCAGCGCTACCTGGGCAAGTCTTGAACAACCCGTCGACACACGCCATGCCCGCGTCTTGAGCACAACGCCCCCGTAGCCCGCTGCTGAACGTAGCCGTACCGCCTTGGCTCAGGGCGGGATAACCGAGCCTGTTCGAAGCGTCGGACGCGCTTCACATCCCCTGGCGATAGTCGAGCCGTGCATTTGGGCACACTCTGGTCAATCCAGGCAGCACGAGCGGAACGCGGCGCAACTCGCGCGTGAGGCCCGGACAAGAGACAGATCTGAAGGAGAGCTTTGCCACAGGCCTGGGGCCGGAAGAACCGTGCCTCGACCTCGTCTATCAAACAACCGGCCATCCCGTTCAAGAGTGCTCGAGTGAGGCATTCACTCAATACCCTTATTCTGCTCATTATCGAGCGGAAGAGCCGCTCTCATCCAAATAAAACAACTTCAAATTGTTTTATCGGCATTGTTCAACCCTGGTAAAAAGGAAGTTTTTATTATTTTAAAAACAACTTGATCGGCATTTGTTTTCTGTACTAGTTTTGAATAACCGCGAGAATGCGCCCGCCGGCGATGGCCCACAGTGTGGAGACGCCGCCCCGGCAGAGCCAGACAGAACACGCTGACATAACCAGCAGACACGATGACAATGGCAGGCATGCCGTTGGTTCAAGCTCTTGAGTTTGCGAACTCCTGATCAAGGACTTCGCTCGTCCGTCATTTATCGACGGCCACGACACAACATGACAAACAACCGCGAGGCGGTGTTTGCCGTTACTCCATTTACCAACCGAAAAGGTGGCTAATGAATACTTGTAAAGAATATCTGGAACACCGAAAAACCCAACTGAGCGAACATTCTGTTTTCCGCGAAATACATTCACTGCCATTACTCAGGCGCTTTATGGAAGTGCATGTCTTCGCGGTATGGGACTTCATGTCGCTGACCAAGCGCTTGCAACAGGAACTGACCAGCGTCGATCTGCCCTGGCTGCCCCCCAGGGACCCACGGGCAGCCCGAATGATCAACGAGATCGTGCTCGGCGAGGAGTCGGACACGCGCCACGGAGAAGGCCATTGCAGCCATTTCGAGCTGTATCTGGAGGCCATGCGCGAGATCGGTGCCGATACGCGGGTCATCGAAGGTTTTATCCAGCGGCTGCGCGAGGGTGTCGCCGTCGACGATGCCCTGCAACAGGCCGGTGTCGACCCGGGCGCCGCCCGCTTTGTCCGGCAGACCCTCGATATCGCCTTGAACGCGGCGCCGCATTGCGTTGCCGCGGTCTTCCTGCATGGCCGGGAAAGCCTGGTCCCGGGGATGTTCCAGCGGCTGCTCGAACAGTGGGGCATCGACCGCACCCAGGTGCCGACCCTGCACTACTACCTGCACCGGCATATCGAGGTGGATGCCGGCGACCACGGCCCGGCTGCCGCGCGCCTGCTGGAGCGCCTGGTGGATGCTGATCCGCAACGCGAGCACGAAGCCTGTGCCGCCGCCCTGCTGGCCGTGGAAAGCCGCCTCGCGCTCTGGGACGACGTCCGACAGAAACTGCGCACCGCAACTCGCGGGGTCGCCGTATGAACGCCGGCGACTACAGCTCCTGCGCCGAGGCCTGGGAAAGCCGCGCGAGCATCCGTACCCGTCCGCGGCGCCTGCTGGAGAACGATGATCGGCTGATCTATCCCCTCAGCCGCCAGCCGCTCGTCAACACGGCGGCGTTTCTTGCCGGGTGCCCCGGGCAGCGCGACTTCGTACTGATCCAGAGCCTGTACAAGTTCATCAACGATGTGGTGATTTTCGAGACCGAGATCGTCGACCGCACCGCCCGCCGCATCGCCAAGGACCGCTTTGCGATCCGCTTTCCGTTCGCCTGTCGCTATGACGCCATGACCGTGGTGGTGGACGAGGACTATCACGCCCTGGCGGCCATGGACTTCCTGCAGCAGACCATCGCCCTGACCGGCGTCGAGCCGATTGCCCTGCCCGACGAGATCGAGTTGAGCCGCGCCATACCGGCGGCCCTGGGCATGGCGCCGGAACACCTGCAGGGCGCTGTCGAGCTGATCTGCGTGGCGATCGCGGAAAACACCGTGACCAACGATGTCGCGGCCTTTGCCAAGGACGACACGGTCAAGGCCTCGGTCAAGGGGCTGATGGCCGACCACCTGCTCGACGAAGGCCGGCACGCCGTGTTCTGGACGCGCCTGGTGCGGCTCTACTGGCAGGACGCAAGCGAGGCCGATCACGAATTGATCGCCGGGATCCTGCCGGTGTTCATCGTTCATTACCTGACCAACGACCTCCAGAAGACCTTCGATTTCACCGTGATCGAGCACCTGCCGGTCGACGAGCCGGTCCGCCAGGCGCTCAGGCGCGAAGCCCTGGGCCTGGCCTATCCGATCAACCGCCACCATCCGCTGGTCCTCAATATCGTGCGGTTCCTGCGCAACAGCTCGCTGCTGGATTCGCCCGCCGTCCGCGACGCCCTGGGCGACTACCTGCTCTAGCCAAGGAGATCATCATGAGACGTCTCGAGATTCTGCTCGTCGGAAGCAGCCAGGTGCTCGATGAGCTGATGCAGGAGCTGGAGCAGCAGGGTCATCCTGTCCGGCGTCTGGATAACCCCCAGGCCGTCGCCGCGGGCCTGCCGCCGGCAACGGACCTGCTGATCGAGGATGGCAGCCTGGCGCTGCCCGCCCATATCGACGGTGCCGTCCGCCTGGGCTTGCGCCTGGAGTACGGCCCGTTGACCAGCGCCGGCCTGCCGGCACTGGCCCTGCGCTGCTGGCAGGACGGCCGCCTGATCGAGCGCCAAGCGGTCGACCAGGATGGTTCCGGCAACGGCCAGGCGCTGCGACTGGCGGCGAGCGAGGCCTTGCTGGAGTTGTGCACGCTGCTGGTCAGCCGCTTTGCCCGCGACAGCGACTGCTTCCTCGACATCCCGCCCGTGGCGGCCTTGCCATGCGACGCGCAACATCCCCTGTCGATGTTGGAGTCGCTGGCCTTCGAACATCGCTTCAACCACACCGCCCGCCCCGATCTGCTGGCCCTGGCGACGGTGCCGGTGCTCCGCCGTATCGAAGACAGCCTGCGCCGGTTCGCCGCGCGCCCGGCCCTGACCTTCAATGGCGACTCAGCAAATTATCGCCAGTTGCACGCCCACGGCCTGGCCATCCAGGAGTGCCTGCTGACGGCGCTCGCCGGGCGGGATACTCGCAACGAGGCGCCGGTGGTCGGTGTCTGCCTGGACAAGACCGCAGCCCTGTACGCGGCGCTCCTGGCCATCCTCGGCTGCGGTGCGATCTATCTGCCGCTGGACCCGGCTCATCCAGTCCAGCGCCAGCAATCCATCCTGGAGGACGCCGGGGCGGTCCTGCTGCTGCACGCGGGGCGCCATCCCCTCGACGATCACCTGCCCTCCCTGGATATCAGCGCGGTGCAGATCGACCACGCGGCCCCGGACGGCTCATCCCTGTTGCGCCAGGCATCGACCCCTGACGCGCCCTGCATCGCGCTCTACACCTCGGGCACCAGCGGCCAGCCCAAGGGGGTGCTGCTCAGCCAGGCCAATCTGGCACATTTCACCGCCTGGTACGCCGAGCAGGTGCAGCTCAGCGAACACAGCCGGGTCCTGCAGTTCTCGGCCCTGAGCTTCGACGCCTCGCTGATCGATATCTTCCCCAGCCTGGTCCAGGGCGCCGAACTGGTGGTCGCCAGCGACGACCAGCGACGTGATCCCTTGCAACTGGCCGCGCTGATCCGCCGACAGCGCATCAGCCATGCCTTCCTGCCGCCCATGCTGCTCGGCATCCTGCCCCTCGATCCGCCGCTGGGGCTGAGCCATGTGACGACCGGCGGCGATGTCTGCGAACCCTGGGTCATCGAACAGCTCACGCGCCAGACCCGTTTCTACAACCTCTACGGACCTACCGAGGCGACGGTGCTGGTCACCGCTCGGCAGTTCCACGCGGGAACCGGCAATCGCAACCTGGGACGGCCGATCGCCAACAGCCGGGTGTTCATTCTCGACGAGCACGGGCGGCCGGTAGTCGAACAGACGGTCGGCGAGCTCTATATCGCCGGGCCGGGGGTGACCCTGGGCTACCTGAACAATCCGGGGAAGAGCGCCGAATGTTATGTATCCCTGGATATAGGCGGCGGCTCGATACGACGGGTCTATCGCACCGGTGATCTGGCGAAGTGGACCGACGAGGGCATAACGCTCTGCGGCCGTCGCGACCATCAGGTGAAGATTCGCGGCTTCCGCGTCGAGCCCGAGGAAATCGAGCATTGCCTGCGCAACAGCCGGTTGTATCGCCAGGTGGCCGTGGTCATCGACAGCCGCCGCCGGATACTGGCGTACCTGGCACAGCCGGTCACGCCCGGCCGCGGCCGCGAGGCCTTGCGGCAACACGTCGAGCACTGCCTGCCGGACTACATGCACCCGGCCGTCTATGTCGAGCTGGCCGGGCTGCCGTCCGCCGGCAACGGCAAGGTCGACCGCCGGGCGCTGCTGGAGCTGCCCGTGCACCTGCCCGGCGCGCCTCACCTGCGCTTGCCCGACAATGCCGATGAAGCCTGGTTGCGCGGACTCTGGGCGCAGTTGCTGGAACTGCCGGTCGACGAGATTTCCACCGACGAGAGCTTTTTCAACCTGGGCGGTCATTCGATCCTGCTGTCGAAGCTGCTGCTGGGAATTCGCGAACACTACGGACATGGCATCTCCATCAACCGCTTTATCGAGGAGCCGACACTGTGTCGGCTGGCGATACTGGTCAGGGGCGAGTCGACCCGGGAGGCGGTGAGCCCGCGGGTATTCATCGACGCCGTGCGCGAACCGGATTTCCAGGCGCTTGCGGCGGTACACGCGGGCGACCCTGGCAAGGTGGTGCTGACTGGCGCCAACAGCTTTGTCGGCGTGCATATCGTCGAAGCCCTGCTGGCCGACGGCGTGAGCGAGATCGCCTGCCTGGTGCGCGACAGCACGGCGGCCCCGGCGGCCGAGCGTTTCGCCCAGGCGTTGCGCGACAACCGCCTGGAGCATCTGGACCTGAGTCGCGTGCGGGTCTATCCGGCTGATATCCGCCTTCCCCGCCTGGGGCTGACAGAGCAGGTGCATGAGCGGATCGACCGCGAGTTCGGCGTGCTGATCCACAACGCCGCCCACGTCAATCATGTGCTCGACTACGAAGCCCTGGCCGCCGACAACGTCGATCCGCTGTTCGAGTGCCTGCGGCTGTGCGAGGGCCGCAGCAAGAAGGTCTTCAATTTCATCTCCAGCCTGTCGGCCTGCAGCCGTATCGCCGAGGACGGGCGGGTGCTGGAGCAGCCGCCGGCAGACACGCCGCCGATCTACATCCGCAACGGCTACAACCTGTCCAAGTGGGTCGGCGAACGGATTCTGCAACGGGCGCGCGAACAGGGCGTCTGGGTCAATCTCTACCGCCCCGGGAACATCGCCTTCAACAGCCGCAACGGCGTCTGCCAGCCAC
Organism: Pseudomonas sp. Mn2068; assembly: GCF_049319725.1. Lineage (NCBI taxonomy): Bacteria > Pseudomonadati > Pseudomonadota > Gammaproteobacteria > Pseudomonadales > Pseudomonadaceae > Pseudomonas > Pseudomonas sp. Mn2068. The sequence goes on along the minus strand of NZ_JBMOUG010000019.1, from coordinate 3,233 downwards.
ACCGCAACCGCCTGCTGCTGATGCTCAAGGGTTCGCTGCAACTGGGTCAGGTGCCCGCCCTGGCGCTGAATTTCGACCTGATGCCGGTGGACTTCCTCGCCCGCTTCATCGCCTCGCAAAGCCGGCGCGTGCCCGACAATCCTGGCGTATTCAACCTGCATAACCCGCAGCCGCTGAGCTGGAACGACTACGTCGCGGCGTTTCGCGAAGCCGGCCATGCCTTCCAGTTGGTCAGCGTCGCCGACTGGCAGCGCCAGTTGCAACGGGTCGACCGTCATAACGCGTTGTTCGAGGTGCTGGGTTTCTATCTCAACGGTTTCGAAGAGGACATCGGCGATATCTCGGCCATCGAGCATGACCATGCCGCAGCCGGCATCCGGCGCATGGGCGAAGCCTATCCGTGCAAGTCCCCGGCGTTGCTGCGCAAGGGCTGCGACTACCTCCGGCAGATCCGGTTCATCTGATTCCCCACAACCACCTGGAGCACTCCATGAATACCCTGCAACCCGATACCCTGATCCGCAACCCGCAAGGCCAGCCCGTGGTGTCCTCGGTCGAGATTCCCCGCGACGCCGCCAGCGCCTGGACCGTGGTCGGCGATTTTGCCGGCTTTGCGGCCTTCGTTCCGGCGCTCGCGCATATCGAGATGATCGGCGAGGGCACCGGCGCGCTGCGCAAGAAGCTGTTCAAGGACGGCCACGTGGTGGTCGAACAACTCAACAGCCACGACCCGACGGCGATGTGCATGACCTGGACCACGCTCTACAACACCCTCGGTGTCGACCAGCTCTGGGCGGCGATGCGGGTCGAGGCTCTGGCGGCGGACCGCTGTCGCGCGACCTGGACCATCATCGCCGAACCGCTGGGTGACGATCCCGAGGACCTGCCGGGCTTTCGTCATTTCATCCAGGCGTTCGCCGATGAGGCGATGGGGAATGTGCGCAGCCTGTTGGCCTGAGACATTCCGATTGAATTCAGGGTTATCACAAGCTTCGCAGGCACAGGCGCTGCCGAGACCAGGCAGGTCCCAGGCAGCGCCTTGCAGTGACATCAGATCCTGAAGCTGTCCACCAGTTGCTTCAAACGGCTGGCCTGCTGTGACAGGGCATCGCAATCCTTCAACGTTTCGTTGAGGTTGGCGACGCCCTGCTGGTTCAGCAGGTTGATCTGATTGATGTCGACATTGAGGGTTTCCACCACCGCCGTCTGCTCTTCGGTCGCCGCCGCCACCGACTGGTTCATGCCGTCGATCTCGCCGATCCGCTGGGTCACGCTGATCAGTCGGGCACCGGCCTGGTTGGCGACTTCGACGCTCTCTTCGCTGGAAACCTGGCTGGCATTCATGGTCGTCACCGCTTCACGGGAACCGACCTGCAGCGAGGTGATCATCTTGTGGATCTCTTCCGCCGACTCCTGGGTACGGTGGGCCAGATTGCGTACCTCGTCCGCCACCACGGCAAAACCGCGGCCCGCTTCGCCTGCCCGCGCCGCCTCGATGGCAGCGTTGAGCGCCAGGAGGTTGGTCTGCTGGGAGATGCCCTTGATCACATCGAGAATGTGCCCGATGTTGTCGGTGCTGGCGTTCAGGGTCTCGATCTGGGTGCAGGACAGGCTGATCTTCTGCGACAGCTCGGTCATCGCCAGGATGGTTCGTTCCACCACCTGGCGACCGTCATCGGCCTGCTCGCTGGCGCCACTGGCGTGTTGCGAGGCATCGGCGGCATTGCGGGCGATTTCCTGGGTGGCCGCGCCCAACTGGTTGATCGCCGCCGCGACGCTGTTGGTCCGCGCGCTTTGCTCATCGGAACCGATGATCGAGGCGTTGGAAGAACTCATCACCCGCTGGGAGAGGTCGTGCACCTGGCGGGTGGCCGAGGACACCTCGGAGATCGACGCATGAATCCGCTCGACGAACTGGTTGAAGGAGCTGGCCAGTTCACCGAACTCGTCCTTGTTCTCGATGGTCAGGCGCCGGGTCAGGTCGCCCTCGCCCTGGGCGATGTCCTGCATGGCGCGGCCCATGGTGGTCAGGGGACGCATCAGTACCTGGATCAACAGGGTCAGCAGCACCGCGATGGCGGCCACCGCGATAAACATCGCGATCAGCGCCGAAGTGCGGAATTTGCTCAGGGGGGCATAGGCCTTGTTCTTGTCGATGGACAGGCCGATGTACCAGTCCGCCGAGGGCAAGCCCACCACCGGCGTGAAGGACAGGATTCGCTGCTGGTTGTTCAGGGTGACTTCCTGGATACCCTTGGTGATGCGTACCGCCGAGCCCGGGTAGATGTCCTTGAGGTTTCTCATCACCTGGTCCTTGTCCGGGCTGACGATCACCTGGCCGTCACCGCTGACGAGGAACGCCTGGCCGATGCCACCGAAGTCCACCGAGTTGATGATCCTCACCAGGGTTTCCAGGCTCAGGTCGCCACCGACCACGCCGAGCAGTTGCCCGCCGCTTTTCACCGGCATGGCGATGGTCACCACCAGTCCACCGACCGAGGCCATGTACGGCGGGGTGAGCATGGTCTTGTCGGCTGCCACGGCGGATTTGTACCAGGGGCGCTGACGCGGGTCATAGCCGTCCGGCATCTTCGCGTCGGGGCGCTGGGTGAAGGTGCCGTCCGTCTGGCCGACATAGGTGAACTGGAAGTTGGAGGTGAATGCCGGCTGGTCGACCAGGCCGGGATAGTCCGCTTTGCTGCCTTGGTGCGCGACGTCCTGCGCGAGGTTTTCCAGGACCAGGATCCGCCCGCTCAGCCAGTTCTGCACACTGCTGGCGGTCAGCTCACCGGCCTGCTGGACCGACGATTCGAGGTTCTGCCGGATAGTGCTGCGCTGTAGGTAATCGTTGTACAGCGTGAACAGCGCGAAGGCGAGAACCACGACACCGGAAGCGGCCAAAAGGATTTTATGGCTGAATTTAAGGTTCATTTCATAGACTTCTTATGCCGAAGGTGGGGATGCGTGCAAAAGGGACATTCCTTGTACGGCGTAGGCAGCGTTCTATGACTGCTCCACTTTGGTGCACGCATTGCTCACCATGCTGTCGGCACCATGGAGCGAAAACTTAACTCATTTCGGCAAGCGGATGATGGCTTTTTGCTCGCCCCAAACAAAAACCCCCGTCTGCGTTAGCAGACGGGGGTTTCGGAATTCAATCTTGACGATGACCTACTCTCACATGGGGAAACCCCACACTACCATCGGCGATGCATCGTTTCACTGCTGAGTTC
>NZ_JBMOUG010000018.1:0-138973 GCF_049319725.1 Pseudomonas sp. Mn2068 | reverse complement strand
GTAGTGTTTGGTGTGGTGCTGGTTTGTTTACGGTGTGTTTTCCCCACGATCGGCCCCACCACCCTCCCGCGTTTCCATCCCCCCCCCCCGCTCCCACAAAAGCGCCTCATAAAGGCTTACATAGCAAACAAGCCCATTCCTACATACGAACAGCTCAATTCAATCGAGGGTGGAACCGCTGACCACGGGCGATCCGCGCTCCGGGAAGAACAGTCGCTGCAGCTCGTCGCCCGGGCTTTCCGCGCGCATGAACGCTTCGCCAACCAGGAACGAGTACACCTCGCTGATTTCCATCAGCTCGACGTCGGCACGATTGAGGATACCGCTCTCGGTAATCACCAGGCGGTCGCGCGGCACGATCGGCAGCAGGTCGAGGGTAGTTTCGAGGCTGACTTCGAAGGTATGCAGGTTACGGTTGTTGATACCGATCAGCGGCGTATCGAGGTGCTTCAGCGCCCGTTCCAGTTCGGCGGCGTCATGGGACTCCACCAGCACATCGAGGCCGACGCCCTTGGCGACCGCGGCCAACTCGGCCATCAACCCGTCGTCCAGTGCCGCGACGATCAGCAGAATACAGTCGGCGCCCATCGCCCGGGCCTCGACGATCTGGTACGGATCGACCATGAAGTCCTTGCGGATCACCGGCAACTTGCAGGCCCCGCGGGCCTGTTGCAGGTACAGGTCCGAACCCTGGAAGTAATCGACGTCGGTGAGTACCGAAAGACAGGTCGCCCCACCCTTCTCGTAGCTCCTGGCGATATCGGCAGGGATGAAGTTCTCGCGAATGACGCCCTTGCTCGGCGAGGCCTTCTTGATTTCGGCAATCACCGCCGGCTGCTTCAGCCGAGCCTGCTCGATCAGCGCCTTGGCGAAGCCACGCGGTGCGTCAGCGGCCCGGGCCAGGTTCTCCAGCTCGGCCAGGCTCACGCGAGCGCGACGCTCAGCCACTTCCTCGGCCTTGCGGGCGAGGATCTTCTCCAGAACGGTCGGCACACTCATGCTTCATTCTCCTGCTTGAACACGGCGGTGAACGCGCCCAGCTCTTCGAGCTTCTCACGGGCCAGGCCGGTGTGAAGTGCGTCGTGAGCCAGGGCAACGCCCTCTTTCAGGCTGCTGGCATGATCGGCGGCATACAGCGCGGCACCGGCATTGAGCACGATCATTTCCGCAGCTTTCTGGCCATTCTCGGTTTTGCGGCGACCCAGCGCATCGCGGATCAACTCCAGGGACGCCGCCGGACTATCCACCACCAGGCCGAACAGACTCTGGCTTTTTATACCCAAGTCTTCGGGCTGAACCCAATATTCTGTTATTGCATCGTTTTTCAGCTCGGCCACATAGGTCGGCGCCGCCAGGCTGAATTCGTCCAGGCCGTCCTGGGAGTGCACCACCAGCACATGCTTGCTGCCCAGGCGTTGCAGGACTTCAGCCAATGGACGGCAGAGCGCCTGGGTGAAAACGCCCACCACCTGATGCTTCACGCCGGCCGGATTCGTAAGCGGGCCGAGCATGTTGAACAAGGTGCGCAGGCCGAGATCACGGCGCGGACCGGCCGCGTGCTTCATCGCACGGTGATGGGTCTGGGCAAACATGAAGCCGATGCCGACATTGTCGATGCAGCGTGCCACCTGGACCGGTGTCAGGTTCAGGTAGATGCCGGCCGCCTCGAGCAGGTCGGCGCTGCCGCTCTTGCCTGAAACCGCGCGGTTGCCGTGCTTGGCGACGGTACAGCCGGCCGCCGAGACCACGAAGGCCGAGGCGGTGGACACGTTGAAGATATTCGCGCCATCGCCGCCGGTGCCGACCACGTCGACCACGCCGTCGAGGCTCTTGAGCTCGACCTTGTCCGCCAGTTCGCGCATGACCGATACCGCGCCGACGATCTCGTCGATGCTTTCGCTCTTCATGCGCATGGCCATCATGAAGGCGCCGATCTGCGCCTCGGTGCATTGCCCGGTCATGATTTCACGCATGACATCGCGCATTTCTTCGGTACTCAGGTCCAGATGGCCGACGATACGGCTCAGGGCAGTCTTGATATCCATGAAAAGTCCTTAGCGCGTGCCGCCGGTCTGCTTGAGAAAGTTGGCGAACAGCTGGTGGCCCTGCTCGGAAAGAATCGACTCGGGGTGGAATTGCACCCCTTCGATGTTCAGTGTCTTGTGGCGCAAGCCCATGATCTCGTCGACCGAGCCGTCTTCCAGTTGCGTCCAGGCGGTCAGCTCCAGGCACTCGGGCAGGGTTTCGCGCTTGACGATCAGGGAATGATAGCGGGTGACGGTCAACGGCAGGTTGAGACCTTCGAACACACCCTTGCCTTCGTGGAACAACGGGCTGGTCTTGCCGTGCATGACCTGGCGGGCACGCACCACATCGCCGCCAAAGGCCTGGCCGATGGATTGGTGCCCCAGGCAGACGCCGAGAATCGGCAGCTTGCCGGCGAAATGCCTGATCGCCTCCAGGGAAATACCGGCTTCGGTCGGCGTGCAGGGCCCCGGCGAGACCACGATGCGCTCAGGCTTGAGGGCTTCGATTTCGGCCACGGTCAGTTCGTCGTTACGCACGACCTTGACGTCCGCGCCCAGCTCGCCGAGGTATTGCACGACGTTGTAGGTAAACGAGTCGTAGTTATCGATCATCAGCAACATGACAAAAAGCTCCTCAGGCGTCGGACGCGGGGGTTTGTTCAGCGAGGGCGACCGCACGGAACATCGCGCGACGCTTGTTCAGCGTTTCTTCCCACTCCAGCGCCGGCACCGAGTCGGCGACGATACCGCCACCGGCCTGCACATGCAGCTCGCCGTCCTTGATCACCGCGGTACGAATGGCAATAGCGGTGTCCATGTTGCCGTTCCAGGCGTAGTAACCGACCGCGCCGCCGTATACGCCGCGCTTGACCGGTTCGAGTTCGTCGATGATTTCCATGGCGCGGATCTTCGGCGCACCGGACAAGGTGCCCGCCGGCAGGATCGCCCGCAATGCATCCATGGACGTCAGGCCGCTTTTCAGCTGGCCGGTGACGTTGGACACGATGTGCATGACGTTGGAATAGCGCTCGATCACCATCTTCTCGGTGAGTTTCACCGAGCCGATCTCGGACACCCGCCCGGTATCGTTGCGGCCCAGGTCGATCAGCATCAGGTGCTCGGCGATTTCCTTGTCATCCGACAGCAGGTCCTCTTCCAGCGCCCGGTCGGCTTCTTCGGTGGCGCCCCGCGGGCGGGTACCGGCGATCGGCCGCACGGTGATCAGGTTGTCCTCGACCCGCACCAGCACTTCCGGCGAACTGCCGACGACATGGAAATCGCCGAAGTTGAAGAAGTACATGTACGGCGTCGGGTTGAAGCAGCGCAGCGCCCGGTACAGGTCGATGGGCGCGGCCTTGAAGTCGATGGACATGCGCTGGGACGGCACCACCTGCATGCAGTCGCCGGCCAGGATATATTCCTTGATGGTATCGACCGCACGCTCGTAGTCGCCCTGGGTAAAGCTCGAGCGGAATACCGGGTCGGCGGCCGGCGGCCGGTCGAGTTCCAGCCCGCGGCGTGGCGTGATCGGCTGGCGCAATTGCCCCAGCAACTCCTGCAGGCGAGCCTGGCCCTGTTCGTAGGCATTGTCCTGGGAAGGGTCGGCCAGGACGATGGCGTGCATCTTGCCGGCCAGGTTGTCGAAGACCACCACGGCGTCGGAGACCATCAACAGGATATCCGGCACGCCCAGCGGATCCGGATTCGGGCATTTGCCCAGGCGCTTCTCGACGTAGCGCACGCAGTCATAACCGAAGTAGCCCACCAGGCCGCCGTTGAAACGCGGCAGGCCGGCGATGGTCGGTACGTTGTAGCGGGCTTTGAATTCCTCGACGAAGGCCAGGGGATCCTCGGCTTCGCAGCTTTCGATCTCGACGCCGTCATGGGTCACGCTGATGCGGTGGTCATGCACCCGCAGCACGGTGCGGCACGGCAGGCCGATGATCGAGTAGCGGCCCCATTTCTCACCGCCCTGCACCGACTCCAGCAGATAGGAATTGGGCTGGTCGGCCAGTTTCAGGTAGATCGACAACGGCGTATCGAAGTCGGCCAGGGTTTCGCAGGCAAGCGGGATGCGGTTATAGCCGGCAGCGGCCAAACGCAGGAATTCTTCGCGGGTCATGATATGCCTCGTGGCTTGAGGTTCAAACAGTCAGGTATGCAAACGCGCCGCACAGGCGGCCAGGATCATGTCAGGCGCGCCAACGCCAACGGGCCAGGGCCTTGATGACTTTCATCCAGAGTTTGCGAGTGACCACCACGATGGCGTTTCCAGGAGGGGATTGAAGACAGTCCGCCGACATTAGCTCAGCGCCAGCTTCCAGGCAACCGGGAATCAGTGCCCGCAGGTCGTCGATGACCAGCGCCGGCTGTTCTTCGGCGATCGGCCGGCCATGGTTGTAGCCATAGCTGAGGGCCACGCAGATGACACCCGCCGCCTTGGCGGCCTGCACATCGTTGCGTGAATCGCCGACGAACAGGCACTGCGATGCCGGAATCCCGGCCATTTTCATCACATGGAACAGCGCCGCGGGGTCGGGCTTGCGCTGCGGCAGGGTATCGCCGCCGATGATCCAGCGGAAAAACCGCCCCAGCTTCATTTCATCGAGCAGCGGCGCGACAAAGCGTTCGGGCTTGTTGGTGATCAGGGCCATTTCCACGCCCTGCTTCTGCATCCACTTCAGGGTTTCGCGCACGCCGGGGTAGACCGTGGTCAGGTCATGGCCGCCGTCATAGGCGTCCATGAAGATTTCCAGCGCATGCTCGGCTTCGCTGTCGGCCACCGCCGCATGATCGAGACCGCCGGCCAGTGCCCGGCGCACCAGCACCAGGGCACCGTTGCCGACCCATTCGCGCACGGCCTCGAGGCCGGCGGCGGGACGTCCCAGGGTGAGCAGCATCTTGTCCACCGCCGTCGCCAGGTCCGGCACCGAATCGATCAACGTGCCATCCAGATCGAACATCACCAGTTTGGGCAGACGGCCCGGAAAGAGCTGCTCGAAGCCGCTCATGGACGAGCCAGCGCCAGTTCGGCGCGCATCTTCTCGATCACTTCCCGGTAGTCCGGGGCGTTGAAGATCGCCGAACCGGCGACAAAGGTATCGGCTCCGGCGGCGGCGATTTCGCGGATGTTGTTCACATTCACGCCACCGTCGATTTCCAGGCGGATATCCCGGCCCGAGGCGTCGATCAGCGCCCGCGCTTCACGCAGCTTGTCGAGGGTGCCGGGAATGAACTTCTGTCCGCCGAAGCCCGGGTTGACGCTCATCAGCAGGACCATGTCGACCTTGTCCATCACGTACTTGAGCACGTCGAGCGGCGTCGCCGGGTTGAACACCAGGCCGGCCTTGCAACCGCCTTCGCGGATCATCTGCAGGGAGCGGTCGACGTGCAGCGTGGCTTCCGGGTGGAAGGTGATGTAGGTCGCGCCGGCTTCGATGAAGTCGCCGATGATGCGGTCTACCGGGCTGACCATCAGGTGCGCGTCGATCGGCGCGGTAATGCCGTATTTGCGCAACGCCGCACAGACCATCGGGCCGATGGTCAGGTTGGGGACGTAATGGTTGTCCATGACATCGAAGTGAACGATGTCGGCGCCGGCGGCGAGAACATTGTCCACTTCCTGGCCCAGGCGGGCGAAGTCGGCGGAGAGAATCGACGGAGCAATTGCGAAGGGCTGCATGACGCACCTTTTTTGAGCAGAATCACGGTGGCGCGCATTGTATACCTCCTGCTTCGCCACGCGCACCGTGACCGCGATGATTGGCCGCACCGTCGCCAGGCAGCCTTGCTGCGACTTCAGTAGGCGGCGCGGTAGATCTTCTCGATATCCATCGCACTCAACCGCCGCGGGTTGTTGCGCATCAGCCGCTCGATGCCCGCCGCCTCCACGGCCATGGCCGGGATCGCGTCCATGGGTACGCCGAAGCTGTTCAGGCCGACCGGAATCTCCACCGCGCGACACAGTTCACTCATCGCGGCGACCGCCTTGTCCGCCGCCTCGATGGTACTCAGGCCGGCAATATTCACGCCCATGGCAATGGCGATGTCCTGCATGCGCTCGACACAGGCCAGCTTGTTCCACTGCATGACATACGGCAGCAACAGTGCATTGCTCACCCCGTGGGCGATATTGAAGCGCCCGCCGAGAGGATAGGCCAGGGCATGCACCGCGCCGACGCCGGCATTGCCGAAGGCCATGCCGGCCATCAGGCTGGCCGTGGCCATGTCTTCGCGGGCCGGCAGGTTGGCCGGGTTGGCATATGCCTTGGGCAAGGCCCTGGCAATCAGCTTGATGGCGCCAATGGCCAGGGCGTCGGTGATCGGCGAGGCGTTGAGCGACAGGTAGGCCTCGACCGCGTGCACCAGCGCATCGACACCGCTGGCGGCGGTCACGCCACGGGGGCAGGTCAGGGTCATCTGCGGGCTGACCAGGGCCACGTCCGGCAGCAGGTAGTCACTGACAATGCCTTTCTTCAGTTGCGCCTGCTTGTCGGAAAGGATCGCCACATTGGTCACTTCGGAACCAGTGCCGGCGGTGGTCGGGATGGCAATCAGCGGCGGGCCTTTGCGCGGTACCTGATCGACGCCGAACAGGTCCTCGAGGGCGCCGTGATAACCGGCGTAGGCGGCGACACTCTTGGCGATATCGATAGCGCTGCCGCCACCCAGGCCGATCAGGCCGTCGTGCCCACCTTCGCGGTAGACCTGCATGCAGTCTTCGACAATGGCGATTTCCGGGTCGGGCATTACCCGATCGTAGATCTCGTAGCTGCGTCCGCCCAGATGGGCAAGGGCCAGTTCGACAGTACCGGAGGTGACCAGCGCGGCATCGGTCACGATCAACGGGTTGTCGACATCCAGCCGGGTCAGTTCATCGGCCAGTTGCTCGATGGCGCCGGAGCCGGTGATCAGTTTATGGGCGATCTTGAATGCGGAAATGCTCATGGTCGCAGCCTTCTTGTCGTGATGATCAGGGCACGAGCAAGAATAGCCGGGGATTGGCCTTTTTCAGCCTATTCAAACGATGAATGGCAAGCCGATCGTTCCCCCGCAGACGCGAGGGAACAATCGGACAGCTTGTTCATACCTGGGTGGTACGTAGTTTCTCGCTGCGTCCGCGCAACCACTCCAGGGTCAGCAACAGGATCACCGAGAAGACGATCAGCAGCGTGGCGGCGGCGGCAATGGTCGGGCTGAGGTTCTCGCGGATGCCGCTGAACATCTGCCGCGGCAGCGTCGCCTGCTCGGGACCTGCCAGGAACAGCGTCACCACCACTTCATCGAACGAGGTGGCAAAGGCGAACAGCGCCCCGGAAATCACCCCCGGCGCGATCAGTGGCAAGGTCACCCGGCGGAACGTTGTCAGCGGCGAAGCGCCGAGGCTGGCCGCGGCCCGCACCAGATTGTGGTTGAAGCCCTGCAACGTCGCCGAGACGGTAATGATCACAAAGGGCACGCCCAGCACCGCATGCACCACGATCAGGGAAAAGAAGCTGTTGCCCAATCCCAGCGGGGCGAAGAACAGGTAGCTCGCCACGCCGATGATCACCACCGGCACCACCATCGGTGAAATCACCAGGGCCATGACCAGCGACTTGCCCGGGAAGTCGCCGCGGGTCAGGCCGATCGCCGCCAGCGTGCCGAAGACCATCGCCAGCACGGTCGCCGCCGGCGCCACGATGATGCTGTTCTTCAAGGCACGCATCCACTCGGCCGAGCCGAAGAAGTCCTGGTACCAGTGCAGGGAAAAGCCTTGCAGCGGATAGACCAGGAAGCTGCCAGAGTTGAACGACAGGGGAATGATCACCAGCACCGGCAGGATCAGGAACAGCAGGATCAGCCCGCACAGAATGCGCAAGCTGTAGAACCAGACCCGCTCGACGGGCGACATGTACGGACTCAGCATTTCGATTCTCTCCTTAGCTCAGGCGCAGGCGGCTTGCACCGACCAGCCGGCTGTAGATCAGGTACAGCAGCACGGTGGCCAGCAGCAGCAAGCCACCCAGTGCCGTCGCCATGCCCCAGTTGATGCTGGTGTTGGTGTAGAAGGCGACGAAATAGCTGACCATCTGGTCGTTCGGGCTGCCCAGCAGTGCCGGGGTGATGTAGTAACCAATCGCCAGGATGAACACCAAGAGACAGCCCGCGCCAACCCCGGCATAGGTCTGCGGGAAGTACACCCGCCAGAAACTGGCGAACGGATGGCAGCCCAGGGAAATCGCCGCCCGCATATAGGTCGGCGAGATACCCTTCATCACGCTGTAGATCGGCAGGATCATGAACGGCAGCAGGATGTGCACCATGGAGATGTAGACCCCGGTGCGGTTGAAGACCAGTTCCAGCGGCTTGTCGATCACGCCCATGGCCAGCAGGGCGCTGTTGATCAGGCCGCCCGACTGCAGCAGCACGATCCAGGCCGCGACCCGAACCAGGATCGATGTCCAGAACGGCAGCAGCACCAGGATCATCAGCAGGTTGCTCTTGCGCGCCGGCAGGTTCGCCAGCAGGTAGGCCAGCGGATACGCCAGGACCAGGCAGATCGCGGTGATGACCAGGCCCATCCAGAACGTGCGGGCAAAGATATCCAGGTAAATCGCCTGGTCCGGAGTGGCCGGGGCCAGTTCGCCGAGGTCGTCGATCCGATGATCGACGGCCGCCAGCAGGTAATAGGGGGTCATGCTACTGGTGTTGCGGCGGATCGCCTGCCAGTACGCCGGGTCGCCCCAACGCTCATCGAGGGCTTCCAGGGCTTCTTTATAAGAGGCCGGCTCGGTCTTGAACGGCAAGGCGCGGGCGGTCTTGGTCAGCAGGCTGCGGTAGCCGGCCAGTTCCATGTTCAGGCGCTTGGACAGATCGCCCAGGGTCTGGTTCTTGCGCGCTTCGCCCAGGTCTTCGCTGAGGGCCTTGTACACCGGCTCGCCGGGCAGGCTCTTGCCGTCCCAGGCAGCGACGGCAGCCACGGTCCGTGGCATGGCACCGACCACCTCCGGGTTGCCGACGCTTTTATAGAGCAGCGCCACGATGGGGACCAGGAACACCAGCAACAGAAACAGCACCAGCGGCGCGATCAAGGCCTGGGCCTTCCAGCGGTTGACCCGCTCGGCACGCGCCAGGCGCTGCTTCAGGGTGGGACTGGTCCCCTCGTTCAGAGGAACGGTGATGGCCATGGCGAACTCCGGAATACTTTATTGTGACAACGGCCGGTATCCCGTTACGGGACACCGCCTGCTGTTCTTCTGAAACACACAAACCCAACGGGTTGAACAGAGTCCCTGTGGGAGCCGGCTTGCTGGCGATGAGGCCCGTAAGGCTTGCATCGCCTGATCGGTCGTCATCGCCGGCAAGCCGGCTCCTACAGGGTTATGCAGCGTCTGCGAGACCGTGTTCCGTTACTTCGCGGCCCAGGCGTTGAAGCGCTGCTCCAGTTGCTCGCCGTTGTCAGCCCAGAAACTGACGTCGATCTGCACTTGGTTGGCGATGTTTTCCGGAGTGGTCGGCATATCCTTCAGGATGTCCTTGGCCAGCAGCGGTACTGCCTGGGTATTGGCCGGGCCGTAGGCGATGTTTTCCGAGTAGGTCTTCTGCTGCTGCGGCATGACCGAGAAAGCGATGAACTTCTTCGCCGCATCGGCACGCGCCTTGTCCAACCCCTTTGGAATGGCCCAGGCGTCAAAATCGTAGATCCCGCCGTTCCACACCACTTTCAGGTTGCTTTCCTTCTGCACGGCAGCAATCCGGCCGTTGTAGGCCGAGCTCATGACCACGTCGCCGGAAGCGAGGTACTGCGGCGGCTGGGCACCGGCTTCCCACCACTGGATGTAGGGCTTGAGCTCATCGAGCTTCTTGAATGCGCGGTCCTGGCCATCCTTGCCGGCCAGTTCCTTGTAGACGTCCTTCGGTGCGACACCGTCGGCCATCAAGGCGAATTCCAGGGTGTACTTGGCGCCTTTGCGCAGGCCGCGCTTGCCCGGGAATTTCTTGGTATCCCAGAAATCGGCCCAGCTGGCGGGTGCCGAAGACAGCTTGTCGGCGTTGTAGGCGAGCACGGTCGACCAGACGAAGAAGCCGACGCCGCAAGGCTGGATGGCGCCCTTGACGTAGTCTTCGGACTTGCCGAACAGGGCCGGATCCAGTTGCTCGAACATGTCTTCATCGCAACCACGGGACAGTTCCGGCGATTCAACTTCCACCAGGTCCCAGGACACGCTCTTGGTGTCGACCATGGCCTTCACCTTGGCCATCTCGCCGTTGTATTCGCCGGCAACGATCTTGCCGTTGCCCGCCTGGGCTTCCCAAGGGGTGTAGAAGGCCTTGACCTGGGCCGCCTTGTTCGCGCCACCAAAGGACACCACGGTCAGGTCGGTCGCCGCCATGGCATTTGCCGCGCACATCAGCCCTAACGCGAGGGCACTGAATTTCAGGGATTTGAGCATTTATTCTTCTCTCCACGAGTGCAGGTTGGTGAAGCACGGGGCGATTGATTCGCCTCTTGGGTTACAGCGCTCAGCCAGCGTCGAGCAACGGGTCCAGCGCGCGAACGTGCTCGACCTGCCAGCCAATGGGTACGACATCGCCGACCGCCAGTGCCGGATCCAGCTCGGCAATGGGTTGTTTCACGAAGAAGTCGGTCTTGCCGCAGACTTCCAGGCGCACACGAACGTGGTCGCCCAGGTAGATGAATTCGGCCACGCGGCCCGAGAAGCGGTTGACGCAGGATTCGCTGGAGCCGTTGAGGCTGATGCGCTCCGGCCTGATCGACAGGGTGACCGGCTCGCCGGCCTTGCCGACATTCACCGCCAGCGCCTCGACCTTTTCCCCGCGCCCCAGCTCGACCACGCAGCGATCGCCGGTGTGGCTGTGCAGGCGACCGTTGAGGCGGTTGTTCTCGCCGATGAAGTTGGCGACGAAGGTGTTCTTCGGCTCTTCATAGAGGGTGCGCGGCGGGGCGATCTGCTGGATTTCCCCCTGATGGAACACCGCCACGCGGTCGGACATGGTCAGGGCTTCGCCCTGGTCGTGGGTCACATAGACCACGGTCACGCCCAGGCGCTGGTGCAGGTGCTTGATCTCCATCTGCATGTGTTCACGCAATTGCTTGTCCAGCGCCCCCAGCGGTTCGTCCATCAGTACCAGTTGCGGCTCGAACACCAGGGCCCGGGCCAGTGCCACGCGCTGTTGCTGGCCGCCGGACAGTTGAGCCGGATAACGCTGGGCGAACTTGTCGAGCTGGACCATGCCCAGGACACGCTTGACCCGCTCGCTGACGTCGGTCTTGCTCAGGCCGCGCACGGTCAGCGGGAACGCCAGGTTCTCGGCAACGGTCATGTGGGGGAACAAGGCATAGTTCTGGAACACCATGCCGATATCGCGCTTGTGCGGCGGCACGTTGTTGATGGAGCGTCCGGCCAGTTGGATCTCGCCGGCGGTCGGGGTTTCGAACCCGGCCAGCATCATCAGGCTGGTGGTCTTGCCGGAACCGGAAGGCCCGAGCAGGGTAAGGAATTCGCCCTTGCGAATGTCCAGGTTGAGGTCCTTGACGATCAGGTTCTCGCCATCGTAGCTCTTCTGCACACCACGAAAGCTGACCAGAATGTCCTTCGCCCCAGCGCTTGAATCGACCTCGCTCATACCCACACCTTTTGTTTTTGACTGCCGTGGTCTAAGCCTAGTGAACCCTTGCGGCAGCGCAAATCGGGGGGTGTGAGAGATTGTCCTCAGCAGTGTGGAAGAATTGGGGTAGGGATTGCCCTACAAGGATGGCGTTATTGGATAAGCGGGAAAGCCCTGCCCGGCGAAAGGGCCCGAAGCACCGTTGGACGCACGCGCCAGCCTGTCGTTAATGAGCATGTACCGCTCCTCTGTCTGTCGGAACCGCGGGCGTCGATCCCTACAACAGCTTGTGCTCCATCGCGTATTTCACCAGCTCGGCAAGGGAAGTGATGTTGAGCTTCTGCATCAACCTGGCCTTGTGGGTACTGATGGTCTTGCTGCTCAAGGCCAGTTGCTGGGCGATATCGTTCACATTGGCGCCCTGGGCGAGGCGCTCGAACACCGAGAACTCCCGCTCCGACAGCAGGGCGTGCAAGGGGCGCGAATCGGTCAGGCCGACTTCGAAGACCATCCGGTCGGCCAGGTCCGGGTCGATATAACGACCGCCGGCCGCCACCTTGCGAATGGCCGTCAACAGCAGTGCCGGATCGCTGTCCTTGGTGGCGTAGCCGGCGGCACCGACCTTGAGCGCGCGGGCAGCCATCTGAGCTTCGTCATGCATCGACAACACCAGGATCGCCGGCGGATTGTTCAACGCCCGGATCCGCGGAATCGCTTCCAGGCCGTTGACGCCAGGCATCGAGATGTCCAGCAGCACGACCTCGCAGGGCGTGTGCCGCAGGGCTTCGAGCAACTGCTCGCCATGGCTCGCCTCTCCCACGACCTGGAGATCCTTGGCCAGGCCGATCAATTGCTTGATGCCTTCGCGGACAATGGTGTGGTCTTCGGCTACCAGTACACGGATCACGCGCTACTCCTGCTCGATCAAAGGGGGATCATCTATCCTGGGGCCGATCCAACGGCACACGGACGCTCAGGGTCGTGCCCTCGCCGACATGGCTTTCCAGCGAGAGGCTGCCGCCAAGCATCAGCACCCGCTCGCGCATGCCCACCACCCCGAAGGATGTCGGCCGGCCACTGGGGGCGACAAAACCCACGCCATCGTCGCTGATACTCAGGCACAGGTCCTGGCCATCAATCGCCAATGTCAGTTCGACAGTATGCGCCTGAGCGTGGCGCATGACATTGGTCAACGCCTCCTGGAGGATCCGGAACAGGCCGATGGCCTTGGCGTCGCTGAGTCTCGGCAGGTTTTCCGGGACCTGCACCAGGCACGGGATCTGTGTGCGCGCTTCAAAGCGCCGGGCCTGCCACTCGATCGCCGAGGCGATACCGGCATCGAGAATCGGCGGACGCAGCGCCGTCGCCACATCGCGCACCAACTGGAACAACTGGGCGATCAGCTTTTTCATGCTGTTGAGGCGTTCATTCAGCCCGGGGTCCAGTTGAGCGTAGGCCAACTCGCACATGGAGGTTTCCAGCTTGAGCACCGTCAGCATCTGACCCAGTTCGTCATGGACCTCACGGGCGATACGGGCCTTTTCCTCTTCGCGGACACTCTCCAGGTGCGCCGACAGCTCGCGCAACTGCTCGCGGGAACTGGCCAGCTCCAGTTCGATGCGCTTGCTTTCACTGATATCCCAGACGATACCGTCCCAGACCACCGTACCGTCCTCGAGGCGGCGGGTGATGGCCTTGATCTCCGCCCACCGCTGCCGGCCTTCGCGGGTCATGATCCGGCCCTGCCAGGACCAGTCGCTCCCGGAGTCCACGGCCAGGTCCTGGATGCGGTGATAATCGGCCCGGTCGTGCGCATGCACCAGGCTGCGCAGGCCGATATCCGGCTGGCGCAGGGTGGCCGGGGGATAACCCACCAGGCTCTCGCTGCCTTCGCTGATATAGGGGAAATACAGTTCGCCGGTCTGCGGCACGCGCTCCAGGCGAAACACCAGGCCGGGGACGTTCGCCGCGATCCCCTTGAGCCGCGCCTCGCTTTCCTGCAAGGCCGCCAGGGCACGGCGGCGCTCCGTGACGTCGTTGATATAGACCACCAGGTACTCACCGTCGCGAAAGCGCAGGAAGCTGAGGGACACATCCGCGGGCAGGATGCTGCCATCGGCGCGCAGGCAGCGGGTCTCGAAACTTTGCGGTGCCTCGTCACTGGCCCGGGCGCGTTTCCACAGGTTCAGCCAGCGGTCCATATGCAGGTTCGGCTCGAAGTCGATCAGCGGCCGATCGAACAGGGCACCGGGCGGGTAACCCAGCATGGCTTCCGCCGCCCGGTTGGCATAGCGTACATGGCTGTCCCAGTTGACCCAGAGGATCCCCACCGTGCTCTGGTCGATGGAGAACTGGGTCAGGCGCAGGGCCTCTTCACTGGCTTCGCGCAAAGCGAGATCTTCACGAGAGGCCAGCAGGGCCTGTTCGAGGCTGCGTTGCTGACGACGCAACCAGAACACGATCGCCAGGCTCGCCAGCAACATCACCGCCAGCAGCAGGCAGAGGTTCTGCCAGAACCCCGGCGAGGCGGAAAGTCGCGGATACTTGGGCTGCAACCAGCGCATATGCAACTGGTCGAGGTCCCGGGCCGGCACCGCATGCAGGGCTTTCTCGACGATCCCGGCCAGTTCCGGCCAGTCGCGCCGGGTCGCCACCCGCAGCAGTTGCGGCAGGCCGATATCCCCCACCACCGCCAATCCGGCAAACTCTTCCTCGGCGGACAAACGACTGAGCTGGGCCTCGTCGACCACCGCGTAACGGGCCTGCTGGCTCAGCAGCAATTGCAGTGCCTGGCGTTCCAGCGGAACGCCCTGCAGATTGAGGTTGGCATAGGTGCTACGCAGGTAATCGGCAATGGCACTGGGCATGCGCACGGCGACACGGGTCTGGCTGTCGAGCTTTTCCAGCTCGACGGCCCCGGCACCGTTGCGTTCGCCCACCACCAGCTGCGGCACGCGCATGTAGGGATCGGAGAACAACCACAGGCGCAGGCCGGCCGGCGTCTGGGTCAGGCCCGGGGCGAGGTCGATCTCGCCTTCGCCCAGGGCTTTTTCAAGTTGGGCCTGATCGGGAAAGTTACGCCAGGTCAGCTCCACATTCATGGCCTTCGCCAACCAGTTCATCAGCTCGACATTGGCCCCCGATAGCCGTTGCAAGCGTCGGTCGTACTGGGCATAGGGTGCCTGCAGCACCAGGCCGACACGCAATTCCCGATGCGCGTCGAGCCACTGCTGCTGCGCGCCGGACAACGGCAGGCCGGTCCCGTGAGGCGCAGGCGCAGCCCAGGCCCCCGAGGGAAAAGCCATCAAGGGAAAACACAAACAGCCGATAACCCACAGGCAGCAAAAACGCATGATACGACTCATCCACACTGACAAATACTGACCAACCCATTAGGCTGCCAGGATTACTTCTGGCCTGGAAAATCCGATGCCCCCTGTCTACCGCTCGGCACTCCCCGCGCTGTGCCTGTCGTTGATACTACCGCTTGCCGCGCCGGTCCTGGCGGCCGATCCGGCACCCGCAGCAGCACCAGCCCCCGCCGAAAAACCGGTCGAGCGCCAGCCCTTGCCCGAGCGCAGCCAGGAAGACGCGACCGCGCTGGAGCGACAACTGCCGCAGCAGGAGCAGCAACAACTGCAAGCCGCGGGCGACAACTTCCTCGCCCTGTGGAAACCGGCCAACACGCCCTCGCCCACCGGGGCGGTGATCATCATCCCGGGCGCCGGCGAAACCGCTGACTGGCCCCAGGCCGTCGGGCCCTTGCGACGCAAGCTGCCGGACGCCCAGTGGAGCAGCCTGAGTCTGACACTCCCGGACCTGCAAAGCGAAGCCAGCCTGCCGCGGGTCGTCGAAGCCGCCAAACCGGCCGAGCCGGCATCCACCAACAGCAAGGACGCCAGTACCACCGCCAAACCCATCGAGCAGGCGGCCAGCGCCGAAGCCGACAGCCCCGACCCGGCCGTGGTGGAGAATAGCGAAGACCCGCTCAAGGCCGATGCCGAACGGATCTTTGCCCGATTCGATGCCGCCATTGCCTATGCGCAACAGCAGAATGCCCGCAGCATCGTTCTGCTCGGCCATGGCACCGGTGCCTACTGGGCGACCCGCTACATGACCGAAAAGGCCTCGCCGCAGGTGCAGAAGCTGGTGCTCGTGGCGGCGCAGACGCCGATCAGCGCCAAGCCGGCCCTGGGGCAACTGACGCCGGGGCTGAAACTGCCGATCGCCGACTTCTTCTACCAGGACAACCCGCTGGATCGCAAAGCCGCCTTGCAGCGTCTGCAGGCCAGCAAGCGCCAGAAGACCTCCAGCTACACCCAGGTGTCACTGAAGGCGCTGCCGGGCAATCCGGGCCAGGAACAGTTGTTCCGTCGTATTCGTGGTTATCTGAATCCCCAGGACGACAGCCAGTAGTTTCCTGGCTGTTGTTCCTGGCTGTTCATGGGCAAACGCCCTAGCGAAAATCCCGCCGCTCGCGGATCAGCGCATAGGCCTGGTGCAGCTCGCGGGTTTTCTCGGTGGCGTCCTGCACTTCGGCGGGTGTCGCCCCGCCGCCCGCCACCTTGTCCGGATGATGGCGACTCAACAGGCGCCGATACGCCCGCTTGATCTGCGCCGGTTCGCTGGTGGGCGCTACCCCCAGGATCCGCAGGGCGTCCTGATAGCTTCCGGCACTGCTCATCAGCGGCCTGCGCGCGGGTTCGTAGTCGCTGGCCAGGGCCTGGATCTGCTGCGATGTCCAGCCCAGCCACTTGCCCCAGAGCAGAATCAGTTCACGCTCCTCGCGCCCGGCCCGGCCATCGGCCCAGACCATCCGCCAGCAGGCCCGCAGCACACCTTCCGCGGCGTGGGGTTGAGCCTTGAGGTGGCGCAGATAGCCACGCAGGCGGTCACTCCCCGACTTGCCGCGATTGAACGCGGCAATCGCCCGGCGCTGCGCGGCTTCGCCCATATCCAGCTGGCGCATTTCCTGGCGTGCCTGCTGGATATGCCCATCCACTACCCGCCCATCGCTCTTGGCAAGGCGTCCGAGCAGGACAAACAACAACTCGTCGTTGCGCAATGCCGGCTTGCCGCCCAGGCGCTCGCGCAGATGCGCCAGGCTGTGCAGTTGCAGGCGCCGATCCAGCGCCTGCCCCAGCAATGCGCCGAGCATGGCCCCCGGAATGCTGGCAATGGCAAAGCCCGCCCCGGCTCCAATCAGAGTCCCTGGCCACAACATATCAGTGTCTCTCTTCCAGCAATTGCTCGACCTGGGCCAGGCGCTCGACAGTGCCGACGTCCACCCAGTGCCCCTTCATATGTTCTCCGCTGACCTGCCGCCGGGCCATCGCCTGACGCAGCAGCGGTGCGAGCTTGAACGCCCCCGCGACGCAACCGGCAAACAACCCGGGATGCAGCACCGAGATGCCGCTATAGGTCAGCCTGGCCGCATCCGGCTCATCATCACGCACCTGACCGTCATCCAGGACAAAGTCTCCGCCCGCCGGATGATGAGGCGGATTGTCGACCATCACCAGGTGCGCCAGCCCGGCCAGCGGACGACGCAGTGCCGAAAAGTCGTAGTCGGTCCAGATATCGCCGTTGACCACCAGGAAGGGCTCGTCTCCCAACAACGGCAGCGCCCGGAAGATTCCACCACCGGTTTCCAGCGGCTCACCTTCCGGCGAATAGGCGATGCTCAAGCCATAACGCGAGCCATCGCCAAGGTAGTCTTCGATCTGCTGCCCCAGCCAGGCATGGTTGATGACAATCTCCTTGAAGCCCGCCGCCGCCAGAGCCCTCAGGTGATAGTCGATCAACGGGACGCCCCTGGCACGAATCAGCGGCTTTGGCGTGTGCAGGGTCAGCGGGCGCATGCGCTCGCCCTTCCCCGCCGCCAGGATCATCGCTTTCATACGACAGCACCCGCTGGCTGGCGCAGGCTGGCCAACAGCTCGCCCAGCTCGGCCAGTTCCGGACGGCGCGCCAGTACCGCTTCTATATAAGCAAAGAAGCGCGGTACATCCGCCAGGTAGCGCGGCTTGCCATCGCGGTGGCAGATACGGGCGAAGATCCCGATCACCTTCAAGTGACGCTGCACGCCCATCAGGTCGCTGGCCCGGCGAAATTCCTCGAAGTCCGGCTGGACCGGAATGCCCAGGCGCCCGGCTTGCTGCCAGTAGCTGTGCAACCAGTCACCGACCCGGGCTTCGGGCCAACTGAGGAAGGCGTCCTTGAACAGACAGGTGATGTCATAGGTCACCGGCCCATAGACCGCATCCTGGAAATCCAGCACGCCCGGATTGGGCTCGCTCAGCATCAGGTTGCGCGGCATGTAGTCGCGGTGCACCAGCACTTTCGGCTGCGCCAGCGCGCTGTCGATCAACAGCGTACTGACCCGTTGCCAGCGCTCGAGCTGTGCCTGGCTGAAATCGATGCCCAGCTCACGCCCCACATACCACTCGGGAAAGAGTTCCAGCTCGCGGCGCAACAGCGCGACATCGTAGCTCGGCAGTCCGGCGTCCATCGGCAGTTGCTGAAAAGCCAGCAAGGCATCGATGGCATCGGCGAACAGGGCATCGGCGTTTTCGGCGTCGATCACATCCAGATAGGTCCGGTTGCCCAGGTCGTTGAGCAAAAGAAATCCGTTCTGCAGATCCTGCGCATGAATTTTTGGCACGTTGATGCCGGATTTCGCCAGCAAATGGGCGATATCCACGAAGGGTTTGCAGTTTTCCCGGGGGGGCGGAGCGTCCATCACGATAAAGCTGCGGCCCTCGCCTTCCCAACGGAAATATCGGCGGAAACTCGCGTCGCTGCTGGCCGCGGTCAATGTGGCCGCGGGCACGGCACCCCAGCCTTCAGTCAGGAACAACGTGGTCAACTGCTTATCCAGCCAAACTTTCAGGTGTTGCAAGCGTAGATCTTGGTCAGGCATTACAAGGGTCTCCGACGGCGCTAGCCGTCAAGCGGGTCATGCTTTATTATCCAGCATCTTTTTCAGACCATCGATAGGCGTGCGGCCCTTTACCGCGGGCAGATGGCACGCAGGAAGCCCGGACTAATAAGATGGCATTGAAATCCCCCGCGTTTCGTAGAAAGTTTCCGTTGCTGGTCACCGGCGGTTTGCTGGCCCTGCAACCTTTAGCCACTTCGTTCGTCGTCGCTGCTGAACAGTATGACTGTTCGGCCTCAGCTTCGGGCGCCTGGAGCTGTGCGCCCAAGGCGACCACCGCCCAGTTGCCACCACGTCCCGTGCATGAAGCGGGCTCGGTCGGCGGCAGCACCGAGGCCACGGCTGACAGCGGTTCCGGCGGCGATTCCGCACCGGCAACCAAGCTGGTCACCGAAGCCAAGGGCCGCGGCCTGAAATCGCGCAGTGCCGACTACAGCCACCTCGACTGGGTCCCACGCGAGAAGCTGACGCCTGCGCAATTGGCCGAAACCGGTCCTTACTGCTCTGGTTCCTATATCGAACCGATTCGTCCTGGCATGAATGACAAGACGAATAAAAGTGACGCGCCGACCTTTATCGGTGCCAAGGCTTCCCGTTACGAGCAGGACCAGCAGGTCGCCAGCCTGGCCGGCGACGTGGTCATGCGCCAGGGCAGCATGCAGGTCGAGGCCGACGAGGCAAGCCTGTACCAGGCGGAAAACCGTGGTGAGCTGAACGGCAACGTGCGTGTCCGCGACAACGGCGCCCTGCTGGTCGGCGATCACGCCGACGTGCAACTGGACACTGGCGAAGCCAAGGTCGACAACGCCGAATACGTTCTGCACAAGTCGCGTATCCGCGGTAGCGCGCTGTATGCCAAGCGTGCCGAAAACGCGATCATCCGTCTCAAGGACGGTACGTACACGACGTGCGAACCGAACAGCAACGCCTGGCAGCTCAAGGGCAACAACATCACCTTGAACCCGGCGACCGGTTTCGGCACCGCGACCAACGTGACACTGCGGGTCAAGGACATTCCGGTCCTGTACACGCCGTACATCTACTTCCCGATCGACGACCGTCGCCAGTCCGGCTTCCTGCCGCCGAGCTTCAGCTCGGGTGGCGATAGCGGCTTCACGTTTGTCACCCCGTACTACTTCAACCTGGCGCCGAACTACGACGCCACGTTGTACCCACGCTACATGACCAAGCGCGGCTTGTTGATGGAAGGCGAGTTCCGCTACCTGACCAAGTCCAGCGAAGGCCAGTTCGGCGGCGCGTACCTGAACGACGACAGCAATGATCGCTCGAAGCAGACCGACTCCGAAAAAACCCGCTACATGATCAACTGGCAGCACAAGGGTGGCCTGGATTCGCGTGTACTGACCGAGGTCGACTACACCAAGATCAGCGATCCCTACTACTTCCAGGACCTGACAAGCGACCAGATCGGCGTCAAGGACTCCAGCTCCTACGTCAACCAGCAAGGCGCCGTCAGCTACCGGGGCGACGACTACACCGCCCGACTCAATGTGCAGGCCTACCAGTTGGCCAGCGTGTCGAACATCACGCCTTACAACCGGCTGCCACAGATCACCTTCAACGGCACATTGCCTTATCACCCTGAAGGTCTCAATTTCGACTATGAGACTGAAGCAGTGCGCTTCGAGCGTAGCCTGGAAAACGGCAACTTCTTCGACAAGGATGGCGGACCGTTCGATGCCAATGGAAACTCTGTAGGCACTCCGCGCCTGGACACCAACGTTGTTGGCCTGGCACGTGCCAACGGCACTCGCCTGAACCTCAAGCCGGGTGTCAGCCTGCCGATGAACTGGACCTATGGCTATATCACGCCATCGCTCAAGTATCAGTACACCAAGTATGACCTGGACCTGGGCTCCCAAGGCCGGGCCGACCTGGTCACCAACCCACTCGCGACTCCGCTCGGCGAGTCTTTCGATAGCTCGCAAAGCCGTAGCGTTCCGATCGCCAGCATCGACAGTGGCCTGTATTTCGACCGCAACACCAGCCTGTTTGGCACCAACTATCGCCAGACCCTGGAACCGCGCCTGTTCTATCTCTATGTTCCGGAGAAAGACCAGAAAAACATTCCGGTCTTTGATACCGGCGAATACAGCTTCAACTATGCCTCGTTGTTCCGCGACAACCGTTTCTCCGGTTCGGACCGCGTCGGCGACGAGAACAAGCTGTCCCTGGGCCTCACCAGCCGCTGGATCGAAGACAATGGCTTCGAGCGTCAACGCGTGAGTATCGGCCAGGCGCTGTACTTCAAGGACCGTACCGTCCAGTTGCCAGGTGTCGATTACCGGACACGCTCCGACGCCACCTCCAACGTTTCGCCCTACGCCCTGGAATACGCCTATCGCTTCAACCACGACTGGCGTGCGACGGCCGACTACAACTGGGACCCGGACAGCCACAGCCCGCGTTCCGGCAGTGCGATGTTCCACTACCAGCCTGAAGACAACCCGAACAAGGTCTTCAACGCCGGCTACCGCTATCGCAACGACCAGGTGATCTACAACCAGAACACCGGCCAATGGCAACTTGGTGGCGACTACGGCACCCCGGGCACACCAGGCTTCGTGAAGGACTACTACAAGATCCAGCAACACGACTTCTCGGTGATCTGGCCGATCGTGCCGCAGTGGAACGTCATCAGCCGCTGGCAGTACGACTACAACCGCAACCGTACGCTGGAAGCCTTCGGTGGTTTCGAGTACGACAACTGCTGCTGGAAACTGCGCCTGATCAACCGTTACTGGGTCAAGTATGACGAGTTCAGCCAGGACGCCCCGCAAAACGAGAAAGGCGACCATGGCATCTTCCTCCAAATTGTCCTGAAGGGACTCGGCGGCGTTACCGGCGCCAAGCTAGAGAGCTTCCTCGACAAAGGCATCCAAGGTTATCGTGAACGTGAAGATCAAGCTTTCTGATTGTCTGCGCCCGCTGATGCTGGGCGCGCTGGTCCTGAGCGCGGCGGTTCACGCCGCCGTGCAGCCCCTCGACAACGTCGTGGCGATCGTCGACAACGACGTGATCATGCAGAGCCAACTGGACCAGCGCGTCCACGAAGTCCAGCAGAGCATCGCCAAGCGTGGCGGCGGCGTACCACCGACCAGCGTCCTGGACCAGCAGGTCCTCGAGCGCCTGATCGTCGAAAACCTGCAACTGCAGATCGGCGAACGCTCCGGCATTCGCATCTCCGACGAGGAACTGAACCAGGCCATCGGCACCATTGCCCAGCGCAATAACATGTCGGTGGACCAGTTCAAGGCCGCGCTGGCCCACGACGGCCTCTCCTATGAGGACGCACGGGATCAGGTCCGCCGCGAAATGGTCATCAGCCGCGTGCGCCAGCGCCGCGTTGCCGAACGCATCCAGGTCTCCGAGCAGGAAGTGAAGAACTTCCTCGCCTCCGACCTGGGCAAGATGCAGCTCTCCGAAGAACTGCACCTGGCCAACATCCTTATCTCCACGCCGGACAGCGCCAGTTCGCAGGCGATCCAGGCCGCAGCGGCCCAGGCCCAGGACGTCTACCGGCAGCTCAAGCAGGGTGCCGACTTCGCCCAGCTGGCCATTGCCAAATCCGGTAGCGACAACGCCCTCGAAGGCGGCGACATGGGCTGGCGCAAGCCGGCGCAACTGCCACCACCGTTCGACCATTTGCTGAGCAGCATGCCAGTCGGTGACATCACCGAACCGGCGCGTACTCCGGGCGGTTTCATCATCCTGAAGGTGCTGGAGAAGCGCGGCGGCGAAACCCAGATGCGCGACGAAGTCCATGTTCGTCACATCCTGATAAAGCCGAACGCCATTCGCAGCGAAGCCGAGACCCAGGCCCTGGCCCAGAAACTCTACGAGCGCATCCAGAATGGCGAAGACTTCGCCACCCTGGCCAAGAGCTTCTCGGAAGATCCGGGTTCGGCCCTCAACGGCGGCGACCTGAACTGGATCGACCCGAAGGTACTGGTTCCGGAGTTCCAGGAA
Organism: Pseudomonas sp. Mn2068; assembly: GCF_049319725.1. Lineage (NCBI taxonomy): Bacteria > Pseudomonadati > Pseudomonadota > Gammaproteobacteria > Pseudomonadales > Pseudomonadaceae > Pseudomonas > Pseudomonas sp. Mn2068. The sequence goes on along the minus strand of NZ_JBMOUG010000018.1, from coordinate 116,404 downwards.
GTGATGGCAAAAACGCCACAAGGCGTGCTGTCCAAGCCGTTCAAGACCCAATACGGCTGGCACGTGCTGGAAGTCCTTGGCCGTCGCGCCACCGACAGCACCACGCAGGCACGCGAACAGCAGGCCATGACCGTGCTGCGTAACCGTAAGTACGATGAAGAGCTGCAAACCTGGCTGCGCCAGATCCGCGACGAAGCCTACGTTGAAATCAAGCTCCCTGGCGCAGACCAGGCGGCCCAGTGAAACCCAAGCGTTTCGCGTTGACACCCGGCGAGCCGGCGGGCATAGGTCCAGACCTTTGCCTGCTGCTCGCCTCGCAACCCCAGCCTCATCCCCTGATTGCCATTACCAGTCGTGACCTGCTCGCCGAGCGGGCCGCGCAACTGGCCGTGGCCGTCGACCTGCTGGCGGTGGGGCCGGGCAACTGGCCCGAACGACCGGCCCCGGCAGGCAGCCTGTATGTATGGGATACGCCGCTGGCGACCCAGGTCGTCGCCGGCAAGCTGGACAAGGCCAATGCGGCCTTTGTGCTGGAAACCCTGACCCGCGCCGGCCAGAGCTGCCTGGACGGCGATTTCGCCGGCATGATCACCGCCCCGGTCCACAAGGGCGTGATCAACGATTCCGGCATCGCGTTCTCCGGCCACACGGAGTTCCTCGCGGACCTGACCCACACGAGCCAGGTCGTCATGATGCTGGCCACCCGCGGATTGCGGGTGGCGCTGGTCACCACTCACCTGCCCTTGCGCCAGGTGGCGGACGCGATCACTCCCGAACGCCTGGAGCGCGTCACACGTATCCTGCATGCCGATCTCAAGGAAAAATTCGGCATTGCCCAACCGCGCATCCTGGTCTGCGGGCTCAACCCCCATGCCGGCGAAGGCGGCCATCTGGGCCACGAAGAGATCGACATCATCGAACCCACCCTGGAGCGTCTGCGCATCGAAGGCATGGATCTGCGTGGCCCGCTGCCCGCCGACACTCTGTTTACCCCCAAATATCTGGAGCACTGCGATGCAGTGCTGGCGATGTACCACGACCAGGGCCTGCCCGTACTGAAATACAAAGGTTTCGGCGCGGCAGTCAATGTGACCCTGGGCTTGCCGATCATCCGCACCTCGGTCGACCATGGCACCGCCCTGGATCTGGCCGGCAGCGGCAAAATCGACACCGGCAGCCTGCAAGTCGCCCTGGAAACCGCCTACCAGATGGCCGAGACCCGTTTATGAGCGAGCAATACCAACACCGGGCGCGCAAGCGTTTCGGGCAGAACTTCCTGCACGACGCCGGCGTGATCGACCGCATCCTGCGCGCCATCCATGCCAAGTCCGAGGACCGCCTGCTGGAGATCGGCCCGGGCCAGGGCGCCTTGACCGAAGGCTTGCTGGGCAGCGGTGCACAGCTGGACGTGGTTGAACTGGACAAGGACCTGATCCCGATCCTGAACCAGCAGTTCGCCGGCAAGGCGAATTTCAACCTGCATCAGGGCGATGCGCTGAAATTCGACTTCACCAGCCTGAATGCCGCGCCGAACAGCCTGCGAGTGGTCGGCAACCTGCCGTACAACATCTCCACGCCGCTGATTTTCCACCTGCTGCACAACGCCAGCCTGATCCGCGACATGCACTTCATGCTGCAAAAGGAAGTCGTCGAGCGCCTGGCCGCCGGCCCGGGTGGCGGCGACTGGGGTCGCCTGTCGATCATGGTCCAGTACCATTGCCGCGTGGAACACCTGTTCAATGTCGGCCCCGGCGCGTTCAATCCGCCACCGAAGGTCGATTCGGCGATTGTCCGCCTGGTGCCCCACGCCGTGCTGCCGCACCCGGCCAAGGACCATCGCCTGCTTGAGCGGGTCGTTCGCGAAGCCTTCAACCAGCGTCGCAAGACCCTGCGCAACACGCTCAAGGCCCTGCTCGGCAGCGCCGAGATCGAAGCCGCCGGTGTCGATGGCAGCCTGCGTCCGGAACAACTGGATCTCGCCGCTTTCGTGCGCCTGGCCGACAAGCTCAGCGAACAGTCCGACACGGCAGCCGTCGCCGACTGACATAGCCTCATCGCGCCCGGGTACGCCGCCGGATTCCATATCTGGCCTACTGCCCGGCACTTGGCCTAGACTGAGCACCACCAGTCGTGTCTTCCGCTTTTGCTTCCAAGGCCTTTCGCATGTCCGATCCCCGCTACCAGGTCGACGTCAGCGTCGTCACCCGCTTCCTCGCTGAACAATCACAGCCCGAGCAGAACCGTTTCGCCTTTGCCTACACCATTACCGTGCAGAACAACGGCCAGCTCCCGGCCCGACTGCTCTCACGGCACTGGGTGATCACCGATGGCGACGGCCATGTCGAGGAAGTCCGTGGTGCCGGCGTGGTCGGCCAGCAGCCGCTGATCGAAGCCGGCGACAGCCACACCTACAGCAGCGGCACGGTGATGACGACCAAGGTCGGCAACATGCAGGGCAGCTACCAGATGCTCGCCGAGGACGGCCAGCACTTCGATGCGATCATCGCACCGTTCCGCCTGGCCGTACCCGGAGCCCTGCACTGATGGCGGTATACGCCGTTGGCGATCTGCAAGGCTGCCTGGAACCGCTCAAATGCCTGCTGGAGCGGGTCAGCTTCGACCCTGCACAGGATCGCCTGTGGCTGGTGGGCGACCTGGTCAATCGCGGCCCGCAATCCCTGGAAACCCTGCGCTTCCTTTATGGAATGCGTGAATCCCTGGTCTGCGTGCTCGGCAACCACGACCTGCACCTGCTGGCTGCCGCGCGGAACATCGAGCGCCTGAAGAAAAGCGACACCCTGCGCGAGATCCTCGACGCTGCCGATGGTCCGGAACTGCTCGACTGGTTGCGCCGGCAAAAACTGCTGCACCATGATCCGGAGCGCAACGTGGCCCTGGTCCATGCTGGCATTCCACCGCAATGGACGCTCAAGAAAGCCCTGAAGCTCGCCGCCGAGGTCGAAGAAGCCCTGCGCGACGACAATCTGTTCGCGCCGTTCCTGGACGGCATGTACGGCAACGAGCCGAACAAGTGGGACGGCGATCTGCAAGGTGTCGCACGCCTGCGGGTGATCACCAACTACTTCACCCGCATGCGCTTCTGCACCGCCGAAGGCAAGCTCGACCTCAAGGGCAAGGAAGGCGCCGACACCGCGCCGGCCGGCTATGCCCCGTGGTTCAGCTACAAGGAACGCAAGACCCAGGGCCTGAAAATCATCTTCGGCCATTGGGCGGCCCTCGAAGGCCAGTGCGACGAGCCGGGGATCTTTGCCCTCGATACCGGTTGCGTCTGGGGCGGCGCCATGACCCTGATGAACGTCGATACCGACGAACGCCTGACCTGCAAATGTGACACCCAGGGCGGCGTCGCGCCGCCCCCGACCCTGGCCGAGCGATTCAGGGCCTGGCTCTATCGCTAAACTGTACGACCTACTCGCCCCAGACGGAGCCCATGATGAGCGAATTCAAACGCATTCCCCCCGAACAAGCCCAGGCCCTGCGCGAGCAAGGTGCCGTGGTCGTCGACGTCCGCGATCCGCAGGCGTTTGCCCAGAACCACATCAGCGGTTCCAAGCACCTGGACAATCACTCCCTGCACGATTTCATCGCCAAGGCCGACCTCGACCAACCCCTGGTGGTGTGCTGCTACCACGGCAATTCCAGCCAGGGGGCGGCGGCCTATCTGGTCAGCCAGGGCTTCTCTGAGGTCTACAGCCTGGACGGCGGCTTCGAACTGTGGCGTACGACCTTTCCGTCGGAAACAGCCCAGGATAATTCCGAATAATTTTTTTCTTTCGCTCCAGCCCGCGCCAATAGCGGGCTAGAGCGTTTGCTGACGAACGGTCAGGCGCAACTAATTGCGCATCTCACCTTGATCTCCCGGATTCCGAACTATCCTTAAGCCCAGGCCATCCAAATCAGGGGAGAGCCGGTACACCGGCGTACGGGTCATCGGTAGTAATTTTCAAGGCTATCGTCGCCTTGGAGGTGTTCTGGGGGGTAAACAGCAACTGTTCCGCGGTTGCATGCCAGCACTTGACTGACTGATCCGGCACCGGCTCCAAGTATCGAGCGAGGTGACGTCATGAGCATATTCAGCCATTTCCAACAACGCTTCGAATCCACACGGCAAGAAGAACTCACGCTGCAGGAGTATCTCGAGCTGTGCAAAAAGGATCGCAGCGCCTACGCGTCGGCAGCCGAAAGGCTGCTACTGGCAATCGGCGAACCCGAACTGCTGGACACGTCCACCAACTCACGGTTGTCGCGCATCTTCTCCAACAAGGTGATCCGTCGCTATCCGGCCTTTGAAGACTTCCACGGGATGGAAGAATGCATCGACCAGATCGTTTCGTATTTCCGCCACGCCGCCCAGGGCCTGGAAGAGAAGAAACAGATCCTCTACCTGCTCGGTCCCGTTGGGGGCGGCAAGTCATCCCTGGCCGAGAAACTGAAACAGCTGATCGAGAAAGTCCCCTTCTATGCCATCAAGGGCTCGCCGGTCTTCGAGTCGCCGCTGGGTCTGTTCAACGCCACGGAAGATGGCGCGATCCTCGAGGAAGACTTCGGTATCCCCCGCCGCTACCTGAACACCATCATGTCGCCGTGGGCCACCAAGCGCCTGGCCGAATTCGGCGGCGACATCAGTCAGTTCCGCGTGGTCAAGCTCTACCCTTCGATCCTCAACCAGATCGGCGTGGCCAAGACCGAGCCGGGCGACGAGAACAACCAGGACATCTCCGCGCTCGTGGGCAAGGTCGATATCCGCAAGCTGGAAGAGTTCCCGCAGAACGACGCCGATGCCTACAGCTATTCGGGCGCACTGTGCCGGGCCAACCAGGGCCTGATGGAATTCGTGGAAATGTTCAAGGCACCGATCAAGGTGCTCCACCCGCTGCTGACCGCGACCCAGGAAGGCAACTACAACAGTACCGAAGGCCTCGGCGCGATCCCGTTCACCGGGATCCTGCTGGCCCACTCCAACGAATCGGAGTGGCACACCTTCCGCAACAACAAGAACAACGAAGCCTTCATCGACCGGATCTACATCGTCAAGGTGCCGTACTGCCTGCGGGTCAGCGACGAAGTGAAGATCTACGACAAGCTGCTGTTCAACAGCTCCCTGGCCAAGGCCCATTGCGCCCCCGACACCCTGAAGATGCTCGCCCAGTTCACCGTGCTTTCGCGCCTCAAGGAGCCGGAAAACTCGAACATCTACTCGAAAATGCGGGTCTACGACGGCGAAAATCTCAAGGACACCGATCCGAAGGCCAAGTCGATCCAGGAATACCGCGACAGCGCGGGCGTCGACGAAGGCATGAACGGCCTGTCGACCCGCTTCGCCTTCAAGATCCTGTCGAAGGTCTTCAACTTCGATCCCCATGAAATCGCCGCCAACCCGGTACACCTGCTGTACGTACTGGAGCAGCAGATCGAACAGGAACAGTTCCAGGCCGAAACCCGCGAGCGCTACCTGCGCTTCCTCAAGGAATACCTGGCGCCACGCTATATCGAGTTCATCGGCAAGGAAATCCAGACCGCGTACCTGGAGTCCTACAGCGAGTACGGCCAGAACATCTTCGATCGTTATGTGCTGTACGCCGACTTCTGGATCCAGGACCAGGAATACCGCGACCCGGAAACCGGCGAAATCCTCAATCGCGTCGCCCTGAACGAGGAACTGGAAAAAATCGAAAAACCGGCCGGCATCAGCAATCCGAAGGATTTCCGCAACGAGATCGTCAACTTCGTCCTGCGCGCCCGAGCCAACAACAATGGCAAGAACCCGACCTGGCTCAGCTACGAGAAGCTGCGGGTGGTGATCGAGAAGAAAATGTTCTCCAACACCGAGGACCTGCTGCCGGTCATCAGCTTCAACGCCAAGGCCAGCAAGGAGGACCAGCAGAAACACAACGACTTCGTCACACGCATGGTCGAACGCGGCTACACCGACAAACAGGTACGCCTGCTCTCCGAGTGGTACCTGCGGGTCAGGAAGTCGCAGTAAAGGCAGCTGCAAGCGCCAGGCTGCAGGTCCCGGGCACGTTGCCGAACGTGCCTGCGACCGTCGCGGCCGACCGCTTGTCTTTAAGCTTCCAGCCTGCCGCTGGAAGCTTGTAACTTGAAGCTGCCCGGAGGGCTCCCCATGAGCTATGTGATCGACCGACGTCTCAATGGCAAGAACAAGAGCACGGTGAACCGTCAGCGCTTCCTGCGGCGTTATCGTGACCATATCAAAAAGGCGGTCGAGGAAGCCGTGAGCCGCCGTTCCATCACCGATATGGAACACGGCGAGCAGATCAGCATTCCCGGTCGCGATATCGATGAGCCGGTACTGCACCATGGTCGTGGCGGCAAACAGACCGTGGTCCATCCCGGCAACAAGGAATTCACCAGCGGCGAACATATCCCCCGGCCGCCGGGCGGAGGCGGTGGGCGCGGTCCCGGCAAGGCCGGCAACTCCGGCGAAGGGATGGACGAGTTCGTCTTCCAGATCACCCAGGAAGAATTCCTCGAATTCATGTTCGAAGACCTGGAGCTGCCGAACCTGGTCAAACGCAATCTCACCGGCACCGACACCTTCAAGACCGTCCGCGCCGGGATCAGCAACGAAGGCAACCCTTCGCGCATCAATATCATCCGGACCCTGCGCTCGGCCCATGCGCGGCGGATCGCCCTGTCCGGCAGCAGTCGCGCGAAACTCAAGGAGGCCAAGGCCGAACTTGAGCGACTGAGACGCGAAGAACCGGACAATTTCGGCGATATCCAGGAAATCGAGGCAGAAATCGAGAAACTCAGCGCACGCATTCATCGCGTGCCGTTCCTCGATACCTTCGACCTGAAATACAACCTGCTGGTCAAGCAACCCAACCCCAGCTCCAAGGCCGTGATGTTCTGCCTGATGGACGTCTCCGGCTCCATGACCCAAGCCACCAAGGATATCGCCAAGCGCTTCTTCATCCTGCTGTACCTGTTCCTCAAGCGGAACTACGACAAGATCGAAGTGGTGTTCATCCGCCATCACACCAGCGCCCGGGAAGTGGACGAGGAGGAGTTCTTCTATTCGCGGGAAACCGGCGGCACCATCGTCTCCAGCGCCCTGAAGCTGATGCAGGAGATCATGGCCGAGCGCTACCCGACCAATGAATGGAACATCTACGCGGCCCAAGCCTCCGACGGCGACAACTGGAACGACGACTCGCCGATCTGCCGCGATATCCTGATCAACCAGATCATGCCGTTCGTGCAGTACTACACTTACGTAGAGATCACCCCCCGCGAACACCAGGCCCTGTGGTACGAATACGAGCGCATCAGCGAGGCGTTCAGCGATACGTTTGCCCAGCAGCAGCTGGTGTCGGCCGGCGATATCTATCCGGTCTTCCGTGAACTCTTCCAGCGCAGGTTAGTGACATGACCGCCAGAGAGCAGAAACAACAGAGGCGCCAACCCATTTCCACCGGTTCGGAATGGACGTTCGAGCTGATCCAGGCCTACGACCGCGAAATCAGCCGTATCGCGGAACGTTATGCCCTGGACACCTACCCCAACCAGATCGAAGTGATCACCGCCGAGCAGATGATGGATGCCTATGCCTCGGTGGGCATGCCCCTGGGCTACCACCACTGGTCCTACGGCAAGCACTTCCTCAGCACGGAAAAGTCCTACAGCCGGGGCCAGATGGGCCTGGCCTACGAAATCGTGATCAACTCCGACCCCTGCATCGCCTACCTGATGGAGGAAAACACCATCTGCATGCAGGCACTGGTGGTGGCCCATGCCTGTTACGGCCATAACAGCTTCTTCAAGGGCAACTACCTGTTCCGGACCTGGACCGATGCCAGCTCGATCATCGATTACCTGGTCTTCGCCAAGCAGTACATCATGCAATGCGAGGAACGCCACGGCATCGATGCGGTGGAGGACCTGCTCGACTCCTGCCACGCCCTGATGAACTACGGCGTCGACCGCTACAAACGGCCTTACCCGATCTCCGCGGAAGAAGAACGGCGGCGGCAGAAGGATCGTGAAGAGCACCTGCAAAAGCAGATCAACGACCTGTGGCGCACCATTCCCAAGGGCGCGGACAAGTTCAGCGACAAGGACAATGCGCGCTTCCCCGCCGAACCCCAGGAAAACATCCTCTACTTCATCGAAAAACACGCGCCGCTGCTGGAGCCGTGGCAACGGGAAATCGTGCGGATCGTGCGCAAGATCGCCCAGTACTTCTATCCGCAGCGCCAGACCCAGGTGATGAACGAGGGCTGGGCGACGTTCTGGCACTACACCCTGATGAACGACCTCTACGACGAAGGGCTGGTCACCGAGGGCTTCATGATGGAGTTCCTCACCTCCCACACCAGCGTGGTCTTCCAGCCCGGCTTCGACAGCCCCTACTACAGCGGGATCAACCCCTACGCCCTGGGCTTCGCCATGTACCGGGATATCCGGCGGATGTGCGAGGAACCGACGGAGGAGGATCGTCGCTGGTTCCCGGACCTGGCCGGCAGCGACTGGCTGTCCAGCATCAAGTTCGCCATGAGCAGCTTCAAGGACGAGAGTTTTATCCTGCAGTACCTGTCGCCCAAGGTGATCCGCGACCTCAAGCTGTTCAGCATCCTCGACGACGACCAGCGCGACGACCTGCTGGTCCCGGCCATCCATGACGAAGGCGGCTACAGGACCATTCGGGAAACCCTTGCCGCGCAATACAACCTCGGTAACCGCGAACCCAACGTGCAGATCTGGAGCATCGACCGTCGTGGCGACCGCTCCCTGACCCTGCGCCACCAACAGCACGACCGCAAACCCCTGGGCGACTCGACGGAGGAAGTACTCAAGCACCTGCACCGCCTCTGGGGCTTCGACATCCACCTGGAAACCCTGCAGGGCGACCAGATCATGAAGACCCACCACGTCCCGCCCAGAGGCGAGCACAGCGAAGGCGAATACGGTCGACTGGACCTGGCCGTCATTCACCTCTGAGCACACACGATGCCTCCGTTGGCCGGACACACAGGTTATCCTGTCGCGCTAACGGAGGTTTTTCATGCAGATCTATAAAGTCGGCGGCGCGGTTCGCGATCGCCTGCTGGGCCAACCCGTCACCGATATCGACTGGGTCGTGGTCGGTGCAACCACTGAAGAGATGCTCGCCCAGGGTTTTCGCCCGGTCGGCGCCGATTTCCCAGTCTTTCTCCACCCCAGGAGCGGCGAGGAATATGCCCTGGCCCGCACCGAACGCAAAAGCGGACGCGGCTACGGCGGCTTTACTTTCCATGCCAGCCCCGAGGTCACCCTCGAAGAAGACCTGATCCGCCGCGACCTGACGATCAATGCCATGGCCGAGGACGACCATGGCAAGCTGACCGATCCCTATCATGGCCAGCAGGATCTCGAAGCCCGCATACTCCGTCACGTTTCCCCCGCGTTCGCCGAAGATCCCCTGCGAGTCCTGCGCGTGGCCCGCTTTGCCGCACGCTACGCCGGCCTGGGCTTCAAGGTCGCACCGCAGACCCTGGCCCTGATGCGCCAACTGGCTGAATCCGGCGAACTCCAGGCCCTGACACCCGAACGCAGCTGGAAGGAAATTTCCCGCGCCCTGATGGAAGACCAGCCCCAGGTGTTTCTCGAGGTACTGCGCGAGTGTGGTGCGTTGGCGGTACTGTTTCCCGAAGTCGATGCCCTGTTCGGTGTACCGCAACCCGAGGCTCACCACCCCGAAATCGACAGCGGCATCCACACCCTGAGCGTGCTGGAGCAGGCCGCCCGCCATCGGCAGCCATTGACCGTGCGCTGGGCCTGCCTGCTGCATGACCTGGGGAAAGGCCTCACGCCCGAGAGCGAATGGCCACGACACATCGCCCATGAGTTCAAGGGACTGAAACTGATCAAGGCGGTCAATGAACGCTACAAGGCCCCTCGCGACTGCCAGGAACTGGCCTTGCTGGTGGGCGAATACCACACCCACGGTCATCGCGCCCTGGAGCTGAAGCCCTCGACCTTGCTGGAACTGTTGCAGAGCTTCGACGTTTATCGCCGCCCGCAGCGTTTCGAGGAATTTATCGCCGCCTGCGAGATGGATGCCCGGGGTCGCCAGGGCCTCGAACAGCGGGATTATCCGCAGGCCGATTATTTACGCGGTGCGGCGGCGGTCGCCAAGGCCGTCGCGGTTCAGCCGTTGCTGGAAAAAGGCTTCAAAGGGCCTGAATTGGGTGAAGCCCTCAAGCGCGAGCGGCTGAAAGCCATCAAGGCCTACAAAGAAAAGGGCATTGGCTGATCGCGAATCCGGTGGGAGCCGGCTTGCTGGCGATGGCGACCAAATAGGCATCACAAGGCTCTAGGCCCTCATCGCTGGCAAGCCAGCTCCTACAAGGACCGCGCGGGCCGTGATGACGAGGTCAAGCCGGCCCTTGCAACAGATCCGTGGGGGTCAACCGGGTACCACGCCACTCGAACGCAACCGGCGCCAACACCTGATCGATACCCGCTTCCTGCCATAGCGCGGCAAAGCTCCTGCCCACTTCAGGATGCAGCTTTGTCGGCGCGATCAACGACAATGGCCACAAGACAAAGGCATTTTTCAGAATTTCCGCACGGGGCAGGATCAACCCATCGAAATTCCCCACCTGCTCGCCATACAGCAAGACATCGATATCCAGCGGCAGGCCCTTGCGGTCCGGCGCATACCGGCCGTTGTCGGCCTCGATGAACTTCAACCGACGATCCAGCTCCAGCAACGGCAGGTCGGTCACTGCCGACACCACCAGATTGAAGAACGGCCCGCTCTTGATCCCCACCGGCTGGCTTTCGAACACCGGCGAGCAACGAATATCCAGCAGAAAGCCGGACAGCGCATCAAGGCCGGCGCACAAGTGGGTTTCGCGCTCGATATTGCTGCCGAGCCCGAGATAAACCTGAGTTAGCGACATCCGCGCTCGATCTCCACGCCCACGCCCCTGGCGGCCGCGACGGCCCCCGGCTTGGTCAGCTTGAGGTGCAACCAGGGGATCTGGAACTCGCTCATCAGCACTTCGGCCAGGCGCTCGGCGAAGGTTTCCACCAGCTGGAACTGCGATTGCCCGGCAAAGGCCTGGATACGCGCCGATACGCTGGCATAGTCGAGCGCCAGGGTCAGGTCGTCACCCGCGGCCGCCGGACGGTTGTCCCAGGCGAAACTGAGGTCAAGACGCAGGCACTGCTTGATGCCGCGCTCCCAGTCATAGGCACCGATCACGGTGTCGACTTCCAGGCCCTCGATAAACACTCTGTCCAAGCGCTCTTCTCCACAGCACGACAAGGGCGCAATGCGCCGTTAGAATCAGGGCGTCCTCGCCCGGAATAGTTAGCATGTTTTGGTTACTGGCGATCCTCGCCTACCTGCTCGGCTCTCTGTCCTTTGCCATTTTGCTCAGCCGCCTGACCGGAAACCCCGATCCGCGAATGAGTGGCTCGGGCAATGCCGGCGCAACCAACATGCTGCGCCTGGCCGGCAAGAAGCTGGCGATCCTGACGCTGCTCGGCGACCTGCTCAAGGGCCTGCTGCCCGTGCTGATCGCCGGGCTCGCCGGGCTGTCACTGCAACAACAGGCCTGGGTCGGACTCTGCGCCGTCCTCGGCCATCTGTTCCCGCTCTACTTCCGCTTTCGCGGAGGCAAAGGCGTCGCGACGGCCGCCGGCATGCTGCTGGGGCTTTACCCACCTGCCGCCCTGCTGGCCATCGCCGCCTGGATCCTGACCTTCTACCTCACCCGCACCAGCTCGCTCGCGGCCTTGATCGCGACACCGCTGACCCTGCCGCTGCTGGCCTGGCAGGAACCGGCGGCGCTGTTGCCGATGAGCGTGCTGACCGGCCTGATCGTCTGGCGCCACCGTGGCAATCTACGCGACCTCTTTGCCGGTCGCGAACGACATTTCTGATCGTCGAGCGTGAAAACACTTCAACCCGGTCGCTGGCCAGCCATCAAAGCGGCGACAGCTGCTCCATCGGCCAACGCGCCTGCACGCTGATCGCCAGGGTCTCCTGCTGCCCTGCCTGCAACCGCTGGCAACCGGCAAAGGCGATCATCGCGCCGTTATCGGTACAGAACTCAGGACGGGCGTAGAACACATTGCCCTGCATCTCACCGAGCATTTTCTCCAGCGACGCGCGCAAGGCCTTGTTGGCGCTGACGCCGCCGGCGATCACCAGGCGCTTCATGCCCGTCTGCTTCAATGCCCGCTTGCACTTGATGGTCAAAGTCTCCACCACTGCCTGCTGGAAGGCCAGCGAGATGTCGCAACGGGTTTGCTCACCGTCGTCCCCAGTGCTGACACACTGCTGCCAGGTGTTGAGCGCGAAGGTCTTCAGGCCGCTGAAGCTGAACGCCAGGCCCGGTCGGTCGCACATCGGCCGCGGAAAGACGAAACGTCCGGACACGCCCCGCTCCGCCAGGCGGGCAATTTCCGGCCCGCCCGGATAATTGAGGCCGATCATCTTCGCCGTCTTGTCGAAGGCCTCGCCGGCGGCATCGTCCAGGCTCTCGCCCAGCAGCTCGTACTGACCGATGCCATCGACACGAACCAGCTGCGTATGACCGCCCGAGACCAGCAAGGCGACGAACGGGAACTCCGGCGGCTGCGCTTCCAGCATCGGCGCCAACAGATGGCCTTCCATGTGATGCACGCCCAGGGCCGGAATCCCCCAGGCAAAGGCCAGCGCCTGGGCACACGAAGCGCCGACCAGCAAGGCGCCGACCAGGCCCGGGCCGGCGGTATAGGCGATCGCATCGATCTCGGTCGGCACGCAGTCGGCCTCGGCCAGCACCTGGCGAATCAGCGGCAGCATGCGCTTGACGTGATCACGGGAGGCCAGCTCCGGCACCACGCCGCCGTAGGCCCGATGCAGGTCGATCTGACTGAACAGCGCATCGGCCAGGAGTCCGCGTTCACTGTCGTACAGCGCGACACCGGTTTCGTCGCAGGAAGTTTCCAATCCCAGTACTAGCATGGGTTTACGCCCTGAGGCTGAATTCGAAGGCGCGCATAATAGTCGCCACTCAGGGCCCCGACCAGCGGTTTTCGATCAGAGGCTTTGCATTCCTGACGTTGAGGGGTTAACATCCGCAACCCTTAAAAACCGACGATCTCCAGTGCGCTTTTGCCTGAGGACGTTGACCCCGGTAATGAATGAAGGTAGCTCTGGATGCCAGCCGTCAAAGTTAAAGAGAACGAACCCTTCGACGTAGCTCTGCGTCGTTTCAAGCGCTCCTGCGAAAAAGCCGGTGTTCTGGCTGAAGTTCGTAGCCGCGAATTTTACGAGAAGCCGACTTCCGAGCGTAAGCGCAAAGCAGCAGCTGCTGTCAAGCGTCACGCCAAGAAAGTTCAGCGCGAACAGCGCCGCGCCGTTCGTCTGTACTAATACACAGACGTTCGTTGCAAGCTTCTGCCAAGCCCGGCCCTCAGCCGGGCTAATGGCATTTGCGGATATCGCTTGATGCTTCACCGTCAAAGCCGCCGATGCGACCCAGACGAACCCGCTTCATCACGTCAGAACTGGCTTCTTGCCAGTGGTGCGCGTCTTTACTGACGAGCCTGCCAAGGCTACCGACGAGCACACCCTTTCCAGCTTGCGGCATTGCGTGGTCACCTTGACCTGCGGCGCGCCCGACAGCGACAGTTATAAATCGAAACCTGAAAGGCTGATTGAAATTAAGGTCAGTGAGTTTTCGGCAGATACACTTCCCGACGATGATTGAGCAGACGACGAATGATCGAGCAGCGCATATGCCTGCACGCCCCGACGACGTCCAGCCCCTTTCGGGATCTCCTTGCAGCGCAGCAACGACGAGAACGCCATGGCCGGGTTGATTCCCCAGAGCTTCATTGACGACCTTCTGAACCGCACCGACATTGTCGACGTGGTCAGCTCGCGCGTGCAAATGAAAAAGGCCGGCAAGAACTACACCGCCTGCTGCCCGTTCCACAAGGAAAAGACCCCGTCCTTCAGCGTCAGCCCGGACAAGCAGTTCTACTACTGCTTTGGCTGCGGCGCGGGAGGCAACGCCCTCGGCTTCATCATGGACCACGACAACCTGGACTTCCCCCAGGCCGTCGAGGAACTGGCGAAAGCCGCCGGCATGGAGATCCCCCGCGAGGAAAGCGGCCGGCCACACAAGCCGCGCCAGCCGACCGACTCGCCGCTCTACCCGCTGCTGACCGCGGCCGCCGACTTCTATCGCCAGGCACTGAAAAGCCACCCGGCGCGCAAGGCCGCCGTGGACTACCTCAAGGGCCGCGGCCTGACCGGGGAAATCGCCCGCGACTTCGGCCTGGGTTTTGCCCCGCCAGGCTGGGACAACCTGTTCAAGCACCTGTCCAGCGACACGCTGCAACAGAAAGCCATGATCGACGCCGGCCTGCTGATCGAGAACGCCGAAACGGGCAAACGCTATGACCGCTTCCGCGATCGCGTAATGTTCCCGATCCGCGACAGCCGCGGCCGCATCATCGCCTTCGGCGGCCGGGTGCTCGGCGACGACAAGCCCAAGTACCTGAACTCGCCGGAAACCCCGGTGTTTCACAAGGGCCAGGAGCTCTACGGCCTGTTCGAGGCCCGCAAGAACAACCGCAACCTCGACGAGATCATCGTCGTCGAGGGCTACATGGACGTCATCGCCCTGGCCCAGCAAGGCCTGCGCAACGCCGTGGCGACGCTCGGCACCGCGACCAGCGAAGACCACATGAAGAAGCTGTTCCGCATCGTGCCCAACGTGCTGTTCTGCTTTGACGGCGACCAGGCCGGCCGCAATGCCGCCTGGCGCGCACTCGAGGCGACCCTGACCAGCCTGCAGGACGGACGGCGCGCGCGCTTCCTGTTCCTGCCCGAGGGCGAAGACCCGGACACCCTGGTCCGCGCCGAAGGCACCGACGCCTTCCGCGCGCGGATCAACCAGCACGCGCAACCGCTGGCCGACTACTTCTTCCAGCAACTGACCGAAGAAGCCGATCCGCGCTCGCTGGAAGGCAAGGCGCACATGGCCACCCTCGCCGCACCCCTGATCGACAAGATTCCCGGGGCGAACCTGAAGATCCTGATGCGCCAGCGCCTCACGGAAATCACCGGCCTGACCAACGAAACCGTCAGCCAACTGGCCCACAGCGCCCCGCTGGACGCCCCGCCGCCGGCCTATGATCCCGGCATCGACTACGATGCCATCCCGGACTATTCGGACTACCACCAACCGCAGGAGGCCTATGCGCCCCAGCAGGAATGGACGCCGAAGAAACCGGGCGCCGGCGGCAAGAAATGGGACAAGAAACCCTGGGACAAGAACGGCAAGCGTGGCGGCGATCGCGACCAGCCACGTGCCCCGAGAGTCCCGGCCGCCGTCGAACCACCGACCCTGACCGCCTTGCGGACCCTGGTCCACCATCCGCAACTGGCCGAGAAGGTCGAGACCGCCGGTCACTTCGCGGATGAAGACAACACCAATACACAGCTTCTGGTGGCCTTGCTCGAAGCCGTGCAAAAGAATCCTAAGCTAAGCTCATTTCAGTTGATCTCACGTTGGCACGGCACCGAACAGGGCCGATTGCTGACCCGCCTGGCGGAAAAGGAGTGGCTGATCGAGGGAGAAAACCTTGAACAACAGTTTTTCGACACCATAACTAGCTTGTCAGCCCGCCAGCGCGAGCGAAAGCTGGAACAACTTCTCAGGAAATCGCGGCAAAGCGAGTTGAGCGCCGAAGAGAAATCTTTGTTGCTTGACCTGCTAAAACGCAATCTTCCTGCATCAAACCCGACCTCAACTGGCGCGTGAGGTCATAGCTCGGGTATAATCCTCGGCTTGTTTTTTGCCCGCCAAGACCTTCAGTGGATAGGGTGTTATGTCCGGAAAAGCGCAACAGCAGTCTCGCCTCAAAGAGTTGATCAGCCGTGGTCGTGAGCAGGGTTACCTGACTTACGCGGAGGTCAACGACCACCTGCCGGAGGATATTTCAGATCCGGAACAGGTGGAAGACATCATCCGCATGATCAACGACATGGGGATCAACGTATTCGAGAGTGCTCCGGATGCGGATGCCCTTTTGTTGGCCGAAGCCGACACCGACGAAGCAGCGGCCGAAGAAGCAGCTGCGGCGTTGGCGGCCGTGGAAACCGACATTGGTCGCACTACCGACCCAGTGCGCATGTACATGCGCGAAATGGGCACGGTGGAGCTGCTCACACGTGAAGGCGAAATCGAAATCGCCAAGCGTATCGAAGAGGGCATCCGTGAAGTGATGGGCGCAATCGCGCACTTCCCCGGCACGGTTGAACACATCCTCTCCGAGTACACTCGCGTCACCACCGAAGGTGGCCGCCTGTCCGACGTCCTCAGCGGTTATATCGACCCGGACGACGGCATTGCGCCGCCTGCTGCCGAAGTTCCACCGCCGATCGATGCCAAGGCCGCGAAAGCGGACGATGACAGCGACGACGATGAAGCCGAAGCCAGTGACGACGAAGAAGAAGCCGAAAGCGGTCCGGATCCGGTCATCGCCGCACAGCGCTTCGGCGCCGTGGCCGATCAGATGGAGATCACCCGCAAGGCCCTGAAAAAGCACGGTCGCCACAACAAGGCGGCAATCGCCGAACTGTTGGCCCTGGCCGACCTGTTCATGCCGATCAAACTGGTGCCGAAGCAATTCGAAGGCCTGGTCGAGCGTGTCCGCAGCGCCCTGGATCGCCTGCGTCAGCAAGAGCGCGCCATCATGCAGCTGTGCGTGCGTGATGCCCGCATGCCGCGTGCCGATTTCCTGCGCCAGTTCCCGGGCAACGAAATCGACGAAAGCTGGACCGATGCCCTGGCCAAAGGCAAGAGCAAGTACGCCGAAGCCATCGGCCGCCTGCAGCCGGACATCGTCCGTTGCCAGCAGAAGCTGACCGCACTCGAGGCCGAGACCGGCCTGACGATTGCCGAGATCAAGGACATCAACCGTCGCATGTCGATCGGTGAGGCCAAGGCCCGCCGCGCGAAGAAAGAGATGGTCGAAGCCAACTTGCGTCTGGTGATCTCCATCGCCAAGAAGTACACCAACCGTGGCCTGCAGTTCCTCGACCTGATCCAGGAAGGCAACATCGGCTTGATGAAAGCGGTGGACAAGTTCGAATACCGTCGTGGCTACAAGTTCTCGACCTATGCCACCTGGTGGATCCGTCAGGCGATCACTCGCTCGATCGCCGACCAGGCCCGCACCATCCGTATTCCGGTGCACATGATCGAGACGATCAACAAGCTCAACCGTATTTCCCGGCAGATGCTGCAGGAAATGGGTCGCGAACCGACGCCGGAAGAGCTGGGCGAACGCATGGAAATGCCTGAGGACAAGATCCGCAAGGTATTGAAGATCGCCAAAGAGCCGATCTCCATGGAAACCCCGATCGGTGATGACGAAGACTCTCATCTGGGTGACTTCATCGAAGACTCGACCATGCAGTCGCCAATCGATGTCGCCACTGTCGAGAGCCTCAAGGAAGCGACCCGCGAAGTCCTTTCCGGCCTCACTGCCCGTGAAGCCAAGGTCCTGCGCATGCGCTTCGGCATCGACATGAATACCGACCACACCCTCGAGGAAGTCGGCAAGCAGTTCGATGTCACCCGCGAGCGGATTCGTCAGATCGAAGCCAAGGCGCTGCGCAAGCTGCGCCACCCGACGAGAAGCGAGCATCTGCGCTCCTTCCTCGACGAGTAACACCAAAACCCCCGGCCCGCCGGGGGTTTTGCTTTCTGTACAGAGACAAAAGCGTCCTCCCCTCCCCGAATAGCCCGTCTACACTCGAATGATTCCCCGTGCCATAACGAGACCGTTACGTTATGCCCAGACTGCCGGCCCTGCTTCTGCTGATGCTGCTCACCTGGACCGCAACGGCTGGCGCGCTGACTCTGACCGATGATGAACGTAGCTGGCTGGCGAACCACCCGGACCTGCGCCTGGGTGTCGATGCGTCCTGGCCGCCCTTCGAGTTCCGCGACGAAGAAGGCCATTACCAGGGCCTGGCCGCCGACTACATGGCGCTGGTCGAGAAGCGCCTGGGCGTCAAGCTCAACCCCATCGAACCCATGAGCTGGACGGCCGTGCTGCAACTGGCCAGGAACAACCAGGTCAATCTGCTGCCCGGCGTCATGTCCACGCCGGAACGCCAGAGCTACCTGGCCTTCACCCGCCCCTACCTGGACTTTCCGATTGTCATCCTCGCCCACGAGGGCGGCGCCCAGCCACACAACCTGAAGGAACTCTACGGTCTGAAGATCGCCGTAGTGGAGAACTATGCCCCCCATGAGCTGCTGCGTACCCACCATCCGGACCTGAACCTGGTGGCCCTGCCCAATGTCAGCTCGGCCCTGCAGGCATTGGCCACCGACGAGGTGGATGCCGTGGTGGGCGACCTTGCCTCCAGCGTCTGGAGCCTGCGCCAGCTCAAGCTCGAAGGGCTGTATGTCAGCGGCGAAACACCCTACCGCTACCAGCTGGCAATGGGCGTGCCGCAGGAGCAGAAGATCCTGGTGGGCATCCTCGACAAGGTCCTGGCCGACATGAGCCCCAGCGAAGTCGACGCCATCCAGAAGCGCTGGGTCGGCAATGTGCTGGTCAATCCCTCGTTCTGGCCCGATGTCCTGGTCTACGGCCTGCCGGGCATCCTGCTGCTGATCACCATGCTGGCGGTGGTGATCCGCATCAACCGGCGCCTGAGCTCGGAAATCTCCCGGCGGGTGGCCCTCGAACAGGAACTGCGCAGCAGCGAATACCACTACCGCGGCCTGGTGGAGAGCCTGTCGGCGATCGCCTGGGAATCGCGCATGAGCGATTACACCTACACCTATGTTTCACCCCACGCCGAGGCCCTGCTCGGTTATCCGCTGTCTCACTGGCTGGTGCCCGGCTTCTGGCGCAGCATCGCCCACCCCGCCGACCTGATCCGGGCCCAGTCCTTCTGCGACCATGAGACCCTGGCCGGGCGCGACCACAGCCTCGACTACCGGGTGATCACCGCCGATGGCCGGGTACTCTGGGTACGTGACATCGTCAGCCTGATCGAACACGGCCACGAGCCGGTCATGCGCGGGCTGATGATCGACATCAGCGAAACCAAGCGCACCGAAGAGGCCCTGCGCCTGTCGGAACAGAAATTCGCCTCGGTGTTCCAACAATGCCCGGACATCCTGGTGATCGCCCGCCTGTCCGACGGTTGCCTGCTGGAGGTCAACGAAGCCTTCGAGGAACAGATCGGCCTGAGCGCGCAAGACGTCGTCGGTCGCACCGCCACCTCACTGAACATCTGGGGTATCGAGGGCGTCGGCCCGGAGCTTCTGCAGCGTCTGCAGGCCGGCAGCATCCGTAACCTGGAGATGCCCTTCCGGCGCAGCAATGGCCAACTGTTCACAGGCCTGATTTCCGCCGAGCCCTTTGATCTCGATACCACGCCCGCCCTGGTGGTCGTGGTGCGGGATATCAGCCAGCTCAAGGAAACCCAGCAGCAACTGCAAACCTCCGAGGAGAAGTTTGCCAAGGCTTTCCACGCCTCTCCCGACGGCTTGTTGCTGAGCCGTCAGCGCGACGGCCTGCTGATGGAGGTCAACGAGGGCTTCAGCCGTCTCACCGGCTACAACAGCGCCAGCTCGCTGGACCGCTCGACCCTGGACCTGGGCATCTGGGTCAACCTGAACGAACGCAAGCACATGCTCGAACTGATGCTGCGTGACGGTTTTGTCCGCGACTTCAGTTGCCATATCCGCCGCAGCGACGGGCAGATCCGCCTTTGCGAAGTCTCCAGCCGGCCCCTGCCCATCGGCGGCGAAGACTGCATGCTGACCATCGCCCGGGACATCACCGAACGCCACCTCATGCAGGAAAAACTGCAACAGGCCGCCACGGTGTTCGAAAGCACGGCCGAAGGCGTGTTGATCACCGACACCCAGCAGCACATCAGCGCGGTCAACCGCGCCTTCACCGAAATCACCGGCTACAGCGAAACCGAAGCCCTCGGCCACACCCCGCGCCTGCTTGCTTCCGGCCAGCATGACAGCGCCTTCTATGCCGCCATGTGGCACCAGTTGAGCGCCGAAGGCCACTGGCAGGGCGAGATCTACAACCGACGCAAGAACGGCGAGCTCTATCCTAGCTGGTTGACCATCAGCGCCGTACGCAATCGCGACAAGTTCATCACCCACTTCGTTGCCGTGTTCGCCGATATCTCCAGCCTGAAACACGCCCAGGCGCGGCTCGACTACCAGGCCCACCACGACCCGCTGACCGGGCTGCCCAACCGCACCCTGTTCGAAAGCCGGTTGCTGGCCGCCCTCAACAGCCAACAGGAAAATGGCGGCCAGGGCGCGGTGCTGTTCCTCGATCTCGACCGCTTCAAGCACATCAACGACAGCCTCGGCCATCCGGTCGGCGACCTGCTGCTCAAGGGCATCGCCCTGCGCCTGAAGGAGCAGTTGCGGGATATCGACACCGTCGCCCGCCTCGGCGGCGACGAATTCATCATCCTGCTGCCCGGCCTGCAACAGCCCAGCGACGCCGAGTACCTGGCCGAAAAACTGTTGAACTGCTTCGGTGCACCGTTCCAGGCCGGCGAGCACGAGTTCTTTATCAGCGCCAGCATCGGCACCAGCCTCTATCCCAAGGATGGCAACGACGTCGCCACCCTGATCAAGAATGCCGATGCGGCCATGTATCGCTCCAAGGCCAAGGGGCGCAACCGCGTCGAAAGCTATACCCGCGACCTCACTGCCCAGGCCAGCGAGCGCGTGGCCCTGGAGCACGAACTGCGGCGGGCCATCGAGCGCCAGGAACTGTTCCTCTACTACCAGCCCAAGGTCAGCCTCGATAGCGGCGCCCTGGTCGGTGCCGAAGCCCTGATCCGCTGGCATCACCCGACCTTCGGCGACGTGCCGCCCGAGCACTTCATCCCGCTGGCGGAAGAGAACGGCATGATCCTCCAGCTCGGCGATTGGGTGCTGGAGCGCGCCTGCCGCCAGATGCAGCGCTGGACGACGCGCTATGGCGACTTCGGCCCCCTGTCGGTCAACCTCGCCGGCGCCCAACTGCGCCAGCCGAACCTGCTGCCGCGCATCGAGCAGTTGCTCAAGGACAACCACCTGCGACCCGGCTGCCTGCAACTGGAGATCACTGAAAACTTCATCATGAGCCAGGCCGAAGAAGCCCTGGAAGTACTGCACCAGCTCAAGCGCCTCGGCGTGCAACTGGCCATCGACGACTTCGGCACCGGCTACTCATCCCTCAGCTATCTCAAGCGCCTGCCACTGGATATCCTGAAAATCGACCAATCGTTCGTCCGCGGCCTGCCGGACGATCCCCATGACGCCGCCATCGTGCGCGCCATCATCGCCCTGGGTCGCAGCATGCAGTTCACGGTGATTGCCGAGGGCGTGGAAAACCTGGCGCAACAGGCATTCCTGGCAGCCGAAGGCTGCGAACAGATCCAGGGCTACATCGTCAGCCTGCCGCTGGCGGCCGAGGAATTCGCCGCGACTTTTCTTCATATAACGCTTTCGGAGTTTTCGGATAGCACAGGCGAGAAACCGTCGCTATAATTCGCGGCCTACTGAGGGCCTATAGCTCAGTTGGTTAGAGCAGAGGACTCATAATCCTTTGGTCCACGGTTCGAGTCCGTGTGGGCCCACCAACCTTGAAGCCGCGTATTACGCGGCTTTCGGCTTTTTGGGTTTGTGGCAGCCGGATCAGTCCTATGGTCCGAAGGTACAAATTAGGTACAGTGCGGCTTCGCTTGCACGCCTTTGGAGTCCTTCAGATGGCCACAATCGTCAAAACCCCTGCCGGCACCTGGAAGGCCGTCATCCGCAAGACCGGATGGCCGACCAACGCCAAAACCTTCCGCACCAAACGCGACGCCGAAGATTGGTCACGACGCACCGAAGATGAAATGGTGCGGGGTGTGTATATCCAGCGCAGCGGGTCCGAGCGACTGACACTCGAAAATGCGCTGCAGCGATATCTGCGCGAAGTCAGCCCTACCAAAAAGCCCACCACGCAGAAGGCCGAGGCGACCAAGGCTCAGCAGCTGATCCAGCACCTGGGAAAGTATTCGCTTGCAGCTCTGTCATCCGAGGTGATCGCCAACTATCGCGATACACGTCTGGGCTCGCTGACCAACCGCGGCCAACCCACGAGTAATAACACTGTGCGGCTGGAGCTTGCCCTACTCAGCCACCTGTTCACAGTCGCAATTCAGGAGTGGGGACTTGGCCTCACCTTTAACCCCGTGCTCAACATTCGAAAACCGAGCCCCGGTGAAGGTCGTAACAGGCGCCTGATGGCTGATGAGGAAAAGCGCCTTATGGCCGCTGTGGGCAAGCACAGCAATCCAATGCTGGGCTGGATCGTCCAGATAGCCTTGGCAACGGGTATGCGCGCATCAGAGATCGCAGGCCTGCGGCGATCACAGGTGGATGTCCAAAAACGGATCGTCCGGCTGTCGGATACAAAAAATGATAGTGCTCGCACGGTTCCGTTGACGAAGCTCGCTACCGAGGTTTTCCGCGTCGCCTTGGCGAATCCCGTGCGGCCAATTGACTGCGATCTGGTTTTTTTCGGTGAGCCTGGGCGTGATGGAAAGCGTCGCCCCTATGCGTTCACCAAGATCTGGGCCGCCATCAAGAAAAAGGCTGGCGTGCCGGACTTCCGTTTTCACGATCTGCGGCACGAAGCCGTGAGTAGACTGGTTGAGGGCGGCCTTTCAGATCAAGAAGTCTCGGCAATCAGCGGGCATAAATCGATGCAGATGCTCAAGCGTTACACTCATCTGCGGGCTGAAGAGTTAGTTCACAAGCTAGACAAACTAGGAACCAAATAACCTCCACTTCGTTTTCCTATTGTTTTCTTTCTGTTGCCACACTGTTGTCAACGTGTTTTCAAATTGTTTTCCGAGTTGTTTTCCAGAGGACCTAAACTCGAAATTGGTGACAGTAGCCCTAGAAATCTGCATCTTTACTGTCACCAAAATATACTGATAGCTTCAACCGTACTTACAACGAGACGTTAATCAACGTAAGCACGGAGAAGCCCATGACTGCAGAAGAATACCTCCTCGACCGATTTGGCCCGCTGATGAGTCTAGCCCAGGTAGCAAGCTTGCTCGGCAAGTCTCCAGCCGGGTTCAGAGTCGCCATGTACAACAATTCGGATCTGGCACAAAAGCTAAAGCCAACTGTAGTTCGCGTTGGGCGACGAGTGTTTTTCCGAACCATACAAGTTAACGATGTACTGGAGTTAGATGGTGCTCTGGGATGAGCATCAAAGCCTCAAACTGGGCATGGGATCAGCACCTTCCGCCATCGTCAAAAATTGTTTTAATGGCCTTGGCGGATGCCGCTGACGACCTAGGTGTTTGCTGGCCGAGAATCAGCATCATAGCGAGAAAATGCTGTACTTCGGAGCGAACTGTACAAAGGGTACTAAAGGAGCTCGAAGCAAAGAAATTCGTGACAGTGAGCAAGCAGTTCAGAAGTGATGGCGGACAGAGCTCGAATAGATACACGCTCGAAATTTTCACCCCCCTGACAAAATGTGACCCTCCCCCCGCCAGGAAGACACCGGCCACCGACCAGAGCGTCTCTCCCCCGGTGCCACATATGTCACCGGGGGATGACAAGATGTTGTCACCCCATAAACCTACAGAGAATCCAAATAAAGAATCACTACAACAACTACCGAAGGGCAATCTACACGGCGACTCTGATCCCGTGAATTACAGCGAACATGGGGAAACTACCGAAAGTCAACTAATCTGGCCTCACATGCTCACCTCCCGCTCAGAGAAGAAGGTAATCATGGAAATGATGGAAAGTTTCGAACACACGACAGCACAAATGCTGTTGGACGAGCTGCAAGGTGCACTGGCTACGCACAGCATCAAAACCAGCCCAAGCAGATGGGTGAGGGGGATAATTAGTAAGTTCAGAAAAGGCACATTCGTAGCGAATGCAGGCTTAGCTGTGGCAGAAAAACGCAATCGACGAAGACTAGACATCAACACGCCCAAGCCAAATGATCAGTTGGATCAACCAACCTCGACCATTTCAGATGCAGAAAAAAGAGCACGGTGGCAGCACATTAAACACGGAGTTACTTCAGGATCGAAAATCAGTTTTTAGATACGCCATGCATCCAGATGCTCCGCGCTTCGCTTGGGCAACCCCTTCGGTTGCATCCCGCGTCCTATCCTTGCCGGACGGGCGGCAGGGGCAGGTCCGGCGGCTTCGCCTTGTTCCTCCCCCTGTCGCTAGGCTTGGTCGCTTACAGCTGCATCAAGGGTACGGCTACGCCCATCATCCTCACCCGTTCGGTGCTCGCCCTCCGGGCTGCGCTCCGCTGCGGCTTGCGGTGATGCCCTTGACCCAGCTTCCAGCTATTCGTGGCTGCTGGCTGAAACAAATTCGGTCAAGGTGAGCTTCCCGTCCACAAAAGCTTGAGTGCGGCGCTTTTCTTCAGCGCTCAATACAAAGCCCTCGAGCCCGATTGAGGCGCAAGCATACTCGACAGCCTTCCGACGCCGCTCCCGCTCAGCACTCGTGATGATGATGCTCTCCGAAGTATTCACGGGCCTTCCCCTCGTGTCGGTGACTAAAGCAAGACAATTTCAGCGCTAAATAAATAAACGAGGGTCAAGGGCGTCACCGGAGGCCGCAGCCCGTGAAACGGGACCGGGCGAGGATGACGGCGAAGCGAACCCTTGACGCTGTGCACCTCCAATCCTATGTGCGGGGGCTGCTGGATGCCTTTCCCAGCGGCCCCTGCTACCGTCGAGGGCGGGAAGTCCAGAGGGGCAGAGCCCCTTTGGGCAAGCCCGCCAGGGCGCGCAGCATGGTCCACGACACGCATACCTAACCGTTAACTGCCAACCTTCCCTCCTCTCGCCCTACCCCAGTTCTTGCCCAGGTTCTGCATGACATGCTGCCGGTAGGCGGGATTCCAAACGCTGTTCCCTGCGATCACATGATTCAAACCTCTTGCAGTGGTCATCATGCCCGACTGCAGGTCACGGCGCGTTGACATCGGATTAACTGTGTTGAAGACCGCCTTGGCTGGGTTTATCGCAGCCTGAGCCATCTGCCGCAATGTGATCGCACTGGACGACAAACCACCTGCAAGCTGGCCTCCTAAAGAGTAAGCCTGATAAACCATGTAGAGCACGATCCCGCTCAGCGCGAGGATCTCCAGCATGTCGGTCGCTGGGCCGTTTCCAGCAGTGGGCTGCACATCTGCCATCATTACCGAAAAGAATTTCATTCCAAGCGTCAGCACTGACGTGACAGCAGCACACTGAATGACATAGGTCATCACCTGGGCGAACCATTGATCGAACCACTTGCTGGTCATTTGGCCGAAAAGCAGCATTGCAATGAACAACGGGCCGCACCCAAGCAAAAACGCTAAAAGTACCTTAGCTGTAATGATCATCGCTCCAGCGGGTAGCGTGATCAGGAATGTTGCAAAGAGCATCGTCCCAGCGATGAGCCAGTCATAAAGAATCATGCCTATCTCGGTCATCCCACGCCTTCCTGCGCGAGCAATGAGATCGGAAAAGATATCTAAGCCGTCGGTCATAGCTCTATCAATCACCTGATAGACCGATGTCGCAGCTACACCGTCGCCGCTTGGCGAAAATGCATCTGCCAAGCCAGCCTCCAGGCCGCGAATCGCTTCCACCACCCAACCAAGGTACGTATCAGCATTGAGTGCCAGTGCGCCGATAAATACCCACTTCAGCATCAGCTTGAAGAGATGTGGAAGGGGATGCTCGATGAACCCACCGACCGACAGAAGGCCCAGGGTCATGAAAAACAGGCCACCGCCAACAACGAACAAGCCCGAGAAGTCATCAATGACACTATGTGCCATCAGCTGAACGTAGCTGTTCAACACCGCGTCGACTGAGCCACCTATCCATTCGTAGATATTGGACCCCATGGTCATTGCCCCTCCAGATTCAGCATCTCACGCTTCCGATAGCCGCGCTGATCAAGCTGCTGCTCATTCCTGGCTTGCTTGGCGTTAACACAGTTTGGCGTGAGAGCCAGAGTCCCGGCATGTCGCTCGCACTCCGATATACGGACATCCCTTTCCGAGCTGTGGGCTTTGTACCAATCGACAGAATGGACAGGTTCATCTGCCCCGCAGCCCGTGAGCAGAAACAAAACGACAATTGAGAAACGAGAGACTGTCATTTCCGGCCCTCCCGATTCTGATCCGCCCCATTCACTTCACGAGGCAGCACATACTCCGCCTCCGTGCGGAATTCCCCAGCAAATTTCAGCGAATAGGCCAGCTCAGCAGCGTTGATAATCTGAAGTGCTGCAAGCGTTCTCAACGCGCTTTCCCTTGTCCCTGCCCAACTACCCGCGACGCGGTATTCGGACCTCGAAATCAATAGCGACGAACCCAGTGCACATGCGAACGAGATCAAAACGGCGAGCGTTGAGGAGATTGGCCCAGTTGCTCGGGGCGGCACTATCTGCAACCAATCGGCAAGCGCCAGTACGAAAGGCATGATCGCGGCCGACGCCGCCAGGAGATCGCTCTGGATCAACTCAGGTGCACGTCGTGACACCTCTTTCAAAGCCCCGAACCGACCAATGCAAATCCAGAATCGCCGTAAGGAAGTGAGGATGAAGAAGCACACGACCAAGGGGAGAATATGAGCGTACGAGATCATTTCAGTTGTCCCCCAGGTTCAGCAATTCGCGATTCTTGTAGCCTCTCTTGTCGAGCACCTGGGCATTCAGTTCCCGTTGCCGCTGCTCCTGAATCTTGCCCTCAGCCTCAGCGACCATTTGGAACATCTGCAATTTGGTCTGCTCGTTCTGGATCATCGCTTGCTCTGCAGCGATGCGACCCTGCAGCTCTGCGATCCCTTTGGGATCTTGCGTTTGATTGATCTGCCCCATGAGCTGGTCAATCTGACGCAGTCGGGCTTCGGCCTGGTCATAGGCCTCCAGAGCAAACGCTTTATCTTGCGACGGCTTCACCGCCTGTGCTCGGCAAGCATCGCGCTGCTGATCCTGAACCAGGCTTTCGCAGGCATCGAACACCTTGTTGTCCGAATAGATCGAACCGGCACGGCTATTCAAACCTGAATAGCCGCCACGCTTCACTGCGTCATACACAGCCTGCCAATCTTGGGGCAGATACTCTCGCAGCTGCGGGTCATCAAATACTCGACCGAGCCCACGCGACCCCGTGAGCGCGCCGTACTGCTGCTTCATCTGATCAATCTGGGATGTCATCTGCTGAACCTGTTGAGCCCAGCGAGTCGTGTTAGATGCGAACTCTGCGACTGTCATGGGGGAGTCCGTCACTTGGGTAGTAACGGTTACAGGAATTTGAGCGTACCCCTGCTGGGAAGCCAGCATCGACGTGAGCATCGTCGCGAAACTAGATGATCGGAAGCTTTTGAACAAAAAACGCTTGAACGGACCCATAGTCACCTCTCCATTTGACATGGTGAGCACTGGGCCGTCTATTCCAGCCTGTCGATCTGTTTAGGAATCGCACCCGGCACGGTTAAACCGTCCTTGGAGTGACTATGCGCCAGTCTTACCCGGTGTAGGCCCCGTCTTTTAAGGGCCGCGCCCATAATGCAGTAAGCATCAGCGAGGCGGTTACAGCACTCATCGAACTAACCAAAACACTACGTTTCGGCAGGGCAGATTATCTCAGTTTGGCTCTATATTTTGAAGCACCATATATCAGAATATCTTCGTCATGACGAAATTCCAATTGCTACAAGTGACTACTGCAGGATAGGCTAACCGCCGTTAAACTACGCGCGTACTCGCTTGTTTGCTCGCCTTATTGGGGCGTCGCTAGTGTTGTTGGAGGGTTATGTGGAGAAGAAGAACGCTTACTTGAACGTGTACTTGGGGTCGATTAAGGAACCTTGGGCTGACTACTGCGAGACGCTTGGGAAGAAGCCCGGTGCCGCTATTAAAGAAGCCATCGAGCAGCAGCTATCCAAAGCACAAGCTAACCCCCAGCCGAAGACCTACCGACAAACAGAGACCGTTAAGGAGCCGAAGGAGCGTTTTGAAATCCTTCTGACCATTTCAGAAAAAGCGGCAGTCAAAGAGCGGGCGAATATTGAGCGCTGTTCAATGCGGCGCTGGATCGTTGATGCCATCCGTACCGGGTTGACCCATGAGCCTCAATTCGGCATGTCAGAAATCGACGCCTTGGGTGAATCCAACTATCAGTTACTTGCGCTTGGGAGAAACCTTAACCAGATTGCGCGTCGCTTGAATGAAGGCCATTACGAGCCGATCACCGTGCAGCGGATTGTGGCGCTAAGCCGTCTTATCGACAAGCACACGGATGTCGTGAGCGATGCGATTCGCGCAAGCTTGGAACGTTGGAGCATTACTCACAGGAAGTAGAACAAACTTTTGAAAAGGAGGATTCAAAAACATGCTACGCCCACTGGCAAACTCAATAGCTTCAGCTTGGTCGCGCGCCGCCAATCATCCTGAGAGGCTAATATCTCTAGCCGCGCTTATTGTGGCAAGCGGTGCCCTCTGCGTGTCGTTATGGCAAATCAATATAGGTAAGCAACACAATGTTCTTTCCGTGCGACCATTCCTTATGGTCACCCCCCACTTAGCAGGGACAGGGGGTAAGAATGGATTGTATCTAAGCAATGAAGGTATCGGACTCGGAATACTTACCTCATTAAGCGTTTCAGTGTCAGGAAAGACTTACAACGGGTTAGGTGTCAATAAATGGCCTAATATCCTGCGTGACATTGGCTTGGATCCGCTCTGTTTCTCTATTGCATGGCCGGCAAGGCTCGCCGCCCTGAGACCCGGTGCAGAAATAGAGATTTTGGGCCTATCGAAAAACACATAACCGGGATGTGAAGCCGCACTGGTTAGCTTTCTTACACGAAAGGACATCGCAATTGAGCTGCGCTACACCTCATTATACGGAGATGAGCATGTACTTTCCGGAGATGCTTCCATGAATTTATGAGCACCGCCACGGGCGAACGTCGACCTAGCCATTGGGATTACGATTATCAACCGGGAAGAAGCAATTCCTTCCCGGTAACATATGTTGCAGCCTTATACTTTTGCCTGCTCGCTATCAGCAGCAGCCTTCTGCGTGGGTTTTTCAATTTCTTCTTGAGTAGCTAACCCGCTCTCGACCTTTTGGGTCTGAGCGCTTAGAAGCTCGTCAGTCTTGGCAGACAATTTCTTTGCAAGCGCAGAAAAACCTGGCAATTTAGACAAGCTCTCAATAGAGTCAGAAAGCTTTGCACTATTCTCCAACGCATCCATCAATGGATGATCAGTCTTATTGTAATCTGTAATTAGCTTCCCTGGATTTTCCGAACTAACCTGAAGCATATTAAACAGAAGCTTGGTCCTCAATTCATCACGTACAATACTCTCACGGGGCAGCGACTCGATCTGATTTGATAGTCCTGAGAATGTCCTTCCAAGAACCGCCTTGTGGGTGTACTCCTCGATCAAACGCTTGGAAAGATTTAGCTTCTTACTTGACGAGTACGCGAACCATAAGACCGGAAAATACAAAGGCAAAATTGAGACAATTAAATTTGGAGTCCCTTTAATTACCTCAACAAGGTCATTACCCTTCCAGCCCAACAAAAAGACATCAACACCAAACGGGATTAAAGAAACAGCAACCATGAGCCCTATGGCAACCAAGAACTTAAACTCGTGCCCCGACAACGACTTTATTTCATCATCTTTCTTTTTCTCGTAGGCGGCGCTCAAGCCTGCAGCCATAGCACCTGGCAACAACCCTGAAATCTCATCATTTATCGCCGCATACCTTTTATTTGAAACGTCCAAGAGCTGCTCAAACTTATCCTTTTCACTAGCCAAGGCTAGTTCATGCTTTTCAAGCAACTCCTTAACCGTCCCATCAACCTTACCTTCCATATCTTCCGTTTTCGATTTGATTGAGTCATACGAGTTTTGCAGCTCATCAAGAAGCCCATCGATCCTCTCGACGCTCCCGTCAGCAGCCTTTACTTCCGCACCTAAAATAGACTTGTGCAAATCATCTATATCTGACTTCTTCTTCATCGAATGAGTCAGCAGACTATCCATGTCCTTACTAACAGCAGCGGCCCCTTCCAAAAGCTTCTTACCATTTTCAACCTGCCCTGGAAGATTTTGAACTTCCTGAAGCGCAGCCTTAATCACAGCTAGATCGGCGCTCGCTGCCTTGAATACTTCTGACATTGAACTCTGCTGCTGAACTATGGCTGAGCGAGCCTCTTCTCCAGCCTTCGCAACATCTGAAACTTCTGCCAGCAGGGCTTTGGATTGCTTACCAATATCAGTGATACCAATAAGCTCGCCACTTGCAGTATCCTTATACGATATAAGGGCGGTAAGAGCTTGCTCTATCTGCCCTTCTATTGACTTTACACTTGCTAAAGCCTTAGAAGCGTTACTCGCTGACTCAAGTGCTGAGGCCTCAGAGTCCGAAGCTTTCCTTTTTATTTCTTCAGTCAGCTGCCTGAACCTGACGTCAACTTCAGACTTATATTTATCAAACTCAGCTGGATCAACACCCTTGTCAAAAAAAGACATATTTTAGTACCAGTCCTTATGCGCGCACACAAATATTCATTAAGACAAACTCCTGAAAATCAGGTCGACAACATCGCCTTTCTCAATAATATAATACCGAACATAGCAAAATGCCATCCGTCCTCCTCTCTAACTGCCGTGAGTCTAACTGAAGGGTTGTCTCGCGCCTCATCAGTTCATTAGCGCATGTACCTGGCAATCGGAAGTGTCTGGAGCAAGAAGTCTAAACGGGGCAGATTGAGCTGGTGATGCCTGGCCCGCAGCGCAGGCAGGTCCTCAGGTCCAGATTAAGCCACTCGCCCAGGGTCGCTCTGGCCCTGACGCCAGCAATAGAAACTGCTACGGCTGATCCCGCTAACGACAAAGCCCCCTTTCGGGGGCTTCTCTTAGGTCATCTGCATCACATTCGCCAAACTCTAGGACGAATACACACGCATGATCATAATATTTGGTAGAAATGGATGTTTAAGCCTCCAGGTAGTCAGCGAGGTAGCACGTACTTCCCACTGGTATCCGCCTCAAGGGAGCGCATATAGCTTAGAAGCGCCTCGACTACAGACTCTAACGGATTTTCCGCCGTTCGACCGAAAGCAATGCTTACAGAAGTATCGACGTCCGGTCGAGCACGAACCTTTGCCGAGACCAGCTGAAACTCCGCGCTTCCCAGGATTAGATACAAGGCTTCTTCCAGACAAATCAGTCGAGCCCACAGAGCGTCAACCACTGGCATGCCCTCAACCTTGGAAAGCGCCACATATGCCCGCTTGTCACCACTCAGGAGCTCCGCACCCTCGTTACCATAGAGTGCCGCAAATAGAGTTGCCTCACCGCTATCAATATCAGGTCGATTGAGCAGGAGCAGGGGATTCGCAGACTCCACCAAAACCTCTACTTCAGAGGCTGACGCCACGAGCTGTCGCGCAAGGTCGACCGCTTCCAAAGAACCGAGTTTGGCGAAAGCCTTATCGTCCTTGATCAGCTTCAGCTGAAACTTAAGCTGCGGAAGCACTGCAAAATCGCCTAAGCCACAGCCCAACGCGCCGGCCAACTCATGGAGAAGGCTGTATTGGCATATTTTTTTTGCGGCATCGCTATCGAGCAAATACAAGACTGAGCTACCTCGCAAATCCTTGCATGGAAAGAAGATGCTCGGCACTCTCTTCGGAAATCGCTGAAAGATCAGTATTCCTTGTGAATCGATCCCGCAGTAACTCGACCGCTCCGACCTCTTGCGGAACAAACCTCAATGCCTGATTAGCCCAAATCCAGTCATCATGTTCTTTGGCATAAGACAGGATAAGGTGCCCCTGATCTATACCATTCTCCCGACTAGCCCTAAGCGCGGCAGCCGCCAAAGTGGTAGCCGATGTCTGGCGAGGTATCCGTCGAACAATGTCCATCTGTCCATGCCGTATGAGGCTGAGGGCGAAAGTATCTGCCTCCCGTTCTTGCTCGTCCCTTCGGACCTGCACACGACCTTCAAGTCCTTCGCTCACATCAGCGATGTCCTCATCAATCAGAGCTCCATTGTCCTGGACGTGACCACACAAAATGTGGGCAAGCTCATGGGCCAAAACGAACAATTGTTTAGAATGATGCGTGTGATTGAAACCTAGAAGGATTGCTGGACGGCCGTCTACAATGACTGCCATACCGGTCATGCGCTTAGTGTTCCTGGGCATCTCTTTGAGAAATAGAACCGGAATGCCATTCATCCAGCAGAGATCCAGCAACCCCTGAAAGTCAACGCATGCCCGCCCAGTGGAGTGACGCACTAGCTCATAAATCTCAAGGGGATTAGCAGGCAACTGATGATAGGGCGCTCGACTAGCAAAGACCGCCAGGCGAGCCAAAGCGATGCCGAGTCCTGCCGCGACATTGAGCTCGTCAACGCGAGTATCCGCCCTATGTTTAAAACTGGCACGCGCGGCACGCGGCTCGATTGCCAGATCACCGTCTTGCCCAAAGCTCACGTCTAGGCCCAACCGCTGCTTAAGGATCAGAGCAAATTGGAACGCCCCCGCACTGGTTTTCAACAGGCTGTTGTCCCACCAATCAGGAAGGAGCTTCGTGACATACGTTCGCGGATAACCCGCTGCCTGAAGGCTCTCAAAGGCAGATTTAACGGTTATAGGAGTCTTTGCGTCATGCATATGCAACCTCCTCTAACGCTCTTCCAGTTCTCATGTTCTCATGCCCGCCCGACTGTGCGCAAAAAGCAGCTCAGCTAGCCGACGAGCGTGCTCCTCAGATCCGTCCCAAACGGAGGCGAGAGCGTTCATCAAAATCTCGCTGGACCGGGGGTCGGACGCGTCACGGCCCACATTAATATTTGCATATTCGCATAACCTGAGATGAGTCTTAGTGAACCGCTTAGGAGCTGCGAAAAGGTTTCGATAGATCTGTGACTGATTTATCCCTGTATCTCTTGCGATAGCTGAGCTAGTGACCATTCCCCTTGCAGCAAAATGCTCCAATAGCTCGGCAACAACATGGGATAACAGCTTTTGCTGATTCATGCAAATATCTTAGCATATTTGCATAGCTCTCTCTACCAGCTAAGCTTGTCCATCAGGTCGGAAAGTCACGCAAAAAAGCTCCATTTGCGGCATCATTGGCGCCTACCTGAGATTTTCCTCCATGCGCGAAACTGATATCAAAATTGCCTTAACACATCACCTAGCAGCAGGCATGCCTAACGTTTCGTCTCACTTCCTAGAGGAGGTTGAGCTGAATGGCGGAGAGATCCGTGCGGACCTGGTGCAGGTTTTAGACATGCACTGCTATGAGATCAAAAGCGCAGCGGACTCTCTAACACGCCTTGTTGGGCAGGGTTCACGCTATGCTCGCGCATTCGATCAGGTAACGCTTGTCACTGCGGAATGCCACCTCAAGAAAGCGATGCCAATGCTGCCTCCTTGGTGGGGGGTTATGGTTGTGCCAGACGAGGCCGGCAAAACCTTCAAGCAGGTACGAAAGGCCAAACCTAACAAAAGACATGAACCCGACGTCTTGGTCACCCTGCTGAAGCGTGAAGAGGCCCTGCAGATTCTCGAAGAGCTTGGGATCACTCGCGGCTTCAAGAGCAAGAGCCTCTACGTTATTCAAGCCAAGGTCGCTGAGATGCTTTCTCTGGAGGACCTTAAAGCGAAAGTTCGTCTACGCCTGATCGAGCGGGCTAGACGCGCTATCAGTACTGCTCCTTGAGCACGTATGCAATGTGGTGACTCCACCCTTCGGTGATGTGATAGTGCCCACAACGCTTCTTCTTCACTGGAAAATTGGGATCAGCTCGCTCAGCCAAGATCTCGTCCCCGAATGAATATCCAGCTCCTTTGAAATCCTGAGGGTAGGTGCTTACCAAGATTTCGGAAATCGCAATGGAGTCATTGGTGGTTTTCCCATCCGCTCGCAGGATCAACCAATCGTTGCCTCGGGTGTAGCGGATCGCGATACGATTGCTACGAAGCTCCAGGATGTCCTCCGTCCAACCTGGAGAAAGGGTTCCATAATCGCCAAACCCGACTTTCAAGTCCGGCACACTAGCGTTTACGTCGCTCCAAAATGCCCAATCCGAACGCTTGAATGTAGCCGAACCGGTTTTGACAGATGCCAAACTAGCAGGGTATGCGCCCGAAACGACATGCACCGACTTATAACCAATGGCGCTAAGCGACCGTAGATCTTGACTGAAACTGGCGATCTGGACTGGCAACCACTCCTTCGGACTGACCCCTAGATCGACAATCAATGCCGAGTCGATCCCTGCAGACTTCAGATAGGTGTAAGCCCCTTGCACCAATTGCAGCTTATCGTTGGGAACGGCAAGGGCATCCAAACGCAGCCGGATGACTACTGAAGGAAGTGAGGTAGCCAATTTCATAAATTTGGCACCCATGCTCGCAACGTACGCAGGTCCTAAGACCGGCGAGGCTGGAATTTTTTGCTGAACCGCATGCTGCATGAAATCTAAAAGCTCATTCTGGCGGACATGGGTCAATTGCCCGCTAGGATTTGCATAATCTACCAAGACGTCATGAGGCCATACGGCCTGGAGCTTTCCAAGAAGGTTCAGATGCTGCTTGGAAGTACGCACCTCAATGCATGGCTGCATGCGGTGAACGTGCGCTGCTTCGACCTTTTCGAGAGCACGCTGCTCCCACGACTGCCACTTGATGATGGGAACGTAACGCGGATGCTGCGGAAACTTAGCCATGGCCCCTCCTTGGCTCAAAAATTAGACTATAGCACTCTGCCACCACTCGATACGCAATACTACTTGTGTCTAATAAATAACAGGAAATCGGAGGAAAAGCTGGTGAGGTCTGGACACCAGCACCAGCAGGGACGGACTAAGCAAGTCATTGCCACAGGCAGCTGCTTCGTTTGTGTGCTCGCAGCGGTAGCTACTGTGACCTGCCCTCTTTCTCGATCGAGTTTGGTGGTCGGTAGCTAGGCCGATCGACGCTCACGTTTCGACAACTTCCCGAGCAAGTACGCTGAGATAGTTCCAACGATCTCAATAGCGGCTTTAGCCTCCTCTGACGAAAGAGTGGCCACCCAAGGTCTTCCATGGCCAGCACCCTGCTTGTTGCGAACTCGATTGACGCCAAGAGCTGCGGTGAACAGGCCACGCTCCATCGACTTAATCGCTGGCTCACCAGGCTGCTCGGGAATCTCTGGCACTGCTAACTCAAGAGCAATGAACGCCATCCCCAAAAGGCCTTGGAAATTCGCCCTTTCTGGGTAGCGCCCCTCAAGAGTCATAAGCACGTGGGCTGCGGTGGCCTCTAACAAATCCTTTCCTGTACCCGCTATGAGAGCCGCATCTTCCGCTCCCTTTTGAGCACGGAGGGCATAGGCCCACAAAGCATCAGTCAATTCCGCTCCGGCAAGGGCGGTCAAGACTTTGGGAGATACCGTCCCATCGTTCGCTAGGTTAAAGCCCTCTGCGTTGAAGGCTGCCTTAGCGTTATCCACGGCCTCAAGGCCGACGTAGTTCGCAGACGTCTGGCGAAAACCACCACAGGCTCGGACTTTAGATAGAAGCCCAGCGACTAACCGAGAACCCGCCTCAGGCTGTAGTTCCATCGCACTGTAGAGCACCGCACGAACTCGCTTCGCTTTGCCGATGGTCTGCCCCTGTTGCTTTGGATCATGCCTGGAAAGACCAGCGGTGTTTACTTGGAACTCAATATCAGAATGAGATGGCTCCCGATAGCTTCCATTATTTCCAGAGTCGTCTACTAACTGAGCCAATGCATGGATGATCGTATCTGTAAGCGGGAGAGTATTCATAAGCCTCACACTAATCTTTTCAGCAGACCTGCAATTCCTAGCCGCCCTTAACGCTTCCCTAGCATAGATTCCTTCATTGCCTGCAAGAGCGGAATAAGAGTGTAGATGTGAATCTTATCCGCTTCGACACCTGAAATGAAACCTTCAAACTCATAGCGCTTATCTACAAAAAAACAGTTTATTAAGCCTAAAAACTCTACCATATCCTTTTTAGATTTAATCTTAGGAACACTCCCTGAAATAAACCCTACAATCTTATCTTGAATCTCATCACTGAGATTGACAAAAAGCTCAACCAGCTCATGAGTTCTATATTTTTTTGGAACCTGAAGACGACTGTGCAGAATAGAAACCACAGAAGGTTTTGTCTGCTCAATATATTGTTTTTCGGTCGCTGGCCGCTGATTACCGTCTGGTGTAATTTCAAAATAGGCTGGATCGAAAACCCGCTCAACCACCTGCGCCTTAAAATACAACTCCAGGGCAAGCGCACCGTTAGTAAACACCACATTCAATCTTGGGTCACTGTATGGACTCAGACTTTTAGCCAGTTCAATGGCGACATCACCAAAAGCTGCAGCGCTCTCAAGAATGTGGCTCTCATCTATCCAGATTGTAGATTCAAACCCTGGATTTTTCGGAGCTTCTTTCTTCGACTTCGACATAAATACATCCTGTAATTGTGTACAGCCCCTTGCACATTGGGACTAGACTTTTGCCCTGGCAAATCATTTGATAAATTTAGAGAAGGAATTCGAAGTCAGAAAGCAGCTTCACCGTCTCTGGAAGCTTCTGCTGCAGAAGTTTATCAAGGTATTCTCGAACACTATGCGGCGGATTTTTCAAAGCGGCTCGCTGACGTCGAGCGGCCTCTAGGACAGCCGCTTGATCAAGATCCCATAGATCAGCAATAAAATCGTCCGGGTGTAGCGCTTCTATACCGAATGGCTCAAGAGAAGCTTTAGGAAAATCCTTGAGATTGAAAGTCACAATAGCGGAAGCGTTACATTTGATTGCAACGGCAAGCACATGACGATCATCTTGGTCTGGCAGCTCAAGCCCAGCAACAATGGCTTCGTAATCGGTAACCAGCGCGTCGGGTATCGCTTGATCCATCAGTTCGGAGGTGCGATTCAGCTGTTCTGCAGTTAAATCTGTTCGATTCAATAGCAGATTGCGCTTCCATTCATCATGGATCAAAGCTGACCAGCGCGCTCGATACGCACCAGTCAGCGCAAGACGCATTAAAAAATCACGCAATGGTGCAGGGTACAAGACATTCGCATCATAAACTGCCGTATAAGGAGAATGCCTCATTCGTACCCCATCCCCAGCTCCTGAGCCTGGGCAGCGAGATCATCTAGGGCAGAGTGGCTAGCGAGTTCTCGTTGCTCTTTGTATTCCATCAGATCGGCGAATTTGACCCGACGATGACGCCCTGTCTTTGTGTGCGGAATCCTACCTTCATCCAGCAGCTTCACTAAGTGAGGCCGCGAGACGTTAAGCAAATCAGCACCCTCCTGAGTGGTCAGTTCAGTATGAATCGGGACAACCTTGACGGCATTTCCCAATGCAAGCTCACTGAGAATCTCGCCAAGCAGGCGAAAGGCAAACGTCGGCAGTTCAACTACCTGACGTTGTTGCTCTCCGTCCACCAGCTCAATGCGCTGGGTTTCCAGCTTAGTCGAGAGGAAGGCGGCTAACTGTCGGCTTGACTCCACGGCCGCAGCAATTTCCTTCTCATCAGGAAGCACGGTGCGAGTGAGGTCGGCGGTGGTCATGGTTTTCTCCAAAAACTCAGTGATATAGCAGTGAACGTGGGGCATGACTGCAGCCACGTAGAGCATTTATATTCGAAAAAAACGAAAAACGCAATAAACGAAACAACCGTATGCGACCGAAGGCAGATCCTCTTGGCGCGCTTCCTGGACGGGAATTCTGTTGAAAGGTAGAAAACTCGTGCAGGGATCACGCTGCTCCAAGCTGGTGAGGCATGGATGCCGAGCCAGGCCCCGGGCGGCTTTTTGCCCGGGGCCTGGACACCAACGCCGGCAGGGACGCCGGATCGACGGTACAAAACAAGCCACTCTCCCAGGTACACTAGCGGTACAGCACGAAGGTCCTCACCTGTAACGTACCGTTCGCTAACGTACTGATTGCCCTGCACTTTCGCGTACTGTACCGTTTCCTCGTGTAACCCAATGAAACCTAGCGCAACGGTGTCATTGGCGAACTCATAATCCTTTGGTCCACGGTTCAAGTCCGTGTGGGCCCACCACCTTTGAAAGCCGCGCATTGCGCGGCTTTTGCGTTTCTGAAGGGTCAATTACCCACCCGCGAGGGCAAGAAAATGATACTTCGGCTCCTTGAGAGTACGCTCCGCCCGATTCATGATGCCGAGACGGCAGATTGAACTCTCCAGTTAAGGCTCGCCCGCTGCCAGCAGCGAGTCCACCACCGCTCGCGAAAGCTCAAGCGAATGCATCACGCCTATGAACAGATCGCGCTCGACACTGCCGAGGCGCGGGCCGATTTCGTCGGCATTCAGTTCGGCGACTCTGAGCAGATCCGACACATGGGTCAGTGCCACCCTGGCGGTGATGCCCGGTTGGACGGCAAATAACGGTGACTTATCAGCGGAGTCGGAGTAGGCGGGCTTGAAAGCGGTTGTTTCGAGGGTATCGAGCGAAAGAGGCGGCGGGTCTGAATTTATCTGATCTAAAGCGCTGTGCAGGATGCCGCGCAGAAAGACGCTCTTTTCAGAAAGACTTGAAGTGCGGCAAGGCGGTGGATCAGGCGTGATTTTTTTCATCGTCGGTAAACCCTTGTTTCAGAGACACCTTGAGGAAGCCCGCCATCTTTCGTGTCCAAGCGAAAGGGTGGCGAACCGTGCGCAGGTTGGACAACCGGGGAAACAAGTAAACCCGGCACACCCATTACAAGTGTCCCGCGCACAGTCCGCCATAAAGCAGACACAAGAATACCGCTTACGCGGCATTGTGCGCTTGTTTCCAAAAACACGGGTGTCCAAGCCCGGTCGCTGAATTGGCAGCGACGCCTCAACACTAGTCGCCGACCGAAACCGAATCAACGCGATAGACGTGGGAACCACCCGCTAAAAGGTGCTCTTCTTTCCCAATCTGATGACAGAAAAATAACCACTGAGAAAGCGGCATCCCATCACCATCACTTTGCCTCTCGACTGGACGCTGAGCCGAATAACTCGCGTAATCGGCTCACCAAATGAGCCGAATAGCATTCCTATTCGGCTCAGGTACATGCCGAGATATCAACCTTGTCCTTGTCGTCATGGCATTTGAAACTCAATGCCGAGATACCGAAAGGCGAACACACAGGAACGAAAAGGCCCGGTGGCAAACCGGGCCTTTAACGTTACCAGTACAGCGCTGTCGCGCTGATTCAACCGGCAAAGTTCTCGATCTTGACCTTCCCCTCAGGAAAGGTCGCGATGATCTCCAGTTCCCCCCCCATGGCACGGATGTAATTGCGCAACGTGCTGATGTACATGTCCGTACGCCGCTCCATCTTGGAAACAGCGGCTTGATTGATGTGCAATGTCTTGGCCAAGGCATCCTGGCTCAACTGTTGCGCCTGGCGAAGCTCATGCAACGGCATCTCGGCACGCAATTGCTGATACAGGGCATCGGTACGCACTCGCGCTTCGGGCGAGCGGCGCGCCACCAGATCGGCGAATTTCTTAGCCATTGTCAAAACCCTCTTCTCTCAAGGTGTCCAGGTGCTCGTCATACAGGCGTTCAGCCTTGGGGATGTTTTCTTCGTACCAGCGGTCCTGACCGGTCTTGTCACCCCCCAGGAGCAAAATGGCACACCGACGCGGATCGAATACATACAACACGCGATAAGGCCTGCCCCCATGCTGTATTCGCAACTCGCGAAGATGCCCATGACGTGAGCCTTTGATATGACTGCTATGAGGGAAGCCAAGATGTGGACCGAAATCCCCCAGCAACATGACCGTCGCCTCGACCGAGTCTTGCTCGGATTCGGTTAGACGATCCCACCAGTGCTCAAACTCATCGGTGTATTCAACTTCCCAATTTGCGCTCAAAGTATGCCATCCAAGGAATATAACCCCAAAGGAATTTTTCATATTTCGAAAGCCGGGACAATAGAAGCAAACAATGAGAAACAATAAGGTCGGGGCAAGCTCTGCCCGACACAGCTCGTCACACCCGGTGCCTACCGAATGGGGTCTTCGAGCCCTACCGTGCATTCGAATCTGTAAGATGTAATGCCCCCCATCCACCCGGAGCCCCACCTTGCCCGACACCCGCCCTCCCGCTCTCGACGAAATCGACCGCCAGCTGATCGCCGCCCTGCAGATCAATGCCCGTGAAAGCGTGGCGATGCTCGCCCGGCAGCTGGGAATCGCGCGCACCACGGTCACCTCGCGACTGGCGCGCCTGGAGAAAGCCAGGGTAATTACCGGCTATGGCGTGCGCCTGGGCCAACGGGTGGTGGATGGCGGCCTGCAGGCCTATGTCGGGATCACCGTGCAGCCACGCTCCGGCAAGGATGTGGTGCGCCGCCTCAGCGCCATGGCGCAGGTCCAGCAGTTGTGCGCGGTGAGCGGCGAGTTCGACTACGTTGCCTGGCTGCGCAGCGATTCGCCGGAGCAACTGGACCAACTGCTCGACCAGATCGGCAGCGTCGAAGGCGTGGAGAAAACCACCACCTCGATCATCCTCAGCAGCAAGGTCGACCGCGGCCAACCGGTCTGACACTCGGGTTTACCGGCTGAACGCAGCACCTGCAGGAGCCGGCTTGCCGGCGATTGCGATGCGCCATCCACCCTCGTCATCGCTGATAAAACGCCGCGCTGTGGGCGCGGCGATCAACGCGGATAGCCCTCATATGCTCCAGCGTTCTTACCGAGGCGATCGCCAGCAAGCCGGCTCCCACAAGACTTCGTCATTCCGAGCAACGATATCGTCATAAAGCATCAATACCTTTCAAAACGACGACACTTTGCGTCTTATTTACGTACTCCCCCCTCCCTACAATGGCGCCAGTCTTTTCCTATCTATACTCCAGCCGGGTAAAAACCGGCCCGAGTCGCCAGCAAGGTCAGCCATGAACAAGAACAATCGCCATCCTGCCGACGGTAAAAAACCGATCACCATCTTCGGTCCGGACTTTCCCTTTGCCTTCGACGACTGGATCGAGCACCCGGCCGGGCTGGGCAGTATTCCCGCGCACAACCACGGTGCCGAAGTCGCGATTGTCGGGGCCGGTATCGCCGGCCTCGTCGCCGCCTACGAACTGATGAAGCTGGGCCTCAAGCCGGTGGTGTACGAGGCTTCGAAAATGGGCGGGCGCCTGCGCTCCCAGGCCTTCGAAGGGGCCGAGGGCATCATTGCCGAGTTGGGCGGCATGCGTTTTCCGGTGTCCTCCACCGCGTTCTATCACTATGTCGACAAGCTCGGCCTGGAAACCAAACCCTTCCCCAACCCGCTGACCCCGGCTTCCGGCAGCACGGTGATCGACCTCGAAGGCCAGACCCATTACGCGGAAAAACTCGCCGATCTGCCGGCGCTGTTCCAGGAAGTCGCCGACGCCTGGGCCGATGCCCTGGAAGACGGCTCGCGCTTCGGCGATATCCAGCAGGCCATCCGCGACCGCGATGTGCCGCGCCTGAAAGAGTTGTGGAACACCCTGGTGCCGCTGTGGGACGACCGTACCTTCTACGACTTCGTCGCCACCTCGAAGGCCTTCGCCAAACTATCGTTCCACCACCGTGAAGTGTTCGGCCAGGTCGGTTTCGGCACCGGCGGCTGGGACTCCGATTTCCCCAACTCGATGCTGGAAATCTTCCGCGTGGTCATGACCAACTGCGACGACCACCAGCACTTGGTGGTTGGCGGCGTGGAACAGGTGCCGCTGGGTATCTGGCGCCATGTGCCGGAGCGCTGCGCCCATTGGCCGGCCGGCACCAGCCTCAGTTCCCTGCACCACGGCGCGCCGCGTACCGGCGTGAAACGTATCGCCCGCGCCGCCGACGGCCAGTTCGCCGTGACCGACAACTGGGGCGACACCCGTCATTACGCCGCCGTGCTGACTACCTGCCAGAGCTGGCTGCTGACCACCCAGATCGAATGCGAGGAATCGCTGTTCTCGCAGAAAATGTGGATGGCCCTGGACCGCACGCGCTACATGCAGTCGTCGAAGACCTTCGTCATGGTCGACCGACCATTCTGGAAGGACAAGGACCCGGAAACCGGACGCGACCTGATGAGCATGACCCTGACCGATCGCCTGACCCGTGGCACCTACCTGTTTGATAACGGTGACGACAAGCCCGGCGTGATCTGCCTGTCG
The DNA here is from genome assembly GCF_049319725.1 of Pseudomonas sp. Mn2068. Taxonomy (NCBI): domain Bacteria; kingdom Pseudomonadati; phylum Pseudomonadota; class Gammaproteobacteria; order Pseudomonadales; family Pseudomonadaceae; genus Pseudomonas; species Pseudomonas sp. Mn2068. The sequence goes on along the minus strand of NZ_JBMOUG010000018.1, from coordinate 74,117 downwards.
TACTCGTGGATGAGCGATGCGCTGAAAATGCTCCCGCAGCCCATCGACAAGCGGGTCAAGCTGGCGCTGGATGCACTGAAGAAGATCTATCCGAAGGTGGACATCGCCGCGCGTATCATCGGCGACCCGATCACCGTCTCGTGGGAAGCCGACCCGCACTTCCTCGGCGCCTTCAAGGGCGCGCTGCCGGGCCACTACCGCTACAACCAGCGGATGTATGCGCACTTCATGCAGGCCGACATGCCGGTCGAACAACGCGGGATCTTCATTGCCGGCGACGATGTGTCCTGGACTCCGGCCTGGGTCGAAGGCGCGGTGCAGACCTCGCTCAACGCCGTGTGGGGCATCATGAATCACTTCGGCGGCAGTTCCCACGCCGAGAACCCCGGACCGGGCGACGTGTTCGCCGAGATCGGCCCGATCGCCCTGGCCGACTGAACGGAAGCGACTCCATGCGCGTAGCCCTTTACCAATGCCCACCGCTGCCCCTGGACGTGGCGGGCAACCTGCAACGCTTGCAGCAACTGACCGTCGAAGCGCGCGGTGCCGATGTGCTGGTGGTGCCGGAGATGTTCCTGACCGGCTACAACATCGGCGCCGAAGCGGCGGCGGCACTGGCAGAGGCCCGTGACGGCGCGGCGGCGCAACATATCGCCGCGCTCGCCAGAGCCTCGAATATCGCCATTGTGTATGGCTACCCGGAACGGGCCGAGGACGGACGGATCTACAACGCCGTGCAGTTGATCGACGCCCACGGCCGCAGCCTGTGCAACTACCGCAAGACGCACCTGTTCGGCGACCTCGATCACTCGATGTTCAGTGCCGGACCGGACGACTTCCCGGTGGTCGAGCTCAACGGCTGGAAGCTCGGGCTGCTGATCTGCTACGACGTGGAGTTCCCGGAAAACACCCGGCGCCTGGCCCTGGCCGGCGCCGAGCTGATCCTGGTGCCCACGGCGAACATGGTGCCCTTCGACTTTGTCGCCGACGTGACCATCCGCGCCCGGGCCTTCGAGAACCAGTGCTATGTGGCCTACGCCAACTACTGCGGCCATGAAGGCGAGATCCAGTACTGCGGCCAGAGCAGCATTGCGGCCCCGGACGGCAGCCGGATCGCCCGGGCCGGCCTGGACGAGGCCCTGATCATCGGCACCCTGGATCGCCCGCTGATGCAGCAGTCGCGAGCCAGCAACCGCTATCTGTTGGACCGCCGCCCCGAACTCTACGGCGACCTCGGCCAGGACTGACCCGCCGTTATCCGCTAGCATGAGCGCTTCTCTGTCACGGAAGTGCTCATGTCTGCGCCGATCTCCCCCGCCCCTGAATGGACAACCCTGGCCAACGGCCTGCGCGTCTCGCTACGCCATGTGCCCCAGCTCAAGCGCTGCGCGGTAGTACTGCGGGTAACGGCGGGCAGTCATGACGCGCCGCCAGCCTGGCCGGGCCTGGCGCACTTCCTCGAACATCTGTTTTTTCTTGGCACCGAGCGTTTTCCTGCCGCCGAAGGGCTGATGGCCTACGTGCAGCGTCAGGGTGGCCAGCTCAACGCCCGGACCAGCGAACGGACCACCGACTTCTTCTTCGAGCTGCCGCCCCAGGCCTTTGCCGGCGGACTTGAACGTCTGTGCGACATGCTCGCCCACCCGCGCCTGGCGCTGGAGGACCAACAGCGCGAACGCGAGGTGCTGGAAGCGGAGTTTATCGCCTGGTCCCGGGACGCCGTGGCGCAACGGCAGTTCCGGCTCTACGACAGACTGTCCGCCGATCACCCGTTGCGTGGCGTGCACGCCGGCAATCGCTCCAGCCTGAAGGTCGAAGACCCGGCCTTTCAGCAGGCGCTGCACAGCTTTTACCGGGACTTCTACCAGACCGGGCAAATGACCCTGAGCCTGGTCGGCCCGCAGTCGCCGGACGAACTGAAGGCCCTGGCCCAGGCGCTGACGACAGATCTGCGCCCTGGGCCGGCCACCGTACAAGCTTCCCCGCCGGCGCTGCTCGATGCCAGCGGGCAGACTTATCCACAGCCCGCCCACCAGCGGCTCGACCTGCTCCTGGCCTATGAAGCCTTGCCCGACGGATCACGGCAGGCCCTGGACTTTCTCTGCACCTGGCTGAACGACAGCCAACCGGGCGGTCTCTGCGCCGAGTTGCGCGCACGCCTGTGGATAGATTCGCTGAACGCCGCGCCGATCTACCAGTTCAGTGGACAGGCCTTGCTGCATATCGAGTTCAGGCTGACGCCCGAGGGTGCCAACCACGCCGCCTCGATCCAGGCGCTGCTCGGCGACTGGCTGGCGTTTTTCCGCGGCCATGCCGACTGGCCGGCGTTGCGCCGGGAATACCGTTTGTTGCAAGCGCGCAAGGCACGCGGCGGCAGCGCCCTGGAACGGGCCCGGCGGGACAGCGAGCAATGGCCGCTGGAGCTCAGCGAAGCCGGTCTGGTCGCCCTCGGGGAACTGCTCCGGCAGACCGCCTGCGCACCTGTGGATAACCTGGCCGTGTCCTGGCAACTGCCTGCCGCCAATCCGTTCCTGCGCTCCACGGCGCCGGCCGAACATCCCGGCCTGATCCGCGGGCAGAGCAGCGCCCATCGAGGCCTGCGGACCTTCGCCCAGGACCGACTGCGCGGCCGCCAGACCGCCGTGATCACCTACCACCAGACAACGGACGAGAGCGCAGAGGCGGTGATGTACCTGCGTTGGCAGCTGGACAGCAGCGCCGACACCCGCCCCCTGCACGCACGGCTGGAGCACAGCCTGCGAACCCTGGGAGCCCAGGCACGCCAGGCGGGCGTGGAACTGTCTTTCACGATTCACCGCGGAGCCTGGCAACTCAAGCTGAGCGGTTTGCGCGAACCGATGCCGGCCATCCTCGAACAAGCCCTGCGCACGCTGGCCCAACCTGCCGACAGTCTCTGGCAGAGCGCTGCCGACCTGCCCGAACGGGAGCCGCTGATCCCCATCCGCGAACTGCTCAGGCAACTGTCCGAACGCGCAGGCCTCGACCAGGCTACCGCGCCGCTCCACGGTGCCGAGGCTCTGCGGGCACTCTGGTCCGGCGCCAGCTGGCACGGCCTGGCGCTTGGTTTCCCGCCAGCGGCACAACCGGCGCTCAACAGCGCACTGAGCCGGGTTCCCGGGCGCATCGGCCGGCAGCAGACCCCGTCACCCTTCACAACAGGCGAAAAGCACTGGCAGACCGTCCCCTGCGACAACCGCGAACAGGCCCTGCTGCTGTTCTGCCCAAGCCCCACGCAAGCCCCCGTCGATGAGGCCTGCTGGCGATTGCTCGGCCACTTGCTGCAGGCGCCCTTCTACCAGCGCCTGCGCGTCGAGTTGCAATTGGGTTATGCCGTCTTCAGCGCCGTCCGCCAGATCGATGGCCGCACCGGTCTGCTGCTGGGCGTGCAATCCCCCGATACCACGCTCGCTGAATTGCTCGGCCACGTCGAAAGCTTCCTGTCGCAGCTTCCCGACCTGATCAACGCCCTCGATGACGACACCTGGAACACCCGGCGCGATGCCCTGGCCGAGCACTTCATACTCGACGACCGGCCCCTGGACGAGGCCGCCGAACTGCTCTGGCAGGCGCAACTGGCTGACCGTTCGTCGGATCACTTCGAACAACTCGGTCCGGTCATTCGCAGCCTTGGTCGCGAACAACTGCTGAGGGCCGCCCGACAGCTCGAACAGGCCGCGGGCGGCTGGTTGTGCCTGGCAAACGGGCCCGGGCCGACCTCTGGCTGGCAGGTCACAGGGTGATCGTTACCGGTACTGCAATGAGCTTTCTCCGGCAACGCGGTCTATCCTCAGTGTCAGATTTAGTAACATTAGCTGCCTAAGCATCTGAACATCTCCGGCCGGAGGTGGACTATATGTATAGACACCCACCGCCCACCCACCCGAAGGAGTCATTCATGTCCTGGACCAAACCCGCCTACACCGACCTGCGCATCGGCTTCGAAGTCACCATGTACTTCGCCAACCGTTGAGCCGCGTTTTTATCCCGCTGCATGCAGTGCAACGCCTCGGCTCGCCGGGGCGTTTTTATTTTCAGGGCTTTATTTCCAGCACTTTATTTCCAAGAACCTTTTTCAGAAAACTCAGAGAGCGAGTGCCACCGCCATGTTCGTCCAGATCCTAGGTTCCGCCGCCGGCGGCGGTTTCCCCCAGTGGAACTGCAACTGCGCCAACTGCGCGGGATTTCGTGATGGCAGCCTGCGCGCCACGGCGCGTACCCAGTCGTCCATTGCCCTCTCCGACGATGGCGTGAACTGGGTGCTGTGCAATGCCTCGCCGGATATCCGCGCCCAACTCCAGGGCTTCGCGCCGATGCAACCGGGCCGCGCCCTGCGTGACACCGGTATCCGTGCGATCATCCTGATGGACAGCCAGATCGACCACACCACCGGCCTGCTCAGCCTGCGCGAGGGCTGCCCGCATCAGGTCTGGTGCACCGACATGGTCAAGGAAGACCTGAGCACCGGCTTCCCGCTGTTTCCCATGCTGACCCACTGGAACGGCGGCCTCGACTGGCAGCGCATCGAGCTGGCTGGCAGCTTCACCATTGCCGCCTGCCCCAACCTGCGCTTCACCCCGCTGCCGTTGCGCAGCGCCGCACCGCCCTACTCGCCGCATCGCTTCGACCCGCACCCCGGCGACAATATCGGCCTGGTCGTCGAGGACCTGCGCACGGGCGGCAAACTCTTCTACGCACCGGGCCTGGGCAAGGTCGACGAGCCCCTGCTGGAGATCATGGCCGGCAGCGACTGCCTGCTGGTGGACGGCACCCTGTGGGACGACGATGAAATGCAGCGGCGCGGCGTCGGCACCCGCACCGGGCGGGAAATGGGTCACCTGGCCCAGAACGGCCCCGGCGGCATGCTCGAAGTGCTGGAGCAACTCCCGGCCCCGCGCAAGGTCCTTATCCATATCAACAACACCAACCCGATCCTCGATGAGGATTCGCCGGAACGGGCGGAGCTTGACCGGCGCCAAGTTGAAGTGGCGTATGACGGCATGAGTATTGTGCTGTAGCCGAGGGCCCTTTCGCAGGCAAGCCCGCTCCCACAGTGATCGCGTAAACCTGTGGGAGCGGGCTTGCCCGCGAAGGCGTCCGACCAGACACCAAAGACTTCAACGGTTGTACACCGGAGAACCGCAATGACCGACACCCCGATGTCCCCTGCCGAGTTCGAGCAGGCCCTGCGCGCCAAGGGCGCCTACTACCACATTCATCACCCTTACCACGTCGCGATGTATGAGGGCCGCGCCAGCCGCGAACAGATCCAGGGCTGGGTCGCCAATCGCTTCTATTACCAGGTGAACATTCCCCTCAAGGACGCCGCGATCCTGGCCAACTGCCCGGACCGGGAAATCCGCCGCGAGTGGATCCAGCGCCTGCTCGACCATGACGGCGCGCCAGGCGAAGACGGCGGCATCGAAGCCTGGCTGCGCCTGGGCCAGGCGGTCGGCCTCGACCCGGATCAACTGCGCTCCCAGGAACTGGTGCTGCCGGGCGTGCGTTTCGCGGTGGACGCCTACGTCAACTTCGCCCGCCGCGCCAGTTGGCAGGAAGCCGCCAGCAGTTCGCTGACCGAACTGTTCGCGCCGCAGATCCACCAGTCGCGCCTGGACAGCTGGCCCCGGCACTACCCGTGGATCGATCCCGCCGGCTACGAATACTTCCGCACCCGCCTGGGCCAGGCCCGGCGCGATGTCGAGCACGGGCTGGCGATCACCCTGCAGCACTACACCAGCCACGAAGGCCAGCAGCGCATGCTGGAAATTCTCCAGTTCAAACTGGACATACTCTGGAGCATGCTCGATGCCATGAGCATGGCCTACGAACTGAATCGTCCGCCGTACCACAGCGTGACCGACCAGCGTGTCTGGCACAAAGGAATCGCCCTATGAGCTTCGATCGCAACAAGATCCCGAAATGGCGCCCCGGTTACCGTTTCCAGTACGAACCGGCGCAGAAAGGCCATGTGCTGCTGTACCCGGAAGGCATGATCAAGCTCAACGAAAGTGCCGCCCTGATCGGCGGCCTGATCGACGGTGAACGCCAGGTGACGGCGATCATTGCCGAGCTGGAGCAACAGTTCCCCGGCGTGCCCGAGCTTGGCGAGGATATCGAGCAATTCATGGAGGTCGCCCGTGCAGAGCACTGGATCGAACTTGTCTGAGTCATCCGGCCTGCCACCCAAACCGGAAATCGGCCTGCCGCTGTGGTTGCTCGCCGAGCTGACCTACCGCTGCCCGCTGCAATGCCCGTATTGCTCCAATCCACTGGATTTCGCCGGGCAAGGCAAGGAGCTGAGCACCGACCAATGGCTCAAGGTGTTCAGTGAGGCCAGGGAAATGGGCGCCGCCCAACTGGGCTTTTCCGGCGGCGAACCGCTGGTGCGCCAGGACCTTGCCGAACTGATCGCCGGGGCACGCCAACTGGGGTTCTACACCAACCTGATCACCTCCGGCATCGGCCTCACCGAACAGAAGATCAGCGATTTCAAGGAAGCCGGGCTGGACCATATCCAGATCAGCTTCCAGGCCAGCGACGAGCAGGTGAACAACCTGCTGGCCGGCTCGAAAAAGGCCTTTGCGCAGAAGCTGGAGATGGCCCGGGCGGTAAAGGCCCATGGTTATCCGATGGTGCTCAACTTCGTGACCCATCGGCACAACATCGACAAGATCGACCGCATCATCGAGTTGTGCATTGCCCTCGAAGCCGACTTCGTCGAACTCGCCACCTGCCAGTTCTACGGCTGGGCGCAGCTCAACCGGGCGGGGCTGCTGCCGACCCGCGAGCAACTGGTGCGCGCCGAGCGCATCACCAACGAATACCGCGCCCGACTCGAAGCCCAGGGACATCCGTGCAAGCTGATCTTCGTCACCCCGGACTACTACGAGGAACGGCCGAAAGCCTGCATGAACGGCTGGGGCAGCCTGTTTCTCACCGTCACGCCGGACGGCACCGCGCTACCCTGCCACGGCGCGCGGCAGATGCCGGTGCAGTTTCCCAACGTGCGCGATCACAGCCTGCAACATATCTGGTACGACTCGTTCGGCTTCAACCGCTTTCGCGGCTACGACTGGATGCCCGAGCCATGCCGTTCCTGCGATGAAAAGGAAAAGGACTTCGGCGGCTGTCGCTGCCAGGCCTTCATGCTCACCGGAGATGCCAGCAACGCGGACCCGGTCTGCAGCAAGTCAGCCCACCACGGCGTTATTCTCCAGGCCCGCGAGGACGCCGAACACGCCACCCAGACCATCGGGCAACTGGCCTTTCGCAATGAACGAAACTCACGCCTCATCGCCAAAGGCTGAAACACCCCGGTGATCAGGCGAGTATCTGCAAGCCGTGCTTGTGCACGATGCTCAACAGCTTGAGCGCCATGCCGCCGGGTTGCTTGTCCCCGGCCTCCCACTGCTTGACCGTCGAGGCACTGGTATTCAGGTAGCGGGCGAACACGGGCTGGCTGACATGATTGCGCTCGCGCAGCGATTTGATCTGCTCGGGAGCCATTTCGTCAGGCACCCGCGCCAGGCAGGATTGGTCGAACTCGCGCATGGTCGCCTTGCTGATCGCGCCAATGGCATGCAGGGCACTGGCCGATTCATGGATCGATTCGAGTGCCCCGGTTTTGAATTTCTTGCTCATAAGCTATCTCCACAAACTCTCTCATATCCAGCAGTTGCTGAATCTGCCGGCTGCTCAGGCCTTCATAGGCCTTGGCCAATGCCTTGAACGCCCGAAGCTCCTGCTGACTGATATTGCCCTGGTCGCTCTTGGCGAACAGGAACTGGAAGATCCAGTAGCAACGTCCCCGCGCCAGGACAATGGATCGATGGCGGTTTTCATTCAGGCGTTTTTTCCAGACCCCTCCTCCCAGGTCACTGCCCTGCCCCCTGATCACATCGCCCATCGCCATCACCAACTCGGCATCGTCAATCTGTGCCTTTCTGGCACTCGTGGCGAAACCCCGGGTTTTGAAGACCCTGTATCGCATGGAAATCCCTCTCCATAAAACATACCACTCAGTGGTATATAAATTCAAACCCATTCGCGATGCCGCCCGCCAAAAGGCAGTAGCAAACCCGGACCAGCGGGCTGTCCCATGACCCGGCTGAATGCCGCCGACAAAAAAACACCCCGTGCCAAAAGAGTCAGGCACAGGGCGACGCGTTATACCGCGAGACGGTTCGGGAACAGGTTCAGGAAAGGGCGCCGCAATCTGTCAGACGGCAATACCCTTGCGGCATTGCACCTGGGCGGTACGCACCCGCGAGAAGGCTCGCGCCAGTCGCAGCAGCATCTCGTCGATGGCGCCCTGGCTGACGGTCAGGGCCGGAGAAAAGCGCAGGGAGTCCGGGGTCGGCGCATCCAGCAGCAAACCTTCGTGGCGGGCGGCCTTGACCACCGCGTCCGCCGAATCGTCGCTCAAGGTCAGTCCCCAGAGCAGTCCGGCGCCCCGCAGTTCGCCATGGGCATAACGCCGGGCCAGGCGTTCGAGGCCTTGTTGCAGGTACGCGCCCCGATCGGCCACCTCGGCGAGGAAATCGCCCGCCAGCAGCGTATCGATCACCGCCAGGCCCGCCGCACTCATCAAGGCATTGCCGTGATGGCTGCCGCCGATCTCACCGGATTCGAAACAGCAGGCCTTGCCACGGGCCAGCAAGGCGGACAACGGCGTGCCACCGCCCAGCCCCTTGCCCAGCACGATGATGTCGGCCCGCACGTCATAGCGTTGTTCGGCCAGCAGGCTGGCGCAGCGCCCCATCCCGGTCTGGACCTCATCGAAGATCAACAGGATGCCCAGTTCCCGGCACAGGCGCTCCACGCCCTTGAGATACGCCTGCGTCGCCGGCGTGACACCGGCTGCGCTCTGGATCGGTTCGAGCATGATCGCCACGGTCTTGGCATCGACCGCCGCGTGCAGCGCCGGCAGGTCATTGAACGGCACCTGGCTGAATCCCGGTAGCTGGGGTTCGAAGCGGTTGCCGAAGACGTCCTGGCCGGACGCCGACAGCGCCCCGAAACTGCGGCCATGACAAGCATTGCTCGCCGTGATGATCCGGCAGGCACCGCCGCGATGCAGCTGGCCCCACTTGCGGGCCAGCTTGATCGCCGCCTCGCACGCCTCGGAGCCGCTGTTGAGAAAGTACACCTGGTCACTGTGGGTGGCACGGCACAGGCGATCAGCCAGTTTCGATTGTGTCGGGTTATGAAAACCCGCGCCGGCATTGATCAGGCCGTGGGCCTGGTCCGCCAGGGCACGGGCCAGCACGCCAGGGCTGTGACCGAGGCTGTTGGCCCCGCCACCCTGGCTGAAATCCAGGTAGGCGCGTTCCTCGCTGTCCCACAACCACGAGCCCTGGCCACGGACAAATACCGGACATGGTCGCTCGGCAGCGGGCATAAGGTACTCACTGGCCGCCTGGTCATGTCGCGGGGAAGGCCGGAAGTCGGCGGTCAGGTCATCCAGGCTCGGCTGCGGCCGACGCAGTTTGAACAGATTCATGCGCTGCTCTCCGGCCCTGTGAGCCGTGTGAATTGGGGTTAGACTAGGCCTCCCCGGCGTTCACGGCCATTTCGATTTTCGAGCATTTTCGATAAGTACAGCTTATGGATTTCAAGCAACTGCGTTATTTCGTCGCGGTGTATGAAGAGGGCCATGTCGGACGCGCCGCCGAACGACTGTCAATCTCCCAGCCGGCCCTGTCGCAACAGATACGCCATCTGGAACACCACCTGGATGTCAGCCTGTTCGAACGCAGCAGCAAGCGCCTGTTGCCCACCCTGGCGGCCCATACCCTGTACAACCACGCCTTGCCGTTGCTGGACGGCATGCAACGCGCCCGCGATGCCTTGCGCAACTTCCAGGGCCAGGCCCTGCGGACCATCGCCATCGGCGTGTTGCAGACCGTGCATACCAGCCTGGTGCCGCAGATGCTCGAACGGGTGCGCAAGGCCCAGCCCCACCTGGTGGTGCAGATCTACGAATTGACCGGCATGGAGATCGAACGGCGCCTGTTGAACGGCTCGCTGGATATCGGCATCAGTTATCTGCCACCGCGCCAGCCGGGGCTGCACGGCCTGCCGTTGTACGAAGACGAACTGCAACTGGTCATCCCCGCCGACCACCCGTTGCGTGAATTCAAGAAAGTCTCCGTCAGCCAGGCAGCGGAACTGCCCATGCTGTTACTCGGCGAAGAGTTCCAGATCCGGCAGATCTGGCAGGCGCAACTGTCCAACCTGGGTCGTCGGCCGCAGGTGCAGGCGGAATTGAACACGATGGCGGGGATTCTCGACAGCCTGCCGCACACCCGCCTGGCGACCGTCCTGCCCGGCCGCTCGCGGGACGAACACGACGATCAGGCACTGCTCTGGAAACCGCTGACCGAGCCACGGGTGCCGCTGAAAGTCGGCCTGGTCTGCCGGGATGTACAACGACAGCAAGCGACGCTGGGGCTGCTGCGCAATTTGCTGGAGGACGTGACGCACGGCCCGGGCGGGCACCTGCCGGGGACGGCGGGGCTCGAAGGCCTGGGCTGAGGAAAACTTTTTCGCGCGCAAAAGAAAACCCCGCCGAAGCGGGGCTTTGCAGACTGTTTCCCTGACATCCATTTCTCTCCACCATCCTGGCGGAATCCTACGTGTCCCTGTTGTTGCTTTTGAGCTTCCTGCTCGACGTCCTTGATTTGTAGGTTAACCCTGGATCCAATCCGGCGATATGGGTAAACAGCAGCACGTTATGTAAGCAAATGCTTACGCGAAAAACGCAGCATCAGAACTGCTCGGCATCCAGTAGGAAGAGCGATTCGCTGCCCGCTTTCACCGAGGCGGTCAGCGAGTGAATACGCGGCAACAGGCGTGCGAAATAGAACCGCGCAGTGCCCATTTTGCTCGCGTAGAACGCCTCCTGTTTCTCCTTGCCCGAGGCTGCCTTGGCCATCAGCGCCCACATGTAGGCATAGGCGGTATAGCCAAAGGCTTGCAGGTATTCGACTGATGCCGCACCGATCTCGTCCGGGTTGGTCCTGGAGCGATCCAGTACCCAGGCCGTCAGTTCGTCGAGGTTATCCACCGCCGCCGCGAGGGGCTGGGTGAACTCGTTCAGGTCGGCGCTCGCCGTGTCGATGAAATGGCGTATTTCCTCGGCAAACAGCCGGTAGTAGGCACCACCGCTGCCGACGATCTTGCGCCCCACCAAGTCCAGGGCCTGGATACCGTTGGTGCCCTCGTAGATCTGGGTGATGCGCACATCACGCACCAGTTGCTCCTGGCCCCACTCGCGGATATAGCCGTGACCGCCAAAGATCTGCTGGCCGTGCACCGTGGTTTCCAGGCCCAGGTCGGTCAGGAACGCCTTGGCCACCGGGGTCAGCAAGGCCACCAGTTCATCGGCACGCTTGCGGGTCGCCGCGTCTTCGCTGAACTTGGCGGTGTCCAGTTGCATCGCCACATAGGTGGAGAACGCCCGGCCGCCTTCGTTCGCCGCCTTCATGGTCAACAACATGCGGCGTACATCAGGATGGACGATGATCGGGTCGGCCACTTTATCCTTGGCCTTGGGCCCGGTCGGCGAACGGCTTTGCAGGCGATCGCGGGCATACTCGACGGCGTTCTGGTACGAACGCTCACCCGAGGCCAGGCCCTGGATGCCGACGCCCAGGCGTTCGTAGTTCATCATGGTGAACATCGCGGCCAGGCCCTTGTTCGGCTCGCCGATCAGATAGCCCACGGCATCGTCGAAGTTCATCACGCAGGTGGCGGAAGCCTGGATGCCCATCTTGTGCTCGATGGAGCCGCAGTTCGCCGGGTTGCGCGCACCGAGGCTGCCATCGGCATTGACCAGGAACTTCGGCACCAGGAACAGCGAGATGCCTTTCGGACCGGCCGGCGCGTCCGGCAGCTTGGCCAGGACCAGGTGAATGATGTTTTCGGTCAGGTCATGCTCACCGCCGGTGATGAAGATCTTGGTGCCGCTGACCTTGTATGAACCGTCGGCCTGCGGTTCGGCCTTGGTACGGATGATCCCCAGGTCGGTGCCGGCATGGGGTTCGGTCAGGCACATCGACCCGGCCCAGACACCGGCATACATGTTCGGCAGGTAGGCCGCCTTGAGCTCTTCGCTGGCGTGGGTGTTGATCGACACGCAGGCGCCGGCCGTCAGCATCGGGTACAGGCCGAAGGCGAGGCTGGAGGAGTTGATCATTTCCTCGACCTGGGCCGAAACGGCCTTGGGCATGCCCATGCCACCGAAGGCCGGATCGCCGCCGACACCCACCCAGCCGCCTTCGGCATAGGTCTGGTAGGCCTGGGGGAAACCGGCGGGCGTGGTGACCGCGCCGTTGTCCCAGCGGCAGCCTTCTTCGTCGCCACTGCGGCTCAGCGGTGCAATGCTCTTGGCGGTGACCTTGCCGGCTTCTTCGAGAATCGCCTCGACGGTTTCCGCGTCCACGCTCTCGGCCAGGGCAGGCAGTTGGGCCCAGAGATTGGCGACCTCGAAAACTTCATTGAGGACGAAGCGCATATCGCGCAGGGGCGCTTTGTAGTCAGCCATGGCAAACCTCGCAAGATCTAAAACGATACGGCCGCGCAGGGCCGATTTCCGAAGGTTTGAGTGTACCCGAACAACTTTTGCGACACATAGGGTCGGGATGTGACGTTTTTGTTATTTTTGGTCACTGGCAAGCCCTGAGGGTAGGCGGCGCCTGTTCTGGCGCCTTCGCGGGCAAGCCCGGCTCCTACAAGGCAGGAGCCGATTTTGGATGTCGTGCACAAGCGCAAACCTGTAGGAGCCGGGCTTGCCCGCGAAGAGGCCCTCAAGGCCAGCAACCCGACTACAGGGCAAACACCTGCGCCGGTAAACGCATCAGGCACTCGCTCCCCGCCTCCACCGCCGCCCGATGAGCGGCAGTGCGTGGCAGCAACCGCTTGAAGTAGAACTCGCAGGTCGCCAGCTTGCCCTGGCAATACTCCGCGTCGCCGCTACCGTCCTCCAGTTGTGCCTGGGCCACCAGCGCCATGCGCAGCCACAGGTAGGAGAGGATGATGTAGCCGCTGTACATCAGGTAATCCAGGGCCGCCGCGCCCACTTCGTCGGGGTTCTTCATGGCGGCCATGCCGACCTGCATCGTCAGGTCGCCCCATTGCCGGTTCAGTTCATCGAGTTGTGCCACATAGGCCTTGAGCTGGGGATGCCCGGCATTCGTCGCGCAGAACTTGTGCACGATCCGGGTGAAGCCGCGCAGCAGCTTGCCCTGGCTGCCGAGCACCTTGCGTCCCAGCAGGTCGAGCGCCTGGATGCCATTGGTGCCTTCGTAGATCGGCGCAATCCGGCAATCGCGCACCAGTTGCTCCATGCCCCATTCGCGAATGAAACCGTGGCCGCCAAATACCTGCATGCCGTGGTTGGTCACCTCCAGCCCGGTCTCGGTCATGAAGGCCTTGCAGATCGGCGTGAGGAACGCCAGCAGGTCCTCGGCTTCCTGGCGCTGTTCGGCCTGCGCGCCGAGGTGGGCGATGTCGAGCCACTGCGCGGTGAAATAGGTCAGCGCCCGGTTACCCTCGTTGAAGGCCTTCATGGTCAGCAGCATGCGTCGTACATCGGGGTGCACGATGATCGGATCAGCCACCTTGTCGGGGGCTTTCGGTCCGCTCAAGGCACGCATCTGCAAGCGGTCGTTGGCATATTTCACCGCGCCCTGGAAGCTTGCTTCCCCAAGGCACAGGCCCTGCATCCCGGTACCGAGGCGCGCATGGTTCATCATGGTGAACATGCAGTTGAGCCCCTTGTTCGCCTCACCGATGAGGAAGCCCTGCGCTTCATCGAAGTTCAGCACGCAGGTGGCCGAAGCCTTGATGCCCATCTTGTGTTCGATCGAGCCGCAGCTCACGCCGTTGCGCGGACCGGCATCACCCGCGGCATCCGGCAGGAACTTGGGCACGATGAACAGCGAGATGCCCTTGGTGCCCGCCGGCGCATCCGGCAGCTTGGCCAGTACCAGGTGCACGATGTTCTCGCTCATGTCGTGCTCGCCGGCGGAGATGAAGATCTTGCTCCCGGACAACGCATAACTGCCATCAGCCCGAGGCACGGCGCGGGTCTTGATCAACCCCAGGTCGGTGCCGCAATGGGCTTCGGTCAGGCACATGGTGCCGGTCCAGACGCCCGCCGTGAGCTTGCTCAGGTAAGTGTCTTTCTGCTCATCGGTGCCATGGGCATGGATCGCCGACATGGCGCCGTGGGTCAGTCCGGGGTACATGCCCCAGGACGTGTTGCTGGAGCCGATCATCTCGCTGATCACCAGCCCCAGCGAATGCGGCAGGCCCTGGCCGCCGTACCGTGGATCGGCGGCCAGCCCATGCCAGCCACCTTCGACGTACTGGGCAAAGGCCTGCTTGAATCCCTGCGGCGTCGTCACCACGCCATTGTCGAAGTGACAGCCCTCTTCGTCGCCGGAGCGATTCAGCGGCGCGAGCACCTGTTCACAAAACTTCGCGCCTTCCTCGAGGATGGCCCCGACCATGTCGGGGCTGGCATCGCTGGCACCCAGGCGGTCGTAATGGGCGTGGAAATCGAAAACATGGTCGAGCAGAAAGCGCATGTCGCGTAGCGGGGCTTTGTATTCAGGCATGGTCGTTTCTCCGGCAGCAGATCACTCAACCTACTGCCGTGTCCCGCCCCCGGACAATCACAGTCCAGTCGCTGAATGCGCCGCCATAACTCAGCCGACAGCTTCGCCCGTGCGTACCGCGCCACGGCGCGAGGTCTGCCCGGCGGCCATCACACAGTTGCGTCCGGCGCCCTTGGCGGCGTAGAGCGCCTGGTCGGCGGACTTGAGCACTTCTTCCGGGGTGCGCTGGTCCTGCTGGCGCTCGGCGACGCCGATACTGACCGTCACCGAGACGCTCGACGCCGCGCTGCCGGCCCGGCGCTGGCGGCCTTGCTGGTCATCCTGCGGGCGATTCTCCGGATTGCGCAGATGGATGTTGTAGTTGGCGATGACTTCACGAATCACCTCCAGGTGCGGCAGGCATTCCTCCAGGCTCTTGCCGGCGAATACCACCGCGAACTCCTCGCCCCCGTAACGGTAGGCGCGGCCACCGCCGCTGACCTTCGCCAGCTTGCTAGCCACCAGGCGCAGCACCTGGTCACCAACGTCATGGCCGTGGGTGTCGTTGAATTTCTTGAAGTGGTCGACGTCGGTCATCGCCAGCACATAGTTACGCCCCAGGCGTTGCATCCGCTCGTTGAGCGCACGGCGTCCCGGCAGGCCGGTCAGCTCGTCGCGGAACGCCATCTGATAGGCCTCGTGGGCCACCGCCGCGGCGATCATCAGCATCACCTGGCTGCACATGATGTTCAGGGTGAACGGCAGGATAAAGGTCATGGGCAACATCCAGAACAGCCCCAGGAGGCCGATCAACTGGGCCGCATGCAAGGGCCGCGGACTGCGCCAGTACTGCACCGCCAGCAGCAGGAACGCCCCCAGGAAGACCGGGTAGGACAACTGGATCAGGCTCATCCAGGCGCCGTGCAACGCGGGCCAGCGGATCTCCGCCAGCCAGCCGAGCAGCGCATCCGGATAGCTTTGCTCCAGCCCCAGGGCGACGCTGCCCACCGCCAGCAGCACGGCAAAACGCGCCACCATGTCCTGGAACAGGTGCGTGCGCTCCTGCCAGGCACCGAACACACCGAACAGCAGCGGCAGCAGCAGGCAGACCAGGTGGAAAACCACCGCGGCGTCTTCGCGGACCTTGCCGTGGTCGCGGTAGTAATCGGCCTGCGTCGACAGCAGGAAGTAGGCGATATACACCGTGAGCATCAGAAACAGTTCGCGCTGGCGCCGGTACACCGCGCAATAGGCCCCGCCCAGCAACAGCACCAGGGTCGGCAGGACGTTGAACAGCGAGGTGAAGAAAACGTTGAGGTCCTTGACGTAGGCAGCCGCCAGCCCCGCAAGCAACAACAGTAAAGAGGGTAGGAAATGACTGAAATGTACAGCGGAAGAACGCGGCAAGGGTAAAGCTCCGACCGGCTGAATCAAGAGGTGGCATTGTGCCTTTATTTGTGCGAGTAAAGCACAAGGAATGTGACATGGATCACGAATGCTCTCTCTTTAACGGCAGGAAACGGCTTCTTCTTAGTGTTTTGCTCAGGAATATTTGTTGTCGCAAGCGACACCGTCGCGGTACTGGAAAAGCGCCCATGAAAAAGCCGCTTCCCCCGGAGGAGAAGCGGCTTGTCAGAGGTCAACCCGGCGGGAATCAGTAGCCCAGGCTGAAGTTCTCTTCCTTCATGTCCATCAGGTTGTTGGCACCCGACAGCATGGTTGCAACGTGGGCCCGGGTACGCGGCAGGATGCGCTGGAAGTAGAAGCGCGCGGTCTGCAGCTTGGCGGTGTAGAAACCTTCCTCGGTGGTGCCGGCGGCCAGTTTCTCGGCAGCCAGGCGCGCCATGTCGGCCCAGAAGTAGGCCAGGCAGGCGTAACCGGAGTACATCAGGTAGTCCACCGAAGCGGCACCGACTTCTTCACGATCCTTCATCGCGGCCATGCCCACTTTCATGGTCAGCTCGCCCCACTCCTTGTTCAACGCGGCCAGCGGAGCGACGAACTCGCTGACGGCCTCGTTGCCTTCGTTGTTCTGGCAGAACTTGTGGACGATCTTGGTGAAGCCCTTCAGCGCTTCGCCCTGGGTCATCAGCACCTTGCGACCCAGCAGGTCGAGGGCCTGGATACCGGTGGTGCCTTCGTACAGCATCGAAATACGGCTGTCGCGAACGTTCTGCTCCATGCCCCACTCGGCGATGAAGCCGTGGCCGCCGTAGATCTGCACGCCGTGGTTGGCGGCCTCGAAGCCGACTTCGGTCATGAACGCCTTGGCGATCGGCGTCATGAACGCCAGCAGCGCGTCAGCCTTCTTCTTCTCTTCTTCATCCTGGCCGTACTTGACGATGTCGACCTGCTTGGCGGTGAAGTAGACCATCGCCCGGTTACCTTCGGCGAAGGCCTTCATGGTCAGCAGCATGCGACGCACGTCAGGGTGCACGATGATCGGGTCGGCGGCCTTGTCCGGCGCTTTCGGACCGGTCAGGGAACGCATCTGCAGACGCTCGCGAGCGTACTTCAGGCCACCCTGGAAACCGATCTCGGCGTGGGACAGGCCTTGCAGCGCGGTACCCAGGCGAGCGGTGTTCATGAAGGTGAACATGCAGTTCAGGCCCTTGTTCGGCGGGCCGATCAGGAAGCCGGTGGCCGCGTCGAAGTTCATCACGCAGGTGGCGTTGCCGTGGATGCCCATCTTGTGTTCGATGGAGCCGCAGGAAACCGCATTGCGCTCACCGACCGAACCGTCGGCGTTCGGCAGGAACTTGGGCACGATGAACAGCGAGATACCCTTGGTGCCGGCCGGTGCATCCGGCAGGCGTGCCAGGACGATATGGACGATGTTGTCGGCCATGTCGTGTTCACCGGCCGAAATGAAGATCTTGGTGCCGCTGACCTTGTAGGAACCGTCGGCCTGAGGCTCGGCCTTGGTGCGCAGCATGCCCAGGTCGGTGCCGCAGTGCGGTTCGGTCAGGCACATGGTGCCGGTCCACTCGCCGGATACCAGCTTGGTCAGGTAGGCCTCTTGCTGCTCGGGCGTACCGTGCTCGGAAATGGTGTTCATCGCGCCATGGGACAGGCCCGGGTACATGCCCCACGACCAGTTGGCCGCGCCGACCATTTCGCTCACTGCCAGGCCCAGGGACTCAGGCAGGCCCTGGCCGCCGTGGGCCACGTCATGGGCCAGGCTCGGCCAGCCACCTTCGACGAACTGCTTGTAGGCTTCCTTGAAGCCGGTCGGCGTCTTCACGCCCGATTCGCTCCAGGTGCAGCCTTCGGTGTCACCAACGCGGTTCAGCGGAGCCAGGACCTGTTCACAAAACTTGGCGCCTTCCTCGAGGATGGCGTCAACCATGTCCGGGGTAGCGTCCTGGCAAGCCGGCAGGCTCTGATAGTGCGCTTCGTAGCCGAGCAGTTCGTCACGAACGAAGCGAATATCACGCAAGGGGGCCTTGTAGTCAGGCATAGCGATAAACCTCTGCTGATGAAACCTGGAATAAGCGACCGCGTCGATTTGCCACGCCGGTCAAACAGTTGTTTGAAACATACGTTTGCGCTCAAATCTTGTCAAGCATCGTTCATAAGCCATTCGTCATACATAAGGGACAGGCGCGCAGGAAAAGGCCTGCGGCCTGGAGCGCAACGGCTGGCGATAAGCTAAGAATAGTCGAGAGAAAAGCAGGCTTTGAGATCAGTGCATGGGACGCGGAGCGTCCAGAGAAACATTCCCACGGGGACCGTCGGAACGATCAGGTGAGAGGCAACGATCAGGTGAGAGGGAACAGCCAGGTGCGCAGGAACGCTCAGCGAGCGAGGAAACAGGGATCAACGGATTTTTGAGCGCTCCCACGTTCTGCCTGGGAATGCAGCCCGTGACGCTGCGCGTCACAGAGACAGGATCAGGCGTAGGTGTCGATCAGCGTACCCAGGGCCTTGTCGGCGGCCTTCTCGACCTTGGCACCCAGTTCGACCTGGAGCTTGCCCTGGGACATGTCGACCATGGTGCTCGACAGATCCTGCCGGCTACGGTCCACCGACAGCAGGCGCTCGACCTGGGCATCGGAAGACTGGCTCTTCACCGAACGTTCGACAGTGGTATTGGCGATCTGGCTGGCAGCCTGATCGACACGGTTCTGCCCAGACTGAATAGTGCTCAGACCGGCATAAAAAGCGGTATTTCCTGAGATTTCCATGGGCGAACTCGACTGTACGGAAAAGTAACAGTGCTCATTGAAGCAGACCTGCCGGAAAAAGGCCCGTCAAAAACACTAATGGCACAATGCCCCGTGATAGCCAAAACCTAGTCCAGCAGGTCCAGTTGCAGATGCGCCGCCACCGCTTCGGCCGTGGCCGCCTTGAGCTTCGGCACCCGTCCCAGGCACGGCGCGGGCAGGCGCTCCGCCAGCGTCGCGAGGTTTTCTTCCAGACGAGAGGTCTTCGGGTCGATGATATTGGCGACCCAGCCGGCCAGTTGCAGGCCATCACGGGCAATCGCCTCGGCGGTCAGCAAGGCATGGCTGATGCAGCCAAGGCGCACCCCGACCACCAGGATCACCGGCAGCCCCAGGCCCTGGGCCAGGTCCGACAGATTGGCCTGGTCCGCCAGGGGCACCCGCCAACCGCCGGCCCCCTCGATCAAGGTGAAGTCGGCATTTTTCGCCAGCACCTCACGCATCGGCCCCAGCAGCGATTGCACGGTCAAGGCGACGCCCGCCTCGCGCGCCGCCAGATGCGGAGCGATGGCCGGTTCGAAGGCCACCGGATTGACCTCGGCATAGGACAGCGGCACCGAGCACTCGGCCATCAATGCCAGGGCATCGGCGTTGCGCAGGCCCTTGGGCGTCACTTCGCAACCGGAGGCCACCGGCTTGCCGGCCGCCGTACTCAACCCGGCTACCCGCGCAGCGTGCAACAGGCCCGCGGCGATGGTGGTCTTGCCGACATCGGTATCCGTGCCGGTCACAAAATAGGCTGCACTCATAGCGGCTTCTCCAGCACGGCGTAGACCACCTGATAGGTCGCCGGCAAACCCTGTTCCTGGCGAAATTGCTCGTACGCGTTCATCAGCCCGAGAATCCGTGCCCGGCCCGTCAGTCCGCCCGGCCGTCCGGGATTGAGGTTATGCGCGCCCAGGGCCTTGAGTTCATGGGTCAGGCTGCGCACATCCGGGTAATACAGGACCTGCGGCCGGCTTTCCAGGCTCAGCACCCGCAGGCCACTGGCCGCGCACAGGCGCTCATAGTCGGCGAATTCGCGGAAACGATTGACGTGGACCATGCCATCCACGGCCCGCCAGCTGTCGCGCAACTCCTGCAAGGTGCCGACACACAGGCTGGCAAAGGCCATCACGCCGCCTGGCTGCAGAACCCGTCGGGCCTCATCGAGCACTGCCGCGAAATCCGCGCACCATTGCACCGCCAGGCTGGAAAACACCAACGCGCAGCTCTGCGCCTGCAACGGCAACCGCTCCGCATCCCCGGCGATAAAGTGCCGGGCGCCCCCCAGGGGCCGGGCGTGCTCGAGCATGCCCTCGGCGATATCCAGCGCCAGCCCGCGCTCCTCACCGAATCGGGCACCCAGCGCGCGAGTGAAATACCCCGTGCCGCAGCCGACATCGAGCCAGCGCGACGGCTTCAGTGGCGCCGGCAAGCGCAGCAACAGTTCGTGTCCGACATCGCGTTGCAACTCGGCAACGCTGTCATAGCTGGCGGCTGCACGGGAAAACGAAGCCGCGACCTGACGCTTGTCGGGCAGGCCGCCCGGCAACGGTGGGTGGGAAAGATCAGTCATCACCGGACTCATGCAGAAAAGCCTGGATGGCCCCGGCCACTCCGTGGGGGTCCTCCAGAAGAAAGGCGTGGCCGGCCTGCTCGATCAGGCCGACTTCAACATCCGGCAACAGCGCCAGCAACGCAGCCGCGGCCTCGGCCGGGACCAGGCCATCGAGCCCGGCGAACAGATGCAACTGCGGTCCACGGTAGGCTTGCAGGGCCTCGCGGGTATCCAGTTGCGCCAGCACTTCCAGGCCGCTCAACAAGACCTGGGCAGCGCTGTTCGGCGCGCCACTCGACAGCAGACGCGACTGCCCACGCGGGTCCGCGCTGCCCTGGGCACACAGCAGGCTGAAGCGCTTGAGGGTGGCCTGGGGCTGCTCGCGGCAGCCGGCGAGGAACTGATCGAACGTCTCGTTGGCCATCGCGCTGGGCCAGCCGTCGCTGACGACGAAGCACGGGTTGCTCGCCAATGTCAGCAAGCCGCAGCAACGATCGCCACGACGCGCCGCCAGCTCCGAGGCGAGCATCCCCCCCAGGGACCAGCCGCCCAGCCAGGTATCCTCCGGCAGGGTCGCATCCAGTTCCTCGATCCATTGCCCCAGCTCACCGGAGTCCAGTTCCGGCAGCGGTTCGATTTCCACCCGCAGGCGCTCGTCCAGCCCGCGCAAGGCGGCCGCCAGCGGCTCCAGCGGTGAAACACCGAGGCCCCAACCGGGCAACAGGATCAGACGATCACGCATGGTGTGGCTCCAACGGCTCATGGGGACCCAGCAACCTGGAACATTCTGCCAATCCTTCTAACAATAGCCGCACCTGCGCTTCACTGTGGGCGGCGGACAAGGTCACCCGCAAACGTGCGCTGCCGGCGGGCACGGTCGGCGGACGAATCGCCGTGACCATCAGCCCGCGCTCGCGCAGCAACTGCGAGAAACGCAGCGCCCGTCCGGCATCGCCGATCAGGATCGGCTGGATCGGCGTGAAGCTGTCCATCAGTGCCAGGCCGATCTGCCGCGCGCCCTCGCGGAACTGGCGGATCAATGCATCCAAGTGTGCCCGCCGCCAGTGTTCGGTGCGCAGCAACTCCAGGCTTTTCAGGGTGGCGCAGGCCAGCGCCGGCGGCTGGCTGGTGGTATAGATATAGGGGCGGGCGAACTGGATCAGGCTCTCGATCAACTCTTCGCTGCCGGCGACAAACGCCCCCGCCGTGCCAAACGCCTTGCCCAGGGTGCCGACCAGCACCGGCACGTCCTCCTGGCTCAGGCCGAAGTGCTCGACGATCCCGCCACCGTTGGCGCCCAGCGGG
The DNA here is from genome assembly GCF_049319725.1 of Pseudomonas sp. Mn2068. Classification (NCBI taxonomy): domain Bacteria; kingdom Pseudomonadati; phylum Pseudomonadota; class Gammaproteobacteria; order Pseudomonadales; family Pseudomonadaceae; genus Pseudomonas; species Pseudomonas sp. Mn2068. The sequence continues at coordinate 52,422 of NZ_JBMOUG010000018.1, read as the reverse complement.
CCGAAGCCATGGGCGTCATCGACCATCAGCCAGGCGCCCCTGGCCCGGGTCTCACGGGCCAGGGCCGGCAGGTCGGCGAGATCGCCGTCCATGCTGAACACCCCGTCGGTGACCACCAGCGTATTGCCGGTGGCCTTTTCCAGGCGCTTGGCGAGGCTCCCGGCGTCGTTGTGCAGATAGCGGTTGAAACGCGCGCCCGAGAGCAGCCCGGCGTCCAGCAGCGAGGCGTGGTTGAGACGGTCTTCCAGCACCGTGTCACCCTGCCCGACCAGCGCCGTGACCGTACCGAGGTTGGCCATGTAGCCGGTGGTGAACAACAGCGCGCGAGTCCGTCCGGTGAGGTCGGCGAGGGCTTCTTCCAGCGCATGGTGCGGGCCGCTGTGGCCGATCACCAGGTGCGACGCCCCGCCACCCACGCCCCAGCGCGCCGCGCCGGCCTGCCAGGCTTCGATCACCAGCGGGTGATTGGCCAGCCCCAGGTAGTCATTGTTGCAGAAAGCCAGCAGCCGCCGGCCATCGACCACTACGTCCGGCCCCTGGGGGCTGTCGAGCAGCGGTCGCTGGCGATAGAGGTTTTCGGCACGACGGGCAGCCAGGCGTGCAGAGAGATCGAAGGACATGGGCGCCTCGCAGATGCAATCTCAGGAACACAACATGACCTTGTGGGAGCCGGGCTTGCCCGCGAAGCTCTTGGCGACCTCAAGGACGCCTTCGCGGCGACGCGGCATGCCGACAAGCCGGCTCCCACAGGTTGTGTGTTCCCGCAGGAAGGACGGAGTGGATCAGACCGCAGCGTTATAGAACTGCTCGCTGCTCTTCTGCTCCACCAGCGCCTGCTCGATGGCCGCCTGGTGCACTTCGTCGGCGTGCTCTTCACGGGCTTCCGGCTGGATGCCCAGGCGGGCGAACAGTTGCATGTCCTTGTCGGCCTGCGGGTTGGCGGTGGTCAGCAGCTTGTCGCCGTAGAAAATCGAGTTCGCGCCGGCCAGGAATGCCAGGGCCTGCATCTGCTCGTTCATCGCCTCACGACCCGCCGACAGGCGCACGTGGGATTTAGGCATGAGGATCCGCGCCACCGCCAGCATGCGGATGAAATCGAACGGATCGACATCATCGGCGTTTTCCAGCGGCGTACCGGCGACCTTCACCAGCATGTTGATCGGCACCGACTCCGGGTGCTCCGGCAGGTTGGCCAGTTGGATCAGCAGCCCGGCGCGGTCATCGAGGGACTCGCCCATGCCGAGGATGCCGCCGGAGCAGATCTTCATGCCGGCATCACGCACGTAGGCCAGGGTCTGCAAGCGTTCGCCGTAGGTGCGGGTGGTGATGATGCTGCCGTAGAACTCCGGCGAGGTATCGAGGTTGTGGTTGTAGTAGTCGAGACCGGCCTCGGCCAGGGCGGCGGTCTGGTCCTGGTCGAGACGCCCCAGGGTCATGCACGTTTCCAGGCCCATGGCCTTCACGCCCTTGACCATCTGCAGCACGTAGGGCATGTCCTTGGCCGACGGATGTTTCCACGCCGCGCCCATGCAGAAACGGGTCGAACCGATGGCCTTGGCCCGTGCGGCTTCTTCCAGCACCTTCTGCACTTCCATCAGCTTTTCTTTTTCCAGCCCGGTGTTGTAGTGGCCGGACTGTGGACAGTACTTGCAGTCTTCCGGGCAGGCACCGGTCTTGATCGACAGCAGGGTCGACACTTGCACGCGATTGGCATCGAAGTGCGCGCGGTGCACGCTCTGGGCCTGGAACAGCAGGTCGTTGAACGGCTGGACAAACAGCGCCTTGACCTCGGCCAAAGACCAATCGTGACGCAAAGTGGCGGTGATGCTGGCGCTCATCGGCGGAGTTCCTTGTTTTATGCTGGGCAAGCGGCGGGGCAAGCAATACCCACAACCGCGACACGGATGCTCGGCATATTTAAGGAAGCGACATGGACTGTCAACCACATAACAAATCACAGGTTTACATTTGGTTAAAAAACAAACAGATCTGTTTATTATGCGATGAGCCCGGTGACAGCAGTCATCCACTCTGCACGCCCTGTGAAAGCGAACTGCCCTGGCTGCTGGACGGCTGCCAGACCTGCGCCCTGCCCCTGCCGATGTCCGGCCTGACCTGCGGCCACTGCCTGAAGCGGCCGCCCAGCTTCGAACAGGTGATCGCCCCCTGGACCTACCGCTTCCCGGTGGACAGCCTGATCACCCGCTTCAAGCACCAGAGCCAATGGCCGCTGGGACGCCTGCTCGCCGAGCTGCTGGCCGAGGCCCTGCGCGAGCGTTTCGACACCGGCCTGCCCCGCCCGGACCTGTTGCTGCCGGTACCCCTGGCGATCAGGCGCCAGCGCCAACGCGGCTACAACCAGGCGGCGATGCTGATGGACTGGCTGGGCCAAAGCCTGGAAATCCCCGTGGATGAACACCGTTTGCTGCGTATTCAGGACACGGTGGCGCAGCAGGACCTGGACGCCAGGGCACGCCGGCGCAACCTGCTGAACGCCTTTGCCCTGGCGCCCGGCGCCCGGGTCGAGGGCCTGCACCTGGCCCTGGTCGACGACGTGCTGACCACCGGCGCCACCGCCGAAAGCCTCGCCCGCCTGCTGCTCAAGGCCGGTGCCCGGCGCATCGACGTCTATTGCCTGGCGCGCACGCCGGCCCCACAAAGCCGCTAGTTGTGGGAGCTGGCTTGCCAGCGATGAGGCCCGTGAGCCTTGTATCGCCTGACCAGCCGCCATCGCCAGCAAGCCGGCTCCTACAAGGTTGTGACTACCTCATATGCAGCGCCGAAGCCCACATGTTGTGGGAGCTGGCTTGACGCCACCGACGCCGAAAGGCACCTTGCCTGGCACCTCTACCGTTCGAAGCTCGCCCATGTCCCTGCCCGTCCTGCTCACCCAACATATCGTCCGTCGCCCGCAGCGCATTGCCCTGCTGCAACATATCGCCGAGCAGGGTTCGATCACCCGCGCGGCGAAAAGCGCCGGCCTGAGCTATAAGGCGGCGTGGGACGCTATCGATGAACTGAACAACCTGGCGCAGAAGCCACTGGTGGAACGCAGTGTCGGCGGCAAGGGCGGTGGCGGGGCAAAGCTGTCGGCCGAGGGCGAGCGGGTATTGCGCCTGTACCAGCGCCTGCAAGTCATCCAGGCCCAGGTGCTGGAAGCCGCCGAGGACGCCAGTGACCTCGACCTGCTCGGGCGCCTGATGCTGCGTACCAGCGCCCGCAACCAACTGCATGGCACCGTGATCGCGATCGACGGCCACGGGCGCAATGACCTGATCCGCCTGGAACTGGCCGGCGGCCTGACCCTGCAGGCGCAGATCACCCACGACAGCACCCTCAGGCTGGAACTGGAAATCGGCACCCAGGTGGTCGCCCTGATCAAGGCCGGCTGGCTGGAATTGATCGCCTCGCAGGCCTCAGTAACACCTGGACACAATTGTCTCGGTGGTCTTGTCGAGGAAATTCTCGAGGACGAAAGCGGGCCTTCGGAGGTCAGGATCGCCCTGCCGAACGGACAAACTCTCTGCGCCCTGGCCGGGCCGGAACAGCTGGCCGCCCTCGGCCTCTCGGCGGGAAGCCCGGTGCAGACGCAGTTTGCGCCGTCCCTCGTATTGCTGGGTACACCGTTGTGACCTCATCGCCGGCAAGCCGGCTCCCACAACAGCCCCCCTGCCTCCGGTAGGAACCGGCCTGCCAGCGATCGATCCAGCAACACTCGCGACTTTTTCCTGCAACAAATCCGTCATCCCCCCTCACTAAGGTGACCGCTTAACCGCAGGGAGCCTGATGATGAAACTACTAGAAGAAAACCAATCCACCGACCTCGAGCAGATGGTCGGCCTCAGCCGCCGTGGCTTTATCAGTGCCGGTGCCCTGTGCGGCGCGGCGATGTTCCTCGGTGGCAACCTGCTGACCCGCAGCGTGATGGCCGCCAGCGTCAGCGCCGCCTCCGGCAAGCTGCTGGGCTTCGACAGCATTGCCGCCGCCACCAGCGACAGCCTGACCCTGCCGCCCGGCTATACCTCGTCGGTACTGATCAGCTGGGGCCAGCCCCTGGAGAAGAACGGCCCGGCCTTCGACCCCAGCGGTAACGGCACCGCCAAGGCCCAGGAAGTCCAGTTCGGCGACAACAACGACGGCATGAGCCTGTTCCCGTTCCCCGGCGACGACAACCGTGCGCTGATGGCGATCAACAACGAATACACCAACTACCGTTACCTCTACCCCCACGGCGGCCAGCCGAAATCCCTCGAAGACGTGCGCAAGGCCCAGGCCAGCGAAGGCGTCTCGGTGATCGAAGTGCGGCGCAAGGGCGAGCAATGGCAGTTCGTCCAGGGCTCCTCCTACAACCGACGCATCCACGGCAACACACCGATCAAGTTCGGCGGCCCGGCAGCCGGCCATCCCTGGCTACAGACCAAGGCCGACAAGCAGGGGCGCAAAGTCCTCGGCACCTTCCAGAACTGCGCCAACGGCAAGACGCCGTGGGGCACCTACCTGACCTGCGAAGAGAACTTCACCGACTGCTTCGGCAGCAGCAACGCCGAACAGAAATTCGATGCCGGGCAAAAACGCTATGGCGTGGTCGCCACCAGCAAGGAGATCAACTGGCACCTGCACGACCCGCGTTTCGACATGGCCCTGAACCCCAACGAACTCAACCGTCACGGCTGGGTGGTGGAGATCGATCCGTTCGACCCGCAGTCCACTCCGGTCAAGCGCACCGCCCTCGGTCGCTTCAAGCACGAGAACGCCGCCCTGGCCGAAACCCGTGACGGCCGCGCCGTGGTCTACATGGGCGACGATGAACGCGGCGAGTTCATCTACAAGTTCATCAGCCGCGACAAGATCAACCACAAGAATGCCAAGGCCAACCGCGACCTGCTGGATCACGGCACCTTGTACGTCGCCCGTTTCGACAATGGCGACGGCAACCCGGATCGGCCCAAGGGCGCGGGCGAATGGGTCGAGCTGACCTTCGGCAAGAACGGCATCGATGCCAACAGCGGCTTTGCCAGCCAGGCCGAAGTACTGATCCATGCCCGACTGGCCGCCAGCGTGGTCAAGGCCACGCGCATGGACCGTCCGGAGTGGATCGTCGTCAGCCCCATCGACGGCCAGGTCTACTGCACCCTGACCAACAACGCCAAGCGCGGCGAAGACGGCCAGCCGGTGGGCGGGCCGAACCCACGGGAGAAAAACGTCTACGGGCAGATCCTGCGCTGGCAGGCCGCGGGTAACGATCATGGTGCCCTGCGCTTTGACTGGGACCTGTTCGTGGTCGCCGGCAACCCCGGCGTGCATGCCGGCACCGCCAAGGGCGGCTCGTCGAACATCACCCCGCAGAACATGTTCAACAGCCCGGACGGCCTGGGTTTCGACAAGGCCGGTCGGCTGTGGATCCTCACGGACGGCGACTACAGCAACGCCGGCGACTTCGCCGGCATGGGCAACAACCAGATGCTTTGCGCCGACCCGGCGACCGGCGAAATCCGTCGCTTCATGGTCGGCCCGGTGGGTTGCGAAGTCACCGGCATCAGCTTCGCGCCGGACCAGAAGACCCTGTTCGTCGGCATCCAGCATCCGGGTGAAAACGGCGGTTCGACCTTCCCCGAGCATCTGCCGAACGGCAAGCCGCGCTCGTCGGTGATGGCGATCAGGCGGGAAGACGGCGGGATCGTCGGCGCCTGATAAACCGCTTTCGCGGGCAAGCCCGCTCCCACATGGGGGCTGTCGTTCACAGGAAATCCTTGCGACACAGCACCTGTGGGAGCGGACAAGGCCGTCCCCACATGGACGCTGTCGTTCACAGGAAAACCTTGCGACACAAGACCTGTGGGAGCGGGCTTGCCCGCGAAGAGGCCCGCCCAGCCACCCCATTTCCCAGCCCGCGACAGCGACTGGAACAGTCACCACACTTCATGGCCCCGGTGCGCTAACATGCTTGGCCGGACGCGGCAGCCTGCTGCGCGCAGGAGCCAGTATGTCCCACCCGTTTGAAACACTTACCCCCGACCTGGTGCTCGACGCCGTGGAAAGCATCGGCTTTCTCAGCGACGCCCGCGTACTCGCGCTCAACAGCTACGAAAACCGCGTCTATCAGGTGGGCATCGAAGATAGCGAACCACTGATCGCCAAGTTCTATCGGCCCCAGCGCTGGACCAACGAAGCCATTCTCGAAGAACACCGCTTCACCTTCGAACTGGCCGAGTGCGAAGTCCCCGTCGTCGCGCCGATGATCCACAACGGCGAAAGCCTGTTCGAGCACGCGGGCTTTCGCTTCACCCTGTTTCCCCGTCGCGGCGGTCGCGCCCCGGAGCCGGGTAATCTCGACCAGCTCTATCGCCTCGGCCAACTGCTCGGTCGCCTGCATGCCGTCGGCGCCACCCGTCCGTTCGAACACCGCGAAGCCCTCGGGGTGAAGAATTTCGGCCAGGACTCCCTGACTACCCTGCTCGAAGGCAACTTCATCCCGCGCAGCCTGCTGCCCGCCTACGAGTCGGTGGCCCGTGACCTGCTCAAGCGCGTGGAACAGGTCTACAAGGAAACCCCGCACCAGAACATCCGCATGCACGGCGACTGCCACCCCGGCAACATGATGTGCCGCGACGAGATGTTCCATATCGTCGACCTCGATGACTGCCGCATGGGCCCCGCCGTCCAGGACCTGTGGATGATGCTCGCCGGCGACCGCCAGGAATGCCTCGGCCAGCTCTCGGAACTGATGGACGGCTACAGCGAGTTCCACGACTTCAATCCCCGTGAGCTGGCGCTGATCGAACCCCTGCGCGCCTTGCGCCTGATGCACTACAGCGCCTGGCTGGCCCGCCGCTGGGACGACCCGGCGTTTCCCCACAGCTTCCCGTGGTTCGGCAGCGAACGTTACTGGGGCGACCAGGTGCTGGCCTTGCGCGAACAACTTTCCGCGCTGAATGAAGAACCTCTGAAATTATTCTGACGGTTGTGGCAGGATTTGCTGACAATGGCGTCTGAAAAGACGCCATCGCTGGCAAGCCAGCTCCCACAGTGGAGAGGTGACAGCCCGTTGCCCTCCAGCCGTTCCCGGAACCTGTAGGAGCTGGCTTGCCAGCGATAGGGCCCTCAGCCCCAACACACTCATCAACCCCCTGACATCCATAACGACAATCAGTCCGCAGCCCAAGAAAGGACTCTGCATGCAAGCCGCCAACCCGCGCCGCGGGTACATCCTTGGCCTCACCGCCTACATCATCTGGGGCCTGTTCCCGCTCTACTTCAAAGCCATCGCCAGCGTACCGGCCGTAGAAATCATCATCCACCGCGTGCTCTGGTCCGCGCTGTTCGGTGCCGCGCTGCTGGCCGTCTGGAAACACCCGGGCTGGTGGCGCGAGCTGCGGGAAAACCCGCGCCGCCTGGCGATCCTGGCCCTGAGCGGCACACTGATCGCCGCCAACTGGCTGACCTATGTCTGGTCGGTGAACAACGGGCGGATGCTCGAGGCCAGCCTCGGTTACTACATCAATCCGCTGATCAACGTCTTGCTGGGCATGTTGCTACTGGGTGAGCGCCTGCGCCGCCTGCAATGGATCGCGGTCGGCCTCGCGGCCATCGGTGTGGCGCAGCAGGTCTGGCAGGTCGGCAGCCTGCCATGGGTCTCGCTGGTGCTGGCGCTGACCTTCGGTTTCTACGGCCTGATCCGCAAGCAGGCGCCAGTCCAGGCCTTGCCCGGCCTGGTGGTGGAAACCTGGATGCTGGTGCCGATCGCCATCGCCTGGCTGCTGTTCCATCCCGCCGCTGGCACCGCGCAGGCCGATTTCTGGAGCAGTTCCCAGGCCTGGTGGCTGGTGGCCGCCGGCCCGGTCACGCTGATCCCGCTGGTGAGCTTCAACGCCGCCGCGCGCCACCTGCCCTACACCACCCTCGGCTTCCTCCAGTACCTGGCGCCGACCCTGGTGCTGTTGCAGGCCGTGTTGCTGTTCGACGAACATCTGTCGCCGGCCACGCTGCTGGCGTTCATCTTCATCTGGGCCGGCCTGGCGGTGTACAGCGTCGATATCTGGCTCAGCCTGCGCAAACGCAGCTGATCAAAAAACATACAGAAGCCTGAAAGGCACGGTTTCAAAGGGCCGCAGGCTTCCATCCCAAGGTTATCCACAAGCCGGTCCACGCCGTTTGTGCACAACCCCTTGAAACTGCTCGTTTTTTGCTCAAACCTCGGCAAGCCCCGGCCTACCTGGCCGGGCGCCGTGTCTCCCCAGGTTATCCACAGGCCCGTCCCCGGTTAACTTGGATAACCCGCCTCAACCTTCGCTGCGCAGCACCAGTTCCACCATCAGGTCATCCGCCAGGGTTTCCAGGCGTGCCTGCAAGGTATCCAGGGACAAGGTCAGCGGCACCGCCAGAATCGCCTCGGCATGGAACAAGGGTTCGCTGCTCATCGGGGCCGGGCGGACGTCCGTCACCAACCGCTCGAGGTTGACCCCCTGCTCGCTCAGCAACCGGGTTATATCGCGGACGATCCCCGGGCGGTCGTTGCCCACCAGCTCCATGGCGATGGGCTTCCAGGTACAGGACTGCTCGATGCCGGTTTCGGCGACCAGCACGCGGATGCCCTGGCCGGCGAGCGCCTGCAGGGCGTCGATCAGTTCATCATGGGCTTCGGCCGGCACCCCCACCCGCAGGATTCCGGCGAACTGCCCGGCCAGACGCGACATTCGGCTTTCCAGCCAGTTGCCGCCGTGCTCGGCGATGCACTGGGCGATCCGTTCCACCTGGCCGGCTTTATCCGGGGCGAATACTGTCAGTACGAGATGGTCCACGGGATAGCCCTCTTGTCGTTGATCGGTCCAGTATAGGCAAGGGGCCAGGGGAGCACCGTCCAGGGCGTCGGCGAGCCACAGAACAAATCGTGTACCATTTTCAGATTTATCTGGAACAATCCATGGATTTCTTGAGAACATTAACGGCTTCTGCGTGACCGGATAGAACTCATTGGTCGCAGAACGACGCATTTAGTCTGATTTTCACAACCGCAATCCATCATGTAGTATGCGCCAGCGCACACTACATAACGTTGGATGGATGTCTGCCCGAGTGTCTGTGAAACCACGGAAAGCCCCGCCGGCCAAGCTTGGCGAGGCTAGCCCAGCCGTCCGCAAGGGCATGTTCTGGTACTGTGTTCAGAGAAGCACGCAAGGCTTTAAACAGAAGAGCTGAATAGCTGAGCAGAGTGAGGCAAGCAATGACTGAACACGTTCAAGTCGGTGGCCTGCGGGTCGCCAAAGTCCTGTTCGACTTCGTGAACAACGAAGCCATTCCCGGTACCGGTCTGACCGCCGACCAGTTCTGGGCCGGTGCCGACAAGGTCATCCACGACCTGGCGCCGAAGAACCGAGCCCTACTCGCCAAACGCGATGATTTCCAGGCACGTATCGATGCCTGGCACCAGTCGAGAGCCAGCCAGGCTCACGATGCCGTGGCTTACAAAGCCTTCCTGCAAGACATTGGCTACCTGCTGCCAGAAGCGGCGGATTTCCAGGCCACTACCCAGAATGTCGACGACGAGATCGCCCGCACCGCCGGCCCGCAACTGGTGGTCCCGGTGATGAACGCGCGTTTCGCCCTCAACGCCTCGAACGCCCGCTGGGGCTCGCTGTATGACGCCCTGTACGGCACCGACGCCATCAGCGAAGCCGGCGGCGCGGAAAAGGGCAAGGGCTACAACAAGGTCCGCGGCGACAAGGTCATCGCCTTCGCCCGCGCCTTTCTCGATGAAGCCGCACCGCTGGCAGCCGGCTCCCATGTCGACTCCATCGGCTACAAGATCGTCGACCGCAAGCTCGTGGTCGCCCTCAAGGGCGGCAGCAACAGCGGCCTGCGCAACGATGCCCAACTGATCGGCTTCCATGGCGATGCCGCGGCACCCAGCGCGATCCTGCTGAAGAACAACGGCCTGCACTTCGAAATCCAGATCGACGCCAGCAGCCCGGTCGGCCAGACCGACGCCGCCGGCGTGAAAGACCTGCTGATGGAAGCGGCCCTGACCACCATCATGGACTGCGAAGACTCGGTCGCCGCGGTCGATGCCGATGACAAGGTGGTGATCTACCGCAACTGGCTCGGCCTGATGAAGGGCGACCTGGCGGAAGAAGTCGCCAAGGGCGGCACCACCTTCACCCGGACCATGAACGCCGACCGCACCTACACCGCCCTCGACGGCAGCGAACTGAGCCTGCACGGTCGCTCGCTGTTGTTCGTGCGCAACGTCGGTCACCTGATGACCATCGACGCGATCCTGGACAAGGACGGCAACGAAGTGCCCGAAGGCATCCTCGACGGCCTGGTCACCAGCCTCGCGGCGATCCACAGCCTCAACGGCAACAACGTGCGCAAGAACAGCCGTACCGGCTCGGTCTACATCGTCAAGCCGAAGATGCACGGTCCGGAGGAAGCGGCGTTCACCAACGAACTGTTCGGCCGCATCGAAGACGTCCTGAACCTGCCGCGCAATACCCTGAAAGTCGGGATCATGGACGAAGAGCGGCGCACCACGGTCAACCTGAAGGCCTGCATCAAGGCCGCCAGCGAGCGCGTGGTGTTCATCAACACCGGCTTCCTCGACCGTACCGGCGACGAGATCCACACTTCCATGGAAGCCGGTGCGATGGTGCGCAAGGCCGCCATGAAGGCGGAAAAATGGATCGGCGCCTACGAGAACTGGAACGTCGAGATCGGCCTGAGCACCGGCCTGCAGGGTCGCGCCCAGATCGGCAAGGGCATGTGGGCCATGCCCGACCTGATGGCGGCGATGCTCGAACAGAAAATCGCCCACCCGCTGGCCGGCGCCAACACCGCCTGGGTGCCGTCGCCGACCGCCGCTGCGCTGCACGCGCTGCATTATCACAAGGTCGACGTGTTCGCCCGCCAGGCCGAACTGGCCAAGCGTGCCCGTGCCTCGGTGGACGATATCCTGACCATCCCGCTGGCGGGCAACACCGACTGGTCGGCCGAAGAGATCCGCAACGAACTGGACAACAACGCCCAGGGCATCCTCGGTTACGTGGTGCGCTGGATCGACCAGGGCGTCGGCTGTTCGAAAGTGCCGGACATCAACGACATCGGGCTGATGGAAGACCGCGCGACCCTGCGCATTTCCAGCCAGCACATCGCCAACTGGTTACGCCATGGCATCGTCACCCGGGACCAGGTCATGGAAAGCCTCAAGCGCATGGCGCCGGTGGTTGACCGGCAGAACGCCGGCGACGCCCTATACCGTCCGCTGGCTCCGGACTTCGACAGCAATATCGCCTTCCAGGCGGCGGTCGAACTGGTGATCGAAGGCACCCGGCAGCCAAACGGTTACACCGAGCCGGTGCTGCATCGCCGTCGCCGCGAGTTCAAGGCCCGCAACGGCCTGTAATCAGGCGACACAACGGAAAAAGCCCTGGTCGGCAACGACCAGGGCTTTTTTCATTACGCAGGCTCAATACACCGCCATTCCCTGTAGGAGCTGGCTTGCCAGCGATAGCGGCGGTGTGGCTTGCATCGCCATCACCGGCCAGCCGGCACCCACAAGTTTCAGGCCTAGGCCACCAGCCCCAGTTCGCGCTTGACCAGTTTCAGCAGATGATCGGCATTGATCGGCTTGAGCAGAAAATCCACCACGCTCAAGTGCATGGCATCAATGGCATCGCGCACCTCGGCATTGCCGGAGACGATGATGATCGGCAGCGCCGCCCGCTCCGAAGCGCGGACCTTGCGGATCAGGTCCAGGCCATCGTCGGCCATGCGCAGGTCGGTGATCAGCAAGCCGATCGAGCGGTTCGCCTCCAGCAGCTCGAACGCCGCGCCACCACTGGCTGCGGTCATGCAGTGAATACCATCCAGGGCAAAAATCTCCGACAACAGCTCACGGGCGTCCTGGTCGTCATCGACGATCAGCACGCGTTGCGGTGGTAATTGCGGTGCCTGCATCACCTGGAGGAGTGCCTCACGCTCGGCATCGCTCAAAATATCGTGGTCGGACATACGGTTCTCTAGCTTCCCTTAGCTATCCAATCCCCTAGCATTGTGGTCAGACATCGCTAAACGGGTGCTCAATGTGCACTTCGTCGGAAAGTTTTCCAAGTGGGACTTCATTAAGAACTCGACTAGTTAACTGTAGGTTATTTCTCAAACCTAGACTTACGTCCAATGGGCACCCGCCAGCAAGCATCCGACCATGGGTAAAACAGTCCGATAACAACAACAGACAACAGCGATAGCGGTCATGAGCAAAGCGGATGCCTTCACCCAGGCAGGGAAGACCGCGGTGTTGCAAAACATCCACGGCACCATGCAGTTCCTGCAGCGATTCCCCCCTTTCAACCAGATGGAACACGCCCACCTGGCGTACCTGGTCGAGCAGTGCCAGCTGCGCTTCTACAGCCAGGGCGAGAGCATCATCAAGCCGGCCGACGGCCCGGTGGAACACTTCTATATCGTCAAGCAGGGCCGCATCGTCGGCGAACGCCCGCACACCGCCAGGGGCGGTACCGAGACCGTCTTCGAAATCGCCACCGGCGAATGCTTCCCGCTGGCCGCGCTGTTGGGCGAACGCGCCACCCGCACCGAACACCTGGCGGGCGAAGACACCTTCTGCCTGCAACTGAACAAACCGGCCTTCATCAAGCTGTTCTCGCTGTCCGACCGCTTTCGCAACTTCGCCCTGCGGTGTGTCAGCAGCCTGCTGGACCAGGTCAACCAGCAGGTCCAGCAGAAAGCCGTGGAAACCCTCGGCACGCAATATTCCCTGAACAGCCGCCTCGGTGAGCTGGCCATGCGTCATCCGGTCACCTGCAGCCCACACACGCCGCTGCGCGAGGCGGTGACCCTGATGCACGAGCAGCAGGTCGGCAGCATCGTGGTCGTCGACGAGCTCAAGGCCCCGGTGGGCATCTTTACCTTGCGCGACCTGCGCCAGGTGGTGGCCGACGGCGTCAATGACTTCAACCAGAGCATCGACCGGCACATGATCAAGGCGCCGTTCGCCCTGACCCCGGACCACAGCGCCTTCGACGCGGCCATCGCCATGACCGAACGGCATATCGCCCATGTCTGCCTGGTGAAGGACCAACGGCTGTGTGGCGTGGTCTCCGAACGTGACCTGTTTTCCCTGCAACGGGTCGACCTGGTGCACCTGGCGCGCACCATCCGCACCGCCGCCCGGGTGGAAAACCTGGTGGCGATACGCGGCGAGATCGGCCAGTTGGTGGAACGCATGCTGGCCCACGGCGCGTCCTCGACCCAGATCACCCATATCATCACCCTGCTCAACGATCACACGGTGTGCCGGGTGATCGAACTGACCCTGGCCGACCGCGGTGATCCGGGCGTGCCCTTCAGCTGGCTGTGTTTCGGCAGCGAAGGCCGTCGCGAGCAGACCCTGCACACCGACCAGGACAACGGCATCCTCTTCGAAGCCCGCGACGCGGCCCATGCCGCCGAGATCCGCGGCAAGCTGCTGCCGCTGGCCCAGCAGATCAACCAGAGCCTGGCCCTGTGCGGCTTCACCCTGTGCAAGGGCAATATCATGGCCGGCAATCCCGAGCTGTGCCTGTCCCGCGCCGAATGGGCCCGGCGCTTCGCCGCCTTCATTCGCGAGGCGACGCCGGAAAACCTGCTGGGTTCGAGCATCTATTTCGACCTGCGGGTGGTCTGGGGCGACGAACAGGCCTGCCAACAACTGCGCCAGGGGATTCTCGCCCAGGTCGCCGACAACCGCCTGTTCCAGCGCATGATGGCCGAAAATGCCCTGCGCAACCGTCCGCCGGTGGGGCGTTTCCGCGAGTTCGTGCTGAGCCGCAAGGGCAGCGACAAGGCGACCCTCGACCTCAAGGTCCAGGGCCTGACACCCTTTGTCGACGGTGCCCGCCTGCTGGCGCTGGCCAACGGCATCGAGGCCAACAACACCCTGGCCCGCCTGCAACAGCTGGTCGCCCGGGAAGTGATCGAGCCCCTCGACGGCGCCGCCTATGAAGAGGCCTATCACTTTATCCAGCAGACCCGCATGCAGCAGCACCAGTTGCAGACCCGGGACAACCTGCCGTACTCCAACCGGGTCGACCCGGAAAGCCTCAATCACCTGGACCGGCGTATCCTGCGTGAGTCCCTGCGCCAGGCCCAGCGCCTGCAAAGCAGCCTGGCCCTGCGGTATCAACTATGAGGCTGTTTTCCTGGTTGAAGTCCAGCACACCGCAGCTCACGCCGGCGCAACTGGAACGCCTGCGGCAATTGCCGGGCGCGGCCCCCCTGGGCGAATGTTCGCTGCGTGAACAGCGCTGGATCGTCGTCGACCTGGAAACCACCGGACTCAATCTCAACCGCGACCTGGTGATCTCGATCGGCGCGGTGGTGATCGAGGATGGCGCCATCGACCTGGGGCAATCCTTCGAGCGCACGCTCTTGCGTACCGAGCAGAGCGTCAGCCCCAGCGTGCTGATCCATGGCCTGGGGCCGAGCGCCCTGGCAGCGGGCAGTGATCCGGCCGAAGCCTTGCTGGACTTCATGGATTTTGTCGGCGACAGCCCGCTGCTGGCCTTCCACGCCCCGTTCGACCAGCACATGCTGTCCCGCGCCCTGAAGGACAGCCTGGGCTATCGCCTGCAACACCCGTTCCTCGATGTCGCCGATATCGCGCCGCTGCTGTGCCCACAGGCCACTCTGCGCGAAGCCGGGCTGGATGACTGGATCGGCCACTTCAACCTGCACGTCGAAGAACGCCACCACGCCAGCGCCGATGCCCTGGCCACCGCCGAGCTGGCGCTGATCCTGTTCAGCCGGGCCCGGCAGCAGCAGATCCACAGCCCGCTGAACCTGCAGCAGCGGCTGAACCAGTGGAAACGACGCCAGCACAGCCACTCGTTCTAGCCAGCCTCACTTGATCGTTCCCACGCTCCGCGTGGGCATGCAGCCCGTGACGCTCCGCGTCACTTGCAGAGCGGACGCGGAGCGTCCAGTGAGGCATTCCCACGCAGAGCGTGGGAACGATCATCGGAGCCCTCATGCAAGCTCCTTTCACACAAACTCCATACCGCGTAATGGCTTCCCGACCAGCAACCATTGCGCCTTTTCCTACGCCCTGACACAATCGCGAATAATTCTCGTTAGTTTAAACTTCCTATCGGTAACGTCCGTGTCGTCAGCCCGAAGCCCGCACAATGAGCTTGTTGGAGCCTTGTATCGCGACCATCGCGGCTGGCTGCTGTCGTGGCTGCGACGCAACATCGCCTGCCCGCAGCGGGCCGAGGACCTGAGCCAGGACACCTTCGTCCGCCTGCTGGGACGGGACGAACTGAAGACGCCCCGTGAACCCCGGGCCTTCCTCGCGGCCATCGCCAAGGGCCTGCTGTTCGACTATTTCCGCCGCGCCGCGCTGGAACAGGCCTACCTCAACGAACTGATGCTGATCCCGGAAGGCGAACAACCGTCCCTGGAAGAACAGCAACTGATCCTCGAAGACCTCAAGGCCATCGACCGCCTGCTCGGCAAACTGTCGAGCAAGGCCCGCGCCGCGTTTCTCTACAACCGCCTGGAGGGCCTGAGCCACGCCGAGATCGCCGGCAAGCTCGGCGTCTCGGTGCCCCGTGTGCGCCAGTACCTGGCCCAGGGCATTCGCCAGTGCTACATCGCCCTGTATGGCGAGCCGACATGAATCAGTTCAGTTCCAAACCAGTTTCCGCCCGCGTCCTCGACGCCGCCATTGCCTGGCAACTGTGCCTGGACACCGGCGGGCGCGGCTCCGTGGAACAGGCCGAGTTCGAGAAATGGCACGCCGCCCATGAAGAGCACGCCCGGGCCTGGAGCCAGCTGGGCATGCTCGACCAGCGCTTCAGCGGCACCAGCGCGCCGGCCCGCAGTGCCCTGCTGAAATCCCGCGACGGTGTCCGCCAGCGCGTGCGCAAGCTCGGCAGCGGCCTCGCCAGTGTGATGCTGGCCTGCGGCCTGGCGCTGTTCCTCGGCAATCGCTATCTGCCCATCGATTACTGGCTGGCCGACCAGCGCACAGCCACCGGCGAGCAGCGCACCCTGCACCTGGCCGACGGCACCGTTATCCAGCTCAACACCCACAGCGCCCTGGATGTGCGTTTCGACGAGACGACCCGGCGCATCGTGCTGAGGGACGGCGAGATCCTGATCGAGACCGGCCATAATGATGCCCGGCCGTTTATCGTCGAAACCGAGGATGGCCGCATGCGCGCGCTGGGGACGCGGTTCCTGGTCAAGCGCGAGGAAGACGGCACGCGGCTGAGTGTCCTGCAGTCGGCGGTCGCCGCCCGCCCGTACGCGGTCACCGACGAACAGATCCTGCATGAAGGCCAGCAGGTGCTGATGCACCGCGATGGCCTCGGCCCGCTGCTGGCCCTCAACCCCGGCGCCGATGCCTGGACCCGCGGCATGCTGGTGGTGGACAACGTACGGTTGGCGGACATGCTCGAAGAACTGGGCCGCTACCGACGCGGCCACCTGGGCGTCGACCCGAAAGTCGCCGACCTGCGGATCACCGGCAGCTTCCCGCTGCACGACACCAACCTGGCGCTGACCGCCCTGCTGCCGACCCTGCCGGTGCAGATCGAGCGGCATACCCAGTGGTGGGTAACGGTGCAAGCCAAGGCCATCAGCAAACCCTGAATAACAACGCCGATCGCTCCCACCCTCGGCGGTTGATCGTTCCCACGCTCTGCGTGGGAATGCCTCTCTGGACGCTCTGCGTCCGCTGTGTAACGCAGAGCGCACGGCTGCCTACCTGCGCAGCCTGTGAAGGATGATCCAGATATCAAGGACGAACACAGACCTGTGGCTCACCCGCCACAGGAGCCCACTTGATATTTTGTAAGCAGAAAATTCGTGAATCTAAATTATTTTCAATCAGCCCTATCACTTTTCGGATTTCGTTCGGCACATAGGCATTGAGAAACATTTCCATTCAGGAACCCATGCCATGTCCCGTTCGCTCGATACCCTGCTCCGCCCCAGTCTCCTGGCCGTCGCCATCGCCCTCGGCACTCCCCTGCTCAGCCCGGCGCTGGTCGCCGCCGAACAGACTGCCAGCGTGCGCGCCTACAACCTGCCGGCCGGCCCACTGGGCGTGACGCTGAGCCAGATCGCCAGCCAGGCGGGACTGACCCTGAGCCTCGATCCGGCGCTGGCGTCGGGCAAGACCTCGGCGCCGGTCAAGGGCCAGCTCGACGCGATCACCGCACTGCACACCGCCCTCGGCGGCACCGGCCTGCAACTGGTGCAGAGCAGCGCCGGAACCTACACCCTGATCGCTGTTCCGAGCGGCGTCATGGCCCTGCCGGAAACCAATATCACTGGCGAGGGCAGCGCTGAAAGCGCCTGGGGTCCGGTCGAAGGCTACACCGCGACCCGCACTGCCGCCGGGACCAAGACGGACACCGCGATCGTCGAGGCACCCCGCTCGATCTCGGTCATTACCCGTGAACAGATGGAAGATCGCGGCGTACAGAATCTCGACGATGCCCTGCGCTACACCCCGGGCGTGATCGCCAGCAGCTACGGCAGCGACTCACGCGCCGACTGGCTGCGAATCCGTGGCTTCGAACCGACCCAGTTCCTCGATGGCCTGCCGCTGCCCAAGGGTTCCTATGCAAACCCCAAGGCTGAAACCTGGGATCTGGAACGCATTGCCGTCCTGCGCGGCCCGGCCTCCTCGGTCTATGGTCAAACCCCGCCAGGCGGCATGCTGGACATGGTCAGCCGACGCCCCGAGGCCGAGACCAGTCACGAAGTACGCGCCGAAGTGGGCAGTAACAATCGCAAGCAGATCAGCTTCGACAGCACCGGCAAGATCGATGACGAAGGCCGGTTCCTCTACCGCATCGACGGCGTGATCCGTGACGGCGGCACGCCCATCGACCATATCGACGACAAGCGCTACAACATCGCCCCCAGCCTGACCTGGAATATCGACGACGATACCCACCTGACCTTCCTGTCGCAGTACACCCGCGACGATACCGGCATCAGCGGTCAGTTCCTGCCGCTGCAGGGCACCAAGCTGCCTTCGGCGGCCGGGGATATTTCTCATCACAAGAACCTGGGCGACCCGGACTCGGACTACTACGACCGTACCTACTACGCCCTGGGCTACAGCTTCGATCATCGGTTCAACGATGTCTGGCAGTTCAAGCAGAACCTGCGCTACACCAAAAGCGAACTGGCCTTCCGCCAGGCCTATGCATCCTTTGGCAATGTCGTCGCCCCGGATGGCACCCTTACCCGCCTCGTCGACAAGGTCAACGAAGACATCAGCCAGTTCGCGCTGGACAACAACTTCCAGGCCGACTTCCAGACCGGAGCCCTCAGCCACACCGTGCTGCTGGGCCTCGATCATCAGCGCAGCGACACCAGCTACCACTGGCAGGAAGGCAGCGCGCCCAGCAGCAACGTGATCCACCCGATCTTCGGGCAGGACTTCTCCAACATCGCCTACAACACCTTCTATAACTACAACCAGAAGACCAACCAGACCGGCCTGTATGCCCAGGACCAGATCTCCCTGGACAAGTGGCGCCTGACCCTCGGCGGGCGTGAGGACTGGATTCATACCGGCACCACCTTCTTCAACCAGAACGATGCCACCAGCACACGTCGCGACAAGGCCTTCAGCGGCAACGCCGGGCTGAGCTACGTCTTCGACTCCGGGATCACCCCGTATATTTCCTATACCGAGTCGTTCCAGCCGTCCCAGGGTGCCAACGCCAGCGCGACCCAATCCTTCAAGCCGACCGAAGGCCATCAGTACGAACTGGGCGTGAAGTACCAGCCGCCGGGTAGCAAGACCCTGCTCACCGCCGCCGTGTTCGACCTGCGCCAGGAAAACGTCTCGGTCAGCGACCGTGGCATCACCAGCCAGATCGGCGAAACCAAGGTCCGTGGCCTGGAGCTCGAAGCCACCTCCAACGTGACCGAGAACCTCAAGCTGATCGCGGCCTACACCTACACAGACTCGGAAATCCTCAAGGGCGACGACAAGGGCAACCGCCTGCAACTGGTGCCACGCAACCAGGCCTCCGTCTGGAGTGACTACACCTGGCGCACCGGCTTCCTCGACGGTTTCGGCGTCGGCGGCGGCGTGCGTTATGTCGGTGACACCTACGGCAACACCGCGAACACTGCCAACGGCCACGTAGGCTCCTACGCGGTCTACGACGCGGCCGTGCACTACGACTTGGGTCGCCTGAGCAGTTCATTGGCCGGTGCTTCGGTGGAAGTCAACGCGAAGAACCTGTTCAACAAGGACTACCTTTCCACCTGTGATGGCACCTGGTGTTACTACGGTGACGAGCGCAACGTGGTCGCCAGCGTGAACTACAAGTGGTAACAGCACCCGCCTTGATCACGCGGACCACCTGAACCACCGCGGACCTGTAGGAGCCGGCTTGCTGGCGATGAGGCCCTTGAGCCTTGCAGCGCCCATTCGGACGCCATCGCCGGCAAGCCGGCTCCCACAGGCCTTGTGACGTTTCCCGCCTCCCACTTGCTTAGCCGGGCAACCTTGAGGCAAGCCGCATTCCCATAGCGCGCCCTCATCCAGACTGTGGTCAACCATGAAAAGCAAAACCATCCGCCGCTGGTCCTTTATCCACACCTGGACCAGCCTGATCTGCACCCTGTTCCTGCTGATGCTGGCGCTGACCGGCCTGCCGTTGATCTTCCACCATGAGATCGACCACCTGCTGGGCGATGCCGCCGAGCTCAGGCAGATGCCCGCCGACACCCCGGCGCTGGACCTGCAGCAACTGGTCCGCGCCGCCGAGGCCCATCGTCCGGGCGAGGTCATGCAGTACTTCGGCTGGGACGAGGAAGACCCCAATGGCGTGATCGCGATCATGGCGAAAACCGCCGGCACCGAGCCCAACTCGTCCCATACCTTCATGCTCGACGCCCGCACCGGAGAAGCCCTGGAACTGCCCTCGGCCAACGGCGGGCTGATGATGGTCATGCTGCGCCTGCACGTGGACATGTTCGCCGGGCTGCCCGGCAAGCTGCTGCTGGCCTTCATGGGTGTGCTGTTCGTGCTGGCGATCATCTCCGGCGTGGTGCTCTACCTGCCGTTCATGCGTCGCCTGAAGTTCGCCACGGTCCGCCAGGACAAATCCACCCGCCTGCGCTGGCTCGACCTGCACAACCTGATCGGCGTCGTCATCCTGACCTGGTGCCTGGTGGTTGGCATCACCGGCGTGATCAGCGCCTGCGCCGACCTGATCATCGCCGCCTGGCGCAACGACAGCCTCGGCGCCATGGTCGAACCCTACCGCAACGCCCCACCGCTGACCGACCGCGCGCCCGCCACGCATCTGCTGGAGATCGCCGCCCAGGCTGCCCCCGGCATGCGCCCGGACTTTATCGCCTTCCCCGGCACGCGCTTCTCCAGCGAGCACCACTACGCGGTGTTCATGAAGGGCAGCACGCACCTGACCTCCCACCTGCTGACCCCGGTGCTGATCGATGCCAGCACCCTGCAGGTCACCGCAGTGGCCGAACGGCCCTGGTACATGGACGCCATGGGCATGTCGCAACCGCTGCACTTCGGCGACTACGGTGGCATGCCGATGAAAATCCTCTGGGCCGTCCTCGATGTGCTGACCATCATCGTGCTCGGCAGTGGCGTGTACCTGTGGTGGGTCCGGCGCCGGGCCACGGCGGGCGTCGCGGCGAAGGTCGTGGGATGAAGCCGAGGCAATCGAACTTCTGGAAGGTCTTCGGCCTGCCGACCGTGATCGCCCTGCTCACCGCCGCCGGGCTGTTCGCCGCCTTGCTCGGTGACGGTGCCTGGGATGCGCTGAGCTGGCTGGGGCTGGGGATACCGGCACTGATCGCGGTGCAGGCGTTGCTCAGACGCGCTTCGCGAAAATAAGCGAGGTCATACGATGACGGCCTGCGTCGTGTCTTTCGCGGGCAAGCCCGCTCCCACCTAAGACAGGGCCAGTCCGCCCCGAGCGCTCGTCGGTAAAAAGCCGTTACGGGCGCTTTTTTATTGCGCTCGCGATTGACATCCCCGCCAGACACTCCTTATAAAGGCCAAAGTCATACGACGACATACAACGAAACAAATTTACTCCAATAAAAATAATTCAAAGAGTGTCCACGCCAATGATCCGAGCCGCCGCTTTCTCCGCAGGCCTTCCCCGATTGCGCTCCCTGCGCTTGCACACGGTCGGTACGCCGCCCTTGTGATGTCTTTCCCACCCCGCCAGGCGCTCGCGCGCGGGGTGCCATGCACCACCCCATTCCAAAAATAACAATGGTGAAGTGATGAAAGTCAAAGGCATCCGCTGGTGGATGATCGCCCTGGTCACCTGTGGCCTGATGGTCAACTACCTGGCTCGCAATACCCTGTCGGTGGCGGCACCGACGCTGATGAACGAGATGAACATCTCCACCGAGCAGTACTCGCATATCGTCGTCGCCTGGCAGATCGGCTACGCCCTGATGCAACCGATTGCCGGTTATATCGTCGACGCCATCGGCACCAAGCTGGGCTTTGCGATCTTCGCCATCGCCTGGTCCCTGGCCTGCGCGGCGGCGGCCCTGGCCACCGGCTGGCAGGGGCTGGCGTTCATGCGCGGCCTGCTCGGCGTCACCGAGGCCGCCGGCATGCCGTCGGCGGTCAAGACCTCCACCGAATGGTTCCCGGCCAAGGAACGCTCCGTCGCCATCGGCTGGTTCAATATCGGCTCGTCCTTTGGCGCGCTGCTCGCCCCGCCACTGGTGGTCTGGGCCATCCTGCACAGCGGCTGGCAACTGGCGTTCATCAGCGTCGGCGTCCTGGGCATCGCCTGGAGCGCGGCCTGGTTGCTGCTGTACAAGCATCCCCGTGACCAGAAGCGCCTGAGCGACGCCGAACGCGACTACATCCTCAGCGGTCAGGAAGACCACTTCAAGGACACCACGACGAAAAGAGGCAACTGGAAAAAGGTCGTCGCCAGCCGCAACTTCTTCGCCATCGCCAGCGCGCGTTTTCTCTCCGAGCCGGCCTGGCAGACCTTCAACGCCTGGATCCCGCTGTACCTGATGACCGAGCGGCACATGAACATCAAGGAAATCGCGATGTTCGCCTGGCTGCCGTTCCTCGCCGCCGACCTGGGGTGCATCGTCGGCGGCTACCTGAGCCCGTTCTTCCACAAGCACCTGAAGGTCAGCCTTTTCACCTCGCGCAAAATGGTGATGTTCCTCGGCTGCAGTTGCATGATCGGCCCCGCCTGCATCGGCCTGGTGGACAGCCCCTACGTCGCCATCGCCCTGCTCTGCGTCGGCGGCTTTGCCCACCAGACCCTGTCCGGCGCGCTGTATGCGATCACCTCCGACTCCTTCGGCAAGAACGAGGTGGCCACCGCCACCGGTGTCAGCGGCATGTTCGGCTTCTTCGGCGCGGCCCTGTTCACCATGGTGCTGGGCATCATGGTGACCAAGGTCGGCTACAGCCCGCTGTTCGTGACCCTGGCCATCCTCGATATCGTCGCCGCTTTCCTGGTGTGGAACGTGGCCCGGCCGCTCAAGTCGAGCCCGGTCGAACCGTCGCCGGCCGGCAGTCCTGCCCTGGCCTGAACCGGGGCGGAAACAGGCTGGCGATCCGTTTCGCCAGCTGCGCCCCGCAGCGCTGATCCTCGCGCAGCCCCAGCGACCTACTCATGGGCCACCCCGCTCTCGGCGGGCAGCGCCCCGGCCGCCCTGGCCTGGCCGATGCCGTACCAGTCGAGCTTGCGGGTCAGTACCATGAACACCCCGAGCAGGCCGAACAGCAGCAGCGAGCCCATCAGCAACGCATAGTCTTCGGCACTCAGCAGCCCAAATAGCAGGCCATACAAAGCGGCCAGGGCGGCGGCAAAGCCCAGGCCATGGCTCAGACTGCGCAACACATGGCAGACATAGAAACCGATCAGGCCGACACAGGCAGCGGCTGACAACAGGTAGGCCAGGCCGAACCCCAGGTGTTCCGACAGCGACAGCAACAGCAGGTAGAAGAACGCCAGCGCCGCGCCGACCAGGGCGTACTGGATCGGGTGCACCGCCAGGCGCTTGAGCACTTCGAACAGAAAGAAGCCGGCGAAGGTCAGGGCAATGAACAGCAGGGCATATTTGATCGCCCGGTCGGACTTGAGGTACTGGTCCACCGGCTCGATAAAGCTCACCCCGAAACTGCGCGCCTTGAACGCCTCGCAATTGGTCGTCTCCAGGCACTGGTTCAACGCTTCATGCAGGTTGGTGGAGAAGAACGACGTCTGCCAGTTGGCGCTGAACCCCTGATCGGTGATTTCCCGCTGGGCAGGCAGGTAGTTGCCGATAAAACTCGGATGCGGCCAATCGGCGCTCAGGTGCACGCTGCTGGTCTTGCCCACCGGCATCACCTGCAATTGACCGGTGCCCTGCAAGGCCAGGTCGAAGGCAAAATCCAGGCGTTTTTCTTCGCGACCGTCGACACGCGGCAAGGTCACGTGGACGCCATCCCCCAGCCAGCTCACCTGGGTCCCTGGCAGGAACTCCAGTTGCTGATTGCCCAGTTGCAGGGTCAGCGCGTTCTCGATGCCACGGATATCGCTGATGCCCACCGCCAGGTACGGCTCGTCGAAGCGGTAATCGGCGAAGTCCTCGCTGATGCCCAACTGCGCCGGCAACGCGAAGGTGCCGCTGATGTGGTTGCTGGCGTGAAACAGCCGCGCTTCATAGATACCCCGCGCACGCAGCTCGGTCTGCACCTTGCCATCGAGCTCGAAACGCTCCGGCAGGAAGTACAGGCGCCCGCTGGTTTCGCTGGTCTGCTGGAAACGCTCACCCTTGTCATTGGTCTTCCACTCACGCACCGTCTGGCGATACGGCACGACCATCACCGGGCCGCTCACCAGCTGGCTGTAGCTGGAACTGCGGGCGATGTCCTCGAGGACGCCGTCACGCAGGCCCTGTCGCTCATCGATCATCCCGTCGATCATCATCAGGGGAATCAGCAACAACAGCATCAGTAGGGCAATCGCCCCGAATTTTATCGCCAGACTACGGTTCATGGGGTCTCTCTCCCTGTTGGAATGGGAGAGAGTCTGTGCTGCCCGTGTGGAGCCTTGATGGGCGAAATATGGAGACTGTGTGGAGACTGCGTGGAGAGTCAGGGCAGACGCAACGTCACCTCGACGCCGCCAGGGACATTGCCGATCAGCAGCTCGCCGCCATGCAGCTTCACCACTTCCTCGACAAAGTTCAGTCCCAGCCCGGTACTCTTGCGCCCGCTGCCCGGACGCGGCAGCGAATAGAAACGCTCGCTCAGGCGCGGCAAGGCGTAGTCGGGAATCGCCTCGGCCTGATTGAACAGGGTGAAGCACGTCTGCCGCCCCTGCTGTTCGGCGGTGAAGCGGATCAGCCCGCCCTCCGGGGTGAAATCGAGGGCATTGTCCAGCAGGTTGCCGATGGCCTGGCGCAGCAGAAAACGTTCACCGAACACCTGGATGCCCGCCGCGATCGTCTGTTCGATCCGCAGCCCGGCCCGTTCGATACGCGCCCCCTGGGCCTGCACGACTTCGTCCACGAGGGCCGCCAGCGGCACCTCGACCTGTTCTTCGAGCACCTGGCGCTGCTCCACCAGGGCCAGGTTCAGCAGCCGCTCGATCAGTTGCTGCATGCGTGCGCTTTCGCTCTCGATATTGCTGACGAAGCGCTGTTGCTGCGTCGCCGGCATGTCGCCCTGCAACAACTCCGCCGCGCCGCGAATCGCCGCCAGCGGGCTTTTCAGCTCATGGGTCAGGGTGTGCACATAACGCTCGACATAGGCCTTGCCTTCCAGTTGCGTGCGCATATGTTCCACGGCATTGGCCAACTGCTCCATCTCCCCGCCGCGATAATGCGGCAGCTCGGCCCGGCGACCTTCACTCACCGCCTGGGCGTAGGCGGTCAAACGGCGCAATGCCGCGCTCAGCCACCAGGACAGCAACGCACCGAACAACAGGCCCAGGGCGATCAGCCCCGCGCCCCACCACAGCAGGCGGCGCTCGGTGCGGTCGACATAGGGCTGCAACGAACTGTTGGGCTTGGCTACCGTGACCACGCCGATGATCTGGCCGTTATCGGTAATCGGCGCGCCGACATGCATCACCGAGGAGTTCGGATCGTTCGCCTCGGAGCGGGTCGAGCGGGCGCCGTATTCGCCACGCAAGGTCAGGTAGACGTCGTTCCAGCGCGAGTAGTCCTGGCCCACCGCCAGCTCGGCGGAATCGAGCAGGACAATGCCCTTGGCGTCGGTCACGTAGATCCGGTGATTGACCTGGTTCTTCGCCAGGCCCCAGATCTTCGCCCCCGGCTTGCGCTGACCGTAGGCCTTGAGCACTTGTGGTAGGCGACTCTGGCCGAGTGTGCCGGCCTTGACGTCGTCGTGGAGGATTTCCGCCAGCAGGTTGGCGGTGTCCACCAGGGTTTCCTCCGTGGACTGGCGCACGCCGGGACGGATTTCCTTCATCACCGTGCTCAGCACGAAATAGCCGGTGAGACCGACGAACAGGAAATACATCAGGAAGATCCGGATCCCCAGCGGCATCAGCTGTTCCCCGGACTGTAGCTGTAGCCCAGGCCACGGTGGGTCTGGATCGGCTCAGCCTCGGCGGCCACCGCCCGCAGCTTGGCCCGCAGGCTCTTGATATGGCTATCGATGCTGCGTTCATAACCGGCATCCGCCGGCACCCCGACGGCATCGAGCAACTGCTCGCGGCTGAAGACCCGCTCGGGCTGCTCCAGCAGGCAGGCCAGCAGGCGGAATTCATGGCGGGTCAGGTTCAGGGCCTGGGCGCGATAACTGATCTGCACCCGTTCGTGATCGACCAGGAAACGCTCGCCGGGCAACACCGGCGACGCCTGGGGCACCACGCGCTTGAGAATCGCCCGGACCCGCGCCGCCACTTCCCGTGGGCTGAAGGGCTTGACCACATAGTCGTCGGCGCCGATCTCCAGGCCCACCACGCGGTCGATCTCGCCGTCACGGGCACTGAGGAACATCACCGGCACTTCGGTAAAGCGCCGCAGTTGCTTGCACACCTCGAAGCCGCTGATATCCGGCAGGCCGATATCGAGAATCAGCAGGTCGGCCGGCGTGGCGCGCTGATGTTCGACCGCGGCGCCGCCCAGGTTCAGCCAGGTGGTGGTGAACCCTTCGCCCTGCAAGGCATACACAAGGGTATCGGCAATCGCCGCTTCGTCTTCGACAATCAGGATATGGGGCATGGCGTCCGAGCACTGGCATCAATGGCGCAACGGTGCCGGACGCGTGTCGCCCCGTCAATCAGCAGTCGGGTTTGTCGGCGGTATAACGCCGCGCCGGATTCACCGCCGCACCGAACTCGCGCAGGGCCTTGGCACCGATCAGCAGCGGGTAGTTGAAGCTGCTGCGGTTGGTCAGGTTGACCTCCACCGTGCGCTTGACGTTGCCCAGGCACATTTCCAGGTCCACCACCGGGCGCTTGCTCGGGTCGGCGACCTCGCTGTCCTCGTCTTCCTCGGTACGGGTCTTGATCTTGCTGATGCGCGAAACCTTGTGCTCATAGACCTTGTTGTCGGCATCGGCGGTGCCCAGGCGGAAGCGCACCCAGTCCTCGCCGTCGCGCTTGAACAGCTCGATATCCTTGGCCGACAGCGAGGCGGTCAGGGCACCGGTGTCCATCTTGGCCTTGAAGGTCTGGCCGATTTCCGGCAACTGGATGTATTCGTAGCGCCCGTACAGGGTCGGCTCGGCGGCCAGGGCGGGCAGGGCCAGTAGGGGCAACAGGGCAAGAAGAGCTTTCACTGGGGCGGTACCTTTGAGTGGACGCACATGGGTCGGCATTTTAGACCGCGCCGACCGCGTTGGTTCATGAACAAATCAGAAACAGCCCCGTCACCTTGCCAGAGCTGGCTTGCCAGCGATGACGTCCGCAAGGGCGCCGCAGGGTTCAAGAGCCTCATCGCTGGCAAGCCAGCTCCCACAGGGGGAAGTGTCCGCCACTGGATTTGGCGTCCGGCCGCGCCACCTTTATCATGGCGCGCCCTCACGTTTGTAAAGAGTTCCCGTATGCGCCGCCTGCTCACCGGCAGCTTCGTCACATTGCTGCTATTGCTCAACACGCTGGTGCTGTTCGGCCCGCTGATGGTCTTTGCCCTGCTCAAGCTGGTACTGCCCGGTCGTTTTCGCGACTACGCCAGTTGGGCGGTGATGTGGATTGCCGAGACCTGGGCCGAGATCGACAAGCTGATCTTTGCCCTGTGCATTCCCACCCGCTGGGATATCCGCGGTGCCGAAGGCCTGCGTGGCGACACCTCGTACCTGGTGGTCAGCAACCATCAGTCCTGGGTCGATATCCCGGCGCTGATCCAGACGCTCAACCGGCACACGCCCTTCTTCAAGTTCTTCCTCAAGAAGGAACTGATCTGGGTGCCCTTCCTCGGCCTGGCCTGGTGGGCCCTGGACTACCCGTTCATGAAGCGCTACTCCAAGGCCTTCCTCGACAAGCACCCGGAACTCAAGGGCCAGGACCTGGAAATCACCAAGGCCGCCTGCGAGCTGTTCAAGCGCCAGCCGGTCACCGTGGTCAACTACCTGGAAGGCACCCGGTTCAGCGAGGCCAAGCGCCAGCAACAGGCTTCGCCCTTTACCCACCTGCTAAAGCCCAAGGCCGGCGGCGTGGCCTTCGTCCTCGCGGCCATGGGCGAGCAGCTGGACGCGATCCTCGATGTCACCGTGGTCTATCCGCAGGCGCGTATTCCGGGCTTCTGGGACCTGATCAGCGGCAACGTGCCCAAGGTCATCATCGACTTCCAGACCCACGCCATGGACCCGTCGCTGTGGCAAGGCGACTACGAGAACGACCCGGCATTTCGCGAGCATATCCAGAACTGGGTCAACCAGCTCTGGAGCGAGAAAGACCGCCGTATCGCCGCCCTGCGCAACGAGCGCGACTGAACCTCAGTCGAGGATCACATGGGGCAGGAAGCGGCTGGTGTCCTTGGTGATCAGTGAATTGTCCTCGCGGATGCCGATGCCGGCCGGCTGATCGCCGATCACCCAACTGCCCAGCACCGTGTGGCTGCCGGCAAACAACGGCAGCGGCTGGAACTGCTGGAGGACAAACGGCCCTCGTTCATAAGGCCCCGGCTGGCTGACCCGTTCACCACCAGGCGTGTGGATCTCGACATTGGCGCCCTCCCGGGAAAAGAACGGCTTGCGTACCCAGCCCGCCCCCAGTCGCGCGGTGGGGTCCGGGTCGATAAAGGTCGGCAGCAGGTTCGGGTGGCCCTGGTTCATTTCCCAGAGCAGCGCCATGGCCCCCTTGTTCGACAGGATCGCCTTCCACGGCGGCTCGACGAACAGCGTCCGGCTGTGTTCGATGGCTGGTCCGAACGCTTCGCTGAACAGGTTTTCCCAGGGGTAGAGCTTGAACAGGGTAGCGATCGGCGAGCCCAGCTCATCGACAAAACGCCCGGCCTGATCCAGCCCGATGTCCTCGATATCGATCAGCCGTGTACCGAGTCCGGCCTGGCGGGCGATATCGCGCAGGTACTCGACCGTGCCGCGATCCTCCAGCGAGCCCCTGATCGACGAAAAGTGGAACGGCGACTGGAAGCCACCCTCGACAAAGGCCTGCAGCAACTTGTCCTCGATGCTGTTGAACTGATCGGCCCGGGCCGGCAGTTGCCCGCGCTTCATCTGTTCTTCCAGCCAGACGTACTGGAAAAAGCTCGCCTCGTACAACGAGGTCGGCGTGTCGTAATTGGTTTCCAGCAGTCTCGCCGGGCCCTGGCCGTCGTAGCACAGGTCCATCCGCCCATAGAGATGGGGGTGGCCCTGGCGCCAGGAGTCGCGGATCAGGTCGCGATAGGCCTCGGGAATCGCCAGCCGGTCGAGCAGTTGCTCGCTGTCCACCACCTGTTCGACCAGGGCCATGCACAGTTCATGCAGTTGCCGCGTCGGCTCTTCCAGCTCGTCCTCGATCTGGCGCAGGCTGAACCGGTAGTACGCCGACTCATCCCAATAGGGCTCGCCGTCGAAGGTGTGGAAATGAAAGCCCAGGCGTTCGGCGGTGGCCCGCCAGTCCGGACGTGGCGCCATCTGGATGCGCTGCATCAGGAACCCCAGCTGCCATGGGACGAGCCGAAACCGCCGCGGCTGACCGCCCGTGGCGCCGAGCCGTCATAGAAGCCGGTGATGAAATGCGCCGGGCTCGCCACCCGGAAACGCGCATTACGCGACTGGGCGAAGGTCTTGCCGGCCTTGACCTGCTGGTCGAGGCTGCTCAGGCGGTAACCACCACGCCCGTCGCGCTCCTGGTACAGCGGCTCGCTGAAGTAGCGCGGCGCATAGGGGTCGGTGCCCAGGCCGATCCAGCGCCAGACCCGGCTGGCCCAGCCATTGGAATGGCTGGCCGTTGCCGAACCGCCGCTCGAACCCCCATAGCCGCCACCACTGCTGCCCCCCGACGACCAATAGCTCGAAGTCGCGGCTTGCTCGTCCTGTTTCTGCGCCGGCACCGGTTGCTCCGGCGGCACCGTCACCGCGCGCAAGGTGGTCAGGGCGAACCCGGCCATCAACGGATTGAACTGCGCACGCTGCGGATCGGCGACACAACTGTCGAGGGAAAAATCAATGGCACAGGCCGTCTGGTCGCCATAGACCGGCGCGATCTCCCGATGCTGCTCCAGGGCCGTCGCCGCCGCATCGGCACAGACATCCGCCGCGATACCGGCGGCCACACAGGCCTGCTCGTTGGCATACCGAGCGGTCTCGCTGACGTCGCGCGTCAGGACCTGCTCGCCATCGCAGGCCACCAGCACAAAGGGCACGCTGCCCAGCAATACCAGGCCCACACGTTGACTGCGTTTCATCGCGGGCGCCCTCAGACCGAAGGCGTCATGCAGGCCGCATTGAGCAGGCCGACGCTGATGGAGATGGCCGCCGCCAGGATCGCCGCCGCCGACTCGCCGTTGCCGATGCGTGTCGACAGGCCGCGGATCACCCAGGCGACCAGGGCGAACGCCGCCAATTGCGCCACCAGCGCGATCAACGCCCAGACCAGGAAATCCACCAGCGAGACCGAATGGGCAATGGCGCTGGCCGCGGGAATCGCAAAACCGACCAGGGCGCCGCCCAAGGCGATTGCCGCGGCCACGTTGCCCTCGCGGATCAACGTCCATTCCTTGTGGGGTGTCAGACGGGTATAGAGACAGGCATACAGCCCAAAGACCAGCAGCGCCACCAGCAGATACAGGACAAATCCCATGACCGCATCCAGGTGCAACGACATTTTCACTGCATCGACCAACATGCTTGCGCCACTCTCTCCATGAACAGGCGGCGACAAATAGCACACTGCACGACAGAACTGAACAGACCTTCGCCGCCACAGACAAAAACGCATCGGGCCTTTTCAGGTTCCCGGTGCGTTTTTCAGTCGCGCTGGCACTGCCGGCCTGCCGGAGCCCTCAGCTGCCGGCGCCCCAGATCCCGCTCAGGCTCTGCAACAGCGGCCCGCCCACGCCCTGGTCGCCCAGGTACTTGAGAATGATCGGGGCGAACTGGCCGACCATATTGCTGTTCATGCCCAGGGCGCCAAAGGCATTGTTCAGGTCACCGGTATCCTTCACGTTGCCCAGGGCACTGCCGACGTCGGCAGTGCTGCCCGACTTGCCGCCCAGCAACCCACCGAGCCCGGCCAGCGCGCCGCCACCGGACAATTGATCCAGCCCCGGCACGCTCTGGCTCAGTTGCGAATAATCGTTGCCGCTGAGTTTGTTCTTCGCCAGCCCGAGCATCGCGCCGGTCCCGCCGATGGCCTGCTCCGGCGTGACATGGAGCTGCGAACCGAGGGAACTGAGCAACCCGTTAGCCGGTGCCGCGGCATTCTTGTCGCCGCCCTGCATGGACGACACCGCATTGGCCGCATCGCTCAGGCTGAAAGCCGCAAACACCGGCGTGACGGCGAACGCCATGAGCGAAGCCAATACAACACCGCGTGAAATCTTCATCGCTACCACCTCTTGAGTCATCGAAAACCCCTTCGCACAGGGGCCTGGCACTGCTCGTTGGAGTCGGAAAACCCCGGCTTGTTCCCCAGGGGCCGCGCACCACCGCAATTGCATCCGATTCAGGCTCGCCTGCGTATATCAGGCACGGATGGCCAATGGCCGGAACCCTGGACGCCCCTTCTGCGAGCCGCATGAATGAATGGAATAACCCCGTGCCGTGGACTAACCTCAGCCAGCAAGGTGCACCGCGCGCGGTCCATTCAACGTAGTGTGATTGTCTGGAGAATGCCCATTTCCACCGCCGACGCCGATCAACTCAGGCAGCTGCTGGCCCAGTGCTCACTGGGTAACCGCCGCGCATTCGAGACGCTTTATCGCAACGTCGCCCCGCGTCTCCACGGCATAGCCCTGCGCTGCATGGGCCGCCCCGACCTGGCCGAAGAAGTGCTGCAGGAAAGCTTCGTGCGGATCTGGAACAACGCCTCTCGCTACGACGCCAATCTGTCGGCACCGATGACCTGGATGGTGAATATCACCCGCAACCTGGCCATCGACCAGTTGCGCAAGAAGCGCGAGGAACGCCTGGGCGAGTTCCGGGAACAGGAACTTCCCGACGACGCCCCCAGCGCCCACGACCAGTTGACCAGCAGCCGTGACGCCTCGGCACTCAACCGCTGCCTGGACAGCCTCGAAGGCATGCAGCGCCAATCGATCACCATCGCCTACTTCCACGGCCTGTCGTACGCGGAACTGGCCGAACAACTGGCCGCACCGCTGGGCTCGGTCAAATCCTGGATCCGCAGGGGCATGGAGCGCCTGCGCCGGTGCCTTGAATCATGAACTACCAGAACCCCCGCCTGCGCCGCGCCCTGGCGGCCGACTACGCGATCGGGCTGATGTCCGCCGCCGGTCGTCGTCGCTTCGAAAGCCTGATGCGTGACGACGCGCGGCTGCGCGCGCAAGTCGCCGAATGGCAGGAAACCCTGGCCACGCTGACCGAATCCGTACCACCGCAACCGGTGCCGGACCGGGTCTGGCAAGCCATCGTCGCGCGCATCGACCCGCAGCAGTTGCACATACCGGCCAGGCGACCGTTCTGGAACTGGCTGCGCGCCACGGCGGCGATCTGTTCACTGGTGGTGATCGTGGCCCTGGGCGTGCTCTACCGGCATGACCCGATCAGCGCCAGCGCGACCCTGCTCAGCGGCACGCAACAGCCGGCACTGCGGATCGAGGCCCATGCCGGCTACCTGCAAGTCGAGCCATTGACCCTGGCCGCGGTGGACGCCAACCGCAGCCTGGAACTCTGGGCGATTCCACTGGATGGCAAGCCGGTGTCCCTCGGCCTGGTGCCCCGGGAAGGCAAGGGTCGTCTTGAATTGAGCGAGGCCCACAAGACCCTGCTCGGCACCTCGGTGGTGCTGGCGGTCAGCCTGGAACCACAAGGCGGCTCTCCGACCGGACAACCCAGCGGGCCGGTACTCTACTCGGGGCCGCTGGCGGCGCTGTGATCTGCTGATCCTGCGTGGCGGCTCAAACTGAAAGCAGCTCTACGGCGGCTTGAACAATTGGCCGCGCCCACTCGGGCGTTCCCTGCAGAGCCTGGGCATCCTGCGGATCGGGATAGACCATCTGGCCCTCAACCATTTCCAGCACCAGCAGCGGGTCCGGAATCTCCTCGCCGGGCGCGGCGTCGGTGCTGTTGTCAAAGACTTGCAGGTGGGTCAGGTACGGCATCAGGGCAATCAGGTTCAGCCGTGAGTTGACCCAGCGTTCGCGAATCTTGCTTTGCGCAATATCGTGACCGCCACGGGAAACCCGCAAGTGCACGCGTTGCAGGTGCTGTTCCGGCGAGGACAAACCACAGAACAACACCACCACCTCGTGGCTCTGCGCCGCCTGGGCGAGCATCAGGGCGATGGTATTGCCACCCAGCGTGGTTTCGAACGCATAGTTGCGGCCTTCACGCAGGGCGTTTTCCAACTGGCTGCGACCGTGTTCCCAGGCCAGGCCATTGGCCTGGGCCGGCTCGATCCCCGTCGAAGCGATCAGCTCACGGGCAAAGCTGTCCGGATTGAACCAGTCCAGACCATGCTCGGCGAGCAGCGCACCGCCTACCGAACTCTTGCCAGCGCCATTGACGCCGGCCAGGACAAAAATAAAGGGACGTTCGACGACCGGCGTCACTGGCATCAGAAGGTAGAACCGGCTTTGGGTCGTTTGGCCAGCTTGCCCTTGGCCGCCAGCAACGAACGCAACCCCGCCGTAGCCTGGGGTTGCTGCAGGCTCTCCAGCCGCGCATTGAAGCGCTGGGTCAGCTCATCCAGCACCGATTGCTCCCGCGCCTTGTAGGCCTGCACTTGTGCAGTCAGTTGCTGATAGGTCTCGGCGTCCAACAGGACCATTTCCACGGTGGCGTGGTTGGTCACCGCGACACTGCCGGACTGGTGGACCAGACGAACCACATCCGCCCACTTGTTCTTCACCTGGGAAGCGTTCTGACGGGGCAGATCAAGCAGATCAGGCAAGGCAATCATGGCGCGTGCTCGCAGAAAGGGGAGACAGGCTCACTATAACAAGACGACACCATTCTGGCTATTTTTGCCATATTGGCCTTTTTGATCGTCCTCCCCGCCTTGCTTCCGCGCAAGCCCGAGGCTTATAGTCCGCCGGTCGCCCTGATTGGCGATACGGGTTTGGCGACTCGTTTATAGACCATGCGAAAGCCCTGCGCTTGTTTGCAGGTGCCTTCGTACCCGCAAAGTCGCTCCATGGCGGCTGTGCGCGGGAGACCTTCGGGTCTGCCGGCTTGGTCTATTCCGGTTCGCCAACCTGCGTACAGCTGCCACCCGCTTCGTTTGGCGACGAATCGGGCGGTTTCAAACCCAATAGACTGAGACTTTGCCCATGAACAAGTACACCCCGCTCACCGCCATCGACTGCCTGATCCCCAGCCTGTTGATCGACGCCCAGAGTCCGACCGACGTCCTTCACGCCAACGCCACCGCGCGGATCCAGGCGGCCACCCGGATGCTCGAATCCCTGGCCCGCCTCGAACTGCATAACGCCAATGACATCGACTTGCAGCAGATCCTCCAGGCCCCCGCGATCCTGCTGCGCGACGGCTGCGACCTGATGGATGTACTGGGCTGGCGACTACGGGCCTGACCGCCCTGTGGGAGCCGGCTTGCTGGCGATGACAGCCGACCGAACACTGCAAGACCCAAGGGGCTTATCGCTGTCGGAGTAGCACGGCCCGTCCTCTTTGATCGTTCCCACGTCAAGGCGACGAATCGTCGGCACGGGAACGATCACGGCCCATCAAACACCGCTGCCCTTGCCCGCGCAGTTGCCGTAAAGTGCCAGTCCCTTCAGGAGAATGTACACATGGACGTAAAGATCGGCGCAGCAGCCCTGGTCACTATCCTGGCGGGCCTGGCCATCGCCTTCGGTGTGAGCGAATGCCAGCGCGGCCCGCTCAATCCGCCAGTGGCCGCCGACACCAGCGCCGAGGAAAAAGCCTGGCTGACCCTCGAACACCGGATCAAACGTACTGACCCGGCCTTTACCGAGGTCACGCGCTACGGGGAAACGCTGAATATTGTCTACCAGCCGGCCAAGGCGGCCGAGGGTGACGAGGCATGGCCGCCGCGCCTGCTGCGTGTGGTTGGCCAGGCAATCGCGGCCGTGAATGGCGCACCGGGCGGCAAGCAGTACACGCAGGTGACGATCAATGCGCAGATCATCGCCCCCAATGACGTGGAACTGACCTACGCGATGGTCGATTTCGACGCCCTCAAGACCCAGCCAGGCGGCTACACCACCTTTGCCAGCAGCCCCCGCGTGCTCAGGTTCAGCAGCGCGAGCCTGGCCCAGGCACGCGACTATTGCCGTGGCCCGAGCGCCCAGGGCTTCTATCCCGAGTTCTGCCAGCGGGTCGACAGCGCAAAGGCCAGGCAGCTCTTGCAGTAGGCGTCGGCACGGGTTGATCGGATAACTATGTATTACCCGCCCCTGGTGCGTATCGATGAGGATGCCTGTGCAGGACAACATCACTCACTCAATACCCAGAGGCTTGCATATGGATATGTTAACAAGCGCAATCATCGAGGCCGGCATCGACACCTTGTCTGCCCTCACGGACGTCGACCCCACTGCCTGCATAGAGCACCAGCCCCTCGAAAACGGCTTCAGGAAATTTGTCTTCTTTCTGAAGAAACGCCCGGACGAAGACGACCTGGAAGTCAGGATCAACGCCCGGATCAGCCTGTTTCACGATTGCAACCAGCGCTCGATCGAAAAGACCGACCTTGAGAAAACCGCGGCCGGTTACTACCGGATCGACCAACCCGTGTACACAAAAACAAGGATGGGCTGCAAGCTGCGAACCTATACCGAGACCGATACCCTGTACGGCGACGGCTATACCCTGCCCTATGACAGCAGCACCCCCATCGTCATCCATGCCTTCGCCGGTTTCGACCCGAGGGAGGACGTGTATGTCGGGTACGACGTCATCCACAAGTCCATGCAACCGCGCGAATTGCACGTATCGGCTGCACGCTCGTGAACATGTGAGCACGCCGCCGGCCCCCGGAAACCGGATAACGACCGCGGCATAAAAAAGGGCGACCGAAGTCGCCCTTTTTTCCGTCTTGCCCTTTGCTGCTTACGCCGCACTGAACAGCTTGTGCGGATCGATCACGAATTTCTTCGGCACGCCGGCATCGAACTCGCCATAGCCCTTCGGTGCGTCATCCAGGCTGATGACCTGCACACCAACGATTTCGGCGATATTGATCCGATCCCACATGATCGCCTGCATCAGCTGGCGGTTGTACTTCATCACCGGGGTCTGGCCGGTGTGGAAGCTGTGGGACTTGGCCCAGCCGAGGCCGAAGCGGATGCTCAGGCTGCCGATTTTCGCGGCGGCGTCCACGGCACCCGGGTCTTCGGTCACGTACAGGCCCGGAATACCGATCTTGCCCGCCACCCGCACCACGCCCATCAGCGAGTTCAGCACGGTGGCCGGAGCCTCGTGCTTGACGCCTTCATGACCGTGACCACGGGCTTCGAAGCCCACGGCATCGACGGCGCAGTCCACTTCCGGCTCGCCCAGCAACGCAGCGATCTGTTCGTGCAGCGGGGTGTCCTTGGACAGGTCGGCGATTTCGAAACCCTGGGCCTTGGCGTGAGCCAGGCGGATCGGGTTGACGTCACCGACGATCACCACGGCGGCACCCAGCAGGCGCGCCGAGGCGGCGGCGGCCAGGCCGACCGGACCGGCACCGGCGATATACACGCTGCTACCCGGACCGACACCGGCGGTCACAGCACCGTGATAGCCGGTCGGCAGGATGTCGGAGAGGCAGGTCAGGTCGCGGATCTTCTCCATGGCCTTGTCGCGATCCGGCAGTTTCAGCAGGTTGAAGTCGGCGTACGGCACCAGCACGTACTCGGCCTGGCCACCGGTCCAGTCGCCCATGTCGACGTAGCCGTAGGCACCGCCGGCGCGGGCCGGGTTGACGGTCAGGCAGACGCCGGTGTGCTGTTCCTTGCAGGAGCGGCAGCGCCCGCAAGCAACGTTGAACGGTACCGACACCAGGTCGCCGAGCTTCAGGTTCTCGACGTCGCTGCCCTTCTCGACCACTTCACCGGTGATCTCGTGACCCAGGACCAGACCGACCTGGGCGGTAGTGCGACCACGGACCATGTGCTGGTCGGAGCCGCAGATATTGGTGGAAACAACGCGCAGGATGACACCGTGCTCGATCTTCTTGCCGCGCGGGTCCTGCATTTTCGGATAGTCGATTTTCTGTACTTCGACCTTGCCATTGCCGAGATACACCACACCACGATTGCCAGACATGCTTTCACCTCGCTGTTGTTTTTATGTAGCGGCGCGCCGCCAGAGGGGCCGCGCGTTGATTGCTCGGGTTGTTGCCTGTGGTTGTTGCGTTGTTCCTGCCGGCCTCATCGCTGGCAAGCCAGCTCCTACAAGGGTATTGCGTCGCAGCAGGCACCGCGCCCACTGTGGGAGCCGGCTTGCCGGCGATGAGGCCGGCACGGGCAGCCAAAAATCAGAGGACCACCGTCCTGTTGGCGTTCAGGAAGACCCGCCGTTCAATGTGATAACCCACCGCCCGGGCCAGCGTCAGCCCTTCGATGTCCCGGCCCTTGGCGATCAGGTCCTCGGGATAATGGCTGTGATCCACCACTTCCACGCCCTGGGCGATGATCGGGCCTTCGTCCAGGTCGTTGTTGATGTAGTGCGCCGTGGCACCCACCAGTTTCACCCCCTTGTTGTAGGCCTGGTGATACGGCTTGGCGCCCTTGAAGCCGGGCAGCAACGAGTGGTGGATATTGATGGCCTTGCCGTCGAGCTTGCGACACAGCTCCGGCGACAACACCTGCATGTAGCGGGCGAGGATCACCAGTTCGGCGCCGGATTCCTCGATCACCTGCCAGACCTGGCGTTCCTGGCCCGGCTTGTCGTTGGGATCGAGGGGGAAATGGTAGTACGGAATCTGGTGCCAGTCGGCCAGGGGCTTGAGGTCCGGATGGTTGGACACAACCGCGGCGACGTCCATGGACAATTGACCGATGCGCTGACGGTAGAGCAGGTCGTTGAGGCAGTGATCGGCCTTGGAGACCATGATCACCACTTTCGGCCGGTAGTTCGGCGCGGTCAGTTCGAACACCATGCCGAAGGACTCGCCGCGCTCGGCCAGGCCGGCGCGGAAGGCCAGTTCGTCGAAACCCTCGGGCTGGCGGAACTCCACGCGAATGAAGAACCGACCGGAGAGACGGTCATCGAACGAATGGTGTTCGGTGACATAGCAGCCCTGCTCGAACAGATAGCGGGTCACCGCATCCACCGTGCCGAGCACGCTGGGGCAATCGGCGGTCAAAATCCATGTATCGGGTGCGCGGCTCATTGCTTGACTCCTGTTCGTGAATAACAGAGCGATGCAAAACCTGTGGCGAGGGGCCCTGGTCCTGATCGTTCCCCCACTCTTCGTGGGAACACCACCACGGCAGCTTCGCGTCCCCTCCTGGGACGCAGAGTTTTCCGGGGTGGATGTCCACACAGAGGGGGGGAACGATCAATCCTTACCCTTGTGTACTGTGGGAGCCGGGCTCGCCCGCGAAGCTTTCAGCGATCTCGCCAGCCCCTTCGCGGCGATTCGACAAGCCCGGCGCCTACAGTTTTGTTCAGATCTCAGGCCTGGACGCTGAGACCGTACTCGGCCGCCGCATCCTGCAACCACAACCACCAGTAATCCGAGAAGCTGCGGCGAATCACCAGCTCCCAGGTGTCTTCGGCGGTGTGGCGGATCATCAGTTGCGACTTGGCGAACACCGTGCCGACCGCCTTGCCCACCGGGAAGTTGTTCGGGTGCACGTCGTAGCTGGTGGACTTCATCAATACCTGGCGCACGTTCGGGCCGCTCAGCTCCAGCAGTTGCTGGCCGCCGCTGACATTGACGATGGCCACATGCAGATCGCCCAGGGCTTCGCGCAGCGCCTTCTCGGCGGCGAACTCTTCGCCGCTCGGGACGATCAGCAGCCACTCGTCGGGGCCGAGCCACTGCAGGCTGGTCTCGCCCTTGGCAACCACGGTCAGGGCCACGGGCAGCTCCAGGCCCAGGGCCTTGTGCACGCCGGCGGCGAACGCCGGGTCATGGCCGTCGCCACGAATGGTCAGGTGACCGAGCAGTTTCTTTTCCCGCACGGTCACGCCGGCGTTCTTGCGGCCCTTGCCCACCAGGCTGGCGAGGTCGGCATGGTGCAACGACGACTCGGCCTTGGCCCCGGAAGTCGGGCGTTGTTGGTAAACGTTGGCTGTGGTCATAAAACACCTTTAACTCAGGTTGATCGTTCCCACGCTCTGCGTGGGAATGCCGCCATGGACGCTCTGCGTCCGCTCTTGGGACGCAGAGCGTCCCGGGATGCATTCCCACGCCAGGCGTGGGAACGATCGACTTAAATGTTCTGGCGATCGCCCTTCGGATCGAAGAACACCGAAGAAACGATTTCCGCCTCGATCACGCTGCCGTCGGCCAGCGGTGCGAACACCCGCTCGCCGATGCGCTTGAGACCACCCTTGACCACGCCCATGGCAAACGAATAGCCGAGGGAGTTGTGGGCATAGCTGGAGGTCACGTGACCGACCATCTTCATCGGGATCGCCTGCTTGGTGTCGAACACCAGCTGCGCACCTTCCGGCAGCCACTTGGTCGGATCGATCGGCTTGAGCCCGACCAGTTGCTTGCGCTCCTCGCGCACGCAGTCCTCGCGATTCATCCCACGCCAGCCGATCCAGGAGAACGGTTTGGTGCGACCGACACACCAGCCCATGTTCAGGTCGTCGGGGGTCATCGAGCCGTCAGTGTCCTGGCCGACGATGATGAAGCCCTTCTCGGCCCGCAGCACGTGCATGGTCTCAGTGCCGTACGGGGTCAGGTTGTACTGCTTGCCCGCCTCGGCGATCTTTTCCAGGACGCCCATGGCGTAGTCGGCCTGGATGTTGACCTCGTAGGACAGCTCGCCGGTAAAGGAAATCCGGAACACCCGCGCCGGCACGCCACCGACCAGGCCTTCTTTCCAGGTCATGAACGGGAACGCGTCCTTGTCCAGGTCGATGTCGGTGACTTCGCTGAGCAGCTTGCGGCTGTTCGGGCCGGACAGGGTCAGGGTCGCCCAGTGGTCGGTCACGGAAGTGAAGTACACCTTCATGTCCGGCCATTCGGTCTGGTGGTACAGCTCCAGCCATTGCAG
Source organism: Pseudomonas sp. Mn2068 (assembly GCF_049319725.1). Lineage (NCBI taxonomy): Bacteria > Pseudomonadati > Pseudomonadota > Gammaproteobacteria > Pseudomonadales > Pseudomonadaceae > Pseudomonas > Pseudomonas sp. Mn2068. Next base: position 12,633 of record NZ_JBMOUG010000018.1, on the reverse strand, counting down.
GACGCGCGCGGCACCGCCGGTGGTGGTGGTCATCAGGAAATGGTTGTCGGCCAGACAGGCGGTGACGCCGTCGTCGAAGACCATGCCGTCTTCCTTGCACATCAGGCCGTAGCGGGCCTTGCCCACATCGAGCTTGGTCCAGGCGTTGGTGTACACGCGGTTGAGGAACTCGCGGGCATCCGGGCCCTGGATATCGATCTTGCCCAGGGTCGAGGCGTCGAGCAGGCCGACGCTGTCGCGCACGGCCTTGCACTCGCGCTTGACCGCGGCATGCAGGTCCTCGCCGTTGCGCGGGAAGTACCACGGCCGTTTCCACTGGCCGACGTCCTCGAACTCGGCGCCCTGTTTCACGTGCCAGGCCTGCAAGGCGGTGTAGCGCACCGGCTCGAAGATATGCCCGCAGTGACGACCGGCGACCGCGCCGAAAGTGACCGGCGTGTAGTTCGGACGGAACATGGTGGTGCCCATCTGCGGGATGGTCACGTTCAGCGAACGGGCGGCAATGGCCAGGCCGTTGACGTTGCCCAGCTTGCCCTGGTCGGTACCGAAGCCCAGCGCGGTGTAGCGCTTGACGTGCTCGACCGATTCGAAGCCTTCGCGGGTCGCCAGTTCGATGGCGGCAGCGGTGACGTCGTTCTGCAGGTCGACGAATTGCTTCGGCGCCCGTGCGGTGGCTTTTTCATGGGGCACCTGGAACAGGGCCAGGGTCGGCTCTTCCAGACGCGCCAGGGCCTTGGGCAGGACACCTTCGACCGCCTTGAAACCGGCCTCGCTGGCCGCGCGCACGCCGCCCTCGAAACCGTCGGCCAGGGCATCGGCAAGGCCGTAGACGCCGTTAATGCCACCCACGCAGACGCGTTTCTGCGGGGCTTCGCCAGGGACGAAACCGAGGATGTCTTCACGCCAGATCGGCTTGCCGCCCAGGTGCGAGGCCAGGTGGACCACCGGGCTGTAGCCGCCGGAGCTGGCCACCAGGTCGCAGTCCAGCCATTCGCCGGGACTGGTGACTTTATGGGCCTTGACGTCGATGGCGGCGATGCGCGCACCGGTCACGTGCTTGCTGCCACGGGCCTCGATCACGGCACTGCCGGTGAGAATGCGGATGCCCTTGGCCCGCGCTTCTTCCACCAGCGCGCCGCGAGGATTGCTGCGGGCGTCGGCGATGGCGACCACTTGCAGGCTGGCATCGAGCCAGTCCAGGGCCACGCGGTAGGCGTGGTCGTTGTTGGTCGACAGCACCAGTTTCTTGCCCGGGGCCACGCCGTAACGGCGCACGTAGGTCGAAACGGCACCGGCGAGCATGTTGCCCGGCACGTCGTTGTTGCCATAGACCAGCGGACGCTCATGGGTGCCGGTGGCAAGGACCACGCGCTTGGCACGCACGCGGTGAATACGCTGGCGAACCTGGCCGATCGGCGCACGGTCGCCGAGGTGATCGGTGAGACGCTCGTGGATGGTCAGGAAGTTGTGGTCGTGGTAGCCGTTGACGGTGGCCCGAGGCAGCAGCAGGACATCCGGCAAGGCCTTCAATTCGGCGATCACGCTGGCGACCCACTCGGCCGCCGGCTTGCCGTCGAGGCTTTCGCGGGAATCGAGCAGGCTGCCGCCGAACTCTTCCTGTTCATCGGCGAGGATCACCCGCGCACCGCTGCGGGCAGCGGCCAGGGCGGCGGCCAGACCGGCAGGACCGGCGCCGACGATCAGCACGTCGCAGTGCTGGTTCATGTAGTCGTAGGTATCCGGATCGTTCTCGGTCGGCGAGCGACCCAGGCCCGCGGCCTTGCGGATGTACTTCTCGTAGGTCATCCAGAACGACTGTGGATACATGAAGGTCTTGTAGTAGAAGCCCGGCGGCATCAGCTTGCCGCCGACCTTGCCGAGAATCCCCATCATGTCGTTGTTGACGCTCGGCCAGCCGTTGGTGCTGGTGGCGACCAGGCCCTGATACAGCGCTTGCTGGGTAGCCCGCACGTTGGGGATCTGGGTGGCCTCGGTGGCGCCGATCTGCAGCACCGCGTTCGGCTCTTCGGCACCGGCGGCGAAAATGCCCCGTGGCCGCGAATACTTGAAGCTGCGCCCGACGATATCCACGCCGTTGGCCAGCAGCGCGGCGGCCAGGGTGTCACCTTCGAAGCCCTTGTAGGTCTCGCCGTTGAAGGTGAAGCTCAAGACTTTGTTGCGGTCGATGCGACCACCGTTGGACAGGCGATTGACCTGGCTCATACCTTTTCTCCCACAGCCGCGCCGGGCACTTTCGAACTGTCTGCTTTGGCGGTGAATTGGGGTTTCTCGCCGATCTTGTAGGTTTCCAGGATTTCGTAAGTCACGGTGTCACGGGTCACGTTGAAATACTGGCGGCAGCCGGCGACGTGATCCCAGAGCTCGTGGTGCAGCCCGCGCGGGTTGTCGCGGAAGAACATGTAGTCGCCCCACTGCTCGTCGGTGCAGGTGTTCGGGTCCAGGGGACGCGGGATATGCGCCTGGCCGGAAGCGTGGAATTCCTCTTCGGAGCGCAGTTCGCCGCAATGAGGACAGAAGATATGCAACATAGGGATTTCTCCTGTTAGTGGGCGACCGCTGCAGCGCCGTGTTCGTCGATCAACGCACCGTTGTGGAAACGGTCGATGGAGAAAGGTGCGGCCAACGGGTGCATTTCACCCTTGGCCAGGCTCGCGGCAAACACGTTGCCCGAGCCCGGGGTGGCCTTGAAGCCGCCGGTGCCCCAACCGCAGTTGAAGAACATGTTCGGTACCGGCGTCTTGGAAATGATCGGGCAGGCGTCCGGCGTGGTGTCGACGATGCCGCCCCACTGACGGTTCATGCGCACGCGCGACAGCACCGGGAACATCTCGACGATGGCCTGGATGGTGTGCTCGATCACCGGGTACGAACCGCGCTGGCCGTAGCCGTTGTAGCCGTCGATACCGGCACCGATCACCAGGTCGCCCTTGTCGGACTGGCTGATGTAGCCGTGCACGGCGTTGGACATGATCACGCTGTCGATGATCGGCTTGATCGGCTCGGACACCAGGGCCTGCAACGGGTGCGATTCGACCGGCAGGCGGAAGCCCGCCAGTCGGGCCATATGCCCGGAGTTACCGGCGGTGACCACACCGACGCGCTTGGCGCCGATAAAGCCCTTGTTGGTTTCCACACCGATGCACACGCCGTTTTCCTTGCGGAAACCGATCACTTCGGTCTGCTGGATCAGGTCCACGCCCAGGGCGTCGGCCGCACGGGCGAAGCCCCAGGCCACGGCATCGTGACGGGCCACGCCGCCGCGACGCTGGACGGTGGCGCCCATCACCGGGTAGCGGGTGTTCTTCGAGCAGTCCAGGTACGGAATCTCGTCCGCCACCTGTTTGGCGTTGAGCAGTTCGCCGTCGACGCCATTGAGGCGGTTGGCGCTGACCCGACGCTCGGAATCACGGATGTCCTGCAAGGTGTGGCAGAGGTTGTAGACGCCACGCTGGGAGAACATCACGTTGTAGTTGAGGTCCTGGGACAGGCCTTCCCACAGTTTCATCGCGTGTTCGTACAGGTGCGCCGACTCGTCCCACAGGTAGTTGGAACGCACGATGGTGGTGTTGCGGGCGGTGTTGCCGCCGCCCAGCCAGCCCTTCTCGACCACGGCGACGTTGGTGATGCCGTGCTCCTTGGCCAGGTAGTAGGCGGTCGCCAGGCCATGCCCGCCACCGCCGACGATGACCACGTCATAGACCTTTTTCGGGGTCGGCGTGCGCCACATTTTCTGCCAGTTTTCGTGATGGCTGAGAGAGTGCTTGAAGAGGCCGAAGCCCGAATAGCGTTGCATAGTCATTTACTCCAAAACCGCTCTCAGCGATAAACCGGGAAGTCCGCGCACAGGGCTGTCACATGCTTGGCGACGTTGGCCTCGACATCGGCATCGCCGAGGTTGTCGAGGATGTCGCAGATCCAGCCGGCCAGTTCCACGCACTGGGTCACCTTGAAACCGCGGGTGGTGACGGCCGGGGTGCCGATACGCAGGCCGGACGTGACGAACGGCGACTGCGGGTCGTTCGGCACCGCGTTCTTGTTCACGGTGATGTGGGCACGGCCGAGGGCGGCATCGGCCTCCTTGCCGGTCAGGCCCTGGCGAATCAGGCTGACCAGGAACAGGTGGTTGTCGGTGCCGCCGGACACTACATCGTAGCCGCGTTTGATAAACACGCCCGCCATCGCCTGGGCATTGTCGATCACTTGCTGCTGATAGGCCTTGAAGCCCGGCTCCAACGCTTCCTTGAAGCTCACGGCCTTGGCGGCGATCACGTGCATCAGCGGGCCGCCCTGGGCACCGGGGAACACCGCGGCGTTGAGTTTCTTCTCGATCTCTTCGTTGGCCTTGGCCAGGATCAGGCCGCCACGGGGACCGCGCAGGGTCTTGTGGGTGGTGGTGGTGACCACGTCGGCGTAGGGCAGCGGGTTGGGATACAGGCCGGCGGCGACCAGGCCGGCGACGTGGGCCATGTCGACGAACAGCAGCGCACCGACTTTATCGGCGATCTGGCGGAAGCGAGGGAAATCGAGGGTTTTCGAGTAGGCCGAGAAACCGGCGACGATCATCTTCGGTTTGTGCTCGACGGCCAGGCGCTCGACCTCATCGTAGTCGATCAGGCCGGTATTGGTGTCGATCCCGTATTGAACGGCGTTGTACAGCTTGCCCGAGGACGACACCTTGGCGCCGTGGGTCAGGTGCCCGCCGTGGGCCAGGCTCATGCCCAGGATGGTGTCGCCGGCCTGCAACAGGGCCAGGTACACGGCGCTGTTGGCCGAGGAACCGGAGTGCGGCTGGACGTTGACGTAGTCGGCACCGAACAGCTGCTTGGCGCGTTCGATGGCCAGGGCCTCGACCTTGTCCACGTGCTCGCAGCCACCGTAGTAGCGCTTGCCCGGATAACCTTCGGCGTACTTGTTGGTCAGGCCGCTGCCCTGGGCCTGCATGACCCGCTTGCTGGTGTAGTTCTCCGACGCGATCAGCTCGATGTGATCTTCCTGACGCTGCTCCTCGGCATTCATGGCCGCCATCAGTGCATCGTCATAACCCTGGATCTGGTCTTGCTTGCTGAACATCGCGTCTCTCCCAGCGGCGGTGGTACGCCATTCGTCTCGGTGAGGCCTTTGCCGTGCGGCAGTGCCCTTTGGACGTGATGGTATGACCGGCGCAGACAGGTCAAATGCCTACGCACGCCTTGCAAAGGTGCGTTTACGACATGGCTTGGCGCGCCGGGATAATCTATGCCCGAACGACCTGGCACGACGCGGTTTCGACAACACAGCAATCCCCTGTAGGAGCCGGCTTGCTGGAGATAGCGGCCAATCGGACGATGCAAGGCTCACTGACCCCATCGCCAGCAAGCCGGCTCCTACAAGGACAACGCCAACCTTCCGGCAATAGGAGGGTTTTCCTACGGAAACTGTGCCTGTGCGACACCGCCAATTCTGGTTACAGTGCGCACCATAAACGATCACAAGGACCGGGCCATGACCGACAAGAGCCAACAATTCGCCAGTGACAACTATTCCGGTATCTGCCCCGAAGCCTGGGCCGCCATGGAACAGGCCAACCACGGCCACCAGCGCGCCTACGGCGACGACGAGTGGACCCAACGCGCCGCCGATGGCTTCCGCAAACTCTTCGAAACCGACAGCGAAGTGTTCTTCGCCTTCAACGGCACCGCGGCCAACTCCCTGGCCCTGTCCTCCTTGTGCCAGAGCTACCACAGCGTGATCTGCTCGGAGACCGCCCACGTCGAGACCGACGAATGCGGCGCGCCGGAGTTCTTCTCCAACGGCTCCAAATTGCTGACCGCCCGCACCGAAAACGGCAAGCTGACCCCGGACTCGATCCGCGAAATCGCCCTCAAGCGCCAGGACATCCACTACCCCAAGCCACGGGTCGTGACCCTGACCCAGGCCACGGAAGTCGGCAGCGTCTACACCCCGGATGAAATCCGCGCCATCAGCGCCACCTGCAAGGAACTGGGCCTGAACCTGCACATGGACGGCGCGCGCTTCTCCAACGCCTGCGCCTTCCTCGGCTGCTCGCCGGCCGACCTGACCTGGAAGGCCGGGGTCGACGTGCTGTGCTTCGGCGGGACGAAAAACGGCATGGCGGTGGGCGAAGCGATCCTGTTCTTCAACCACGACCTGGCGGTGGACTTCGACTACCGCTGCAAGCAGGCCGGGCAACTGGCCTCGAAAATGCGCTTTCTCTCCGCGCCCTGGGTCGGCCTGCTGGAAAACGACGCCTGGCTCAAGCACGCCCGGCACGCCAACCACTGCGCGCAGTTGCTCAGCAGCCTGGTCAGGGATATTCCCGGCGTGGAACAGATGTTCCCGGTGGAAGCCAACGGTGTGTTCCTGCAACTGTCGGAACCGGCCATTGCCGCGCTGACCGCACGGGGCTGGCGCTTCTACACCTTCATCGGCAAGGGCGGTGCGCGCTTCATGTGCTCGTGGGACACCGAAGAGGCGCGGGTGCGGGAGCTGGCGGCGGATATCCGCGCGGTCATGACCGGCGCCCTGTAGGAGCCGGCTGTTTCAGGCGGCTACCGCCGGTCGCGACTGTCATTTCTGACAGTATTGAGCGCCCTCCCGAGCGTGGGAAAATGCGGTCAGCCTGAAAAGGAGTGTGTGCAGTCTTTCAGGATATGGGCACGTCATTCAAGAAATGACCGCCGCCATACCTATGGAGAGATCGACATGACAAAGCAAACCGAATACGTTCTCAAAGCAGACGGCAAGGCCAAAACCTACCCCGTGATCACCTTCGAAGAACTGTTGAAGCTGGCCCATATCGGCGAGCGCATCGAGAACAACGCCGGAACCAAGCTGGTCGTCAAGAGCAAGACCTACAGGCTAACGGAGAACGGCTTTTACGAAATCAGTCTCACGGTTAACGAGGAATAATCCTGCGCTGCCTGAACCACGCCGTTCAGGCAGGCGTCGACTTGCCAACGATAGCGTCCGAGCCCAAGGGCCTTATCGTCGACAAGCCGACGCCGACCAGGGTTCGATCCATCCCGCGACCGGGATATCACCTCAGTTCTGCCCGATCGTCTTGGAAATCACTTCGACCGTGGCGCTGACTTGCTCTTGATAACGGTCGAGTTCCTCGCGGTGCTGGCGTTGCGCCTCGATCTGCCGGGAACACAGGTTCAGGGCGGCCAGGACCAGCAACTGCTCGCCGATCAGCGTGGGAAACTTCTTCTTGGTATCGACCAGGGCCGTCTTGAGCATCAGGGTTGCGTCCTGCAACGTCTGCTCCTGGCCGGCAGGTGCCTTGATCGAATATTCCTCACCGAGGATCGAGATGACGGTCACCCCGTCGGTGCTGGTTCTCATGCGCCGACAGGACCTGCGCTGACGCGCTCCACCAGCGCCTGGATACGGGCGGCGGTGGCGCCGTGCTTTTCTTCCTGTTCCATCAGGCTCAGTTGCAGGCTTTCGTTTTCATCCCGGGCCTGGGCCAGTTCGCTGCTCAGCGCCGTGTTGGCAGCCAACAGCTCCTGCTTCTGCTGAACCAGCTCGCTGACCAGTTGTTCCAGTTGATTGAGGGAAGTCTCCAACATTTTCTTGATCTCTCGGGCAGTTTCAAAGGGCGCGTACGATAAAGAAAAGCCCCTGGGTTTGCCAGGGGAAAACGCTCTCAAAGCCTTGATTTTCCTGGCGGGATGCTTTTCTTCGCCCCCTAGGGACTGCGATTGGCGGAACATGTTCCCGGTCCCCTGTCGGAAAGCCGTCCCTGCGACAAAAACGCGCAGGGGGCTTTAGACTTTAGTCGTATGACCGATAGGTCAGACAGACCTCGTCTCCAAAGCCGCACGGAACGCGCTTTCTCTCAGGAAAAACCATGTCCCTACGCACTATGAACATCGCCCCACGGGCGTTCCTCGGCTTTGCCATGATCGGCGCTTTGATGCTGATCCTGGGTGTGTTCTCGCTGAACCAGATGAGCAAGATTCGTGCGGCGGCCCAGGAGATCACTGCCAACAGCGTGCCCAGCATCAAGGCCCTGGACGAATTCACCCAGCTGACCCTGCGCCTGCGCGTCCTGTCCTACCGGCTGCTGACCAATCGCGAGCCGGACACCCAGGCCAAGACCCTGGATCTGCTCGTCCAGCGCAACCAGCAGATCGACAAGGCCCGGGTGGTCTACGAAAAGCTGATCGCCGCCCCTGAGGAACGCTCGATCTATGAGCAATACGTCCAGTTGCTCGGCCAGTACCGGCAGATCGAAGACCGCATGAAAACCCTGTCGCGCAACAATCAGGTGACCGAGCTGGCAAACCTGCTCAACAGCGAGCTGCTGGCCAACTCCGAGCAGGTCAACACCGTGCTCAACCGCCTGCTGGACATCAACACGCAGCAGACCAACGCCACCAACCAGCAAGCCAGCGACCAGTACGACTCGGCCTTCAACCTGGTGGTGGCCCTGCTGGTGCTCGCCACCGGCCTGACGCTGCTGTTCGCCTGGCTGCTGACCCGCAGCATCACCCAGCCGATCGCCCAGGCCCTGAGCGCCGCCGAACAGATCGCCGAAGGCGACCTGACCCGTCCGATCCAGGTCGATGGCACCGACGAAGCCGGTCGCCTGTTGCAGGCCATGGTCAAGATGCAGCAGAAGCTGCGCGATACCCTGCAGCGCATTTCCGGTTCCGCCACCCAGCTGGCCTCGGCCGCCGAAGAACTGAACAGCGTCACCGACGAAAGCGCCCGTGGCCTGCTGCAGCAGAACAACGAGATCGAACAGGCCGCCACCGCGGTCAATGAAATGACCAGCGCCGTGGAAGAAGTCGCGCGCAATGCAGTGAGCACCTCCGAAGCCTCGAAGAGCGCCACCACCTCGGCCGGCGACGGACGCGACCTGGTGCAGGAAACCGTCAGCGCCATCGAACGCATGAGCGGCGATGTACAGAGCACCGCGACGCTGATCGGCAACCTGGCGGAAGAATCCCGCGATATCGGCAAGGTCCTGGACGTGATCCGCGGCCTGGCCGACCAGACCAACCTGCTGGCGCTGAACGCGGCGATCGAAGCGGCACGGGCCGGGGAAGCCGGTCGCGGCTTCGCGGTGGTGGCCGATGAAGTGCGGGCACTGGCGCACCGCACCCAGCAGTCCACCAGCGAAATCGAACGGATGATCGGCAGTATCCAGGGCGGCACCGAGCAGGCGGTGGACTCGATGCGCAACAGCACCGAGCGGGCCGAATCGACCCTGAGCATCGCCAAGGGAGCCGGCCTGGCACTGGACACCATCAACACGGCGATCGTCGAGATCAACGAACGCAACCTGGTGATCGCCAGCGCGGCGGAAGAACAGGCTCAGGTGGCCCGTGAAGTGGATCGTAACCTGGTGAATATCCGCGACTTGTCGGTGCAGTCGGCGACCGGCGCCAACCAGACCAGCGCCGCGAGCAACGAACTGGCCCGCCTGGCGGTGGATCTCAACAGCATGGTAGCGCGCTTCAGCCTGTAGAAACCCCCGAGAGAGCGGCGCTGCCTTCGCGGGCAAGCCCGCTCCCACAGGAGGGAGGCGCACCGGGCTGTCGTCTAGCCCGGGACCTTGTAGGAGCTGGCTTGCCAGCGATGACGATGCCAGCCACTCCGCCGCTTTCGCGGGCAAGCCCGCTCCCACAGGATGGGGGCTCGCCACGGACTATGGTCCAGCCTGGAACCTTGTAGGAGCTGGCTTGCCAGCGATGACGATGCCAGCCACCCCGCCGCTTTCGCGGGCAAGCCCGCTCCCACAGGGCTCCGGGCTTGACGCAGGTCTTGTGGGAGCGGGCTTGCCCGCGAAAGAAGCGCCGCGGTGTGCGATCAGTACTCGATCCGCACATCACCCTTCGGCACACTGCAGCACGACAGGATATAACCCTCGGCCACATCGTCGTCGGTGATCCCGCCGTTGTGGTCCATCTCCACTTCCCCGCCCAGCTTGAGCACCTTGCAGGTCCCGCAGATACCCATGCCGCAGGCCTTGGGGATCATCAGGCCAAGCTTGGCCGCCGCCGCGTGCACGGTTTCGCCCGGTGCCACGCGAATGCTCTTGCCGGTGGCGGTGAACTCCACCTGGTGCAAGTCCGCGGCATCCACTTCCGGCGCCTCGGCGGCCTGTTCGGCCTGCTCCACCGCATCGGCACGGGCTTCCGGTGGCGTCGCGCCGAAGGATTCCTCGTGGTAGCGGCTCATGTCGAACCCGGCCGCTTCCAGCAGGCGCTTGACCGCGTTCATGTAAGGCGTCGGGCCGCAACAGAACACTTCGCGCTCGAGGAAGTCCGGGGCCATCAACTCCAGCATCTTGTGGTTCAGGTAGCCACGATAACCGGCCCAGGGCTCGCCCAGGCCGTGTTTTTCGCAGATCAGGTGCAGGCTGAAGTTGTCGATCCGCGACGCCATGTGCTCCAGCTCGCGGTGATAGATGATGTCCTTGGGCGAACGGGCGCTGTGGATAAACACCATGTCGACATTGCCGTTGGTGTCGTAGAACCAGCGGGCCATGGACATCACCGGGGTGATGCCGACGCCGCCGCTCAGGTACAGCACCTTGGGGCTGGGGAAGTCGATGGCATTGAACAGCCCGACCGGCCCGTGCACCGCCAGCTCCTGGCCTTCGTGCAGGGTGTCGTGCAACCAGTTGGAAACCTTGCCGCCCGGCACGCGCTTGATGGTCACGGAAAAGCTGTAGGGCACCGATGGCGAGCTGGAAATGGTGTAGGAGCGCATGATCGGCTGCCCTTCGATTTCCAGCTCCAGGGTGACGAACTGCCCCGGCTTGAAGAAGAACATGATCGGCTGGTCGGCCATGAAGCAGAAGGTCCGCACATCCCAGGTTTCCTGGATGACCTTCACGCAGCGCACGATATGCCGACCATTGGCCCAGGTCTGGGTGGTTACCGGATTGAGGAAGTTGTTCGACATATTGTTCTCCACCGCCGACTGTCGGCTCTATGTTGGCGATTCTGCGCAAGCGCCGGGGCGACCATTTACCTATCCGCGACATTGGCATGCTTATCGCGACCAGCCCCCAACGACCGGGGGTTGGGCGTCGGGAACGGATTCGGCCATGTCGCCCATGGATAAGGTTCGTGTCGCTGCCGCCCCCACACTCGCTCCATACCAAGACACCTGACGTACACCTTGCGTAGCACCCCTGATCAGCCACTATTCGCCGGCCACACCGCATGGCCATGAGGACTAAATCGATGGACGTCACCGCAACCCTGAGCCTGGGCGATCCGCTGGAACCCGCACGCAAGGCCACCGCGAAAATGCTGCAAGAGCGCGAGCGGACCTTTTCCCTGCCACAACCGTTCTACTCCGATGAGCGGCTGTTCGAAATCGATATGCAGGAAATCTTCCAGAAGGAATGGTTGATCGCCGGCATGACCTGCGAGATCCCGGCCAAGGGCAACTACATGACCCTGCAGATCGGCAAGAACCCGATCATCGTGATCCGCGGTGCCGACGGTGTGGTCCACGCCTTCCACAACGTCTGCCGCCACCGCGGTTCGCGCCTGTGCACCAGCGACAAGGGCAAGGTCGCCAAGCTGGTCTGCCACTACCACCAGTGGACCTACGAACTGGACGGTCGCCTGCTGTTCGCCGGCACCGAGATGGGCGCCGATTTCGACATGAAGCAATACGGCCTCAAGCCGGTGCATGTGAAGACCTCGGGCGGCTACGTCTTTATCAGCCTGGCGGAAAACCCGCCGCCGATCGATGAGTTCCTGGCGACCCTGAACCACTACATGGAACCCTACGACATGGAGAACACCAAGGTGGCGGTGCAAACCACCTTGATGGAGAAGGCCAACTGGAAGCTGGTGCTGGAGAACAACCGCGAGTGCTACCACTGCGGCGGCTCCCACCCGGAACTGCTCAAGACCCTGCTGGAGTGGGACGACGTCACCGACCCGCGCGCCGACCAGGCGTTCAAGGACCATGTGGCCGCCTCCGCCGCCGCCTGGGAAGCCGAGAAGATCCCTTATGCCCACGCCAGCTTTGGCCTGCGTAACCGTATCGTGCGCATGCCGCTGCTCAAGGGCACCGTGTCGATGACCATGGACGGCAAGCAGGGCTGCAAGAAGCTGATGGGCCGGATCAAGAACCCGGACCTGGGTTCGATGCGCATCCTGCACCTGCCGCACTCGTGGAACCACTGCATGGGCGACCACATCATCGTGTTCACCGTGTGGCCGATCAGCGCCCAGGAAACCATGGTCACCACCAAGTGGCTGGTGCACAAGGACGCGGTCGAAGGCGTCGACTATGACGTGGCGCGCATGCGTGAAGTCTGGGATGCGACCAACGACCAGGACCGTCGCCTGGCCGAGGAAAACCAGCGCGGCATCAACTCCACGGCCTATCAGCCGGGCCCGTACTCGAAGACCTACGAGTTTGGCGTGGTCAACTTCGTCGACTGGTACAGCGAGCGCCTGCTGAGCAACCTCGGGGCCGAGCCTGCACCGTACCTCAAGGGCGTGCCCGTTCACGGCTAAAAGCTTCGCGGGCAAGCCCGCTCCCACACGACCCCAGGCTAGACGAAAGTCCGTGGTGCGCCACCCTCCTGTGGGAGCCGGCTTGCTGGCGAGAGCGGTAGTGCGGATGGCA
>NZ_JBMOUG010000017.1:0-155396 GCF_049319725.1 Pseudomonas sp. Mn2068 | reverse complement strand
CTGACTGTGGGATCTGACTGTGGGATCTGACTGTGGGATCTGACTGTGGGATCTGACTGTGGGATCTGACTGTGGGAGCGGGCTTGCCCGCGAAGAGGCCAGCACAAACGACACAGGCCTTTCCCCTACCCACAAAGCACAAAGGCCACCCGAAGGTGGCCTTTGCTGGTGGAGCGTCAGCTAAGCGCGAGGCTTACTTGACAGCCCAACCGGTCAGCTCGGCCAGGGCCTTGCCGATGTCTGCCAGCGAACGCACGGTTTTCACGCCTGCGTCTTGCAGAGCAGCGAACTTCTCGTCTGCAGTGCCTTTGCCGCCAGAGATGATTGCGCCAGCATGGCCCATGCGCTTGCCCGGAGGAGCAGTCACACCAGCGATGTAGGAAACAACCGGCTTGGTCACGTGAGCCTTGATGTAGGCAGCCGCTTCTTCTTCAGCCGAACCGCCGATCTCGCCGATCATGACGATCGCTTCGGTCTTCGGGTCTTCCTGGAACAGCTTCAGGATGTCGATGAAGTTCGAACCCGGGATCGGGTCACCGCCGATGCCGACGCAGGTCGACTGACCGAAACCGGCGTCAGTGGTCTGCTTCACAGCTTCGTAGGTCAGGGTGCCGGAACGGGAAACGATACCGACCTTGCCTGGCAAGTGAATGTGACCTGGCATGATGCCGATCTTGCATTCGCCTGGAGTGATCACGCCTGGGCAGTTAGGGCCGATCAGGATCACGCCCAGTTCGTCGCACTTGACCTTGGCGTCCAGCATGTCCAGGGTAGGAATGCCTTCGGTGATGCAGACGATCAGCTTGATGCCGCCGAATGCCGCTTCCAGGATCGAGTCCTTGCAGAAAGGAGCCGGAACGTAGATCACGCTGGCGGTGGCGCCAGTGGCTGCTACAGCGTCTTTCACGGTGTTGAACACTGGCAGACCCAGGTGCTCGGTGCCGCCTTTGCCCGGTGTTACGCCACCGACCATCTTGGTGCCGTATTCGATGGCTTGCTGGGTGTGGAAACTACCTTGCGAACCGGTAATACCCTGGCAGATAACTTTGGTGTCTTTATTGATCAGGACGCTCATTATTTGCCCTCCGCAGCTTTGACAACTTGTTGAGCAGCGTCGGTCAGGCTGGTAGCAGCGATGATGTTCAAGCCGCTTTCTGCCAGTACTTTAGCGCCCAGTTCAGCGTTGTTGCCTTCAAGGCGCACAACAACCGGGATTTTCACGCCGACTTCTTTCACTGCACCGATGATGCCTTCGGCAATCATGTCGCAACGAACGATGCCGCCGAAGATGTTGACCAGTACTGCAGCGACGTTGGTGTCGGACAGGATGATCTTGAACGCTTCGGTTACGCGTTCCTTGGTAGCACCACCGCCCACGTCGAGGAAGTTGGCTGGTTTGCCGCCATGCAGGTTGACGATGTCCATGGTACCCATGGCCAGGCCGGCACCGTTGACCATGCAGCCGATGTTGCCTTCCAGGGCCACGTAGTTCAGTTCGAACTTGGCAGCGTGCGCTTCGCGCGGATCGTCCTGGGACGGATCGTGGAAGGTTTTCAGCTTAGGCTGACGGTACATGGCGTTGGCGTCGATGTTGATCTTGGCATCGAGGCAATGCAGATCGCCGTCGGCCTTGATCACCAGCGGGTTCACTTCCAGCAGTGCCAGGTCGTGATCCTTGAACAGCTTGGCCAGGCCAACGAAGATCTTGGCGAACTGGGCAACCTGCTTGCCTTCCAGACCCAGCTGGAATGCCAGCTCGCGACCCTGGAATGGCTGAGCGCCAACCAGTGGATCGATAGTGGCCTTGAGGATTTTCTCAGGGGTGTCGTGAGCGATTTTCTCGATGTCCACGCCACCTTCGGTGGAAGCCATGAACACGATGCGACGGCTCGAACGGTCAACGACAGCGCCCAGGTACAGCTCTTTAGCGATATCAGTGCACGATTCAACCAGGATCTTGGTGACAGGCTGGCCATTGGCGTCAGTCTGATAGGTCACCAGACGCTTGCCCAGCCACTGCTGTGCGAAGGCCTTAGCGTCTTCTTTGCTGCGAACCAGCTTGACGCCGCCCGCTTTACCGCGACCACCGGCGTGAACCTGGGCTTTTACAACCCACTCGGAACCACCGATCTTGTCGCAAGCTTCTGCTGCTTCTTCCGGGGTGTCTACCGCGTAGCCTTTGGATACTGGCAGGCCGTATTCAGCGAACAGCTGCTTACCCTGATACTCGTGAAGATTCATGCTTTTTACCGTCTTCGTTAGGTACTGCGCGTTCGGTGCTGCACTGATTGCAGTGCCGCACCACCTGTGACTGCTGCTTGCGTCGTTATCCGGTCGCCCGGCGAAACAACGCAAGACTGCGTCCAGCGGATGTTCCGCGGTGAGTCTTGCGCGCAAGGCTCACGACGGGCGATCCGCCGTGGTTTCTTATTATTCGCTTAGCGTTTTTTCTTGTTGGCAATGTGGATGGCGCCGCCATTCACTGCCAATGCCGCTTCGTGCAACGCTTCGGACAGGGTCGGATGGGAGAAGACCATCATGCCCAGGTCTTCGGCGCTGGTGCCGAATTCCATACCGATTGCGCCTTGCTGTACCAGCTCGGCCGCGCTTGGGCCAATCACGTGGACGCCCAGGACGCGGTCGGTCTTGGCATCAGCGATGACCTTGACGAAACCACCGGTATCGTTGGCTGCCATGGCACGGCCACTGGCGGCAAACGGGAAGGTGCCGACGTTAACTTCAACGCCTTCAGCTTTCAAGGCCTGTTCGGTTTTACCGACCCACGCGATTTCCGGGTGGGTGTAGATAACCGACGGGATCAGGTCGTAGTTCATCTGGGCCTTGTGGCCCTTGATGCGCTCGACAACCATGATGCCTTCTTCCGAAGCCTTGTGAGCCAGCATCATGCCGCGAACCACGTCACCGATGGCGTAGACGCCTGGAACGGTGGTCGCGCAGTGATCGTCGACGTGGATGAAGCCACGCTCGTCGAGGGTCACGCCGCTGTCGGCAGCCAGCAGGTCGGTGGTCACCGGACGACGACCAACGGCTACGATCAGCTTGTCGAAAGTGATGGTCTGTTCGCCATCCTTGTCGGTATAGGTCACGACCACTTCTTCGCCGTTGACCTTGGAGCCGGTCACGCGAGCGCCCAGCTTGATGTCCAGACCTTGTTTGGTCAGGGTTTTCAGCGCTTCCTTGGACACCGCGGTGTCAGCGGCCAGCAGGAACGTGTCCAGGGCTTCCAGGACAGTCACCTGAGCGCCCAGGCGGGACCAGACGGAACCCAGTTCCAGGCCGATCACGCCGGCACCGATCACGCCAAGGCGCTTCGGTACGGCTTGGAATTCCAGGGCGCCGGTCGAATCGACGATCACCTTCTGGTCAACCGGAGCAGGCGGGATGTCGATCGGACGCGAACCTGGAGCCAGGATCACGTTCTCGGCTTCGATGACCTGGACAACGCCATCCGGACCGGTCACTTCGACTTTCTTGCCGGCCAGCAGCTTGCCGTGGCCTTCGATCGAAGTCACGCCGTTGGCCTTGAACAGGGTGGCAACACCGCTGGTCAGACCCTTGACGATGTTGGCCTTGCGACCGACCATCGCCGGGACGTCCATCTTCACGTCACCGGTGGTGATACCGTGGATGGCGAAGGCATCCTTGGCTTCATGGTACTTCCAGGAGCTGTCCAGCAGCGCCTTGGAGGGAATGCAGCCCACGTTCAGGCAAGTACCGCCGAGAGCCAGCTTGCCCTCTTTGTCCTGGTACTTCTCGATGCAGGCAGTCTTGAGGCCAAGTTGCGCGGCCTTGATGGCGGCTACATAGCCGCCAGGACCCGCGCCGATCACTACCACGTCGAATTTCTGAGTCATGTGTCATTCCTTATCGAATCAAACCGGACGGCCGCTTTTGGCGACCGTCGTGGGACGAAGCTGGTCATTTACACGGCGGGCAAGGCGCCAGGCGCCCTGCCCTTTGGGCAAAATCAGATATCCAGCAGCAAACGAGCCGGGTCTTCCAGCAGGTTCTTGATGGTAACCAGGAAGGTCACAGCTTCTTTACCGTCGATCAAACGGTGATCGTAGGACAGAGCCAGGTACATCATCGGACGGATCACGACCTGACCGTTGATTGCCATCGGACGCTGGATGATGTTGTGCATACCCAGGATCGCCGCTTGTGGCGGGTTGACGATCGGGGTCGACATCATCGAGCCGAATGTACCACCGTTGGTGATGGTGAACGTACCGCCGGTCATTTCGTCGATGGACAGCTTGCCGTCACGGGCCTTCTTGCCGAAGGTGGCGATGCCGCCTTCGATTTCGGCCAGGCTCATCAGTTCGGCGTTACGCAGTACCGGTACCACCAGGCCACGGTCGCTGGAAACGGCGACACCGACGTCGGCGTAGCCGTGGTAGACGATGTCCGCGCCGTCGATCGAGGCGTTGACAGCCGGGAAGCGCTTCAGCGCCTCGGTGGCCGCTTTCACGAAGAACGACATGAAGCCCAGGCGTACGCCGTTGTGGGACTTCTCGAACAGGTCCTTGTACTTCGAACGCAGGGCCATGACTTCGGTCATGTCGACTTCGTTGAAGGTGGTCAGCATCGCCATGTTCGACTGGGCTTCGACCAGACGCTTGGCCACGGTGGCACGTACGCGGGTCATCGGTACACGCTTCTCGGTGCGGTCGCCGGCGGCGAACACAGGAGCAGCGGCAGCCGGGGCGGCAGCCTTGGCCGGAGCAGCAGCCGGAGCGGCTTTCTTCGCGGCGACGGCAGCGACCACGTCTTCCTTGGTCACACGACCACCCTTGCCGGTGCCGGCAACGGAAGCGATGTTGATGCCGTTTTCTTCAGCCAGCTTGCGCGCGGCCGGAGCAGCAACCGGATCGTCTTCACCACCGGCGGCAGCCGGGGCAGCAGCTTGGGCGGCGGCGGCAGGCGCGGCAGCAGGAGCAGCGGCGGCAGCACCGCCCTCTTCGATGGAGCCCAGTACCTGTGCGGAAAGAACGGTGTCGCCTTCGTTGGCAACGATAGCGCCCAGAACGCCGTCGGCTTCAGCCAGGACTTCCAGTACCACCTTGTCGGTCTCGATGTCGACGATCAGGTCGTCGCGCTTGACCGCATCGCCCGGCTGCTTGTGCCAGGTGGCAACGGTGCCATCGGCAACCGATTCCGGAAATTGGGGGGCTTTGATCTCGATAGCCATTATCTGTGGTTCCTTAAATTCGGTTTCAGGTGCGCGAGGCGTTAAACAGTAAAGGCATCTTGCAACAGTTTTTCCTGCTGCTCGGCGTGCATCGATGCATAACCACAAGCAGGAGCAGCAGAAGCGTCACGACCGGCGTACTCGAGTGCGAGCGACTTGTCGTGGCCGCTGATGATGCGACGCATGTGATGCTGGCTGCTGTACCAGGCACCCTGGTTCATCGGCTCTTCCTGACACCAAACGATATGTTTGAGGTTCTTGTACGGAGCCAGGACTTCGATCAGGTCGTCCTCAGGGAATGGGTACAACTGCTCGATACGCACGATGGCGATATCGTCACGCTCTTCGGCACGGCGTTTTTCCAGCAGGTCGTAGTAGACCTTGCCGCTGCACAGAACCAGGCGCTGGACCTTTTTCGGATCCTGGGCGTCGATTTCCGGGATAACGGTCTGGAACGAGCCTTCGGCCAGATCTTCCAGCGTGGAGATCGCCAGCTTGTGACGCAGCAGCGACTTCGGTGTCAGCACGATCAGCGGCTTGCGCAGCGGACGGATGACCTGACGACGCAGCAGGTGGTAGATCTGAGCCGGGGTGGTCGGCACGCAAACCTGGACGTTGTGCTCGGCGCACAGTTGCAGGTAGCGCTCCAGACGGGCCGAGGAGTGCTCCGGACCCTGACCTTCATAACCGTGCGGCAGCAGCATGGTCAGGCCGCACAGACGACCCCACTTGTGCTCGCCACTGGTGATGAACTGGTCGACAACCACCTGGGCACCGTTGGCGAAGTCGCCGAACTGGGCTTCCCAGATAACCAGGGCATTCGGCGTGGTGGTCGAGTAACCGTACTCGAACGCCAGGACCGCTTCTTCCGACAGGAACGAGTCGTACAGGTCGAAGCGTGGCTGACCCTCGTACAGGTTCTGCAGCGGAATGTAGGTGCCCGCGTCCTTCTGGTTGTGCAGCACGGCATGACGGTGCGAGAACGTACCACGGCCGATGTCCTGGCCGGTCATGCGGATCGGGTGACCTTCGAACGCCAGGGTCGCGTACGCCATGGTTTCGGCGTAACCCCAGTTGATCGGCAAGCCGCCGGCCTGCATTTTCTGACGATCTTCGTAGATCTTCGCGACCTGGCGCTGGACCACGAAGCCTTCCGGAATTTCCAGCAGCTTGGCGGACAGTTCCTGCAGGGTCTTCAGATCGAAGCGGGTATCGTGACGTGCAGTCCACGCGTGACCCAGGTAAGGGCGCCAGTCGACGAACAACTCCTTGTTCGGTTCCTTGACCAGGCTCTTGACCACGTGCAGACCGTTGTCCAGGGCGTTGCGGTATTCGTCGACCTTCGCCTGCACGCGCGCGTCATCCAGCACCTTGGCCTGAACCAGGCGCTCGGCGTACAGCTCACGGGTGGTGCGCTGCTTGGTGATCTGCTGGTACATCAGCGGCTGGGTGCCACTTGGCTCGTCAGCCTCGTTGTGACCACGACGACGGTAGCAGACCAGGTCGATCACCACGTCGCGCTTGTACTGCATGCGGTAGTCGACAGCCAGCTGGGTCACGAACAGCACGGCTTCCGGATCATCGCCATTCACATGGAGGATCGGCGCCTGGATCATCTTCGCGACGTCGGTGGCGTACTCGGTGGAACGCGAGTCCAGCGGGTTGCTGATGGTGAAACCGACCTGGTTGTTGATCACGATGTGGATCGTGCCGCCCGTCTTGAAGCCGCGGGTCTGCGACATCTGGAAGGTTTCCATGACCACGCCCTGACCTGCGAACGCAGCGTCACCGTGGAGGGAAATCGGCAGAACCTTGTCACCGGTCGCATCGTTGCGACGGTCCTGGCGGGCACGAACCGAACCCTCGACCACCGGGGAAACGATTTCCAGGTGGGACGGGTTGAACGCCATGGCCAGGTGAACTTCGCCACCGGTGGTCATCACGTTGGACGAGAAGCCCTGGTGGTACTTGACGTCACCGGAACCCAGCTCGACCTTCTTCTTGCCTTCGAACTCGTCGAACAACTCGCGCGGGTTCTTGCCGAAGGTGTTGACCAGCACGTTGAGACGGCCGCGGTGGGCCATGCCGATAACGATTTCCTTGGTGCCGTAGGAGCCGGAACGCTGGATCATCTCGTCCAGCATCGGAATCAGGCTCTCGCCACCTTCCAGGCCGAAACGCTTGGTGCCCGGGTATTTGGTACCCAGGTATTTTTCCAGGCCTTCCGCGGCGGTGACGCGCTCGAGCAGGTGGCTCTTGATATCGGCGGAGAAGGTTGGACGGCCGCGCACGCTTTCCAGGCGCTGCTGGAACCAGTGGCGCTGCTCGGAATCGACGATGTGCGTGAACTCGGCGCCGATGGTGCGGCAATATGTCTGCTGCAACGCTTCGTGAATTTCGCGTAGGCTCGCTTCCTCTTTGCCGATGAACAGGTCGCCGGCACGGAAGGTCGTATCAAGATCGGCATTGGTCAAGCCGTAATGATTGATCGACAGGTCTGCAGGTGCAGGACGCTGCCACAGTCCCAGCGGGTCAAGCTGGGCTGCCTGGTGGCCACGCATCCGATAGGCCTGGATCAATCGCAGCACTTCAACCTGCTTCTTCTCGTGCTCACTGCTCACGCTGCCGGCAGATACCGGTTGGGCGCGGCGCTGGTTCTTTGCCAGCAACACGAAATGCTCGCGGATTGTCGAGTGCGATACATCGGTGGCAGCGTTGCCGTCAGCGGGCAACGTCTGAAATTTGGTGCGCCATTCTTCTGGCACAGCGTTAGGGTCGTGCAGGTAGAGCTCATAAAGCTCTTCCACATAGGCAGCGTTACCACCTGAAAGATAGCCGCTGTTCCACATGCGCTGCATCACGCTTTCTTGCATGCTTGGTCACCCTCGGTTAGGGGACACCACCGGCGAAAACACCGAGCAAGCTTGCAAAAGTCCGAATGCCGCGACCTGAACAAGCCACCTAGGATCACGCTGATAGTCCGGGTACCAGCCCGGATGCCCCTGCTGGTCTCATTTCTTCAAAATAAGAGCCACAGCTTTGTGAGCCGTCGCTCAGGTTAAAACCACGGCGCGGGTTGAAGCCTGCGCCGCAGCTCTCTACGGGTACAGCGATGCCACTCTTTACAACACCGGTTCTACAACAGCCGGGTTACAGCAGCTGAGTCACACGCCGCTCTGCAGCAGCATGTTACGGATGTGACCGATGGCCTTAGTCGGGTTCAGGCCTTTCGGACATACGTTGACGCAGTTCATGATCCCGCGGCAGCGGAAGACGCTGAACGGGTCATCCAGCGAAGCCAGGCGCTCGGTCGTCTTGGTGTCGCGGCTGTCTGCCAGGAAGCGGTAGGCTTGCAGCAGGGCGGCCGGGCCCAGGAACTTGTCCGGGTTCCACCAGAAGGACGGGCAGGACGTCGAGCAGCAAGCGCACAGGATGCACTCGTACAGGCCGTCGAGCTTTTCACGCTCTTCAGGGGACTGCAGACGCTCGATGGCCGGAGCCGGCGTGTCGTTCTGCAGGAATGGCTTAACCTTCTCGTATTGCTTGTAGAAGATGCTCATATCGACGACCAGGTCACGGATAACCGGCAAACCAGGCAGAGGACGAACAACCAGCTTGTTACCCTTGACCACGGCGGACAGCGGCGTGATGCACGCCAGGCCGTTCTTGCCGTTGATGTTCATGCCGTCGGAACCGCAAACGCCTTCACGGCAGGAGCGACGATAGGAGAACCCTTCGTCCTGCTCCTTGATCAGCGCCAGCACGTCCAGCACCATCAGGTCCTTGCCACCGGTATCGACCTGGAAAACCTGGGTTTTCGGGGCTGAGTCGGTGTCAGGGTTGTAACGATAAACTTCGACTTGCAACATGGCGGTCACCCTTAATAAGTCCGGACTTTAGGTTCGAAAGTCGGAACGGTCTTCGGCGAGAAGTTCACGGCTCGCTTGGTGACGCGCTTGTCACCCGGGAAGTACAGGGTGTGGCACAGCCAGTTTTCGTCGTCACGATCTTCGAAGTCTTCACGGGCATGGGCGCCGCGGGACTCTTTGCGCACTTCGGCGGCGATAGCGGTTGCTTCGGCCACTTCCAGCAGGTTTTGCAGTTCCAGCGCTTCGATACGGGCAGTGTTGAACGCCTGCGACTTATCGTTGATCTTCACGTTGGCGATACGCTTGCGCAGATCGGCCAGTTGCGCGATACCCTTCTGCATGTATTCGCCAGTACGGAATACACCGAAGTAGTTCTGCATGCAGCTTTGCAGCTCGCGACGCAGGGTTGCCACGTCTTCGCCATCGGTACGCTCGTTCAGGGCGGACAGACGCGCCAGGGCAGCTTCGATGTCAGCGTCGGTGGCGTCATCGTATTCGATGCCGTCGGTCAGGGCTTTTTCCAGGTGCAGGCCGGCCGCACGGCCGAAGACCACCAGGTCGAGCAGCGAGTTGCCGCCCAGGCGGTTGGCGCCGTGAACCGATACGCAAGCCACTTCACCTACCGCGAACAGGCCAGGAATGATCTGGTCCACGCCTTCGGCGTTCTGGGTGATGGCCTGGCCATGAATGTTGGTGGCAACGCCGCCCATCATATAGTGGCAGGTCGGTACGACCGGAACCGGGGCAACAACCGGGTCGACGTGCGCGAAAGTCTTCGACAGTTCGCAGATGCCTGGCAGACGGCTGTGCAGCACTTCCTCGCCCAGGTGGTCGAGCTTGAGCATCACGTGGTCGCCATTCGGACCGCAACCGTTGCCAGCGATGATTTCCTTCACCATCGAACGGGCAACCACGTCGCGACCAGCCAGGTCCTTCGCGTTCGGAGCATAACGCTCCATGAAACGCTCGCCGTGCTTGTTGATCAGGTAACCACCTTCACCACGGCAACCTTCGGTCACCAAGACGCCGGCGCCGGCGATGCCGGTCGGGTGGAACTGCCACATTTCGATGTCTTGTACCGGTACGCCGGCACGCAGGGCCATGCCGACGCCATCACCGGTGTTGATCAGGGCGTTGGTGGTCGAAGCGTAGATGCGCCCCGCACCGCCGGTGGCCAATACGGTGGCTTTCGAGCGGATGTAGGAGGTTTCACCGGTTTCGATGCAGATGGCGATCACACCGACGAACGCACCGTCCTGATTCTTCACCAGGTCAACGGCGTAGTACTCGTTCAGGAAGGTGGTGCCGGCTTTCAGGTTGCCCTGGTAGAGGGTGTGCAGCAGCGCGTGACCGGTACGGTCAGAGGCTGCGCAGGTACGTGCCGCCTGGCCGCCCTTGCCGAAGTCCTTGGACTGGCCGCCGAACGGACGCTGGTAGATGCGGCCGGATTCGGTACGGGAGAACGGCAGGCCCATGTGGTCCAGTTCGAACACCGCAGCCGGGCCTTCCTGACACATGTACTCGATAGCGTCCTGGTCACCGATGTAGTCGGAACCCTTGACGGTATCGTACATGTGCCAGCGCCAGTCGTCGTTCGGGTCGGCCGAAGCGATGGCGCAGGTGATGCCACCCTGGGCGGACACGGTGTGCGAACGGGTCGGGAACACCTTGGTGATCACGGCCGTCTTGTGACCGCCCTGAGCCAGCTGCAGGGCGGCACGCATACCCGCGCCGCCGCCGCCGATGATGATGGCGTCGAAAGAAATCGTTGGAATGTTAGCCATGAATCAGATACCCCAGAGAATCTGCACACCCCAGACGAAGTACGCGAACATCGCAACGCCGCATACCACCTGGAAAAGGAAACGCACTACAGTCGCGGACTTGCCGAACGCCATCGGCGTCAGGTAGTCGGTCGCGATGGTCCACATGCCGACCCAGGCGTGAGCGCCCAGGGCCACCAGGGCCAGCAGACTGAAGATGCGCATCCAGCCGTGAGAGAACAGCTCATGCCACTGGGCATAGCCCAGGCCTGGGTTCGCAATGATGTATCCGATCAGGAACAGGAAGTAAGCCGCGAGAACGACCGCCGACACGCGCTGTGCCATCCAGTCATAGAGGCCCGAACGCGAGAGGTTCGTGACGTTAGTTACCATATCCAGACTCCTGCCAGAACGATTACCACCACGGAAACGGCGATAACGATTTTCGAGCCCAGCTTGCCGCCTTCCAGCGTCTCACCGATGCCCATGTCCATGATCAGATGGCGCACGCCGGCAACCAGGTGATACAGCAAGGCGGACAGGATGCCCCAAATCACTAGCTTGGCTAGCGGACTGGTCAGACACGCTTTCACCTGACCGAAGCCTTCCTCGGAGCTCAGCGACTTGTCCAATGCGTAGAGCATGATGGCCAGGCTGACAAAGAGGATGACACCGGAGATACGGTGAAGAATGGACGTGTAAGCAGTGACTGGGAGTTTGATGGTCCTTAGGTCTAGGTTTACAGGTCGTTGGCTTTTCACGGCTTTTTTCACACTGAAGAGCCCCTAACAATCAGGGCAAAGTTGTTGGGCAAGTGCACTGGTCAGGTACCCACCACCCAGGGAGTGACGACCCCCAATGAAAACAGGCCCAAAAGCCCCTGGCGGTCGGACGCCGAGTATAGACAGTTAGGCTACTAATGACAACGCAAAGGACTACCCCTAATGGTGCATTGCGTTAGTGGGATAAAAGGCGTAAATAGCCGTCAATTTCGAGGAAAAATGGCGCTCAAAGCCCTCTGGCGCATGACTTTTGGCAAATTGACTTTCGAATTTATCTCACTATAGTGGTGCGGGCCCTGCGTGGGGGGCCTGTCTGATGATTTCAAGCATAAATAGGAGGCCACATGGCTGACAAAAAAGCGCAGTTGATCATCGAGGGCGCAGCCCCCGTCGAGCTGCCCATTTTAACCGGCACCGTTGGTCCCGATGTAATCGACGTGCGGGGCCTGACGGCCACGGGCCGGTTCACGTTCGACCCTGGCTTCATGTCGACTGCATCCTGCGAGTCGAAAATCACCTATATCGACGGCGATAACGGCATTTTGCTGCATCGCGGCTACCCGATCGAGCAACTTGCCGAGAAATCGGACTACCTGGAAACCTGCTACCTGCTGCTCAACGGCGAACTGCCGACCGCAGAGCAGAAAGCCAAGTTCGTCAGCACCGTGAAGAACCACACCATGGTGCACGAGCAGTTGAAGACCTTCTTCAACGGCTTCCGTCGCGACGCCCACCCGATGGCCGTCATGTGCGGCGTGGTCGGCGCCCTGTCGGCCTTCTACCACGACTCCCTGGACATCAATAACCCCCAGCACCGCGAAATTTCCGCGGTCCGCCTGGTGGCCAAGATGCCGACCCTGGCAGCGATGGTTTACAAGTACTCCATGGGTCAACCCATGATGTACCCGCGCAACGACCTGTCGTACGCGGAAAACTTCCTGCACATGATGTTCAACACCCCGTGCGAGATCAAACCGATCAGCCCGGTGCTTGCCAAGGCCATGGACCGGATCTTCATCCTCCATGCCGACCACGAGCAGAACGCATCGACCTCCACCGTTCGTCTGGCGGGCTCCTCGGGTGCCAACCCGTTCGCCTGTATCGCCGCCGGTATCGCCGCACTGTGGGGCCCTGCCCACGGCGGTGCGAACGAAGCGGTACTGACCATGCTCGATGAAATCGGCGATGTCTCGAACATCGACAAGTTCATCGCCAAGGCCAAGGACAAGAACGATCCGTTCAAGCTGATGGGCTTCGGTCACCGGGTCTACAAGAACCGCGACCCACGCGCCACCGTGATGAAGCAGACCTGCGACGAAGTCCTCAAGGAACTGGGCATCAACAACGATCCTCAGCTGGAACTGGCCATGCGCCTCGAAGAGATCGCCCTGACCGATCCGTACTTCATCGAGCGCTCGCTGTACCCGAACGTCGACTTCTACTCGGGGATCATCCTCAAGGCGATCGGCATTCCAACCAGCATGTTCACCGTGATCTTCGCCCTGGCGCGGACCGTCGGCTGGATCTCCCACTGGAAGGAAATGCTCTCCAGCCCGTACAAGATCGGCCGTCCACGCCAGCTGTACACCGGCTACGAGTCGCGTGACATCACCAAGCTGGAAGACCGCAAGTAAGGTCTGCCTCACGGTAGCTCCTTGACTGCACCCGACAGGGCCTCCATCTGGAGGCCCTGTTCGTTTCTGCCCGCGGACACTCCTGGCGCCCGCACTGCCGCCTTCGCGGACAAGCCCGCTCCCACAAGGTGTGCCACCGCCCCGTGGGAGCAGGGCTTGCCCGCGATGAACGGTAACGCGGCCTACCTGATCCACCACGGCGCTCCCATCGCCAGCAAGCCGGCTCCTACAGGCTCGTGTCGTACGCCGGCTTGTGGTCGACACCCAACCGTGGGAGCGGGCTTGCCCGCGAAGAGGCCCTGACAGGCAGCACGAGACTCAAGGCCGCCACCTGCGCCCCCCATAAAAAAGCCCCGGTCTCTCGACCAGGGCTTTTCGTTTCGGCACAACTTATATAGGGAAGCCGGTACTCCCTCAGTGGGAAACCGCCCCACTCGCCCCCAGACCGGTCTGCGAACGCACGAACTGCGGGAAGAACAGCGCCCGCTCGTTCTCGGCTGCAGCCGACTTGTCGGTGATGGAGAAGAACCAGATCCCGACAAACGCAATGATCATCGAGAACAGCGCCGGGTACTCATACGGGAAGATAGCCTTCTCGTGATGCATGATCTGCACCCATATGGTCGGGCCGAGGATCATCAGGCCCACCGCGCTGACCAGGCCCATCCAGCCGCCGATCATGGCGCCACGGGTGGTCAGCTTCTTCCAGTACATGGAGAGCAGCAGCACCGGGAAGTTGCAACTGGCGGCAATGGAGAACGCCAGGCCGACCATGAACGCGATGTTCTGGCTTTCGAAGAGAATGCCCAGGCCGATCGCCAGCACGCCAAGGGCAATGGTGGTGATCTTCGACACCCGGATCTCATCCTTCTCGTTGGCCTTGCCCTTCTTGATCACGCTGGCATACAGGTCATGGGACACCGCCGAAGCGCCGGCCAGGGTCAGACCCGCCACTACCGCGAGGATGGTCGCGAACGCCACCGCCGAGATGAAGCCGAGGAAGACGCTGCCACCCACCGCGTTGGCCAGGTGTACCGCCGCCATGTTGTTACCACCCAGCAAGGCACCCGCGGCATCCTTGAACGCCGGATTGGTGCTGACCAGCAGGATCGCGCCAAAGCCGATGATAAAGGTCAGGATGTAGAAGTAGCCGATGAAACCGGTGGCATACAGCACGCTCTTGCGCGCTTCCTTGGCGTCGCTCACGGTGAAGAAGCGCATCAGGATATGCGGCAGGCCGGCGGTGCCGAACATCAGCGCCAGGCCGAGGGAGAACGCCGAGATCGGATCTTTCACCAGGCCGCCCGGGCTCATGATCGCCTCACCCTTGGGGTGAACCTTGATCGCTTCGGAGAACAGCGTGTTGAAGTCGAAGTTGACGTGCTTCATCACCATCAGCGCCATGAACGAGGCACCCGACAGCAGCAGCACCGCCTTGATGATCTGTACCCAGGTGGTGGCCAGCATGCCGCCGAACAACACATAGAGGCACATCAGGATGCCTACCAGGATCACCGCCACATAGTAGTCGAGGCCGAACAGCAGCTGGATCAGCTTGCCGGCACCGACCATCTGCGCGATCAGGTAGAACGCCACCACCACCAGCGAACCGCAGGCCGACAGCGAACGGATCTGGGTTTGCCCGAGGCGGTAGGACGCCACGTCGGCAAAGGTGTACTTGCCCAGGTTGCGCAGGCGCTCGGCGATCAGGAACAGGATGATCGGCCAGCCCACCAGGAAGCCGATGGAGTAGATCAGGCCATCGTAGCCGGAGGTGAACACCAGCGCGGAAATCCCCAGGAAGGACGCCGCCGACATGTAGTCGCCGGCAATCGCCAGGCCGTTCTGGAAACCGGTGATCTTGCCGCCCGCCGCATAATAGTCGGCAGCCGACTTGTTGCGCTTGGAGGCCCAGTAGGTGATGCACAGGGTGGCACCGACAAACGCGATGAACATCACGATCGCCGAGACGTTGAGGGGTTGCTTGTGCACTTCGCCGGCCAACGCATCGGCGGCCCACAGGGTGGGAGCGAAGGCCATGACGCCCAAGGCTGCTAGAAGACGCCGGATCATTGCTGAGCCTCCTTGAGAATCGCATTGTTCAGGTCGTCGAATTCGCCATTGGCGCGACGCACGTAGATTGCCGTGAGAATAAAGGCCGAAACAATCAGCCCGACACCAATCGGTATCCCCCAGGTAACGGAAGACGTGGGACTGAGCTTGGCACCCAACACCTGTGGCCCGTACGCAATCAGAAGAATGAAGCCCGAATACAACCCAAGCATGATCGCCGAAAGAATCCAGGCGAATCGTTCCCTTTTTCTGACCAGCTCCTTGAAACGCGGGCTGTTCTGAATCGAGAGGTAAATGCTGTCGTTCATTGTTTTTATCCTCGCAGCACAGATGAGATGAAACATTTTTCACTTTAGGCGGCTGTGGAAGCGAAACCAGACGACCTTAGTATTAGAACGACACTAGTCCAGATTCGGGGCGACGGCAGGCTGCGAGGCAAATCTTCAACAAACGGAAACACGAAGGCCGCCGGGCAGGACTGCCGGGCGGCCTTCGATACAGCGGTCTAGAGCCTTCGGGGTATTATTTGGTCCACTCGGCGACGCGGTCGGGGTGCTTGGCAACCCAGTCCTTGGCCGCCACTTCAGGCTTGGCACCGTCCTGGATCGCCAGCATGACTTCGCCGATTTCGTCTTTCGAGGCCCACTGGAATTTTTTCAGGAAAGCCGCCACTTCCGGCGCTTTCTTGTCCAGGCCCTTGCTGCCGATGCTGTTCACGGTTTCAGCCGCGCCGTACACGCCCTTCGGATCGTCGAGGAAACGCAGTTTCCACTTGGCGAACATCCAGTGCGGTACCCAGCCGGTCACGGCGATGGATTCGTTCTTCTCTTCGGCACGGGTCAGTTCGGCGATCATCGCCGCGCCCGAGCTGGCTTGCAGCTTGTAGGCGTCGAGGCCGTAGTCCTTGATGGCCTGGTCGGTCTTGAGCATCACACCCGAGCCGGCATCGATACCGACGATCTTGTTCTTGAAGGTCGTATCGTCCTTGAGGTCGGCGATGGATTTGGCCTTGACGTACTCCGGCACGATCAGCCCGATCTTGGCGTCCTTGAAGTTGGGGCCGTAGTCGACCACCTTGTCCTTGTTCTTGGCCCAGTACTCGCCATGGGTGACCGGCAGCCAGGCAGACAGCATCGCATCGAGCTTGCCGGTGGCGACGCCCTGCCACATGATCCCGGTGGCGACAGCCTGCAACTTCACGTCGTAACCCAACTTCTGCTTGATCACTTCAGCCGCCACGTTGGTGGTGGCAACGCTATCGGACCAGCCATCGACGTAACCAATGGTCACGGTCTTGGCATCGGCACTGGCCAGGTTGGAGCTGACCGCAAGCACCAGAGCGGCACCTGCGCCTAAGAGTCGTCGCATCTTCATCGTTACTTCCCCGAAAGTGCTGCGCCCGACGGCTGTCGAGCGGCATCAACGTATAGTTATGGTGCACGGCGCCCCCTTCACGCCTCACGGCCAAACCCGTTCGATCATCAGCGGAGTACTGACGCCCTGATCATCAACCCGACCCGTCAATCGACCTGCTCTGGCAGCGACCTCAAGGCAGCGAGAAACGACATCAGAACGCCAGCAATCAACGCTTCGGAAAAGTCCCACATTTATTGCGCCCGAACTTTGCATGACAAAATACTGCACAGGCCCAAGGCCCGGGTAATTCCGGGTAATATGCGCGGCTTTGTTCCCAGACGGCCTGACCATGCCCGCCACCGCCCGCTTCCCGCTCCTGCCCTATCTGTTCGCCTGCCTGCTGGGCATTTTCGCCCTCTGTGGTTTCTGGTACGGCCTCGGCCAGCCGGTGATCCTGCCGGATGCCGCGACCCCGACGCACAAGCTGCAATGCGCGTCCTACACACCGTTCGACAAGGATCAATCGCCCTTCGACCAGCCGTTCAAGCCGCGCCCGGAGCGCATGGATGCCGACCTGGCCCTGCTGGCGACCCGCTTCGAGTGCATTCGCACCTACTCCATGACCGGCCTGGAGGCCCTGCCGGAGCTGGCGCGCAAGCACGGCCTGAAGCTGATGATCGGCGCCTGGGTCAACAGCAACCCGGTGGACACGGAAAAGGAAGTCGATGCCCTGATCGCCTCGGCCAACGCCAACGCCGACGTGGTCACCGCGGTGATCGTCGGCAACGAAGCCCTGCTGCGCAAGGAAGTCACGGCGCCACAGCTGGTCAGGCTGATCCACAAGGTCAAGGCGCATGTGAAACAGCCGGTGACCTATGCCGACGTCTGGGAATTCTGGCTCAGCCACCCGGACGTCGCGCCGGCGGTGGACTTCCTGACCATTCACCTGCTGCCCTACTGGGAAGACGATCCGGCGGGAATCGACGCGGCCATCGATCATGTGGCGCAGATTCGCCAGACCTTCGGCAACCGCTTCGCGCCCAAGGATATCCTGATCGGTGAAACCGGCTGGCCGAGCGAAGGGCGCCAGCGCGAAACCGCGCTGCCGAGCCGGGTCAACGAAGCCCGTTTCATTCGCGGCTTTGTCACCCTGGCCGAACAGAACGGTTGGCACTACAACCTGATCGAAGCCTTCGACCAGCCCTGGAAGCGCGGCAGCGAAGGTGCGGTCGGCGGCTACTGGGGACTGTTCGACGCCGACCGCCAGGACAAGGGCATCCTCGCCGGGCCGGTATCGAACCTGCCGTACTGGCCGCAGTGGCTGGTGTTTGGTGGCCTGGTCCTGCTCGGCACCCTGCTCATCGGTGGGCGCGTGCGCAGTACCCGGGCCGCCCTGGTCCTGCCGCTGCTCGGCGCACTGGCCGCCTGTTCCATCGGCGCCTGGGGTGAATTGGTGCGGGTGACCAGCCGCTTTGCCAGCGAATGGATCTGGGCAGCCTTGCTGCTGGGCCTGAACCTGCTGGTGCTGAGCCACGCCACCCTGGCCCTGGGCAGCCGGGCCGGCTGGCGCGCGGGCGCCTTCGAATGGCTGGAGCGACGTGCCGGCTGGCTGCTGGCGAGCGCCGGGTTCGCCGGCGCGGTAATGATGCTGGAACTGGTCCTGGACCCGCGCTATCGCAGCTTCCCGAGTGCGGCGCTGCTGTTGCCGGCGCTGGCCTTCCTGGTTCGCCCGGTCCGCGCCCCGCGCGGGGAAACCGCCCTACTGGCCTTTATCATCGGCGCCGGGATCGCCCCGCAACTGTATCGCGAAGGCCTGGAAAACCCGCAGGCCTGGGGCTGGGCGGCGGTCAGCGTACTGATGGTCGCCGCGCTATGGCGCAGCCTGCGCGTACGCCCCTGATCCGCGGGAGCCTGGTCCGTGGGAGCCGGCTTACTGGCGATTGCGATGTCGCAGTCAACTACCTTGTTGCCTGACACACCACAATCGCCAGCAGGCCGCCCCCTACAGGTCGAGACCTGCGCTCAGGCCGACCTGACCAGGCGCAACCCGCCAATCACCACCGCAAATACCGCCAGGCTGGTGTTGTACAACGCCAGCGCCGGAAAACCGACCAGCAGTGCCAGCACCGCCAGCACCCGACCGGCACGCCCCGGCACCAGGAACGCCAGCACCGCCGCGCCCAGGGCAGCCCAGCCCAGCACCTTGAAATGAATCAGCCAGCCCAGGTTCGAACGCGCCTGGCACTCCCAGCGCAGCGCCTCATCGACGCAGATACCGACCCACTGCCCGTCCTCCATCAACCCGTAGCGCACGCCGTAACTGGCAGCCAGCCACAGGGGCAGGACGATAAACAGCAGGATCAGCGGCAGACGGCGGGACATGAACAACTCCGATAGGCGAAAACGGCGCCCAGCATAATCGCCAAGACGGCGCATGCAAGCGTAAACAACGCCTGGCTGGTCAGCAAAATGAGGCAAAGTGTATCGTCTGTAGGCTATGGTCTGAATGAATACACGCCGATTGCATTATTTATGCAATGGGACATGGCACTTCGGCACTAGCGTAGTGGTCATAGCCTGCGACCCCCATTCAGCATTCTCCTTTAAAGGGATGTAGTCATGCTCCGTTCTCTGCGCCTCGCTGCTTTCATCGGCGGCCTCATTTTGAGTGCGTCCGCGCTGGCGGTCGATGTCGACGCCGCCAGCTATGGCTATCCGTTGACCAACCCGTTCGAAGCGACCATCGCCACGACCCCGCCGGAACTGCGCCCGCAACTGCCCAGCAACGAGGACATCGACCAGTCCGACTACCAGTTGAAACTGCGACCGGAACGCGAGTTCACCCTCCCGGACAACTTCTGGGCGGTCAAGAAGCTCACCTACCGCATCGCCCGGCAGGACCACGCCGCGCCGCTGATCTTCCTGATCGCCGGCACCGGCGCACGCTATGACAGCAGCATCAACGAGTACCTGAAAAAGCTCTATTACAAGGCCGGCTACCACGTCGTCCAGCTGTCGTCGCCCACCAGCTTCGACTTCATGAGCGCCGCCTCGCGCTTCGCCACGCCCGGGGTGAGCAAGGAAGACGCCGAAGACATGTACCGGGTGATGCAGGCGGTACGGGCGCAGAACCCGAAACTGCCGGTGACCGACTTCTACCTCACCGGCTACAGCCTCGGCGCCCTGGATGCGGCCTTTGTCAGCAAGCTGGACGAGACCCGCCGCAGCTTCAACTTCAAGAAAGTCCTGCTGCTCAATCCGCCGGTCAACCTCTATACCTCGATCACCAACCTCGACAAGCTGGTCCAGACCGAGGTCAAGGGCATCAACAACACCACGACTTTCTATGAACTGGTCCTGGCCAAGCTGACCCGCTACTTCCAGCAGAAAGGCTATATCGACCTCAACGACGCCCTGCTCTACGACTTCCAGCAGTCCAGGCAGCACCTGACCAACGAACAGATGGCCATGCTGATCGGCACGTCCTTCCGGTTCTCGGCCGCGGACATCGCCTTTACCTCGGACCTGATCAACCGCCGCGGCCTGATCACCCCGCCCAAGTACCCGATCACCGAGGGCACCAGCCTGACGCCCATGCTCAAGCGTGCCCTGCAATGCGACTTCGACTGCTACCTGACCGAACAGGTGATTCCGATGTGGCGCGCCCGTACCGACGGCGGCAGCTTGCTGCAACTGGTGGACCAGGTCAGCCTCTATGCCCTCAAGGACTACCTGCATGACAGCCCGAAAATCGCCGTCATGCACAACGCCGACGACGTCATCCTCGGTCCGGGCGACCTGGGCTTCCTGCGCAGCACCTTTGGCGACCGCCTGACCGTCTACCCTCACGGCGGCCACTGCGGCAACCTCAATTACCGCGTCAACGCAGACGCCATGCTGGAGTTTTTCCGTGGCTAAACATCTGATGCTTATCGCTGCCCTGCTCTGCGCAGGCTACGCCCAGGCGGACAACAGCAAGGCCCACGACACCGTGGCACCCGACCCGGATGGCTTCACCGAGCCGTTGAAGAAACTCAAGTTCAACCCGGGCCTGGACCAGCGCGAATTCGAACGCTCGACGCTCAACGCGCTGAACGTCTACGACCCGCTGGAGTCCTGGAACCGCCGCGTCTACCACTTCAACTACCGCTTCGACGAGTGGGTGTTCCTGCCGGTGGTCGACGGTTACCGCTATGTCACGCCGACCTTCCTGCGCGAAGGGGTGAGCAATTTCTTCGGCAACCTGGGGGATATTTCCAACCTGCTCAACAGCCTGTTCCAGCTCAAGGGCAAGCGCTCGCTGGAAACCACCGGGCGGCTGCTGCTCAACACCACCATCGGCGTCGCCGGCCTGTGGGATCCGGCGACGAAGATGGGCCTGCCGCGCCAGAGCGAAGACTTCGGCCAGACCCTGGGCTTCTATGGCGTGCCGGGCGGTGCCTACCTGGTGCTGCCGTTCTTCGGCCCGTCGAACCTGCGTGATACCGGCGGCCTGGTCTTCGACTTCACCGCCGAATCCCAGATCAACTTCCTCAACGTCGCCGAGGTCAGCGAAAACCATCCGGAAATCTACGCCCTGCGGGCCATCGACAAGCGCTACACCACCAGTTTCCGCTACGGCCAGCTGAACTCGCCGTTCGAATACGAGAAGGTGCGCTACGTGTATACCGAGGCGCGCAAGCTGCAGATCGCCGAGTAATCGCCCCGCCCCGGACAGCGGCCCGCTCCGTCCGGGGCGGGTCGCTGTCAACCGAACGACACAATTGATCTCTACCGTCCTGCCGGGCAGACTCCTGCTACTCCCCACGGTCAAGGACACCACCATGTACAGCCTCATCGCCTCCGATCTGGACGGAACCCTGCTGCTTGCGGACGACCGCATCGGCGAGTTTTCCCGGTCGGTCCTGACCCGGCTCGTCGAATCCGGCAGGCACGTGGTGATCGCCACCGGTCGCAGCCAACCCGACGTCGAGTCGATCCTGCGCGACTACTCGCTGCCGGTGCACCTGATCACTTCCAACGGCGCCCGCATCACCAGCGCCTGCAAGAACCTGACGGCCAGCGAGCACCTGGCGGAACCCGTGGTCCGGGCATTGCTCGACGCGACCAGGGCCGACCCGGACCTGGTGATCAACGCCTACTGCGACTCGCGCTGGATCACCAACGCCGACAGCCAGTTGCTCGAGGACTTCAACCATAACGATGACTTCCAGCCCACGGTCCTGGCTGTCGATGCGTTTCCGGTCGAGGCGATCGAGAAAGTGTTTTTTATCCACAGGAACAAGGACCACGACGCGCTGGTGCTGCTCGACGGACGACTCAAGGCCCTGGTGGGCGACGCGGTGCACAGCACCTTTTCGGCGCCCTGGTGCCTGGAAATGATGGCCAGCACCGTGTCCAAGGGCAACGCCCTGAAAAAGCTCGCCGAATTCCTCGATGTGCCCATGAGCCAATGCATCGCCTTCGGCGACGGCATGAACGATGTCGAGATGCTCACGATGGCCGGCAAGGGCCTGATCATGGGCACCGCCCATCACAAGGTGATGCAGGCCCTGCCGGAACACGAAACCATCGGTGCCTGCACCGAGGAGTCGGTCGCCCGCTACCTGTCGGAGCACCTGCTGTAGAAGCCGGCTTGCCGGCGATGAGGCCCTTGCAGTGATCTTGTGGACGCTATCGCCGGCAAGCCAGCGCCTACAGTGCGGAAGCTGTCTGTAACATCACCGAAGCCTGGGGCAGGCCGAGGAAGCGACACAGCTCGTCCCGCTTGGCCATCGCATCGCGGCGGCCGAGTTCGATCAACTCGCTGCAGTAACCGGCCTCGAACAACAGGTAGCTGAGCACGCCGGCACCACTGGTCTTGGTGGCGCCCGGCCCGCGCAGGAACAGGCGCAACGCCGGCGGCAGCTCATGGCGATGGCGCGCGGCGATCTCATCGATCGGCTGGCTCGGCGCGATCACCAGCACGTCCACCGGTGCCAGGCCCAGGCTGCGCGGTTGCGGCGGCAGCAACTGACTGAACTGGTTCAGTCGCTGCAACAACTCGATGTCGCTTTCCAGGCTGTCAATAAAGGTGCTGTTGAGCATATGCCCGCCGATCTGCGCCAGGCTCGGCTGCTGCCCGCCATAGATGCGTTCGGTGGTGGCCTGGGTATCGACCCCGCGCGGGTTGCCGCTGACCCCGACCACCAGCACACGGCTGGCCCCCAGGTGCAGTGCCGGACTGATCGGCGCCGACTGCCGCACGGCGCCGTCGCCGAAATACTCCTGGTCGAGCTTGACCGGTGCGAACAGCAATGGAATGGCCGAGCTGGCCAGCAGATGATCGACGGTCAACTGGGTCGGCAGGCCGATGCGGCGATGGCGCAACCAGGAGTCGATGGTGCCCTTGCCCTGGTAGAAGGTCACCGCCTGGCCCGACTCATAACCAAAGGCGGTCACCGCGACGGCACGCAATTGCTGGTGCTCGATGGCCTGCTCGATGCCCGGCAGATGGATCTTTTCGTTGAGCAGATCGCGCAGTGGCGAGCTGTTGAGCAGGGCCACCGGCACTTGCGCACCGAGGCCGAGCAGGCTGTGGCCGACAAAACGGGTCGCCTGGTGGATCACCCCTGGCCAGTCGCTGCGCAATACCCGGTGACTGCGAAAGTTCTGCCAGAAGGCGGTCAGGCGCTCGATGGCGGCAGTGAAGTTCATCGCCCCGCTGGCGAGGCTGACCGCATTGATCGCCCCCGCCGACGTGCCGACGATCACCGGAAACGGGTTGGCCGCCCCGGCCGGCAACAGCTCGGCAATCGCCGCCAGCACTCCCACCTGATACGCGGCTCGTGCGCCCCCACCCGAGAGAATCAGGCCGGTAACCGGTTCAGCTGGACTCATCGCGACACTCCGTCAATCAGGTAGCTCGTCATCATGAGCTACCTGATACACCAGGGCCTTCCCTTGCAGCAAGGGCAGGCGACGGTTTAGCGGCGTTTTTTATCGTAGAGCCTGGGCTCTCCCGGCGGCCGGCTCTTGAAGCGGCGATGGGTCCACAGGTACTGCTCGGGGCATTCGCGCAACGACACTTCGACCCAGCGGTTGATGCGCAGGCAATCGGCCTCTTCGGAGTCGGCGGGGAAATCCGCCAGCGGCGGATGGATCACCAGCCGATAGCCGCTGCCATCGGCCAGGCGCTCCTGGGTAAATGGCACCACCAGCGCCTTGCCCAGGCGGGCAAACTTGCTGGTCGCGGTGACGGTCGCCGCCTGGATGCCGAACAGTGGTACGAAGATGCTCTGCTTGATGCCATAGTCCTGGTCGGGGGCGTACCAGATCGCCCGGCCGGAGCGCAGCAACTTGAGCATGCCGCGCACGTCGTCGCGCTCGACGGCCAGGGAGTCGAGGTTGTGCCGCTCACGCCCACGGCGCTGGATAAAATCGAACAGCGCGTTCTTGTGCTCGCGATACATGCCGTCGATGGTGTGTTGCTGGCCGAGCAGGGCCGCACCGATCTCCAGGGTGGTGAAATGCAGGGCCATGAGGATTACGCCCTTGCCCTCGAGCTGGGCCTGCTTCAGATGCTCGATTCCCTCGATATGGGCCAGGCGCGCCAGGCGCGGCTTGGCCCACCACCAGCTCATGGCCATTTCGAAGAAGGCGATACCGGTGGAGGCGAAGTTCTCCTTGAGCAGACGGCTGCGCTCGGCGGCGGACTTCTCCGGAAAACACAGCTCGAGGTTGCGCGCGGCGATCCGCCGGCGCTCACCGGCCACCCGATACATCAACGCCCCCAGCACACGGCCGATCCACAGCAGCGCGCCATAAGGCAACTGGACAATCAACCACAACAGCCCCAGCCCCAACCAGAGCAACCAGTAGCGCGGGTGAAAAAAAGCGGCTCGAAAACGCGGGCGATCCATTAATGATTCCGGACAAACACAGGGCCGCGCATTCTACAACGGTTCGACCCGGCTTGCGGGGCGCGGGCGTTCTCGTTATAAGTCTCGGCACTTTTAGTGACAAGCCGCGTTATGCCGACCATGAGCCAAACCGAACCGCTAGACCAGGATCCCGTGTTCCAGCTGAAGGGCAGCATGCTCGCCATCACGGTGCTGGAACTGTCGCAGAACAACCTCGATGTCCTCGACCGCCAACTGGCTGCCAAGGTTGCCCAGGCCCCCAACTTCTTCAGCAACACCCCGCTGGTCCTGGCGCTGGACAAGCTACCCGCCGACCAGGGCGCCATCGACCTGCCCGGCCTGATGCGCGTCTGCCGGCAACACGGCCTGCGGACCCTGGCGATCCGCGCCAACCGCATCGAAGACATTGCCGCCGCCATTGCCATCGACCTGCCCGTCCTGCCGCCGTCCGGTGCCCGCGAACGTCCGGTCGATCCGACGGAAGGCGAAGTGAAGAAAAAACCGGAAAAACCGCCGGAGCCGACCATCAAGCCGACGAAAATCATCACCACCCCGGTACGCGGCGGCCAGCAGGTCTACGCCCAGGGCGGCGACCTGGTGGTGGTGTCTTCCGTCAGCCCCGGCGCGGAACTTCTGGCCGATGGCAACATCCATGTTTACGGGCCGATGCGTGGTCGTGCCCTGGCCGGCGTCAAGGGCGACACCAAGGCGCGGATTTTCTGCCAGCAGTTGAGTGCCGAACTGATCTCGATTGCCGGCCAGTACAAGGTTTCCGAGGATTTGCGTCGCGATCCGCTATGGGGGTCGGGCGTTCAGATCAGCTTGTCCGGCGACGTGTTGAACATCATCCGTCTTTAACGGATACTTGCCGCCATTTCCAAAACGTCGCCTTCTCGTAGCGAAAACAGCTTCAACGACGTAAGAAAACACGAAATGTAAACATTTACCCCCGGTACTTTGAACATTTCGTCGTCTCCCAGTTGAAGCTGCACGACTACAGTTGTTTTTCAGTGACGTTCTTCAGGGACTGGAAAGTCCTTTTTCCTTAGGGGTGAAACACCTTGGCCAAGATTCTCGTGGTTACATCCGGCAAGGGTGGTGTGGGTAAGACCACCACCAGCGCCGCCATCGGTACCGGCCTCGCGCTGCGCGGCCACAAGACAGTGATCGTCGACTTCGACGTCGGCCTGCGTAACCTCGACCTCATCATGGGCTGCGAACGCCGCGTGGTGTATGACTTCGTCAACGTCGTCAACGGCGAAGCCAACCTGCAGCAAGCCCTGATCAAGGACAAGCGCCTGGAGAACCTGTACGTGCTGGCGGCCAGCCAGACCCGTGACAAGGACGCGCTGACCAAGGAAGGCGTGGAAAAAGTCCTGATGGAACTCAAGGAAACCTTCGAGTTCGTGGTCTGCGACTCCCCGGCCGGTATCGAGACCGGTGCCCACCTGGCGATGTACTTCGCCGACGAAGCGATTGTCGTGACCAACCCGGAAGTCTCTTCGGTACGTGACTCCGACCGCATGCTCGGCCTGCTGGCCAGCAAGTCGCGTCGTGCCGAGAAAGGCGAAGAGCCGATCAAGGAACACCTGCTGCTGACCCGCTACAACCCGGAGCGCGTGAGCAAGGGCGAAATGCTCGGCGTCGAAGACGTCAAGGAAATCCTGGCAGTGACCCTGCTGGGCGTGATCCCGGAATCCCAGGCGGTGCTCAAGGCCTCCAACCAGGGCGTACCGGTGATCCTCGACGACCAGAGCGATGCTGGCCAGGCCTACAGCGACGCGGTTGACCGTCTGCTGGGCAAGACCGTCGAGCATCGTTTCCTCGATGCACAGAAGAAGGGATTCTTCGAGCGCCTGTTTGGAGGCAACTAAGCAATGAACCTTTTTGACTTCTTTCGTGCCAGCAAAAAAGTAAGCACCGCGTCGGTCGCGAAAGAGCGTCTGCAGATCATCGTGGCGCACGAACGCGGCCAACGCAGTACCCCGGATTACCTGCCCGCCCTGCAAAAGGAGTTGGTGGAAGTGATCCGCAAGTACGTCAATATCGGGTCCGATGACGTGCACGTTGCCCTGGAAAACCAGGGCAGCTGCTCGATCCTGGAACTCAATATCACCCTGCCTGATCGTTGATCGATCCGGTCGGAGCCACGGCGGCTCGGTGATATTCACCCTTAACTGTCGTGGGAGCCGGCTTGCTGGCGATAGAATCAACTCGGTTTATCAGGTAAACCGCGTCGATGCGATCGCCAGCAAGCCGGCTCCTACGGTCGGGTGAATATCATCGGGCCGCCGTTGGCGTTTGTTACGAGACTGTTTTAATGCCGCTGTCCAATATCCGCATCATCCACCAGGACGCCGCCGTACTGGTGGTGGACAAACCGACCCTGCTGCTCTCCGTCCCGGGCCGGGCCGATGACAACAAGGACTGCCTGATCACCCGCCTGCAGGAAAACGGCTACCCCGAAGCCCGTATCGTGCACCGGCTGGACTGGGAAACCTCGGGCATCATCCTGCTGGCCCGCGATGCCGATAGCCACCGCGAACTGTCGCGGCAGTTCCATGACCGCGAAACCGAAAAGGCCTACACCGCGCTGTGCTGGGGCCAGCCGGAACTGGACAGCGGCAGCATCGACCTGCCTTTGCGCTACGACCCGCCGACCAAGCCCCGCCATGTGGTCGACCACGAGTTCGGCAAGCACGCGCTGACCTTCTGGAAAGTGCTGGAACGCCAGGGTGACTGGTGCCGTGTCGAGTTGACTCCGATCACCGGACGCTCGCACCAGTTGCGCGTGCACATGCTCTCCATCGGCCATCCGCTGCTCGGTGACGGCCTGTACGCCCATCCGCAGGCACTGGCGGCCTGGCCGCGGCTGTGCCTGCACGCGAGCATGCTGAGCTTCACCCACCCGCAGAGTGGCGAACGCCTGCGCTTCGAGTGCCCCGCCCCCTTCTGATATCGCGCCAACGCTACCAGGACAAACCGGCTTCGCTTTCGCCACTGCCAAGCTCCCCGCAGGAGCCGGCCTGCCGGCGATAGAGCCCGTGAGAACGGCACAAACCTCAAGGCCGCCATCGCCGGCAAGCCGGCTCCCACAAGATACGGTAAACTTCCGGCACTGCTGTCTGGAGCTACTTATGCGCGAAGAGTTGAACCAAGGCCTGATCGACTTCCTCAAGGCCTCCCCCACCCCCTTTCATGCCACTGCCAGCCTGGTCCAGCGCCTGGAAGCGGCGGGTTACCAGCGTCTCGACGAACGCGAGACCTGGAACACCGAAGCCAACGGTCGCTACTACGTCACCCGGAACGACTCCTCCATCGTCGCCATCAAGCTCGGCCGCGCTTCGCCACTGCTCGATGGCATTCGCATGGTCGGCGCCCACACCGACAGCCCGTGCCTGCGCGTCAAGCCGCAACCCGAACTGCAGCGCCAGGGCTTCTGGCAACTGGGCGTCGAAGTCTATGGCGGTGCCCTGCTCGCCCCCTGGTTCGACCGCGACCTGTCCCTGGCCGGCCGTGTCACCTTCCGCCGCGACGGCAAGGTCGAAAGCCAGTTGATCGACTTCAAGGCCCCCATCGCGACCATTCCCAACCTGGCGATTCACCTCAACCGTGAAGCCAACCAGGGCTGGGCGATCAATGCGCAGAACGAACTGCCGCCGATCCTCGCGCAGTTCGCCGGTGACGAGCGGGTGGATTTCCGCGCCGTGCTCACCGAGCAACTGGCCCGCGAACATGGCCTCAACGCCGATGTGGTGCTCGACTACGAGCTGAGTTTCTACGACACCCAGGCCGCCGCCGTGATCGGCCTCAACGGCGACTTCATCGCCGGCGCCCGCCTGGACAACCTGCTGTCCTGCTACGCCGGCCTGCAAGCATTGCTCACCGCCGACACCGAGGAAACCTGCGTCCTGGTCTGCAACGACCATGAGGAAGTCGGTTCCTGTTCCGCCTGCGGCGCCGACGGCCCGATGCTCGAACAGACCCTGCGCCGCCTGCTGCCCGAAGGCGACGAGTTCGTCCGGACGATCCAGAAATCCCTGCTGGTCTCGGCCGACAATGCCCATGGCGTACACCCGAACTACGCCGACAAGCACGACGCCAACCATGGCCCGAAACTCAACGCCGGCCCGGTGATCAAGGTCAACAGCAACCAGCGCTACGCCACCAACAGCGAAACCGCCGGCTTCTTCCGCCACCTGTGCATGGCCGAAGAAGTCCCGGTGCAGAGCTTCGTGGTCCGCAGCGACATGGGTTGCGGCTCGACCATCGGCCCGATCACCGCCAGCCACCTGGGCGTGCGCACGGTGGATATCGGCCTGCCGACCTTCGCCATGCACTCGATCCGCGAACTGGCGGGCAGCCATGACCTGGCGCACCTGGTCAAGGTCCTCAGCGCCTTCTTCGCCAGCCGCGAACTGCCGTAGTCCCTGACGCAACACCGCACCTGTGGAAGCGGGCTTGCCCGCGAAGCTTTTGTTGATCGTTCCCACGCCCTGCGTGGGAATGCAGCCCGTGACGCTCCACGTCACAAGAGCCTCCAGCGAGACATTCAAAAAGCCCGCCCCTACACAAACCCGATCAGGGTGTGCAATCACCGATACACATCAATACACATCCCGCCAAAGCGACCTAGACTCAAGGTATCCCCCTCGACAAGGCCGTCGCGATGATCAGCCCACTTGCGTTTCACTCGATGCTTATCCCGATCCTGGCAGGCATGTTGATGCTGGCCGTCGGCTTCAACTTCCGTGAGCGCAATGCCGGTCCCGTGCTGATCTGGCTGGGCATGCTGTGCATCCTCGGCACCGTGGTCTACAAGATCCTCGCCAAACTGGCTGAAGCTGAATAAATGCGCGACGCCTGAGGCTGGCGTACACTCGGTCGATCCGTATCCCGTATGGTTGACTGCCTAGTGTTCGCCCGTCTTTTCGCTCTGCCCGCCTGCCTGTTCATCTGCCTGCTGACGCTGATGCCGTTGGCCCCCGCCCAGGCGGTCGGCCTGCCCAGCCTGTTGAACAGCGCCGACAAAAACCAGCCGCAACCGACCGAGCCCCTGGCCCAGTCGCTGGACGAAGTGATCAAGAACCTGGAAAACGACCAGCAGCGCAGCAAGCTGCTGAGCGATCTGAAAAAGCTCCGGGACAGCACCAAGAAGGCCCAGCCGGTCACCGAGGAAGGCGTGCTCGGCCTGATCGGCAGCACCCTGTCCAACCTCGAGAAACAATTCACCGGCACTGACAGTCCGCTCAATCGCTGGTCACAGGAGTTCGACCTGGCCCAGGAGGAAATGCTCGCGCTGATGCTTCCGGCCAGCGAATGGCTGCCGATCATCTTCGCCTTCGCACTGATCCTGCTGCTGTGGAGCTTCCTCGCCTGGACCATGATCTGGCTCAGCCACCGGGTCCGCCTGCGCTTCGGCCTGACCGAGGAACTGCCCCAGCATCCGCGCACGGTCGACCTGCTGCGCTTTGCCCTGCGCAAGCTCGGTCCCTGGATGATCGCCCTGCTGATTACCGTGTACATGGGCTACGCCCTGCCCTCGTCCCTGGGCAAGGACCTGGCGATGGTGCTGGCCTATGCACTGGTGGTCGGCACCTGTTTCTCGGCGATCTGCGTGATCGCCTTCTCCGTGCTCGACGGACCGCACCGCCACCAGGCCCTGCACATCCTGCGGCACCGGGCTTTCCGGCCGCTGTGGCTGATCGGCAGTTTCGCCGCGTTCGGCGAGGCCCTCGGCGACCCGCGCCTGGTCGCCAGCCTCGGCAGCCACCTGGCGCACACCGCCGCGACTTTCGCCAATGTCATGGCGGCGCTGTCCACCGGACTGTTCATCCTGCGGTTCCGCCGGCCCATCGCCCACCTGATCCGCAACCAGCCGCTGTCCCGGCGCCTGACCCGGCGCGCCCTCAGCGATACCATCGAGATCCTCGGCACCTTCTGGTTCGTCCCCGCCCTCATCCTGGTGGCGATCTCGCTGTTCGCCACCTTCGTCTCCGCCGGCGATACCAGCACCGCCCTGCGCCAGTCGCTGATCTGCACCGTGCTGGTGGTGCTGTGCATGGTGATCAACGGCCTGGTCCGACGCCATGCCCTCAAGCCGCAACGCGGACACAAGCGCCACGCGCTGTATTCCGAGCGGTTGAAGAGTTTCTGCTACACCCTGGTGCACCTGTTTGTCTGGCTGGTCTTTATCGAACTGGGCCTGCGGGTCTGGGGCATGTCGCTGATCCGCTTTACCGAAGGCGAAGGCCACGAGGTCAGCGTCAGGCTGTTCAGCCTGGGTGGCACGCTGATTTTCGCCTGGCTGGTGTGGATTCTCAGCGACACCGCCGTGCATCACGCCCTGACCCGCTCGCGCAAGGGCCTGGCCAATGCCCGGGCGCAGACCATGATGCCGCTGATCCGCAACGTGCTGTTCGTGGCGATCTTCATCATCGCGTTGATCGTCGCCCTGGCGAACATGGGCATGAACGTCACGCCACTGCTGGCCGGTGCCGGCGTGATCGGCCTGGCGATCGGTTTTGGTGCGCAGTCACTGGTGGCGGACCTGATCACCGGGTTGTTCATCATCATCGAGGACTCCCTGGCCATCGACGACTACGTGGATGTCGGCGGCCACCTCGGCACCGTCGAAGGCCTGACCATCCGCACCGTGCGGCTGCGGGACATCGACGGCATCGTGCATACCATCCCGTTCAGCGAGATCAAGAGCATCAAGAACTACTCGCGGGAGTTCGGCTATGCGATCTTCCGGGTGGCAATCCCCTACAACATGCCGATTGACGATGCGATCAAGCTGATGCGCGATGTCGGCCAGAAGATGCGCACCGACCCGCTGCAGCGGCGCAATATCTGGTCGCCGCTGGAGATCCAGGGCGTCGAGAGCTTCGAGTCCGGCAGCGCGATCCTGCGCGCCCGGTTCAAGACCGCGCCGATCAAGCAGTGGGAAGTCTCACGGGCGTTCAACCTGTCGTTGAAACGCACCATGGACGAGGCCGGGCTGGACCTGGCGACCCCGCGCCTGAGCGTGCAGGTGGTCACCGCCGGCGGCGGCCCGGAAACGGAATCCACGCCAAAATCTTGAACACACCACTGAATTGCAGGAGCCGGCTTGCTGGCGATGCGATCTGATTGCCACATCGCTGCCGCCTGGAAAGCCGCTATCGCCAGCAAGCCGGCCCCCACAAAATCCGCGTCGCCTGCCAATCCAGGAGTGACCGCTAAACCACATCCACGCCGACATGAATCGCATCATGCCGCCAGAACTCCAGGTCACAGTCGATCAGCCGTTCATGCTGGTCGTAGTTGACCCGGGCAATCCGCAGGCCCGGACTGCCCACCGATACCCGCAACGCGGCGGCCGCCTCGACCTGCAATGAGGTCGGCACGATTTCGAAGCGCACCCGCCCGTAATGCAGGTCGTAGTGGCGGGCATACAGCTCGGTTATCGACTGGTTCAGGTCGAACTCCAGGATGCCCGGGAAGTACTGCGGGTTGAGGTAGTGCTCGACATACAGCACCAGCCGCTCATCGATCCGCCGCGCCCGGCAGATCTGGATCACGCTGGACAAGGCCGGCAACTGCAACCAGTCACACACCGCCGCCGAAGCCGGTTGCAGGCGCGCGCAAATCACCTGGGTGGACGGCACCCGCCCCTGGGCACTGACCATCGCGTGAAAGTGGCTACGCTGCATAAGGTTGTAGGCC
This sequence comes from Pseudomonas sp. Mn2068, assembly GCF_049319725.1. Taxonomy (NCBI): domain Bacteria; kingdom Pseudomonadati; phylum Pseudomonadota; class Gammaproteobacteria; order Pseudomonadales; family Pseudomonadaceae; genus Pseudomonas; species Pseudomonas sp. Mn2068. The sequence goes on along the minus strand of NZ_JBMOUG010000017.1, from coordinate 123,096 downwards.
AGCCGTGGCGGCGAGATGAACCAGCCGCGACGCTCCTCCCGATAGATCAGCCCCTGGGCCTCCAGTTGCAGCAAGGCCTCGCGCACGGTGATCCGGGTGGTGCTGAACAGCTCGCTGAGCTTGCGCTCGGCCGGCAGCTTGCTTCCCGGTGGCAACAGCCCGTGTTCGATCTGCTCATGGAGCGCCTGACCGATGGCTGTCACCGCTTTTGGTGCCTCTTCGCGCATCAACGTTACCTATCTGGACTAGTCCAGCACTGTTTGAGGGCAGAACCGCACAGGATCGCGGTCCCCAGTTGTAGCGCTCAGCCTAGGCAATGCATATGACTGATATGTGACAAAGCGACGAAACGGTGCACGTGGACGGCCGTTCCAGAACATCAATTCGCATAAATATCAGCTAGTTACAAATGGTCTACGCTTAATTCGACGGTCATGAGCACTACGGGCAAAAAACCTTGCAGGACTGATGCCGACATCAAAGTGTCATCCTGCTGGCTTAAATTGGCTCAGGTATTGCTGACCTAGACCAAACGATGCACTGCACCACGTTATAAAAACCGTCATAGAAACTGTTGATAAAAAATCTCTGCGTTGAAAACGCCCAAAGGAGCTTCGGATGAAACAGCTTTTCCTGGCATCACTGTTAGGCTCGACCATTGCCCTGTGCACCTCCGCCATGGCCGCTGACACCGATTTGCAAACACTTGAAAACGCCGCCAAGAAAGAAGGCGCCGTGAACAGCGTCGGCATGCCCGATGACTGGGCGAACTGGGCTGGCACCTGGAAAGACCTGAGCGACAAGTACGGCCTCAAGCACATCGACACCGACATGAGCTCGGCCCAGGAAATCGCCAAGTTCGATGCGGAGAAAGACAACGCCAGCGCCGATATCGGCGACGTCGGCGCGGCCTTCGGTCCGATCGCGGTGAAAAAGGGCGTCGCCCAGCCGTACAAGCCAAGCACCTGGGCCCAGGTCCCGGATTGGGCCAAGGACAAGGACGGCAACTGGGCACTGGCCTACACAGGTACCATCGCCTTCATCGTCAACAAGAAGCTGCTGCACGGTTCCGAAGCACCGAAAAGCTGGGCTGACCTCAAGACCGGCAAGTACAAGGTTTCCATCGGTGACGTGAGCACCGCCGCCCAGGCCGCCAACGGCGTACTGGCCGCTGCCCTGGCCAACGGTGGCGACGAGAAGAACCTGCAACCGGCCCTGCTGATGTTTGCCGATATCGCCAAGCAGGGTCGCCTGTCGCTCGCCAACCCGACCATCGCCACCATGGAAAAAGGCGAAGTCGAAGTCGGCGTGGTCTGGGACTTCAACGGCCTGAGCTACAAGGCCAAGATGGCCAACCCGGATGACTACGTCGTGCTGATCCCATCGGACGGTTCGGTGATTTCCGGCTACACCACCATCATCAACAAGTACGCCAAGCACCCGAACGCCGCCAAGCTGACCCGCGAATACATCTTCAGCGATGCGGGCCAGATCAACCTGGCGCGCGGCAATGCCCGTCCGATCCGTGCCGAGCACCTGACCCTGCCGGCAGACGTGAAAGCCAAGCTGCTGCCTAACGAGCAGTACAAGAAAGTCACGCCGATCAAAGACGCCGATGCCTGGGAGAAGACTTCCAAGGCGCTGCCGCAGAAGTGGAACGAAGAAGTCATCATCAACATGCAATAACCCGACAGCCTTGGCCCGGGGCTCGTCCCCGGGTCAACGCGATCATTGCAGGAGCCGGCTTGCCGGCGATAAGGACCGAGAGAACAATATTAGTCTCAAGGCCCTCGTCGCCGGCAGGCCGGCTCCCACATCAGATTCTGTTCGTTCCCCAACATGGAGGCCCGGCTTATGCAGCACAACGTCATCCTGGTCGTGCTCGATGGCCTGAACTACGAGGTCGCCCGGCATGCCATGGGCCATCTCCAGGCTTACGCAGGCGCAGGACGCGCGGCGCTGTACAAACTGGAATGCGAGTTGCCCTCGCTCTCAAGACCGCTCTACGAATGCATTCTCACCGGTGTGGCCCCGATCCGGAGCGGCATCGTGCACAACCACGTCTCGCGCCTGTCCAACCAGCGCAGCGTGTTCCATTACGCCCGCGACGCCGGTCTGAGCACCGCCGCGGCGGCCTATCACTGGGTCAGCGAACTGTACAACCGCTCGCCCTTCGTCGCGGCCCGTGACCGTCATACCCGCGATGAAAGCCTGCCGATCCAGCACGGGCATTTCTATTGGGTCGATCACTACCCCGACTCCCATCTGTTCGCCGATGCCGAAAGCCTGCGCCTGCAACACGCGCCGAACTTCCTGCTGGTGCACCCGATGAATATCGACGACGCCGGCCACAAGCATGGCCTCGATACCGCGCAATACCGCAACAGCGCGCGTGCAGCCGACATTATCCTGGCCGACTACCTGCAAGGCTGGCTCGACGCCGGCTACCAGGTACTGGTGACCGCCGACCACGGCATGAACAACGACCGCTCGCACAACGGCCTGCTGGCCGAGGAACGGGAAGTGCCGCTGTTCGTCCTCGGCGATGCCTTCAGTTTCGATCCCGACGCCACGCCCCAACAGACGCAACTGTGCGGCACGATCTGCGAGCTGCTGGGCGTCCCCCATGACAAACCTGTATGCCGGGAGCTGCTGAAGTGAATTCACTCACCCGTGGCAAATGGCTCGCCGTGCTCTGCCTGGTGCCCTTTGCCCTGTTCTTCATCGTGTTCGAGATCGCGCCGCTGGTGTGGGTGCTGATCAACAGCCTGCAATCGGAAGACGATGGCTGGGGCCTGGCCAACTTCAGCAAGATCTTCAGTTCGAAGTTCTACCTGCAGGCGATCCAGTACAGCCTGGAGATCAGCTTCTGGTCGAGCGTGTTCGGCATGATCATCGCGGTGCTCGGTGCCTACTCGCTACGCCGGGTCGACTCGCGCCTGCGGGATTTCGTCAATGCCTTCGCCAACATGACCAGCAACTTCGCCGGCGTGCCCCTGGCCTTCGCGTTCATCATCCTGCTGGGCTTCAACGGCACCATCACCATCATGCTGAAGCAGGCGGGGATCATCCAGGACTTCAACCTGTACTCGAAGACCGGCCTGATCATCCTCTACACCTACTTCCAGATTCCCCTGGGCGTGCTGCTGCTCTACCCGGCCTTCGACGCCCTGCGCGAAGACTGGCGCGAGTCCGCCGCGCTGCTCGGTGCCGAAGGCTGGCAGTTCTGGCGCCATATCGGCCTGCCGGTGCTGACCCCGGCGCTGCTGGGGACCTTCGTGATCCTGCTGGCCAACGCCCTCGGCGCCTACGCCACGGTCTATGCCCTGACCACCGGCAACTTCAACGTGTTGCCGATCCGTATCGCCGCCATGGTCTCCGGCGACATCAGCCTCGACCCGAACATGGCCAGTGCCCTGGCCGTAGTGCTGGTGGGCCTGATGACCTTCGTGACCGTGATCCACCAGTGGCTGTTGAAGAGGAGCTACCATGTCGCGCGCTGAACCCGGCTCCGCCGCCCTGTACCACCGCCTGGTGGTCTACCTGTTGTTCCTGATCCTGTTGCTGCCCCTGGCCGGCACCCTGGTCTATTCGATTGCCAGCAGTTGGTCGGCGACCGTCCTGCCCAGCGGTTTCACCTTCAAGTGGTACCTGCAACTGTGGAGCGACCCACGCTTCCTCAATGCCTTCGGCCAGTCGCTGATCGTCTGCGTCGGCTCGCTGGTGTTGTCGGTGGTGCTGATCCTGCCGCTGCTGTTCGTGGTGCACTACCACTTCCCGCGGCTCGACGCGCTGATGAACATCCTGATCCTGCTGCCCTTCGCGGTGCCGCCGGTGGTGTCCTCGGTGGGACTGTTGCAACTGTACGGCTCCGGGCCGTTCGCCATGGTCGGTACGCCGTGGATCCTGATCGGCTGCTACTTCACCGTGGCCTTGCCTTTCATGTACCGGGCCATCACCAACAACCTGCAGGCGATCAACCTGCGCGACCTGATGGACGCCGCCCACCTGCTCGGCGCCAGCACCTGGCAGGCGGCGTTCCTGGTGGTCCTGCCCAACCTGCGCAAGGGCCTGATGGTCGCGTTGCTGCTGTCGTTCTCCTTCCTGTTCGGCGAGTTCGTGTTCGCCAACATCCTGGTGGGCACCCGCTATGAAACCCTGCAGGTGTACCTGAACAACATGCGCAACAGCAGCGGTCACTTCACCAGCGCCCTGGTGATCTCCTACTTCCTCTTTGTTTTGGTACTCACCTGGGTCGCCAATCGCCTGAGCTCTTCACCAAAAGAGAAGGACAAAAGCCAATGAGCTTCATCAGTGTCCAGAGCCTGAAAAAAACCTACGCCGGCACCACGGTGTTCAGCGACATCAACTGCGAAATCGCCAAGGGCGAGTTCGTCACCCTGCTCGGCCCGTCCGGTTGCGGCAAGTCCACGCTGCTGCGCTGCATCGCCGGCCTGACCCCGGTGGACAGCGGCAAGATCCTCCTCGACGGCCAGGACATCGTGCCCCTCAGCCCGCAGAAGCGTGCGATCGGCATGGTGTTCCAGAGCTACGCGCTGTTCCCCAACATGACCGTGGAACAGAACGTAGCCTTCGGCCTGAAAATGCAGAAGGTCAATGCCGACGACAGCCACAAGCGCGTGATGGAAGCCCTCAAGCTGGTGGAACTGCACGACTTCGCCGCGCGCTACCCGCACCAGCTGTCCGGCGGCCAATGCCAGCGCGTGGCCCTGGCCCGTTCGCTGGTCACCCGCCCGCGCCTGCTGCTGCTCGACGAGCCGCTGTCGGCCCTCGATGCGCGGATTCGCAAGCACTTGCGCGAACAGATCCGGGCAATCCAGCGCGAGCTGGGCCTGACCACCATCTTCGTCACCCATGATCAGGAAGAAGCCCTGACCATGAGTGACCGGATCTTCCTGATGAACCAGGGCAAGATCGTCCAGAGCGGCGACGCCGAATCGCTCTACACCGCCCCGGTGGATGTGTTTGCCGCCGGTTTTATCGGCAACTACAACCTGCTCGAGGCCGACGCCGCCAGCCGCCTGCTGCAGCGTCCGATCAACGGTCGTATCGCCATCCGCCCGGAAGCCATCGAACTGAGTACCGACGGCGAGCTGGATGCGCTGATCCGCAGCCACAGCCTGCTGGGCAACGTCATCCGCTATCGGGTCGAGGCGCGGGGCGTGGAACTGGTGGTGGATGTGCTCAACCGTTCGGCCGCCGATCTGCACCCCGATGGTCGACGCCTGGCGTTGTCCATCGATCCGACGGCCCTGTGTGAGGTAGCCTGATGTCTTTGACGCGTTTGAAGAGTGTTCCCTTGACGAGAGAATCCCGCTGATGGCCCTGGCAATTTTTGATCTGGATGAAACCCTGATCCACGGTGACTGCGCGACGCTCTGGAGCGAGCAGATGGGTCGCCTGGGCTGGGTCGATCCGGAGTCGTTCATGCGCCGCAACAACGAACTGATGGCCGCCTACAGCAAGGGCGAGCTGGCCATGGAAGACTTCATGCTGTTCAGCCTGGAGCCCATGGCCGGACGCACCCCGGAAGAGGTCGAGCACCTGGTCGAACCCTGGGTCGAGGATGTGATCGAGCCGCTGATCTACAGCGATGCCTGCAAGGCGATTGCCGCCCATCGGGCGGCGGGTGACCGGATCCTGGTGATTTCCGCCTCCGGCACCCACCTGGTGAAACCGATTGCCGAACGCCTGGGCATCGACGAAGTGCTGGGCATCGAGCTGGAGGTCATGCACGGCGTCTACAGCGGGCATACCGTCGGCACCCTGACCTACCGCGAAGGCAAGATCACCCGTCTGCTGGAATGGCTGGATGCCGAAGAGGAAAACCTCGAGGACGCGAGCTTCTATTCCGACTCACGCAACGACTTGCCGTTGCTGCTGAAGGTCGACCATCCCCATGCGGTCAACCCGGACCCGGTGCTGCGCGAGCAGGCGGAAAAGGCCGGGTGGCCTGTCCATCACTGGAAATAGCCGGCCCTTATCGAAGCCGGCTTCTGTGAAAGCCGGCCTCTGTAGGAACTGGCATCTGTAGGAACCGGCTTCCGTGGGAGCGGGCTTCTGTGGGAGCGGGCTTGCCCGCGAAGAGGCCCGTGAGACCGCCAAAGACCTCACAGGCAAGCCCACTGCCACACAGGCGCCGCCCCTGCATTCACACCAGCGTTTCGTCGATCACCAGCACCAGCTTGCCCGCCACCTGGTTGCCGGCCAGCTCGGTGAACGCCACTTCGGCATCGCGGATCGGGAACACCTTGGCCAACTGCGGACTGAGGCGTTTCTCGGCGAACAGCGGCCAGACGTGCTGATGCAGGTCACTGAGCAGATCCGCCTTGAATTGCGCGTCGCGACTGCGCAAGGTCGACCCCAGCAACTGGATGCGCTTGGCCAGGATCTTCGCCAGGTCCAGCCGGGTTTCCCGCCCGCCCATCAGGCCGATCAGCAGCCACCGCCCGTCAGCTGACAAAAGTTTCACGTTCAGCTCGGCGTAGTTCGCCCCCACCGGATCGAGGATCACATCAAAGGGCGCGAAGTCGCTCAACCCTTCGATATCGTCGCTGCGGATCGCCCCGCCCTGGGCGCCCAGCGCCTCGCAATAGGCCAGCCGATCCGCCGAACCGACGCTTACCCAGCAGGGATTGCCGAACGCCTTGCACAGCTGGATGGCGGCCGAACCAACGCCACTGGCACCGGCATGCAACAGCACTTTTTCACCCGGCTTGAGTCCGGCCAACTGGAACAGATTCAGCCACGCCGTGGCGTAGACCTCAGGCAACGCGGCCGCCTCGACCAGGCTCAGGCCCTCCGGCACCGGCAGCACATGACGCCCGTCGACCACCACTTCCTCGGCCATGCCGCCGCCGGCCAGCAGCGCACAGACACGGTCGCCGACCTGCCAGGCAGATCCCGGGCCCACTTCACTGATCACCCCGGAGCACTCCAGGCCCAGCACCTCGCTGGCCCCCGGCGGTGGCGGATAGAGCCCGGCCTTCTGCAACAGATCGGCGCGATTGAGTCCCGCAGCCGCCACGCGAATCCGTACCTGTCCGACATCACAGGCCGGACTTGGCTCCTCAACCCACTCCACTTGACCTTCAACGCCTTGCAATGCTTTCACAGTGCCTCCATAGTGAGTCTGGACTGAGCCCGGAGCTGTAGCACCGGGCTTTTTGCATTATGCGACCGGTCCGAGGGTCGTACGAAAACCTGCCAATGCAGTTTTGGTACGCAGTCCCGCGGAACCGGCGACTTTAAAGACGGCCTAATATGCGTGATCAATTGTCCCCGCGTCGACTCAGCATGAAGCATTTGTTCCCCAGCACCGCTCTTGCCCTTTTCATTGGCCTTGGCGTTTCCACGTTCTCGGCCAATACGTTCGCAGCCAATAGCTGGGACAACCTTCAGCCCGACCGTGACGAGGTGATTGCCAGCCTGAACGTCGTCGAGTTGCTCAAGCGTCATCACTACAGCAAGCCGCCGCTCGACGACGCGCGCTCGGTGATCATCTACGACAGTTACCTCAAGTTGCTCGATCCGTCGCGCAGCTACTTCCTCGCCAGCGACATCAGCGAATTCGACAAATGGAAAACCCAGTTTGACGACTTCCTCAAGAGCGGCGACCTGAATGCCGGCTTCACCATCTACAAGCGCTACCTGGACCGGGTCAAGGCCCGCCTGGACTTCGCCCTCGCCGAGTTGAACAAGGGCGTGGACAAAATGGACTTCACCACCAAGGAGACCTTGCTGATCGATCGCAAGGACGCTCCATGGCTCAAGAGCACCGCCGAGCTCGACGACCTGTGGCGCAAGCGCGTCAAGGACGAAGTGCTGCGCCTGAAGATCGCCGGCAAGGATCCCAAGGCGATCCAGGAACTGCTGGTCAAGCGCTACAAGAACCAGCTGGCGCGCCTGGACCAGACCCGGGCCGAAGATATCTTCCAGGCCTACATCAATACCTTTGCGATGTCCTACGACCCGCACACCAACTATCTGTCACCGGATAGCGCGGAAAACTTCGACATCAACATGAGCCTGTCCCTCGAGGGGATCGGCGCCGTGCTGCAAAGCGACAACGACCAGGTCAAGGTCGTGCGCCTGGTGCCGTCGGGCCCGGCGGACAAGACCAAACAGGTCGCCCCGGCCGACAAGATCATCGGTGTCGCCCAGGGCGACAAGGAAATGGTCGACGTGGTCGGCTGGCGCCTGGACGAAGTGGTCAAGCTGATCCGTGGTCCGAAAGGCTCCGTGGTCCGCCTGGAAGTGATTCCGGCGAGCAACGCGCCGAACGACCAGACCAGCAAGATCGTCTCCATCACCCGTGAATCGGTGAAACTGGAGGATCAGGCCGCGAACAAGTCGATCCTGCACCTCAAGCAGGATGGCAAGGACTACAAGCTCGGCGTCATCGACATCCCGGCGTTCTACCTGGACTTCAAGGCCTTCCGTGCCGGCGATCCGGACTACAAGAGCACCACCCGCGACGTCAAGAAGCTGCTGGGCGAATTGCAGAAGGAAGGCGTCGACGGCGTGGTCATCGACCTGCGCAACAACGGCGGCGGTTCCCTGCAGGAAGCCACCGAGCTGACCAGCCTGTTTATCGACAAGGGCCCGACCGTACTGGTGCGTAACGCCGACGGCAAGGTCGATGTGCTCGAGGACGAAAACCCCGGCGCCTTCTACAAGGGCCCGATGGCGTTGCTGGTCAACCGCCTGTCCGCCTCGGCCTCGGAGATTTTCGCCGGCGCCATGCAGGACTATCACCGGGCGCTGATCATCGGTGGCCAGACCTTCGGCAAAGGCACCGTGCAGACCATCCAGCCGCTGAACCATGGTGAACTGAAGCTGACCCTGGCCAAGTTCTACCGGGTTTCCGGGCAGAGCACCCAGCACCAGGGCGTGCTGCCCGACGTGGATTTCCCGTCGATCATCGACACCAAGGAAATCGGCGAGAGCGCACTGCCGGAAGCCATGCCATGGGACACCATTCGCCCGTCGATCAAGCCGGCGGTGGATCCGTTCAAGCCGTTCCTGGCGCAGCTCAAGTCTGACCACGATGCCCGCGCGTCGAAGGATGCCGAGTTCATCTTCATTCGCGACAAGCTGGCCCTGGCCGAGAAGCTGATGAAGGAAAAGACCGTGAGCCTGAACGAGGCCGACCGTCGCGCCCAGCGCGCCGATATCGATGCCAAGCAACTGGCCATGGAAAACGCCCGCCGCAAGGCCAAGGGCGAAGACGCTCTCAAGGAACTGAAGAAAGAGGACGAAGACGCCCTGCCGCCTGATCCAGACAAGAAAACCAAGCCGGAAGACGACGCCTACCTGAGCGAAACCGGGCGGATCCTCCTGGATTACCTGCGCCTGAATACCGCGGTGGCCAAGCACTGACAGATAATGGCAATTTAATGTGATCGCTCTTCGGAGCGTCATCAAACAGTCATCATTCTGTCGTGAAATAAGGACTGGATGCGGCTCTTGGATCAAGAGTCTCTTCCGGTCCTTTTTTATTATCAGAGACTGCCATGACCATGACCGAACAGCTGAAGGCCTTGAGTTCAATCCTGGCTCAGAGTGGTCTGCACAGTCTGTTCCAGCCGATCATTTCGCTCTCCGAGAGGCGTATCGTCGGTTATGAAGCCCTCAGTCGCGGGCCCTCCAACAGCCCCCTGCACTCGCCGATCAGCCTGTTCGCCGTGGCCCGCCAGGCCGGACGCCTGAGCGAACTGGAAATGGCCTGCCGGCTGAGCGCCTGCCGCCGCTTCAGCGAGCAAAAACTGCCGGGCAAGCTGTTCCTCAACGTTTCCCCAGAATCCCTGCTGGAGCCGACCCACCAACCGGGCCGGACCCTTACGCTGCTTCAGGACTTCGGCATCGACCCCAGCAACGTGGTCATCGAACTCACCGAACAAACCCCTACCGACGACTTCCAGTTGCTGCAGAACGCGCTGCACCACTACCGCGCCATGGGCTTCTCGATCGCCCTGGATGACCTGGGCGCCGGTTATTCCAGCCTGCGCCTGTGGTCGGAGCTGCGCCCGGACTACGTGAAGATCGACCGGCACTTTATCGACGGCATCCACCAGGACGGCCTCAAGCGCGAATTCGTCGGCTCCATCCTGCAGATCGCCAAGGCCTCGCGGGCCCAGGTGATCGCCGAAGGCATCGAATTGCCGGAAGAACTGGCAGTGCTCACCGAGATGGGGGTCGACCTGGTCCAGGGCTACCTGCTCTGCCGGCCCCAGGAACAGCCACCGCAGGACGCCCGCAGCCTGCTGCCGAAACTGGAAAACACCTCGATTGCACTGAGCGAGGAAGCCAGTGACCTCAGCGCACTGCTGATCGAACAGCCGGCAGTGACCCAGGGCACCCCCACGGCAACCGTGCTGGAAGCTTTCCGCCGCCAGGCCAACCTCAACTCCCTGGCGGTGCTGGACGAGCAGGAACGGCCCTGTGGCATCGTCCACCGGCACTCGCTGTCGGATGCCCTGCTCAAGCCATTCGCCACCGACCTGTTCGCCCGCAAGCCCATCAGCCGGCTGATGAGCGATGACTTCCTCGCGGTGGAGCTGAGCCAGTCGCTGCAGCAGGTCAGCCGGCTGCTGACCAGCCGCGCCCGGCAACGCATAGAGGAAGACTTCATCATCACCCTCAATGGCTGCTATCTGGGCCTGGGACGGGTGATCGACGTGCTCAAACTGATCACCGAACTGAAGATCCAGCAGGCCCGCTACGCCAACCCGCTGACCCTGCTGCCCGGCAACGTGCCGATCCAGCAGTGCCTGACGCGCCTGTTGCAGCAACAGCGCGAGTCGCTGATCTGCTACGTGGATATCGACAGTTTCAAGCCCTTCAACGATATCTACGGCTACGGCCGGGGCGACGAGGTGTTGCTGTGCCTGGCGCAATGCCTGAACGATCGTGTCGATCCGAGCCGGGATTTCGTCGGCCATATCGGCGGCGACGACTTCCTGCTGGTGCTGGGCTCGGAGGACTGGCGCAAGCGCCTGAATCAGTTGCTGGAAGACTTCCAGCACCAGTGCCGGCGTTTCTACCGCGCCGAGCACCTGGAGGCGGGCTGCTTCATCGCCTCGAACCGCCAGGGCCAGCGCCAGGAGTTTCCGCTGCTGTCGCTGTCCATCGGGGTGGTGCACCTGCAACCGCAGTCATGCGGCCTGCTGGATGCCAGCCAGTTGGCGGAACTCGCCTCCCAGGCCAAGCACCACGCCAAGAACGTCCCTGGCTACAGCATCCATGTGATCGATAGCCGGGAACTGGTCACCGCGGCATCGCAGAGCAGCCTGCCGAGCGATGAGCCACCCGCCGACAGCGCCACGCCGGCCTGGGCCCGCCCCTAGCGGCCGGCGTGGCCCGCCTCAGGCCTCCGCGGACTCGGGATAATCGTACTCGAACACCCGCACCACTTCCGAAGCATGCCAGGACGCCGCCGCCACGCCATCGGACGGGCCGGAGAAACGCCCCAGGCGCTCGACACACTCGAAGAAGCCGGTACGCGGCAGGCGACTGGCGCCCTGGCTGATCACCAGTGAACTGCGCAGCGGCTGTTCGGCCTTGGCATCGAGGGCCGCCAGATGCTCCAGGGCCGCCGTCAGGGTCTGCATCGCCGGGCTCGGCAACTGCAGGCGCTCGAGCAGCGCGCGATAGGTCAGCAAGTGGCGCTGGCGGCGGGCCTGATCGAGTTCACCGAGCAAACCATCCCAATGCTGGCGACTGATCCGCACGCTCACGATGCGTCCCTCCAGCCGGCCACACCCAGTTCCCAGGCGAGGCTGCGGCGAATCGCGGCATCCGGCTGGCGCTCACCGCTTTCGATCAGGCCCAGGTACGACGGGCTGATGCCGACGGTCCGGGCCAGGCTTTCAATGGCCAGCCCCTTGGCTTCGCGCAGGCTGCGCAACTGATCGAACGCCGGCAATGCCGGGTCCGTCGCGACAGGCGTATCGGAGGGTTTGGGAGAGGGTTGTTGGCTGCGCAAACCGGCAGCTTCAAGCAAGGCCTGGTACTGAGCCCAGGGGAGAACCGCATACTCCGGTTCGCCGTCACGTGTAATTATTTGAAGATCCATTACCACACCCCGTAGGACGATTACACATAGCGAGTCAGCGCTTTCCCTGTAGCTTAATATTAACAGCCGCCAAGGTCGCTAGTGTGCTTGTTCTTCGTACAACAGGATTTGGATCAATTTTTTTCGTCGTGCTCGAGCTGCAACTGCTCCGGCGTGTCCGGCAGGCGCTCGACGACCTGCAATTGCGCGGGTACCTGACGCTCGCGCCAGGCCCTGAAGGCATTCAATTCCTGGTCCAGGGTATTCATCACCCAGGCCAGCACCGCGATATCGTCGAGCATGCCGAATACCGGGATGAAGTCCGGAATCGCGTCGATCGGGCTGAGGAAATACATCAGGCCCGCCACCACGATGATCATCGACTTGTAGCTGATCTCCCGGTACTCGCCCCGCCAGTACGCCAGGCACAGCACCTGCAGCAGTTTCAGGTCTTCCTTGAGCTTGCCCAACCGTCCACCTTGCCGGGCACTCTTGCTCGCCACCGCGAACAACAGCGTCGGCAAACGACCACGAACCAGCAAGCGTTGGGCCAATGGCAGGAAGCGCGCGAAATTCCAGGGTGCTTTCATCATCACTCCAGCAGGCAGACGCACAAGGTTATCCACACAAATTGTGGATAACCTTGTGAACAGAGCCATTTTTTACAGCTGAGAGCCCCGTCATACAAGGCCCCGGCTCAGATCGGGCGTTTTTTACTCACTAAAAAAAACCCATAATTTCATTGACTTGACGCCAGTCTACGACTAGGTCGATTAGCTCAATGTTAAGACTACGCTGACCAGTCTGCGTTCGATTTCTTACAGCTTATCAAGACGCAGAAACGACAACGCCCCGTCAGACGGGGCGTTGTCACAAGCACGACCAGATTACTTGGCGGCTTCGTCAGCCTTGGCCGGATCCTTGATCGCCAACAGCTCCAGATCGAACACCAGCACCGAGTTGGCCGGGATTGCCGGGCTCGGGCTCTGTGCGCCGTAAGCCAGGTCTGCCGGGATGTACAGCTTGTACTTCTCGCCAACGTGCATCAGTTGCAGGCCTTCGACCCAACCCGGAATCACGCCGCTCACCGGCAGGTCGATCGGGCTGCCGCGATCCACGGAGCTGTCGAAGGTGGTGCCGTTGGTCAGCTTGCCGGTGTAGTGAACAGTCACTACGTCGGTAGGCTTGGGCTGAGGACCGTCGGCTTTCTTGACGACTTCATACTGCAGGCCGGAAGCGGTGGTCACGACACCAGGCTTCTTGCCGTTTTCCTCGAGGAATTTCTTGCCGGCGGCTGCCGATTCTTCGCTCAGCTTGGCCATGCGCTCTTCGGCACGTTTCTGCAGGGCGGCAAAGGCTTCGACCAGTTCGTCGTCTTTCAGCTTCTGCTCTTTCTTGCCGATGGCATCTTCGATGCCCTGGGCAACAGCCTTGGAATCCAGATCATCCATGCCTTCCTGAGCCAGGCTCTTGCCCATGTTCAGGCCGATACCATAGGAAGCTTTTTGCGCCGGGGTTTTCAGCTCTACGCTGGAATGCGAGTCGCAGCCCGCAAGTACCAGGCTTACCAGGGCAACCGCCGCCGCCAACCGATGCTGTTTCATGCTATTTCCTTGTTCATGCGCCTAAAGGGCAATCGAGTAAAGCCGCGAGCTTATCAGGCGGCCACGACCAATGGCTACGGGGATGAGAGGGGTAAAGCGCCAATAAGTTCAGTCATTTCGGGCATTTTACAAAGCCCTGACGTTCAGTTTACGTACCGGTCCGACACCATCCCCCGACAGGGGGCCAGCATAGACGGCCATCACGGCCACTTGCTGCCTGACAACGGCTCAGGCATAAGAGCATGACAACTCGACAAGGATCGTTATCTTGCGCATATTTTACCGTGTGTTACTGGCTCTGATACTCCTGCTTGGTCTAGGCCTCGCGGTGATTCTGTACTACATCGCCAATCCGAAATTGCCGACATACGTGCCGGCGGAACAGGTCCGCTACCTGGAGCAGTGGAGCCCCGCCGACCGCCAGACCTTCTACTACACCCCCCAGGGCACCCAGGTGAAAGGCCTGCGGTATGAATGGTTCACCGCCCTGGAACTGCCTTTCTCCGAGCAACGCTTCGCGGCCCCGGAATACCTGGCGCGTTTCGGTTTCCTGGTGGACCCCGGGCAACAGGCCTCGCCGGACAATCCCGGCAACCTGCCAGTAGGCTTCACCCGTCACCAGAACCCCGGCAGCGACGCCCGCTACCTGGATATCACCTGCGCCGCCTGCCATACCGGCGAACTGCGCTATAAAGGACAGGCCCTACGGATCGACGGCGGCTCGGCCCAGCATGTGCTGCCCTCGAGCGTGCCGACGGTACGCGGTGGCAGCTTTGGCCAGGCGCTGGTCGCCAGCCTCGCCGCCACCTATTACAACCCCTGGAAGTTCAAGCGTTTCGCCCGGCAGGTCCTCGGTGACGAATACGAAGCCCGCCACGACGAGCTGCGCGCCGCCGTCAAACAGTCCCTGGACACCTTCCTCCACGTCGCCTGGAACGATACCCATCGCGGCCTGTATCCGACCCTGGAAGGCCCCGGCCGCACGGATGCCTTCGGCCGGATCGCCAACGCCAGCTTCGGCGATGCCATCTCCGAGAAGAACTACCGGGTCGCCAATGCCCCCGTGGACTACCCGCAACTGTGGGATATCTGGACCTTCGACTGGGTCCAGTGGACCGCATCGGCCCAGCAACCCATGGCGCGCAATATCGGCGAGGCCCTGGGCGTCGGCGCCACCCTGAACTTCTTCGATGACAACGGCCAGCCGCTGCAGGGCGACGCTCGCTACCCCTCCAGCGTGCGGGTGCGCGACCTGCACAAGATCGAGGAAACCCTGCAACGCCTGAAGCCGCCGACCTGGCCCGAGGACCTGTTCGGCAAGGTCGACCTGGCCCGTGCCGCCCAGGGTCGCGCGCTGTTCGCCGAGAACTGCGCCGGCTGCCACGTGCCGGCGACCAACGAGGAAAACGGCCGGCCGGTGCAGCACCTGAAAGCGATTCCGCTCGCGGCGATCGGTACCGATCCCAACACCGCCAGCAATATCGCCGACCAGCGCTACGACCTCAGCGCCTTGCAGTGGGACCCGGCGGAGCTGGCAAGACTGCCGGTGGAACTGCACCCCAAGCCGGACCAGCCGCTGGACATGACGCAACTGTCGGTCGCCAAGGGCCTGGCCTATGTCACCGCCTTCGTCGAAGAACGCGCCTACCGCGACGCCAAGGTCACCCCCGCCGAGCGCGCGCAACTGGACGGTTTCGGCCTGCCCATCGGCGTCCTCGAACAGCGCGCCTACAAGGCACGCCCCCTGGCCGGGGTCTGGGCCACGCCGCCTTATCTGCACAACGGCTCGGTACCCAGCCTGTATCAGCTGCTGTCCCCCCAGGACGAGCGCGCCACCACCTTCTACAGAGGCACCTTCGAATACGATCCGCGCCACCTGGGCTATCGCCAGAAAGCCTTCGAGAACGGCTTCCTGTTCGATACCCGGATCAGTGGCAACCACAACAGCGGCCACGAATTCCGTGCCGGCAAGCGTGGCAACGGGGTCATCGGCCGCCTGCTGCAACCGGAAGAGCGCTGGGCCCTGCTCGAATACCTGAAAGTGTTGGGCGGACCGCTGGAGCAGCAACTGCCATGAGCCTGCAATCCCACGATCACGTCAAAAGGATGACCCCATGTTGAAGCGACTCTGGCTGCGCCTCGGCGCCTTTCTCGGCAAGAGCCTGCTGGTCCTGATCGGCCTCGGCCTGCTCGGCTGGGGGTTGTCGACCGGCTGGTATGCCTGGCGCCACAGCGGGCCGGTCTCGGCGGAGGAACAGGTGCCGCCCGGTGAGTCGGCCATGACCCAGGACATCATCCAGACCGCCGTGCGCATCGTCGACCAGCACCGCGAGGGCACGCGCTTTCTGCGTGACGCCCATGCCAAGGCCCACGGCTGCGTGAAGGCCGAAGTCCGGGTACTCGATGGCCTGGGCGGCGATCTGCGCCAGGGTGTGTTCGCCGAGCCGGGCAAGACCTGGCAGGCCTTGATCCGCCTGTCCAATGGCAACGCCTACCCGCAGTTCGACAGTATCCGCGATGCCCGCGGCATGGCGATCAAGCTGATGGATGTCCCCGGCAAGCAGTTGCTGGCGGGGCAGCAGGGTCGTCACGAGCAGGATTTCGTGATGTTCAGCCACCCGAACTTTTTCGTCAGCGACGTTGCCGAGTACCAGCAGAACATCGGGGCCCAGGCCGATGGCAAGAAGGTCCTGGCGTTTTTCCCGAGCTGGAACCCCACCGGCTGGCAGATCCGCCATCTGTTCATTGCCCTGGCAACCCTGGCGCCGGCACCGAAAAGCCCGACCCGGACGACCTACTTCTCCGTATCGCCGTACAAGTTCGGCAGCGCCAACGCCAAGTTCCGGGTAGCGCCCGATCCACAGAGCTGCCCGGAATACGAATTGCCGAAGCAGAACGAGGACCTGCCGAACTTCCTGCGCAGCGCCCTGGTCCAGCAGTTATCCACAGACCGCGTGCCGGCCTGCTTCGTCCTGCAGATCCAGCGCCAGAACGCCAACAAGTACATGCCGATCGAAGACACCAGCATCGAATGGAAGGAAAGTGACGCGCCATACGAGACCGTGGCGAGCGTGCGCATCCCGGCTCAGGACTTCGATACGCTGGAACAGAACATCGCCTGTGACAACCAGTCGTTCAACCCCTGGCACGGCCTGGAGGCCCATCGACCGATTGGCGGGATCAACCGCTTGCGCAAGGCGGTATACGACGCGGTCAGCGATTACCGGCATAGCCGCAACGCCGAGCAATAGCGCCGTCCTTTATCCTTGTGGCGCCTGCGCGGGCGCCATCGCCGGCAAGCCGGCTCCCACAATAGCCCGTGCTGAACACTGGATTGGCGTGCGACAAAAATCTTGTGGGAGCCGGCTTGCTGGCGATCGCGATATGAGCCTCACCGCCGCAATCACTGAACGGCGCCAGAAGAGACGGACGAAAAAAAGCCCGCACAAGGCGGGCTTTCCGTGATGTCCTGGCGTTCAGTGGTCCAGGACATCGAATATGGCGCAGCGGACGGGACTCGAACCCGCGACCCCCGGCGTGACAGGCCGGTATTCTAACCGACTGAACTACCGCTGCGCGTAACACTGATATCGAATGGTGGGTGATGACGGGATCGAACCGCCGACCCTCTGCTTGTAAGGCAGATGCTCTCCCGGCTGAGCTAATCACCCTTCGCTTTCGGTGTGGGTGCATTATGCCACAAAAAATCCATAACGCACTGATTTAAATAATCTTTTTTTAAATCCAGGATTTTTTGCAAACAGCAGACAGCAAAAAGCCCGCACAAGGCGGGCTTTCCGTGATGTCCTGGCGTTCAGTGGTCCAGAACATCGAATATGGCGCAGCGGACGGGACTCGAACCCGCGACCCCCGGCGTGACAGGCCGGTATTCTAACCGACTGAACTACCGCTGCGCGTAACACTGTTGACGAATGGTGGGTGATGACGGGATCGAACCGCCGACCCTCTGCTTGTAAGGCAGATGCTCTCCCGGCTGAGCTAATCACCCTTCGCTTTCGGTGTGGCGCGCATTCTACGGAGCACTCCACACTCTGGCAAGCACTTTCTTTAATATTTTTCTCAGGCCTTCCAAAGACTTAGCAGAGGGTTGGCCTATCGGGCCACGAAGAGAATAATGCCCTCCTTTGTATAAAGGAGAGATTCACCCCATGTGGTTCAAAAACCTGCTTATCTATCGCCTGACCCAAGATCTGCCTTTTGATGCCGAGGCGTTGGAAACCGCACTGGCGACCAAACCGGCCCGCCCCTGTGCAAGCCAGGAGTTGACCACCTATGGCTTCGTCGCTCCGTTCGGCAAGGGTGAAGACGCCCCGCTGGTCCACGTCAGCGGCGACTTCCTGCTGGTCGCGGCGCGCAAGGAAGAGCGCATCCTGCCCGGCAGCGTGGTGCGTGACGCGCTGAAGGAAAAGGTCGAGGAGATCGAGGCCGAGCAAATGCGCAAGGTCTACAAGAAGGAACGCGATCAACTCAAGGATGAAATCATCCAGGCGTTCCTGCCCCGTGCCTTTATCCGTCGCTCGGCGACCTTTGCCGCGATCGCGCCGAAACAGGGCCTGATCCTGGTCAACTCGGCCAGCCCGAAACGCGCCGAAGACCTGCTGTCGACCCTGCGTGAAGTACTCGGCACCCTGCCGGTTCGTCCGCTGACCGTGAAGACCGCGCCGACCGCGGTGATGACCGACTGGGTCAAGACCCTGAAAGCCGCCGAGCACTTCTTTGTCCTCGACGAGTGCGAACTGCGCGACACCCAGGAAGATGGCGGCATCGTCCGCTGCAAGCGCCAGGACCTGACCGGCGAGGAAATCCAGCTGCACCTGAGCACCGGCAAGATGGTCACCCAGCTGGCATTGGCCTGGCAGGACAAGCTGTCCTTCGTGCTCGATGACAAGATGGTGGTCAAGCGCCTGAAGTTCGAAGACCTGCTGCAGGACCAGGCGGAACAGGACGGTGGCGAAGAAGCCCTGGGCCAGCTGGACGCCAGCTTCACCCTGATGATGCTGACCTTCGGCGAGTTCCTGCCGGAACTGTTCGACGCCCTGGGTGGCGAGGAAATGCCGCAGGGCATCTGATGCCGGACGCGGGCCCTGTGCAGGAGCCGACTTGCCGGCGATAGCGTCCGCCTCATCGCTGGTAAGCCAGCTACAAGGGCCATGTCGGGCACGGAACGGGCGTACGACATCCATTCCCTGTGGGAGCCGGCTTGCTGGCGATAGCGTCCGCACAGCCACCACAAGGCTCAAGGGCCTCATCGCTGCGAGGCGGCGTCCCGACAAGCCGGCTCCTGCAAGGGGCCGGGTCAAGATGACGAACTCAAATAACAAGGAAATCCCATGCGCGCACTGGCCGCACTCAGCCGTTTTGTCGGTAACACCTTCGCCTACTGGGTGCTGATTTTCGCCGTGCTGGCGTTTCTGCAACCTGCCTGGTTCATCAGCCTGAAAGTCGCCATCGTGCCCCTGCTCGGCCTGGTGATGTTCGGCATGGGCCTGACCCTCAAACTCGAAGACTTCGCCGAAGTCGCCCGCCATCCCTGGCGCGTGGCCCTTGGTGTGGTCGCCCATTTCATTATCATGCCGGGCGTCGCCTGGCTGCTCTGCCGAGCCTTCCAGCTGCCGGCGGAAATCGCCGTCGGAGTGATCCTGGTCGGTTGCTGCCCGAGCGGCACTTCGTCCAATGTGATGACCTGGCTGGCCCGTGGCGACCTGGCGCTGTCGGTGGCGATTGCTGCGGTCACCACCCTGCTCGCCCCGTTGCTGACCCCGGCGCTGATCTGGCTGCTGGCTTCGGCCTGGTTGCCGGTGTCGTTCATGGAGCTGTTCTGGTCAATCCTGCAAGTGGTGCTGCTGCCCATCGTGCTCGGCGTGGTTGCCCAACGCCTGCTGGGGGAACGGGTACGCCATGCGGTGGAAGTCCTGCCGCTGATCTCGGTGGTGAGCATCGTGATCATCGTCACCGCGGTGGTCGCCGCCAGCCAGGCGAAGATCGCCGAGTCGGGACTGCTGATCATGGCCGTGGTCATGCTGCATAACAGCTTCGGTTATCTGCTCGGCTATTTCACCGGCCGCCTGTTCAAGCTGCCGCTGGCCCAGCGCAAGTCGCTGGCCCTGGAAGTCGGCATGCAGAACTCCGGGCTGGGCGCCGCCCTGGCCAGCGCGCACTTCTCGCCATTGGCGGCGGTGCCCAGCGCGCTGTTCAGTGTCTGGCACAATATTTCCGGGGCCCTGCTCTCGACCTGGTTCCGCCGGATGAGTGACAGGCAGGACCGCGAACTGGCCGCCCAGGGCACGGCCGACTGAGTGACAGCTTGATCCCCAGGTTGAGAATGGGCAATATAGTGCGCAACGCAGGGACGACCTTGCGGCTCGATCGAGTTATCAATCTGGGGACGACCCCGTCAATCGATGGAGGTCATCATGTCCTGGATCATTCTGTTTTTCGCCGGTCTGTTTGAAGTCGGTTGGGCCGTCGGCCTGAAATACACCGATGGCTTCAGCCGCCCGCTGCCCACCGCCCTGACCGTTGCCGCCATGGCCATCAGCCTCGGCCTGCTGGGCCTTGCCATGAAGGAATTGCCGCTGGGGACCGCCTACGCGATCTGGACCGGTGTCGGCGCGGTGGGCACGGTGATCGCCGGCATCATCCTGTTCGGCGAGTCCATGGCCCTGTTCCGGCTGGCGAGCGTGGCGCTGATCATTGCCGGGCTGATCGGCCTGAAGGTCTCGGCGGCCTGACAGTGTCCCTTGTGGGAGCTGGCTTGCCGGCGATGAGGCCAACAAGCCGATCGGACGCCATCGCCGGCAAGCCGGCTCCTACAAGGGCTGTGTTCAATCGTAAGGAATGAGGAAGCCTGCGAGGCCGCTAAAAGCTTCCCTCCCGCACACGCTTAACGACGCGCCATCCCCCGCAACTGCAACACCTGCTCACGCAACCGCGCCGGCACTGCCTCCTCGGCCGCCACCGTCGGCCCGGCCACCAGGGTCACCCGTGACCAGAGGCGACGGAACAGGCCCTTCTGCGGATCGCGGCTGAAGAAGCTGCCCCACAAGCCTTGCAGCGCCAGGGGAATCACCGGCACCGGGGTTTCCTCCAGCACGCGGGTCATGCCGCCCTTGAACTCGCTGATCTCGCCATCGGTGGTCAACTTGCCCTCGGGAAAAATGCACACCAGCTCGCCGTCCTTCAGGTACTCGGCAATCTTGCGGAACGCACGCTCGTAGATCTCCAGGTCTTCACCGCGCCCGGCAATCGGAATCGCCCCGGCAGTGCGGAAGATGAAGTTGAGCACCGGCAAGCGGTAGATCTTGTAATACATCACGAAGCGGATCGGCCGACGTACCGCCCCGCCGATCAGCAGCGCATCGACGAACGATACGTGGTTGCACACCAGCAACGCCGGCCCCTCATCGGGGATCAGCTCAAGGTTCCTGTGTTCGACCCGGTACATGGAATGGCTGAGGAGCCAGATCATGAAACGCATGCTGAACTCGGGGACGATCTTGAAGATGTAGGCGTTGACCGCGATGTTCATCAGCGACACCACCAGGAACAACTCCGGGATCGACAGCTTCGCCACGCTCAGCAGCAGAATCGAGACGATTGCCGAGACCACCATGAACAACGCATTGAGAATATTGTTCGCGGCGATCACCCGGGCCCGCTCGTTCTCGGCGGTGCGCGACTGGATCAAAGCGTACAGCGGCACGATATAGAAGCCGCCGAACACCCCCAGCCCGAGGATATCGAGCAACACCCACCAGGCCTGGTGGTAGCCCAGCACATTCAGCCAGTCATTGGCCTGGATGTTCTGCGGCAAGTTGCCCGAATGCCACCACAACAGCAGGCCGAACAGTGTCAGGCCGAAGGAGCCGAACGGCACCAGGCCGATTTCCACCTTGCGTCCGGACAGGCGCTCGCAAAGCATCGAACCCACCGCGATGCCCACCGAGAAGACGGTAAGAATCAGGGTCACCACGGTTTCATCGCCGTACATCCATTCCTTGGCGTAGGCGGGAATCTGCGTCAGGTAGATCGCCCCGACAAACCAGAACCACGAGTTGCCGACAATCGAGCGCGAAACCGCCGGCGTCTGTCCCAGGCCCAGGCGCAACGTGGCCCAGGACTGGCTGAAGATATTCCAGTTCAACCGCAACTGTGGGCTGGACGCCGCCGCCCGGGGAATGCCGCGGCTGGCGAAATAGCCCAAGACCGCCACGCCGATGATGGCGGCGGAGACAACCGGTGCGTAATGACTGGAGGACATCATGATCCCAGCACCGATGGTCCCGGCCAGGATCGCCAGGAAGGTACCCATTTCCACCAGGCCGTTGCCGCCCACCAGTTCCTCTTCGCGCAGGGCCTGGGGCAGGATCGAATATTTCACCGGGCCGAACAGCGCCGAATGGGTGCCCATGGCGAACAACGCCACCAGCATCAGGGACAGGTGGTCGAACAGGAAGCCGGTGGCCCCGACCGCCATGATGGCGATTTCCCCCAGCTTGATCAGCCGGATCAGCGCGTCCTTGGCGAACTTCTCGCCAAACTGCCCGGCCAGGGCCGAAAACAGGAAGAACGGCAGGATGAACAGCAGGGCGCAGAGGTTGACCCAGATACCGCGATCACCGTCGATGCTCAACTTGTAGAGGATGGCGAGGATCAACGACTGCTTGAAGATATTGTCGTTGAACGCTCCGAGCGACTGGGTCACGAAGAACGGCAGGAAGCGCCGCGTACGCAGTAGGCTGAACTGTGAGGGGTGACTCATCTTCCATGGTCCTGAGTGGCGCCGAGAGCGGCTTTCTTGTTGGAATGCGGATCACCGCTCCAGGCCACAACCTTACCTAATCCTGAAGATTTATTTCGCGATTCCTGCAAGGCAGGGCGAAACAAACAGCTCGCCTTTATACGCGCCCCGCAGCGTACGACTGCCGACGATCAGCCACAAGACCGCCAGCAAGGCCACCAGCACCAGGCCAAAGCCGCTGAAAAAGCCCAGGTGCAGGGTACTGCCCAGTTTCAGGGTCGCCAGGGAGTAGACGCCCAGGGGGAAAGTGAAGCCCCACCAGCCGAGGTTGAAGGGAATGCCGCGACGCAGGTAACGCAGGGTGATCAGCACCGCCATCAGCATCCACCACAGGCCGAAGCCCCAGAGGATGATGCCGGCGACCAGGCCCAGGCCACTGGCGATCTCGCCGATCCCCGCCAACCCATTGGCGGCGAAGATCGCCGGCGAGTCCGTCCCCAACACCAGCATGCCGAGCGCCCCGGTACCGATCGGCCCCAGCGCCAGCCAGCTCGAAGCCGCCATGTTTTCATGGGGCAACTTGTGCAAGGCCATGCGCAGCAGCAGGATCACCAGGATGCTGAACGCCACAGGCACCGAGAACGCCCAGAGCACATAGCTGGTGATCAGCACATTGAACTGCATGTGCGCATCCAGCAGGTGCGGCGCCAGCAGGCCACCACTGGCCGCCGCCACTTCCGCGGCCACCACCGGCAACAGCCAGACCGCGGTCATCTGGTCGATGCTGTGCTGCTGGCGGGTGAACATCATGAAGGGAATCAGCACGCCGCAGGCCAGGGACATCGCCACATCGATCCACCACAGCACCTCGGCGACCTGCACCGCACCGTCGCCCCAGCGCGCCACGCCAAACAGCAGGAAGCCATTGATGATGGTCGCCAGCCCCATGGGAATGGTGCCGAAGAACATCGAGACCGTGGAATGACCGAAAATCCGCCGGGCCTCGTCGAAAAACAATACCCAGCGTGCGCCGTAGAGCAGGCTGAACACGGCGAACAGCAGGATATTGAACAACCACAAGCCTTCGGCGAAGGCCCGCTGGCCCGGGACTTCAACCGGCAACTGGGCCAGGGCCAGCGCCAGGACACCGGTGCCCATGGTGGCGGCGAACCAGTTCGGGGTGAACTGGCGGATGGCTTCCCGGGGGTGCTGCAAATGGCTCAAGGGCCGCAGTCCGGGTTTGATGCTGTTGGGGCACGTTTGCATGGCTGACTCCTGTCCTCGGGTGAGGTTGCAGTCATCATAGAACCGTATCGAATATCCATATAACGGGTAATTTCTCTATCTGTTATCTATTTTACAGATATAAATCTATACACTACCTTCGGTTTCGATCACCAGCACCCGCGCCTCTCCCTGGGGTTCGGCCAGGTGCTCGCAACCGATGGCAGCGTAAAAAATATCACCGACTTCCAGCATCACGGCCTGCTCGACGCCGTCCCGGCGATAACGCATGCGCACCTGGCCGTCGAGCACCACAAAGACCTCCTGCCCGTCATTGACGTGCCAGACATATGGCTGGTCAGTCCAGTGCAATCGGGTACTGATGCCGTTCATGCTGGCGATATCCAGCGCGGCCCAGGGCCGGCTGCCGGTAAAGTCACGGCTCCGAATGAGGCTCATGAACGTTGCACCGCCTGTTGATTGGAGGCCGGGATCGAAGAGCGGGACAAGGCTACGCCGTCACTCACGGCAGACTGCCATTGCGCCGTGCTGACCACCGCGGCAAAACGCGTATGGAACACCACGCTGAACACCCGGTGGATCTCCTCGGCGCTGGCCTGCCCGGCTTCGTTGGCATAGGGCAGCGAACCGGTGGCATCACTGAGGAACTCGACCGCCAGGCCACGATGGGTGGCTTCGAAAATCGTCGAGGCATCGCAATTGTGGGTCATGTAGCCGACCACGCTCAACGTATCGATCTCGCGCTGCGCCAGCCACTGGCCGAGGTCGGTGTCGGCAAAGGCACTGGGCAGTGTCTTGTGGATCAGATGATCGCGGGCACGCGAGCCGACCACCGGATGCAACGCCCAACCCGGCGAACCGATGGCAAACAGCGGCGATCCCGCCGGACTGTCGTTCTGCACGACAACCACCGGAATACCCGCGGCATGCGCGGCATCGATGGCCTTGCCGATATTGGCCAGCGATTCCTCGACCGGCGGGTACTCGATCAGCAGGTTGCCGCTGACGTATTCGTTCTGCACATCGATCACGATCAGGGCACGAAGGGGGGCGCGGGACATGGTTCAACTCCTCGGTAAACAGGCTTGAGCACGCATGATTGCCTGCCGCCCGAAAATCCATAAGTGGCCCGAAAGACAATATTCGATAAAATCAGGCCAAACCCAGCAACAGCGAGCGCGCCACGATGACCACGATCCATATCGCCGTGATCGCCTTCAACGGCATCAGCCCCTTTCATCTGTCAGTGCCAACCCTGGTGTTCGCCGAACAGCGCGAAGGCATCGACATGCCGCGCTTTGCCCTGAAGGTCTGCGGTTTCGAACCCGGCCCGCTCGCTACCTGCGCCGGCTTCGATATCCAGACCCACCATGAACTGGAGATCCTCGACCAGGCCGATGTGATCATCATGCCGTCCTGGCGGGACACCGCGGAGCGGCCACCCGAGTCGCTGCTGCACGCCTTGCGCCAGGCGCACGACAAGGGCACCCGGATCGTCGGCCTGTGCCTGGGCGCCTTTGTGCTGGCCGAGGCCGGGCTGCTGGACGGCCGCAAGGCCACCACCCACTGGAACTGGGCGGCGGACTTCGCCCGTCGATATCCGCAGGTGCTGCTGGATGCCGATGTGCTGTATGCCGAGTCCGACCACCTGCTGACCTCGGCCGGCACCGCTGCCGGCCTGGACTGCTGCCTGTACCTGATGCAGCAGTTGTGTGGCGCCGAAGTCGCGCACAAGGTCGCCCGGCGACTGGTGGTCGCACCCCATCGCTCGGGCGGGCAGGCACAGTTCATCGAGCGGCCGATTCCCCTCGCCGGCGAGCAGGATCGCATGGGGCAACTGCTGCAATGGCTCGGGCAGAATTTCACCCGTAGCCATTCCCTTGATGAACTGGCCGACCGTGTGGCAATGAGTCGCCGATCATTTACCCGGCACTTCCGGCAACTGACCGGCACCACCGTCGGCCAGTGGCTGCTGGGACAACGCCTGAGCCATGCCCAACGCCTGCTGGAAAGCAGCCCCCACAGCATAGAAACCATTGCCCAGGAAGCCGGATTCGGCACGGCGCTGTCGTTGCGCCAGCACTTCAACGCCTCGCTGCAGATTTCTCCATCGGCTTATCGGGCCCAGTTCATCGGGCGCTGAACCGACGGCACACACACCTCGGGCTCGGGCTCGTCCCGCCGGGCATCCCGTTGAAACTCCCTGCGCAGCCAGGCGGCATCCAGCACCGGCTCCAGGCCCGGTGCCGGTCGCTTGATTTCGTCGCCACGCAGCAGATCATTGCGCAGAATCGCAAAGCGCGCCCTGCTGATATGTCCGCCGGAACCGTAGAAGCCGGCCCGACCCAGCCTGGCGGCGACACCGGTTTCCCCGCCGAACCAGCCGGCACCGATACCCAGACGAGCCATGACAAAGTCCCGGTCCCTGAGGATCGATGCACAGACCTCCACCAGCGCGATAAAGCCCTGGACCGCCATGTCCATGGCTTCCAGGCCGTGCAGGACAGCGATACGCCGGCCAATGCAACGCCAGCCTTTCCTCACCAGCAGGCTGTCGATGACTTCATGGGCATGCACCACCCGTCGCCGCGCGTCACGCTCGCGCAGCAGGGCTTCCTTGAGGGCGTACAACGCAAAGGCCAGAGGCGCGGCCCCCTGGGGACGCATCGAGTCCGAAGGCAGGACATGCCGCAGTTGTCGATGAAGAGCGAACAGGACGCCGGAACTCAACAGCAGGTCGGCCTGGCGCGCCAAGGGTTGCGCGGCGACCTCGAGGGCCAGGGCAAAGGCCTCGGGCAGGTCCGCGATGGCGAGTTGTTGTACAAGAGCAGCAGGGTTCAGGGGGGATGCCGGGGATGTGCGGGCGGGCATGATCGACCTAGGAAAATCGGATGTGGGATCCGTACCAGACTGACCTGCCCCCCTCCCCGCAGCTTTCAATTAGCGCTCGCCGGCCGGCCCGCCGTCTGCCCGGGCCCTCAGGCGGGGCAGGTCTTTGCCGGGCGCTGCAGCCGCAACGCCAACAGCGCGGCCACCGACAGCACGATCAAGATCCCGCCGTAGCCCTGGGTCGTGGCGATCAGGCCGAAGGTGCGGCTCAGGCTCCCGGCCAGAAACGCCGGCAGGCAGAAGGCCAGGTAACTCAGCACATAGAACGCCGACATCAGGCCCGCCCGTTCATGGGGCAATGCCAGGGGTACCACGCTGCGCAAGGCGCCAAGGAAACCGGCACCGAAACCGCTGCCCGCCACCAGCGTGCCGACAAAGAACAGCGCCAGGCTCGCCTCGTGCACAGCCATCAGGATCAGGCTGACCCCCACCGCCAGCAAGCCGGCCCCCAGTTGCAGGACCTTGTCCGCCGGACGCTCGCGCAAGCTGAAAATGGCCGCCGCCCCGCTCAAGGTGAGGATCGCCACCAGGCCACCGCCGATCAGGTTCGAGGTCGAGCCCGTTGCGGCGCGTACCAATGACGGCGCCAGCGAAGAGTAGAAGCCACCCACCGCCCAGACCGCGATATCCACCGGCAACGACAACCACAGCGCCCGCCGGGCCTGTGGCGGGACATGCAAGGTCGGGCGCAACGACGCCAGCGCCCCCGGCTGCGCGCTGACACTTTCCGGCAGGCGCCAGACATACAGGGCCTGGAGCACCAGCAACGCCAGGAGCAACTCGTACACCAACTGCGTGGGCCGTGGACAGAACTCGGCCAGCACGCTGGCGCCGAAGGCCCCGCAGGCCATGCCCAGCAACGGCGCCAGGCTGTTGACCAACGGCCCCTTGCGATTGTCGCGATCCAGCAGGGCCGCACTCAGTACGCTGGTGGCCATCCCGGTGGCGAAGCCTTGCAGGATGCGGGCGGCAATCAGCAACGATATGCTGTCGGCGCCGATGAACAAGCCCATGGCGACGATTTCCAGCAGCAGCGCGCCGAAGATCACCGGCTTGCGTCCCAGGTGATCCGACAACGAACCGACCGTCAGCAAGGCTGCCAGCAGGCTCAGGGCATAGACGCCGAAGATCAGGGTCAGGGTCGCGGCGGAAAATGCCATCGTCTCCTGGTACAGGTGGTACAACGGCGTCGGCGCACTGGATGCCGCGAGAAAGGTCAGCAAGGTGATCGACAGGAACACCAGGCCGGAACGGCTTGAAACGGGCATTTCGGCACGGCTGGACATAAGCGCTCTCCACAAAAGCTAATGTTTTGCTTTTGCGCAGTGTGCTACCGACTTTCGCTTAAAGCAAATTCTTTGTGTTAAGGTTTTATCCATGGCAATCAAAGAAAGTATCCGCCCCGGTGGCCGCAGTGCCCGGGTGCAGGAATCGATTCATGCGGCGGTCCGTGCGCTCCTTGAAGAGCAGGACCGCTCGACCCTCACCGTCCCGCAAATCGCCGCGCGGGCCGGTGTCACGCCGTCGACCATCTACCGGCGATGGGGCGATCTCTCGGAGTTGCTGGCGGACGTGGCCCTCGCGCGCCTGCAACCGGATCGCGAACCGCTCGACACCGGCAGCCTGCCGGGCGACCTGCGCGCCTGGGCCGAGCAGTACCTGGATGAGATCAGCTCGGAGCCGGGACGCAACCTGATGCGCGACGTCCAGAACAGCGCCTCCAGGCCTTGTTATTGCGTGGAGATCCTCGGCGGGCAATTGCAGATCATCCTCGATCGCTACCGCCAGGCCGTCGTACCGCTGCCCAGCGTCGATCACCTGATCAACCTGATCGTCGCCCCGACGGTGTTCCGCGTCCTGTTCTCCAGCGCACCGTTGAGTGTCGAGGAGTTGCACCAGCAGATCGACATCGCCCTGCGCGGCTGAACCATCGACTGCGACACCCGGCCACGCTCGACCTTGGTCGACACTGACGCCGCCCGGCCATCGTGCGAGACTGTAGCGCCAGGGCCGGACTGCCCTCGGGATATCTTTTGCCGGGAGTTTCCATGTCGCTGTCCAGCGGGCTGATCGCCGCCGTCGCCCTGGCCTATATGGCCATCATGTTCGCCATCGCCTTCTACGGCGACCGCCGCAGCGCGCCCCTGCCGCCGCGGGTGCGCGCCTGGGTCTACAGCCTGTCACTGGCGGTCTACTGCACCAGCTGGACCTTCTTCGGCGCGGTCGGCCAGGCCGCCGACCAGCTCTGGGCATTCCTGCCGATCTACCTGGGCCCGGTGCTGTTGCTGGTGTTCGCGCCCTGGGTCCTGCAGAAGATGGTGCTGATCAGCAAACAGGAAAACATCACCTCGATCGCCGACTTCATCGCCGCCCGCTACGGCAAGTCGCAATCCCTGGCGGTGGTGGTCGCGCTGATCTGCCTGGTCGGGGTACTGCCCTATATTGCCTTGCAGCTCAAGGGCATCGTGCTCGGGGTCAACCTGCTGATCGGCGCCGGGGCCGACGCCATGGGCGTGCGGGCCCAGGACACGGCGCTGATCGTCTCCCTGGTGCTGGCGCTGTTCACCATCGTCTTCGGTACCCGCAACCTCGACGCCACCGAGCACCACCGCGGCATGGTGCTGGCGATTGCCTTCGAGTCCCTGGTCAAGCTGTTCGCCTTTCTCGCGGTGGGTGCCTTTGTCACCTACGGCCTCTACGACGGCTTCGACGATCTGTTCGACCAGGCCAGGACCTCGGAACTGCTGGCCGAGTACTGGAAGGAAACGGTCAACTGGCCCTCCATGGTGGTGCAGACCGGTGTAGCGATGATGGCGATCATCTGCCTGCCACGACAATTCCACGTCACAGTGGTGGAAAACATCGAGCCCCAGGACCTGCGACTGGCCAAATGGGTGTTCCCCGCCTACCTGATCCTCGCGGCCCTGTTCGTGGTGCCGATTGCCCTCGCCGGGCGGATGATGCTGCCCGCCGAGGTCCTGCGCGACTCTTACGTCATCAGCCTGCCACTGGCCCAGGCGCATCCGGCACTGGCCGTGCTGGCCTTTATCGGCGGCGCCTCGGCGGCCACCGGGATGGTGATCGTCGCCAGCGTCGCCTTGTCGACCATGGTTTCCAACGACATGCTGCTGCCCTGGCTGCTGCGCCGGACCAATTCCGAGCGGCCATTCGAAGTGTTCCGCCACTGGATGCTGTCGGTGCGTCGCATCAGCATCGTGGTGATCCTGCTGCTGGCCTATGTCAGCTATCGCCTGCTCGGCTCCACCGCCAGCCTGGCGACCATCGGCCAGATCGCCTTTGCCGCCGTGACCCAGCTGGCCCCGGCGATGCTCGGGGCGCTGTACTGGAAACAGGCCAACCGCCGCGGCGTGTTTGCCGGTATCGCCGCAGGCACCTTCCTCTGGTTCTATACCCTGATCCTGCCGATCGCCGCCCATAGCCTGGGCTGGTCGCTCAGCAGTTTCCCCGGCCTGGCCTGGCTGCACGGCAACCCGCTGAACCTGCCCATCACGCCCCTTACCCAGGGCGTGGTGCTGTCGCTGGCCGGTAACTTCACCCTGTTCGCCTGGGTCTCGGTACTGTCGCGGACCCGCGTCTCGGAGCACTGGCAGGCTGGGCGTTTCATCGGCCAGGAAATCAACGCCCGCCCCAGCGCCCGCTCGATGCTGGCGGTACAGATCGAAGACCTGCTGACCCTCGCCGCGCGGTTTGTCGGCGACGAGCGCGCGCGCCAGAGCTTTATCCGTTTCGCCTATCGACAGGGCAAGGGCTTCAACCCGAACCAGAACGCCGACAGCGACTGGATCGCCCACACCGAGCGCCTGCTGGCCGGTGTCCTCGGCGCATCCTCGACCCGGGCGGTGGTGAAAGCCGCCATCGAAGGCCGGGAAATGCAACTGGAGGACGTGGTCCGGATCGCCGACGAAGCCTCCGAGGTGCTGCAGTTCAATCGCGCCCTGCTGCAGGGCGCCATCGAGAACATCACCCAGGGCATCAGCGTGGTCGATCAGTCACTGAAACTGGTGGCCTGGAACCGTCGCTACCTGGAGCTGTTCAACTATCCCGACGGCCTGATCAGCGTCGGCCGGCCGATTGCCGACATCATCCGCTACAACGCCGAGCGCGGCCTCTGCGGCCCCGGCGAGGCCGAGGTCCACGTCGCCCGGCGCCTGCACTGGATGCGCCAGGGCCGGGCGCACACGTCCGAACGACTGTTCCCCAATGGCCGGGTGATCGAATTGATCGGCAACCCGATGCCGGGCGGCGGTTTTGTCATGAGCTTCACCGACATCACCGCGTTCCGCGAGGCCGAGCAGGCCCTCACCGAAGCCAATGAAGGCCTGGAGCAACGGGTCGCCGAGCGTACCCATGAACTGTCGCAACTCAACGTCGCGCTGACCGAGGCCAAGGGCACCGCCGAATCGGCCAACCAGTCCAAGACCCGCTTTCTCGCGGCGGTCAGTCACGACCTGATGCAACCCCTGAACGCCGCGCGACTGTTTTCCGCGGCACTCTCCCATCAGGAAGACGGCCTGTCCGGCGAGGCCCAGCAACTGGTGCAGCACCTGGACAGTTCACTGCGCTCGGCCGAAGACCTGATCAGCGACCTGCTGGATATCTCGCGCCTGGAAAACGGCAAGATCACCCGGGACGCGAAACCCTTTGCCCTCAACGAACTGTTCGACACCCTGGGCGCGGAGTTCAAGGCCCTGGCCCAGGAACAGGGCCTGAAATTCCGCGTGCGGGGCAGCCGCCTGCAGATCCACAGCGATATCAAGCTGCTGCGGCGGATCCTGCAGAACTTCCTCACCAATGCCTTCCGCTACGCCAGGGGACCGGTGCTGCTGGGTGTGCGGCGGCGCGGCGAACAACTGCTGCTGGAGGTGTGGGATCGCGGTCCGGGCATTCCCGAAGACAAGCGCCAGGTGATTTTTGAGGAATTCAAGCGCCTCGACAGCCATCAGACCCGCGCCGAGAAGGGCCTGGGACTCGGACTGGCGATTGCCGACGGCTTGTGTCGGGTGCTCGGGCACCAGTTGCAGGTACGCTCCTGGCCGGGACGGGGCAGCGTCTTCAGCGTCAGCGTGCCCCTGGCCCGTGGCCGCGTGGCGACAGCCAACAAGGCGGCGCCCCACAACGGCCACGTCATGAGCGGGGCGCAGGTGCTGTGTGTCGACAACGAAGACAGCATCCTGATCGGCATGCACAGCCTGCTGACCCGTTGGGGCTGCCAGGTCTGGACCGCGCGCAATCGTCAGGAATGCACGGCACTGCTGGAACAGGGTATTCGCCCGCAATTGGCGCTGGTGGACTATCACCTCGATGACGGCGAGACCGGCACCGGATTGATGGCCTGGCTGCGCACGCGATTGAACGAACCGCTGCCCGGCGTCGTGATCAGCGCCGACGGTCGCCCGGAGACGGTGGCCCAGGTACACGGGGCCGGGCTCGACTACCTGGCCAAACCGGTGAAGCCGGCGGCGCTACGGGCCTTGCTGAGCCGGCATCTGCCGCTTTGAAAGCTTCACCGACGCTATCGCTGGCAAGCCAGCTCCTACAGGGTTCCAGGCTGGACAACAGTCCGTGGTGAACCCCCATCCTGTGGGAGCGGGCTGGCCCGCGAAAGCGGCGGCGCGGCTGGCATCGTTATCGCTGGCAAGCCAGCTCCTACAAGGTCCCTGGCTGGACGATAGTTCGTGGTGAGCCCCCAGCCTGTGGGAGCGGGCTGGCCCGCGAAAGCGGCGGTACGGCTGGCCTCGTCATCGCTGGCAAGCCAGTTCCTACAGGGTTCCAGGCTGGGCGATAGTTCGTGGTGAGCCTCCATCCTGTGGGAGCGGGCTTGCCCGCGAAAGCGGCGGCGCGGCTGGCATCGTCATCGCTGGCAAGCCAGCTCCCCAGAATCGTGCCCGCGCTGGCGACCTACTCCGGTAATTGCAATGCACCTTCCTCATCGGTCATGGCCCGCTCCAGCAGGTCCGCCGGCAGGCTCTTGCTGGCGCGGGCGCCAAGCAGTTTCAGCTGTTCGCTGCGGCTGATCAGGTTGCCGCGCCCTTCCGTCAGCTTGTTGCGGGCCGCGGCGTAAGCCTTGTCCAGTTGCTGGAGACGACCGCCGATCTCATCCAGATCCTGGATAAACAGCACGAACTTGTCATACAGCCAGCCGGCCCGCTCGGCGATTTCCCGGGCATTCTGGCTCTGGCGCTCCTGCTTCCACAGGCTGTCGATAACCCGCAAGGTGGCGAGCAGCGTGGTCGGACTGACAATCACGATATTACGATCGAAAGCCTCCTGGAACAGGTTCGGTTCCGCCTGCAGGGCTGCCGAGAAGGCCGCCTCGATCGGCACGAACAGCAGCACGAAATCGAGGCTGTGCAGGCCCTCCAGGCGCTTGTAGTCCTTGCCGGCCAGACCTTTGACATGATTGCGCAGCGACAGCACATGCTGCTTGAGCGCCGCCTGACCGATCACCTCGTCGTCCGCGCCGACGTACTGCTGATAGGCGGTCAGGCTGACCTTGGAGTCCACCACCACCTGCTTGTCGCCCGGCAACAGGATCAGCACATCCGGCTGGAAACGCTCGCCATCGGGCCCCTTCAGGCTGACCTGGGTCTGGTACTCGCGCCCCTTCTCCAGTCCCGCATGTTCCAGGACCCGTTCGAGAATCAGCTCACCCCAGTTACCCTGGGTCTTCTGGCCCTTGAGCGCGCGGGTCAGGTTGGTCGCTTCATCGCTCAGGCGCAGGTTCAGTTGCTGCAGGCGCTCCAGCTCCTTGCCCAGGGAGAAGCGCTCGCGAGCCTCGGCCTGGTAGCTTTCCTCGACCCGTTTTTCGAAAGACTGAATGCGCTCCTTCAGCGGGTCGAGCAATTGCCCGAGACGCTCCTGGCTGTTTTGGGCGAACCGCGCCTCGCGCTCGTCGAAGATCTTTCCGGCCAGTTCGGCAAACTGCGCGCGCAGCTCGTCCCGCGAACCTTGCAGGTCGTCCAGGCGTTGTTGATGGCTGTCCTGCTGTTCACGCAGTTCGGCACTCAGCGAGGCGGCCTGGGCGTCCAGGCGACGCAATTCGGCTTCCTTGTTGCTGCGCTCGAGATTCCAGGCATGGGCCGCATCACGGGCATTGTCGCGTTCGATCTGCAACAACTCGACTTCCCGTCGTGTTGCCGCCAGCTCCGCCTGCCTCGCGGCATTGGCCTGGCCCAGGTCACTGACCTCGTCGCGACAGGCATCCAGCTGCGCATTGAGACCGTCCTGGGCCAGCTGCGCGGTGCTCAGGCGCTCGTCCAGCAAGGCCAGTTCCGCCTGCGCCGCACTGCCACGGCGCTGCAACTGCCAGACGAATGCCAGCAACGGCAGCGCCGCCCCCGCCACACCCAGCAACAGACTGGTCAGATCCAACGCCATAAGCACTCCCGTTAGCCGCCGACACCAGGGCCGGACTCAAAGGGTCAAGGGTAGCGAACCCACTCCGCCAGGGACAGCTCAGTCTTCGCGCAGGTCCAGTTCGCGCCGTGCCACCGGGTCACCGGCGCGCGCGGCCTGGCGCAGCAACTCATGGCCGATACGCTGGTCCCGGGCACTCCCGCAATCACGGCACATCAGTTGCCCCAATCGGCGCTGGGCCAGCACCACACCCTCGCGAGCCGGCTGTTTCAGCAAGCGCCCGGCGAAGTGCTTGACGCTGGGGTTGTGACCCAGGCTCGGGCTGTCCAGCAACCAGAGCGCGACACGCAGGGAAAAACGCTTCGGTTCGGTTGAAATAGTATTGGAGGAAGATAGGGTTGGTGAGCTTGAGCGAAACTTCATATCTGACAGTAGGGTAGATCGCAGGGCGCGCCACTCTACTCTTTTTTCCGCTCAGGTAAAGTCGAAAAAACGTCATATGCCCGTGCTAGAGCAAGCGCTTGGGACAATCCACAGAAGCTGTGGATAACTCAGTGGACAACCACTCTTTAATCCCCGCAAACCCCCATGGAATGGGGCTCGCAGTCAAACTGTCGATTTTTTCACCAATAAAAAAATACGATATTTTTCATTGACTTGTATTTCCGATACAGGCATTCGAGGGCCTGAACCGGAAGATGACAACGAGGTGACAAGGCGGGCCAATAATGTGCACAAGTCATACTTTGACGGTTATATCGACGCACCTTTTTTGCACAAGCGGGCAAAATCGGGCGCGGCACCGCGGCAAACGTCTCGACAAGCGGTCGAGGCAGGGGCTAGAGCCCCGTTGCCCTGCCCTCTGCGCGGGGCCCGAGTTTTTTCATCATCCCCCTTCCATTCCCCGACTCGATGCGATAGCATCCGCACCGTTAGTACCAAGCTGAAAGTCAATTCTGGTCGAACACGTCCCCCCGGCAAGCGTCCTGCAAAGGAATCAGCGGCTGAAAAAAGGGGCCGACCACCTCGATGGTTTCCAGGTAAAACTTGCGACAACACAGCCTTTGAATCGAAAGCAAAGGGTGTTGCCAGGTGTTATTACTCTGACCGAACCAACCTGCAAATTGATCAGGATCTTCACCCCGGGCCCAGAACCTTTGCCCCTGTTGTGATTGCCTGCCCTCCTAAGTACCTACCTGCCAGCCCAAGCGCCACTTATTTCAAGCGCTGCAAACTGGCTGCTTTGTTCCAGTCAGGTTCTTCGTCCGACCAATGGTGGTTCGGCGTTACTGGAACGTTTTAACGTTGCGCGGTTCAGATACCGTGTCATTTGTAGGAACACCTAATAACTATGTCCACTCAAATCCATGCTCAGGATGCCATTCGCACCCTAACCAATGCCTTTGCACCGATGAACTGCCTGATCATGGCCGCTCGCAAAGGTTGCTTCAGCTTCACCCTGGTCAACGAACACGGCATCGCCCGTCACAGCGAACGCCTGTATCCGGATCAGTATTCCAGCGCCGAGCCGCTGCAGGCCGTGATCGAACGCACCCGTCAGGCACTGGTTGCCTGAAGTTCGAACCCGCCGCACTCCAGAAGCCCTGCCCATGAAGCAGGGCTTTTTATTGCCTGAAGTTTCGCGATTTTGCTCGCCGTCCTAATCACGAATAAATATATAAGCTCCGGCTGCACGTTTTAAATATTTTAAAAACAGTCCTTTACAGCAAAGATATGACACTACACTTCAACTCAAGCGGTCTGAGCCGCTTCCGGCAGACCTGATCGATCCACCGCTGCCAAGCGCCAGGTCTCGCCGGCCAATAATAAGTTTGAGGGTGTTATGGGTATTGCCGCGAGGGAACTGCGCCTTTATGTGATTCGCCCGACCTTGCAGTACCTGGGCCGTCACAGCCAGACCGCAGAAGCATTGCTGCTGGGCATCGCCGCCAGCCAATCGGACCTGGGCTCGGCCCTGCACAACCGTCGCGGCCACGGCCTGTACCGCATCGGTGAAAACCGTCATGCCGCACTCTGGGACCACTACCTGGCCCTCGACCCCGAACTCGCCAGCCTGGTTCGCGGCCTCGCCAGCCAACATGCCTTCCTCAGCAGCCCCCACCTCGAACTCACCGTGAACCTGCGTTACGCCACGGCCATTGCCTGGCTGTTGATCGAGGAGCAACAACTGCGCCTTCCTGCCGCCGACGACCTGCTCGGCATGGCGCGAATCTGGCGACAGATCTTCCAGCCACAGGGACGTTTGCGCGACTTCACCCGCGCCTGGAAAAATTGTGACTCATCGGTCAGTTTTGTCGCCTGTTAATCGTCCTCCTTCGATATCGGCAAAATACTACCGATTTTGGTCGGATTGTCCTACAAAACCGCTCTATCTCCTGCGATACAGCCTATAGCGCCGAAGCGAAAATGTTGGTAATTTCCGCCTCGGTGATCACCACGGAGTTCTAATAATGAAAAAAGTAATGCTCAAGACCACACTCAGCCTCGCCGTTACCCTGGCATCCACCCAGCTTTTCGCGAGTGGCTTTGCCCTCAACGAGCAGAGCATCAGCGGGATGGGTACTGGTTTTGCGGGTCGATCCTCTTCTGCCGATGATGCAAGCACTGTCTATGGCAACCCTGCCGGTATGTCCCGCCTGAAGGGCCAGCAAGTCACTGTCGGTGTTGCCTCCATCGACGCCAAGACCGATATCAAGAACGCCGGCGGCCGCTCTCGCGGTAGCAACGACGGCGACATGGTTCCGTTCACGTCGGTTCCAATGGGTTTCTACACCAACCAGATCAACGATCAATGGAGCGCCGGTGTCGGCATCTATGCCCCGTTCGGTCTGGTGACCGACTATGAAGGCGGCTTCCAGGGTCGCGGGTTCGGCAGCAAGAGCGAAGTCAAGGTTGTCACCGTGCAGCCGACGATCAGCTATGCCTTCAACGACAAGGTATCGATCGGCTTCGGTCCGACCATCAACCGCATCTCTGGCGAACTGCAGTCGGATCTGACCCTCAACCCGGCATTTGGCGATACCAATGTCAGAATCAAGGGCGATGACACCGCGCTGGGTTTCAACGCCGGTATCCTGGTTCAGGCGACCGACAGCACACGCGTAGGCCTGACCTATCACTCGAAAGTGAAGTACAAGCTCGACGGCCATACTGATATCACGGCGGGTGCCGGTACTCCTGGCGCCCTGCTGCAAAGCGCCCGCTATGACGCCTCGCTGAAAATCGAGACGCCTGAATCCTATGACCTGTCGGTCACCCAGGACATCAACGATGCCTGGAAAGTCTACGCGGGTACTACCTGGACCCGCTGGAGCCGCCTGAAGGACATCACCGTCAACAACCAAGGTGTCACGGCGTCCTCCCCGGTCGGCTTGGCTCCTACCCTGTTCGGCACCATCAGCGAACCGCAGAACTGGCACGACACCTGGGCCTATGCACTGGGTACTTCGTACCAGTTGAACAAGCAGTGGGTAGTGCGTACCGGTCTGACTTTCGACCAGGCACCTACCAACAACACTGATCGTTCGCCGCGCATTCCTACCGGCGACCGTACCATCATCAGTGCTGGCCTGGGTTACGCCATCAACGACAACCTGACTATCGACGCAGCCATTTCCTACCTCAAGGAAGAAGAAGTCAGCGTCAACAAAAGCAACACACTGGCAAGCTACAGCGCCGACTACAAAAACAGCGCATGGGGCTACGGCCTGGGCGCGACCTACAAGTTCTGATCCCCCGCAAGCCTGAACGGCTGATCGGTTGAACAGAAAAAACCCCGCACTCGCGGGGTTTTTTATTGGCCGGTTGTCTCACGGCTTCGACGCAATGGCCTTTTCCACCGCCTCGATCAGTTCCGGGTTATCCGGCTTGGTCAGGCTGGAAAAATGCGCGATCACCTTGCCCTGGCGATCCACCACGTACTTGTAGAAATTCCACTTCGGCGCCCCAGCCTGTTCGGCCAGCACCTTGAACAGATGTGTCGCATCACTGCCCCGGACCGCCTGCGGCTCGGTCATGGTGAAGGTGACGCCGTAGTTCACATAACAGACCTTGGCCGTCTCGGCACCGTCCTTGGACTCCTGCTTGAAGTCATCCGACGGCACACCGATCAACTCCAGGCCCTGCCCCTTGTAGCGCTGATACAGCGCTTCCAGGCCCTTGAACTGCGGGGCGAAACCGCAGAAGCTCGCCGTGTTGACGATCACCAGCGGTTTGCCGGCAAACTTCTGGCACAAGTCGATGGACTCCTTGGCCCGCAGCTTCGGCAATTGCCCCTGCAGCAACTCGGGGCAATCGGCCGCCAGTGCCACTCCCGACACCGCCATCAACATCGCAGGTACCACCAGCCAGCGCATCGCCATATCCAGCGTCCTTGAAAAAGATCAGGTTTCGACGTTACTCGTCCCTGCGTGCACCTAGCAAGCACCCATGCCCAGTTGCATCAAGGCCAGGCCACCCTGATGCCAGCCCCACCAGGCCAACGCCAGCAGCAACGCCACGGCTGCCAGGGTCAGCAGCCGCGGCCATAAGGTATTCATGCCACCCCCAACTGCGTCTGCAGGCGTGCCACGGGCCGCTCACGCACCGGCCAGTTCAAGGCTGCCGCCAACAGGCTGAGGAGAATCGCCACCTGCCAGATCAAGTCATAGCTGCCCATCTGGTCATACACCACGCCACCCAGCCAACCGCCGAGGAAGGAACCGATCTGGTGGAACAGGAAAACGATCCCACCCAGCATGGACAGATTGCGCACCCCGAACAGGGTCGCCACGGTGCCATTGGTCAGGGGCACCGTCGACAGCCAGAGGAAGCCCATGGCCATGCCGAACAGATAGGCACTGGTCTGCGTCACCGGCAGCCAGAGGAACAGCCCGATCACCACGGCCCGGGCCAGGTACAAAGCCGTCAACAGGCGCGGCTTGGACATGCGTCCGCCCAGCCAGCCGGCGGTGTAGGTGCCGAAGATATTGAACAAGCCGATCAACGCCAGCACGGTGGTGCCGACACTGGCCGGCAGATGCTGGTCCACCAGGTAGGCCGGCAGATGCACGCCGATAAACACCACCTGGAAGCCGCAGACGAAGAAGCCGAATGCCAGGAGCCAGAACCCGGAGTGGGAGCAGGCCTCGCGCAGCGCCTCGCCCAGGGTCTGCTCACCGGCCAGTACCGGCAGCGGCTTGTCCTTGAGCATCGCCACCAGCGGCACGATCAGCGCCACCAGCAGGCCCAGCACCAGCAAGGCGGTCGACCAACCCAGCCAGCCAATCAGCCCCAGGGTACCCGGCAACATCGCGAACTGCCCGAACGAGCCGGCGGCGCTGGCGATCCCCATTGCCATGCTGCGCTGCTCCGGCGCGACAGCACGTCCTACCACGCCGAGAATCACCGAGAAGGAGGTGCCCGAGAGGCCGATCCCGATCAACAGGCCGGCACTCAGGGACAGGCTCAGGGCCGAATCGGAAAGCCCCATGAAGACCAGGCCGACGGCATACAGCAGGCCACCGACCAGTACCACTTTCGCCGCGCCGAAACGGTCGGCCAGGGCGCCGGTGAAGGGTTGTGCCAGGCCCCAGATCAGGTTCTGCAAGGCGATGGCAAAGGCAAAGACTTCCCGCCCCCAACCGAACTGCGCGCTCATCGGTGGCAGGAACAGGCCGAAGCCATGGCGCACTCCCAGCGACAAGGCGAGAATCAACGCGCCCCCGAGAAGAATCCAGCCACTGGTACGCCAGAGCGATGTCATTATTGTTCTCCAATAGCGGGTATATACCCACTTTTATTCAAATTAAAGGCGATTACTCGCCACACGCCAGTTCATCCAGCAACGCCAGCAGGGCGGCGCGCTTTTCATCTCCCAACCGCTCGGCCAGGCGCAACTGCGCCGCCTCCCAGGCCGGAAACGCCGCCTCCAGCCGTTCGGCTCCGGCAGCGGTCAGGCACACCAGGCGATTGCGCTGGTCGGCCCCCTCGCTCAACTTCACCAGGCCCTCGCCTTCGAGGACCCGCAGATTACGCCCCAGGGTGCTGCGATCCAGGCCCATGGCTTCAGCCAGGCTGGAAATGCTCGGCTTGTCCAGGCGTTGCAGATTACACAGCAGAGAATACTGCGCGACGTTGATCCCGAAGCCATCGAGAGCGCCGTCATAATGTCTGCTGACGCCACGTGCGGCGCGACGCAGGCTGATGCATAAACAGTCGGTGGACAACATGATAGGTGTATATACCCGCGAAACACGTGTAACCAGTTTATCGATAAAACGGCAGAGTGTCAGATCAACGCCAACCCCACCAGTACCGCCATTTCCAGCAACTCCAGCAAGGCCCCTGCCGTATCACCGGTGGTGCCCCCCAGGCGCCGCATCATCAACCGCCGCAACCAGAAGAAACACCCCACCGCCAACAGCACGGCAAACGCCCCCTTGAGGCCCGCGAGGACCAGGCAACCCAGGATGCTCGCCAGCAACACATGACGCCCGGTGCGCCGTGGCAGATGATCGGCCAGTGCCTGGCCCAGGCCGCCGGCGCGGACGTAAGGCGTCACCAGGAACAAGCCAAGCAGGGCACCGCGCCCGATCAGTGGGGCCAGGATCAGGGCCACCGTCTGCTGCTGTTCGATCAGGGCCAGCAAGGCACAGAACTTCAACAGCAACACCAGGACCAGGGTCACCACCGCGATCGGTCCGCTGCGCGGGTCCTTCATGATCAGCAGGGTCCGTTCGCGATCGCCGAAGCCGCCCAACCAGGCGTCGGCACTGTCGGCCAGGCCATCGAGGTGCAGGCCGCCGCTGAACAACACCCACACCGTCAGCAACAACGCACCGTGCAAGAACAGCGGTGCCCCGCCCAGCAATCCGTCGACGCCATACAGCAGTGCCCCCAGCAGCAACCCAACCAGCGGATACCACAGCAGCGACCGCCCCAGCTCCTCGGGTTGCGGCATGCCCGGCAGGCGAATCGGCAGGCTGCTGAGAAACTGCAGGGCAATCCACAAGGGCAACAGGTTCACCGTCCTTCCCTCAGCACGCCATCGGCCGGCACCCGCAAGGTGAACAAGGCACCATGGGCGACCTCGACCTGCAGCAGTTGTTCGCGCGGCAGGCCCCGCGCCCGGGCCAGCAGCAACTTCATGACACCACCATGACTGACCAGCAACACCCGCTGGCCGGCATAGCGCTGTTGCAAACGCCCGACCGCTCCCAGCACGCGCTCGGAAAACCGTGACACCGGCTCCCCCTCGGGTGGGGTAAAGCCATATGGGTCGGACCAGAATCGCCCCAGGGCATCGGCGTCCGTCTCCATCAACGCCGCCGCGCTCTGTCCTTCCCAGGCACCGAAATGCAGCTCCTGCAGATCTTTTTCCAGTTCGACCGGCAAACCCAGTCGCCCCCCCAGCTCTTCGGCAAACCG
This sequence comes from Pseudomonas sp. Mn2068, assembly GCF_049319725.1. Classification (NCBI taxonomy): domain Bacteria; kingdom Pseudomonadati; phylum Pseudomonadota; class Gammaproteobacteria; order Pseudomonadales; family Pseudomonadaceae; genus Pseudomonas; species Pseudomonas sp. Mn2068. Next base: position 81,716 of record NZ_JBMOUG010000017.1, on the reverse strand, counting down.
CGCACAACGCTGCAAGGGCGAGCTGACCAGCCGATCCCAGGGCCCCTGCCCCAGCACCGCGCTGCGCATCTGCGCCCAACCCTTGTCGGTCAGCGCGTCATCCAGACTGCCGCGCAAGCCGCCACCCAGCTCGGTCTCGCCATGGCGCAGCAGATCCAGATGCAGGGCCGTCATGCCGGACGGTCCGCCACGGCCGCTTCGGCAAAGGTCGCCATCTGTCCGTGCAGGTCGCAGGCCAGGCGCAGCAATGGCACCGCCAGCGCCGCGCCGCTGCCTTCGCCCAGGCGCAGGCCCAGTTCCAGCAGCGGTTCGGCCAGCAGGCTTTCCAGCACATGCCGATGCCCCAGCTCCGCGCCACGGTGGCCGAAAATCAGCCAGTCCCGGCAGCCGGGGTTCAAGCGCACCGCCACCATCGCCGCCACGGTACAGATAAAACCGTCGACCAATACCGCCATACCTTCCTGGGCACAGGCCAGGTAAGCCCCGGCCAGCGCCGCGATCTCGAAACCGCCGAGGCGGAACAGGGCCTGCAGCGGATCGCTGGTGTGTCCGGCATGCAATGCCAGGGCCCGTTCAATGACCTGCGCCTTGTGACTGACACCCGCCGGGTCCAGGCCGGTGCCCGGGCCGGCGAGCAGATTGGCCGGGCAGCCGAGCAAGGCACAGGCCACGGCGCTGGCGGCGGCGGTATTGCCGATGCCCATCTCGCCACCGATAAACAATTCGCTCCCGGCCGCGACGGCGCGGCGCACACTGTCACGTCCGGCTTCCAGCGCCAGTCGGCCCTGGGCCTCGGTCATTGCCGGCCCCTGGACAAAGTTCGCCGTGCCCGCGCCGATCTGCAGGTGACGCACACCCGGCAGGTTGAGCATCGGCGTCACGGTACCGAGGTCATTCACATCCAACTGCGCACCCAGTTGCCGCGCCAGGACGCTGATCGCCGCGCCGCCGCCGACAAAGTTGGCAAGCATCTGCCCGGTGACTTCCTGGGGATAGGCCGATACCCCCTCGGCCACCACGCCATGGTCACCGGCGAAAATCGCGATCCACAGATGATCGACCCGCGGCTTGAGCCGCCCCTGCAGGCCGGCCAGTTGGACCGCCACCTGCTCCAGCAGGCCCAGGGAGCCGGCGGGCTTGGTCAACTGTTGCTGGCGCTCGAACGCCGCCTCCCGGGCTTGCAGATCGATTGTCTTGCACGGATTCAGCCACCACGATTCACTCATAACGCAGGTCCTTTCAAAGTCAGGGGCAGGCCGGCCACGGTCAGTACGACACGCTGGCAGCGCTCGGCCAGGGCTTGATGCAGCCAACCGGCTTCATCGACATAACGGCGAGTCAATTCGCCCAGCGGCACGACACCGAGTCCGGTCTCGTTGCTGACAAAAATGATTTCCCCCGGCAGCTCGGCCAGGCAGTCCAGCAGGGCATCACGCTCGGCCTGCAGGCGGGCCTGATCCTCCAGCATCAACAGGTTGGTCAGCCACAGGGTCAGGCAGTCCACCAGCAGGCAGGCGTCTGTCGCGGCGTTGTCGCGCAGGACCCGCACCAGTTGCAACGGTTCCTCGATCAGCCGCCAATGGGCCGGCCGACGCTGACGGTGCAAGGCGATCCGCTCGCTCAGTTCGCCGTCCAGTGGCTGGCTGGTGGCGATGTAGGTCACCGGCAAGCGGCTCTCGTCGGCCAGGCGCTCGGCCAGACGGCTTTTACCGGAACGTGCGCCCCCCAGAATCAGTTGCTGCATATTCAATAGACCCGCTTAGCCAAGACCGCACAGCTCGCGCAGGCGATCGGTGTCCAGATGCCGCTCGACCAGATCGGCCAGGCGCTCGATATCCCGTTCGCGCAGGGCGTGGTAGTCCACCTCCTGCACCGCCTCCAGGCCCGCCCAGCGCAACAGCGCGGCACAGGATCGGGGCGACTCGAACAGGCCATGCAGATACGTGCCGAGGATCTGCCCGTCGGCACTCTGGGCGCCATCGTGGCGCCCGTCATCCAGTCGTACCGCCGGGCGCTCCAGCGCCGCGCCAGTGGTCACGCCGGCGTGAATCTCGTAGCCGCTGACCTCGGCGTTCTCCAGCAAGAGGTGCCCGCGTACATTGCGCAGTTGCTTCTCCTGCTCGAGCTCGGTGCTGAAGGCCAGCAGGCCCAGGCCGGCGCTGGACCCCGCCGGACCTTCCAGGCCCAACGGATCGTGCACCTGCTCGCCGAGCATCTGCAGCCCGCCGCAGATACCCAGCACCTTGCCGCCGTAGCGCAAATGCCGGTTGATCGCGGCCTCCCAGCCGTTGCCGCGCAGGTAGGCGAGGTCGCTGCGCACGCTCTTCGAGCCGGGCAGGATGATCAGGTCCGCCGCCGGAATCGCCTGGCCGGGCCCGACAAACTGCAGGTCGACCTGCGGATGCAGGCGCAGCGGATCGAAATCGGTATGGTTGCTGATGCGCGGCAGGACCGGCACCACCACCTTCAGGACCTTTTCGACCTTGTCGGCCTGGCGTCGGTCAAGGCCGTCCTCGGCTTCCAGGTGCAGGTCCATGACATAGGGCAGCACGCCGATCACCGGCTTGCCGGTGCGCGCTTCCAGCCAGTCGAGTCCCGGCTGCAGCAAGGCGATATCGCCGCGAAAGCGATTGATGATGAAACCCTTGACCCGCGCCTGCTCACTGGCCGACAGCAGCTCCAGGGTGCCCACCAGATGGGCGAACACGCCGCCGCGGTTGATATCGGCGATCAGCAGCACCGGGCAGTCCACTGCCTCGGCAAACCCCATGTTGGCGATATCGCCGGCGCGCAGGTTGATCTCCGCCGGCGAACCCGCGCCCTCGACCATCACCACCGGGTATCCGGCACTCAGGCGTTGATGGGAGGCCAGCACCGCCTGCATGGCAATGGCCTTGTAGTCGTGGTAGGCGACGGCGTTCATGGTGGTCACTGCGCGCCCATGGATGATCACCTGGGCACCGGTATCGCTGTTGGGCTTGAGCAGCACCGGATTCATATCGGTGTGCGGCTGCAGGCCACAGGCCTGGGCCTGGACCGCCTGCGCCCGGCCGATCTCGCCACCGTCGGCGGTCACCGCGCTGTTGAGGGCCATGTTCTGCGGCTTGAACGGCACCACCCGCACGCCCTGGCGGGTCAGCCAGCGGCACAGGGCTGTCACCAGGGTGCTCTTGCCGGCATCGGACGTGGTGCCCTGGACCATCAGGGTGCTCATGGGTGTTCCTCGGTATAGGCCTTGAACGCCAGTTCCAGCCGCTGCCAATCGGCCTCGTCGACCGGCAGGCCAAAGCGCAGGCTGCTGTTCTGGGTGAACAGCCGCAGCAGGATCCCGCGCCGGGCCATGAATTCATGCAGGTGCTCGGCCCGCGACGTGATAAACCACTGGAACAGCGCACAGCCGCCCTGGGGCGCAAACCCGTACCGGCCCAACAGGGCAACCAGGCGCTGGCTCGCCTGTTCCGTGCGCAGCCGCTGGCGGGCATGGCCGGCATCGTCGGCAAGACAAGCCTGCCCCAGCACCCTGGTCGGCCCGGCCACCGACCAGGGGCCGACCTGCTCGGCCAGCAACTTGAGCAACTTGCGCTCGGCCAGGACAAAACCCAGGCGAACACCGGCCAGGCCGAAAAACTTGCCGAACGAGCGCAACACGATCAACCCGACGTTGTGGGTATGCGCCGCCAGGCTCAGTTGCGGCGTGTTGTCCATGAAGGCCTCGTCCACCACCAGCCAGCCGCCGCGCTGGGCCAGCCGGCCATGCCACTCCAGCAACTGCTCCGGCGGCAGGCTCAGGCCCGTGGGGTTGTTCGGATTGACCACCACCAGGACATCGAGGCTGTCGATAAAGAAATCGACTTCATGCTCCAGCACTTCGCGCACGATATAGCCGTTGCGGCGCCAGGCCTCGGCGTGTTCGGCGTAGCACGGCGACAGCACCCCGACCTTGCCCACCCGGCGCAGCCGCGGCAGCAGCTGGATGGCCGCCTGGGAACCGGGCACCGGCAGCACCAGCGGCGCACCGTAGTAGGCGCAGGCGGCCTGCTCCAGGCCGTCGTCGGTTTCCGGCAGGCGGGCCCAGGCGCGCTCGGGAATCGGCGGGATCGGCCAGGGCCACGGCGCGATGCCACTGGACAGATCCAGCCAATCGGCCTCGGCAATGCCGTACTGCTCCACCGCCTTGCGCAACCGCCCGCCGTGCTCAAGCATAAAACTCAGCTCCCAGACAGAGAATCAGCAACCACAACCACACGCCACGCTGCACCAACTGCCAGCCGCGATCGATCGCATCGGCATCGGCGGCCGGACCTTCGCCCAGTTGCGGGCGCTGGTGCAGCTCGCCGTGATAGATCGCCGCACCGCCCAATTCGACCCCCAGGGCACCGGCCCCGGCAGCCATCACCGGCCCGGCATTCGGACTGTCCCAGGTCGGGCCCTGGTCGCGCCAGCATTTCAGCGCCAGCCGGGTCTTGCCCAGCAATGCATAGGTCAGTGCCACCAGTCGGGCGGGAATATAGTTGAGCAGGTCGTCGATCTTCGCCGCCGCCCAGCCGAACCGCTCGAAGCGCTCGTTACGATAGCCCCACATGGCATCGAGGGTGTTGCTCAGGCGGTACAGCACCACACCGGGCACACCGGCGACGGCAAACCAGAACAGTGCGGCGAAGACCGCATCGCTGCCGTTCTCCAGCACCGACTCGGTTGCCGCGCGGGCCACGGCGGTCTCATCCAGCTCAGAGGTCTGGCGACTGACCAGGTAGCCCACGCGCTCGCGGGCCAACTCCAGATTGCCGCCACGCAGCGCCTGGGCCACAGGGGCCACGTGCTCGCCCAGGCTGCGCATGCCGAGGGCACAATAGAGAAACAGGATTTCAATCACCCAGCCGATATAAGGCGCCCAGGACAAGGCCGTGGCCAACAGTGTCAGCGGCACCACGGCCAGCACCCAGGCGGTCACGCCATGGCTGCGCCAGCCGCGGCCACCGGCGTTGAAACGTTGCTCGATGCGATCGGCGATTCGGCCGAACGCCACCAGCGGATGCCAGCGTTTGGGCTCGCCCAGCAGCGCATCCAGCGCAACCCCGGCGACACTCAACAACGCCACACTCATTGACTCACTCCCCAATAATTTTCGTACAACAATTCACTCAAGGGGCGCTGTTGCGCCCAGCCTTCCAGCACCAGCATCGGCGCCGGATAGAATTCCTTGACCGGCCCCAGGCACAACACCGCCAGCGGCTTGGCCCCCGCCGGTAAACCTAGCAGTTCCGCCAGCGCCTGCGGCTCGAACAGCGATACCCAGCCCATGCCCAGGCCTTCCGCGCGCGAGGCCAGCCAGAGGTTCTGGATCGCGCAGGACAGGGACGCCATGTCCATCTCCGGCAAGGTCCGGCGTCCGAAGATATGCCGTTCGCGATCGTCCATCAGCGCTGCCACCAACACTTCGGCGCAGTCGTTGATCCCCTCGACCTTCAACTTCATGAATTCATCGGAGCGCTCGCCCAGGGCTTCGGCGGTGCGGATCCGTTCCTCTTCGACCAGTTGCCGGATCCGCCCACGCAGTTCGCGGTCGCTGATCCGGATAAACCGCCATGGCTGCATCAAGCCGACACTCGGTGCCTGGTGCGCGGCTTCCAGCAGGCGCGCCAGGAGTTGCGGGGGCACCGTGCCACCGACGAAGTGGCGCATGTCACGGCGCTCGGCGATGGCGCGGTAGATTGCATTTCGCTCTTCAATAGAGAATGTGTTGTCTGTCATGGCCTGTTCGCGGCGGTCCGGCGATCCGGCAAACCCGCTCCCATTGGAAGAGCGCCGGCCTTGGCAGAATTGATCGCGGCATCAGGTGCCAGCAACGCGGCAACCGCCCCTGGATTGGACGGGAAGTAGAAGTGCACGTAGGAGGCGGTCATGCGTCCCTCGCGATACACCGCTTCCGCGCCGCGCCCGCCATTGGGGCTCAAACCGCGGGCAATCGGTGCCCGTTCGGTGGTGGTCAGCGAATGGTGATAGGTATGTCCGCGCAGCAAGCCTTCCGGCAACTCCACCGCCTGCAGGGCCAGGGCCGCCAGGCGTTTCTGCATCACCGCCTCCCCCGCCAGCAGGCCCAGCAACTCGGCGCGTTGACCGTCGACATCGATCAGCGCATCGAGCAGGTAGAGCATCCCGCCGCACTCGGCGAGCAAGGGCTTGCCCGCGGCATGGTGCTCGCGGATCGCCGTGAGCATGCCGCGGTTGCCGGCCAGGGCCAGGTGATGCAATTCCGGGTAGCCACCCGGCAGGTAAAGACTGTCGGCGTCCGGCAAGCCGGTATCGTGAATCGGCGAGAAGAAGCGCAACTCGGCGCCCATCGCCCGCAGCAGGTCGAGGTTGGCGCCGTAGATGAATGCAAAGGCTTCGTCATGGGCGACCGCAATCCGCACGCCAGCCAACAGCGGCTCGGCAGCAACCGGTGTCGGTGCGGCGAATTCGACCGGAGGCGGCAGCGCGACTTCGCAACTGCCCCCCAGGGCCTCGGCCGCGGCGTCGAGGCGCCGGTCGAGGTCGTTCAATTCGCTGGCCTGGACCAACCCGAGGTGGCGGCTCGGCAGCTCGATCCCGGTCTCCCGGGAGAGCGCACCGTACCAGCGCAGGCCTTCGGTCAGGCTGCCTTCGAGCAGTTGCGCATGGCGCAGGGTGCCCACGCGATTGGCCAGCACCCCGGCAAACGGCAGGTCCGGTTGATAACGCGCGAGGCCCAGGGCCAGGGCCCCAAAGGTCTGCGCCATGGCCGTGCCGTCGATCACCGCCAGCACCGGCACGCCGAAATGCCGCGCCAGATCGGCGCTGGACGGCGTCCCGTCGAACAGGCCCATGACCCCTTCGATCAGGATCAGATCGGCTTCACCCGCCGCCTCCCACAACAGGCGACGACTTTCCTCGGCGCCGACCATCCACAGGTCCAGCTGATACACCGGCGCGCCACTGGCCCGCTCATGAATCATCGGATCGAGAAAGTCCGGGCCACACTTGAACACCCGGACCTTGCGCCCCTGGTTGCGGTGCAGGCGCGCCAGGGCCGCCGTCACCGTGGTCTTGCCCTGGCCGGAAGCCGGCGCGGCGATCAGCACCGCCGGGCAATGACGCGGCTGACTCATAATTCGATGCCTTTCTGCGCCTTGATCCCGGCCTGGAACGCGTGCTTGAGCAGGCCCATTTCGGTCACGGTGTCCGCCAGGTCGATCATTTCCTGCCTGGCGCCGCGGCCGGTCACCAGCACGTGCTGCATCGGCGGCCGGGACTGCAGGTCGCTCAGTACCTGGTCGAGATCCAGGTAACCGTGCTTGAGGGCGATATTCAGCTCATCGAGCACCACCAGGCCGATATCCGGATTGCCGAGCATTTCCCGGGACACGGCCCAGGCGGCTTCGGCGGCCGCGATATCACGCTGGCGATCCTGGGTTTCCCAGGTGAACCCCTCGCCCATCACATGGAACCGCACCTGCTCGGGGAAACGCCGGAAGAACAGCTCTTCACCGGTGCTGTTGCGGCCCTTGATAAATTGCACCACGCCACACTGCATGCCGTGGCCCATGGCCCGGGCGAGCATGCCGAAGGCGGAACTGCTCTTGCCCTTGCCATTGCCGGTCAGGACCAGCAGCAACCCGCATTCGTTGGGGGCACTGGCGATACGTTCGTCGATCACCGCCTTTTTGCGCAGCATGCGCGCCAGGTGACGTTCGTCGCGATCGGGGGATTCGTTCATGGCAGCTCTCCGTTGGGGCTGGATAAGGCAAACGGGGGGCAGGAAAAAGCACAGCCGAGGCAGTCCGGCATCGCCCGCCGTGATGCCGTGGGATGGATCAGGCCGGTCTCCGGACTCATGAGCTGCGCAAGCGCGGGACTGCGCGCCTTCCCATGCCGCGGCACAGTGGCGAAAAGCGCAGTCTTGACTCATTTACCGTTGCGGGGGCAGCGCCGGAATCGCGCCTGTCGAAAGGGCTCACCGGCTTCCCTGTTTCACCCTGTCGACGGATCGCCACAGAGCACCTGAAACAAGCCGCGAAGGTTAGAGGGTTGGGGGTGGAGCGTCAATTAAAGCCGAGGAGTGCCCCGTTGATCGAAAGACGACACGGATCAATAAACCGGCGCCAGAATTTGTGCCACACTGCAAGAAGTGATATCAAATAGCCATAACCCAACCAACAATAACAAGGGTGAGCAACATGCAAGGCTTGACGATCAGCAACCCGAAACTGGAATTCCTGCGCCCGGCCCTGGAACGCTGGTTTGATTGCATCGACCGCTACAACCAGGTGCTCGGTGACGGCCAGGCGCCCTACTGGTTCAACGAGCGCGCCAACCTGGGACTGCTGTCGGCCGCTGCCTGGGCGGCGGAGATGGTGACTCTGGAGCATTTCCAGACAAAAAAACAGGCCGAGGAAGACGACCGCAACGGGCGCTGCGACCTGCACATCGCCACGTCGGAGGCTTCGGTGTATATCCGCGCCAACCAGCGCTGGCCGCGGTTCAACAACCTGAATCTGATGCCGGCACTGCTCGACGCGGTCGGCGATGCCAGGAAGGTCAGCCATCCCCATCACCTCAAGCTCGGCTGCCTGTTCGTCTCGCCATTCAAGCCCCAGCAGAGCCCGAGCCCGGAAGACCTGCAGGACATGGTCGACGACCTGCAAAAAGCCAACAGTTGCGCCGTCGCCTGGTACTTCCCCTACCCCTACCGCAAGCTGCACAACGAAGCCGGCCACTACCATCCCGGCATCGCCCTGCTGTTCAAGGAGGCCTGAGCAAAAGGATTGAACCTGCGCCGACTACGCTTCTCTACTTCTAGACCAGCGTAAGCCTCGACGGAGATTCAGCATGTTCCAGCAGAAACACGCCCTGATCATTCTGCTCGCCAGCGGATTGGCTGCTTGCGGCGAAAGCTCTACCCTGTCGGTGTCCGATGGCACCGGTCCCTCGCCCAAGCTCCCGGAACCGAACAAGACCCTCTTTCCCACGGTCAATATCGCACCCGCCATCGGCTGGCCCCAGGGCACCAGGCCGGTGGCCGCTCCCGGCACCCAGGTAGGTGCCTTCGCCGAGGGCCTGGATCATCCACGCTGGTTGTATGTCCTGCCCAACGGCGATGTGCTGGTGGCCGAGACCAACTCGCCCCCCAAGCCCGATGACAGCCAGGGGATCAAGGGCTGGATCACCGGCAAGGTGATGGGCAAGGCCGGGGCCGGAGTGCCCAGCGCGAATCGCATCACCCTGCTGCGCGACAGCAATCACGACGGGGTCGCAGAAACCCGCACGACCTTTATCGAGCGACTCAACTCGCCCTTCGGCATGACGCTGGTGGGCAATGACCTGTATGTCGCCGACACCGATGCCTTGCTGCGCTTCCACTACGAGCCCGGCGCAACCACGATCAAGGAACAACCGGAAAAGGTCATCGACTTGCCTGGCGGCACCCTCAATCACCACTGGACCAAGAATGTCATCGCCAGCCAGGACGGGAAAAAGCTCTACGTCACCGTCGGTTCCAACAGCAATGTCGGCGAAAACGGCCTGGACAAGGAAGAAGGTCGCGCCGCGATCTGGGAAGTCGATCCGGCCACCCACAGCCACCGGATCTTCGCCTCCGGCCTGCGCAATCCCAACGGCCTGGCCTGGGAGCCACAGAGCGGCAAACTGTGGACCGCGGTGAACGAGCGGGACGAGATCGGCAGCGATCTGGTGCCGGACTACATCACCTCGGTGAAGGACGGCGGGTTCTATGGCTGGCCCTACAGCTACTATGGCCAGCACGTGGATGTGCGGGTATCGCCTTCGGACCCGGCGATGATCGCCAAGGCCATCGCCCCGGATTACGCCGTCGGGCCGCATACGGCGTCCCTGGGACTGACCTTTGCCGAAGGCAGCAGACTCCCGGCGCCGTTCACCCAGGGTGCCTTTATCGGCCAGCACGGCTCCTGGAACCGCAAGCCCCACAGCGGCTACAAGGTGATCTTCGTACCTTTTGCCGCTGGCAAGCCCAATGGGCAGCCCGTGGATGTGCTGACAGGCTTTCTCGACAAGGATGAAAACGCCATGGGCCGCCCGGTCGGGGTCGTGATCGACCAACAAGGCGGCTTGCTGGTGGCGGACGATGTCGGCAACAAGATCTGGCGGGTGTCCGCCAGCAAATGAGCCATCGCCACCCAACCTCAGGGGCGGGAACGACCGGGGAATACTTGCCCTGGACTGCGGCGGGAGGTCAGACCACCTCGTGGATGCCTCCCGTCCTGATGCCCTTGTTCCATAGCTGGCTGGTCAGCCAGCCGTCCTTCGCGCCCCTCGACCTCGGGTCTGCCGCCACCGCCCCCAGGTCGATGATGCCGCCGAAGTTGGCCTTGTCGAGGAAATAGGTGGCGCCCAGCATGCGAGGCCCCTTCTGGTCCTCGTTCACATAATCGATGGCACTGCTCATGTAATGGTGGGCGGCATTTTTCAGCGAGCTCGAGTTGTTCATGAGCCCGTTGAGCTGCTCCATCTCTTCATGGCTGAGCGAACCGTGGGTATCGAGGACCCGCAACAGGCCATCCGCCCCGACCGTAAAACCGAAGGACTTGCCTGCCAGGTTCTCGCCCAGCGAGCTCTTGAAGTCATTGAACACCGAGCGCAGGCCGATAGTGGCCGCGCCCAGTTGTTCCTGCGCCTGCAAGAACGCCTCGGAGTGGGTATTGAGCTGCGCCAGCCGTGTATCGACATTGGCTTTGATCCGCGCCTGGGTCTCGGCCTCTTCCGCAGCCGTAGGCGCCACGTGCGCAATCGTGACGGACTGGCCCGGCACGTCAGCGGGGGTGAGGGGTTTCGCAGCCAACGAGGGCAGAGAAGCGAACGAGCTGCCCGGGATACTGATACCCATGAGTCACATCCATGTTGTCGGGTGGTACTCCTTGTAACGGCAACGATACAAATAACTTGAACGTGGGGCCTATCGCTTGCGACACAGGGTCAGGCCATCGCCTACGGGCAACAACGACAGATCTACTCGCGAGTCGTCCTTCAAGGCCAGGTTCAATGCCTGGATAGCCCGGGTGTCCTCGCTTTGCGCATCCACCTCCAGCACCCGGCCACTCCACAGGGTGTTGTCGAAAATCGCCAGGCCGCCGCTGCGCAACAGGCGCAAGGCGCTCTCCAGATAACGCGGATAGTTCGCCTTGTCGGCGTCGATGAACATGAGGTCGAAGGTCTCGCCCAGCCCTTGCCGCTCCAGTTCGGCCAGGGTATCGAGCGCCGGTGCCAGGCGCAGCTCGATCCGCCCGGACACACCCGCTTCCTGCCAGTAGCGCAAAGCCGTGGCATTGTAGTCGCCGGGAATGTCGCAGCAGAGCAACGAGCCGCCCTCCGGCAGCGCCGACGCCATGCACAGGGCGCTGTAGCCCGTAAAGGTGCCGACCTCGAGCAGGCGCCGGGCGCCGGTCAGCCTGACCAGCAAGGCGAGGAACTGGCCCTGCTCGGGAGCCACCTGCCAGCGCGCCATGGGCAAGGCCTGGGTTTCATCGCGCAGGCGCTTGAGCAGCGGCGTCTCGCGCAGGGAAACGTCCAGCAGGTAGCCGTAGAGGGCATCGTCGAGCTTGAGGGTGCGAGCGGTCATGACAACCTCACAGAATCAGCGACCAGAGGCCTGTACGGCCAGTTCGTCAGTTCACATTCGGATGCCGGAAGTTCCTGGCCAAGGCGCTGTGACGAGTCATAGCCGCCATGGCCAGGAACAGCAACGCGGGACAGGGGCTTATGGCGCCGAAGTTGACCAGCAGAGCTGGCCGTACAGGGCCATTAGGGATTGCGCGCCAGGTGTTCGGCCGGCAGCACGCGCTTGGCATTCAGGTAAGCCCGCTGCCAGTAGGCCTTGGACAGGCTGTCCAGCTTGACGGTGCCGCCGGTGGCGGGCGCATGGACAAAACGACCTTCGCCGACATAGATCCCCGCGTGGCTGACCTGGGAGCCGCCATTGGTCGCGAAAAAGATCAGGTCGCCGGTCTGCAGGGCATTCTGCGGCACATTCGGCGCACGCATCACGATCATCTCACGGGTCGAGCGTGGCAGGTTGATACCCGCCATGTCACGGTACACATAGCTGATCAGGCCGCTGCAATCGAAACCCGAATCCGGCGTATTGCCGCCCCAGCGATAAGGCGTGCCGACCAGACCCAATGCCCGGAACAGGACGTCTTCGGCCTCCGGTGACGAAGGTTGCGGGGACGCGAAGACCACCGGACGGGCCACCGGCGCGGGCGGCGGCGGCGCATGGCTGGCACAGGCACCGAGCAACGCGGTGAGGGCGATAAGGGCGATACGGGCCGAGGTCGACATGTGCAGAAATCCTGACTGAATGCGGCTTGCTCTGCCGTGGCGTAAAGAAATCAAAACCGCGCAAGCAGGCTTGCGCGGTCAGACACTCAACAATATGTCAGGATTCTAGCGGCTATGGGCCAAACTTCAAGTATCACTTTAACTTCGGACATTTTTTGTACAGTCCTGCCAACCCTGCTGATTGGCATTTGGCCATCAGCGATGGCCGATGGCACTGAAACGTCCGAACGATTACTTGTTGCTGGCCGTGACCGTGGTAGGAGCCATTGCCAGGGCGCGCTTGGCTTCAATGAAGGTCTTGCTCCAGTAGCTGTCGCCCAGGCTATCGACCCGGACGCCACCGCTGCGGCGGCTGCTGGAATGGATGAACTGGTCATCGCCCAGGTAGATCCCGGCGTGACTGACACGACCGCGACGACCATTGGTGGCGAAGAACAACAGGTCACCCGGCTTGAGCTTGTTGCGAGCAACCAGAGGCGCCTTCACGTTGATCATCTCACGGGTGGAACGCGGCAGATCCAGGCCCGCTTCCTCACGGAACAGATAACCGATGAAGCCGCTGCAGTCAAAACCGGAACTCTCGTTGGTACCGCCGAAACGGTAGCGGGTGCCGATCAGGGACATGCCGCGCTCGAGAATGCTGTCGGCCAGGACTGGCAACTGATAAGGCTTGCTGTCGGCGAACTCGGCGAGCTCTTTCTCGGTGGCCAGCTCATCGTCCAGTACGGCCGAGGATTTGACGCCAGAAACCGAAGCAACCTTGACTGAATTTTCTACCTGCTGTTGCGAAACCGGCGTATGTGCCGCGCAACCAAAAAGCAGGGTAACAAGTGCGAGAGGCACGAGGGGTGCGAAGCGATTTAGCATGGGCACGACCGTGGCTGAATTGTTAGAAGGCGTGACTATGCCCTCTATCACCCTCATTTGCAAATTTTATGGGACAAGATGTGACTCGCTCACATCCTGAAAACATCTAAGGACTTAATACCCGAACGGATCGCGCGCGCCAGAAAAATGCTTTTGGCGTGGGTTTCGTGGCGTCTGGAATTTGGCGAAAAATCGCTTGCAGCCCGCAATATTAGGGGCTTTACCTGTCGTTTACCAGCCCAGGGTTTCTTTCAGGAAGGGAATGGTCAGCTTGCGCTGAGCCTGCAAAGAGGCCTGGTCGAGACGCTCGAGCAGTTCGAACAGCGCACTCATGCTGCGGGTACCACGGGTCAGGATGAAATGTCCTACCTCGTCGGTCAGGTGCAGGCCGCGTCTTGAAGCACGCAGTTGCAAAGCACGCAGTTTATCTTCGTCGGAGAGGGGACGCATCTGGAAGATCAGGGCTAGGGTCAGGCGCGATTTCAGGTCCGCCAGCTTCACCGGCAATTCACGCGGCGAGGTCGACGCGGCAATCAGCAGGCGCCGACCGCTGTCGCGCAGGCGGTTGAACAGGTGGAACAGCGCCTCTTCCCAGTCCGCTCGCCCGGCGACCACTTGCAGGTCATCCAGGCAGACCAGTTCGTATTGCTCGAGGTTATCCAGCAACTCGACGCCGCGATCCATCAACTCGGCCAGCGGCAGGTAGACCGCCGGCTCGCCCAACTGCTCGAAACGCAGGCACGCCGCCTGCAACAGGTGGGTACGCCCCACGCCGTCCTTGCCCCAGAGATAAATCAGGCTTTCGGTCCATCCGGCGTCGGCTTCGCATAGCCGCTCGACATAGCCGAGTGCAGCGGCATTGGCGCCTGGATAGTAGTTGATGAAGGTAGCGTCATCACGCAGACGCACACCTAGGGGCAGCTGAATCGGTTTCATGCTGACTGAACAGTTCTAGGGAACCGTTAGTGGCCTCTGTGTAAAGTTTGCAAAGTTTATACCCGTGACGCCGGGCGCACAATGCAACAGACCACAAGCAAAATCAAAGGTTTGCGTTGACCGATGGGATTAGCGGGATAACCGCGTGGTCAAAAATGACACAAATCACCACGGGAGCGCGGCTTGCCTGCAATGGCCCGACAGGGCCATTGAACGCTTCGCGGGCAAGCCCGGCTCCTACAGGGGAACCGCGTCAGAGGTCAGGATCTTCCTGCCCGCCGTACATATCCGACTCCTTGTACAGGTCATGGACATGTCGCACCAGCACCATGATCACCGCCGCCACGGGCAACGCCAGCAGCACACCGGTAAAGCCGAACAGCTCGCCCCCGGCGAGGATGGCGAAAATCACCGCGACCGGATGCAGGCCGATACGATCGCCCACCAGCAACGGCGTCAGCACCATGCCCTCCAGGGCCTGGCCGATCATGAACACCGCGACGATGCCGATCATTGGATACAGGTCGCCGCCGAACTGGAACAGGCCGGCAATGATCGCCGCACCAATCCCGATGACGAATCCCATGTACGGCACAATGGCCGCCAGGCCGGCGAGCAGGCCGATCAACAACCCCAGTTCCAGGCCGACCAGCATCAATCCGCCGGCGTAGATCACCCCGAGTGCCAGCATCACCAGCAACTGGCCGCGCACGAAAGCGCCGAGCACGCCATGACATTCATCGGCCAAAGCGACGATATGCCCCTCCTGCTGACGCGGCAGCAAGCTGCGGATCTTGGCCATCATCAGGTCCCAGTCCCGCAGCAGGTAGAAGCTCACCACCGGGATCAGCACCAGGTTGGCCAGCCAGCCCATCAACGCCAGGCTCGATGCCGTCGCCTGGGACAGGACCACGCCGACGATATCGGTGGTCTGGCCCATGTGCTCGCTGATGGCGGCCTTGACCTTGTCGAACTTCCAGAAACCGTCCGCCAGGCCGAACTTGTGCTGCGCCCAGGGCATGGCCGTGTGCTGCAGCCAGTCGAGCATCTGTGGCGCCAGCTCATAGAGCCGGAACAGCTGCTTGGCCAGCATCGGCACCAGCACCAGCAACAGGGTCATCAGGATCAGGCTGAACAGGGCGAAGACCGCCACCACGCCCCAGGTCCGCGACAGGCCGAACTTCTCCAGCCGGTCGACCACGGGATCGAACATGTAGGCCAGCAGGATGCCCACCAGAAATGGCGACAATATCGGGTGCAGCAAGTACACAAGCACGCACAGCAGGATCGCCGCGCCAAGCCAAATCCATCGACGGGTGTCGGTCATGGACGATTCCAGCCTTATATATAGAAGGAAAGATGAACTACCAGCGGAAACGCAACTGCGGTGTCGGTGCCGGCGGCACCGCGGGAGTCGCGGGAGTCGCCGCGGGATCGCTGACCGCCGCAGGCGCCGGCGCTTCGCCTGGCGGAACCTCCAGCAACTTCGCCAACCCCAGTTGTGCCCGTAGCTGCTCCGCGCTGCCGCTGACCTGATAGACGATCCGGTCGCCATCCACGCTCAGCGGCCGACCGCCAAAAGGTTCGAGCAGATGCCCCAGCGCCGCATAGCGCTCCAGGTTCATGCCCTGCACTTCCAGCAACTGCTCCGTCGCCGTGCCGGGCTTGGCGGCAAAGCGCGGAGCCAGGCGCTCGCTCACCGCCAGCAGCACGGCATCGGCCAGGGCCGCGGTGTCCGCGCCCTGGGCCGTGCCCTGCTCTTTCTGGTCGCCCAGCCAGAGGCGCCATTTCGCCTCCCACTGCGTGCCATTCTGATGGGCGTGCACGGCGAGCAGGGCGTCGGCGCCATAACGCTCGGACGCCGCATGCAATGGCGAGGAATCGGAGCCTTCGAGGTTCTTGGCGGTCGCGACGATCTGTTCATCCAGGTCGGCCAGGGGCAAGCGCAGTGGCAGGCCACGATGCTGCGCGGCACGGCGCAGCGGTTCGGCGGCCGACTGCCCATCGCCCACCAGGCTCGAACCCTCGGTGGAATCGCTCAGCCACCAGCCGAGAATCGACGGTCGATTGCTGCCCCACAGGGCCAGCCCGGCACCACGCAAGGCGCGATCGGTACTCACCGGATCGAAATCCACCTGCAGGCTCTGCGGCGGCCCAGCGTCGTAGCCGTACTGGCTGATGATCTGCTGCGGATCCTTGCGCACCTCGGCCAGCCCCGGGCTCTGCGCCGCCTTGGGATCGCCGGTGAGGCGCAGCACCAGGGTTTCCAGCGCGCGCTGGGTAGCCTGGTTACGCTCATCGGGGGTCTGGCTGCTGACCGGCTCGCGGACCTGATACAAGCCGTTCAGGGTTTCGGCATGAATCGCCAGGCTCAGCAGGGAAAGACAACCGACACTCAGTAATTTGAACAAACGCATGGAAAATTCCCGACAGGCAGAAAACGGCGTGAAAGACCGAATGAATACAAAGGGACAGGCGTGTGACCACAGCGCAGTGCCATCATTCATACCGGCATTGAAAGTTTTTCCGCCGTCATAAAGACAGCGATTGATAAAGCTATACCTTATACAGCCGTGCCCGATGCGGCCAGCGCCACCGTTCAGGGATTTTTTAACGGATATCGCCCTGCCCGTCGGCCCGAGGATGGCCGCTGCTGCTCAAGCCTGATAAAATCGCGCGCCTTCGCAGACCGGCAATGACCGGACACCCGGAAAGAACGACTTGTGCCGTTCCTTCCCGTGGTCCCGTCGCTCCCGGTCGATACCCCTGAATCCCCCCTAAAGGCCTGGATCATGAGCAAGCAACCCTCCCTGAGCTACAAGGACGCCGGTGTAGACATCGACGCCGGTGAAGCATTGGTCGAACGCATCAAGAGCGTGGCCAAGCGCACTGCGCGCCCGGAAGTCATGGGCGGCCTGGGCGGTTTTGGCGCCCTCTGCGAGATCCCGGCCGGTTACAAGCAGCCGGTCCTGGTCTCCGGCACCGACGGTGTCGGCACCAAGCTGCGCCTGGCTCTGAACCTGAACAAGCACGACAGCATCGGCATCGACCTGGTCGCCATGTGCGTGAATGACCTGGTGGTCTGCGGCGCCGAGCCGCTGTTCTTCCTCGACTACTACGCCACCGGCAAGCTCAACGTCGATACCGCCGCCCAGGTGGTCACCGGCATCGGCGCCGGTTGCGAACTGTCCGGCTGCTCCCTGGTCGGCGGCGAAACCGCTGAAATGCCGGGCATGTACGAAGGCGAAGACTACGACCTGGCCGGCTTCTGCGTCGGCGTCGTGGAAAAAGCCGAGATCATCGACGGCTCGAAAGTCGCCACCGGGGACGCCCTGCTCGCCCTGCCATCGTCCGGCCCGCACTCAAACGGCTACTCGCTGATCCGCAAGATCATCGAAGTCTCCGGTGCCGACATCGAAAACACCCAGCTCGACGGCAAGCCGCTGGCCGACCTGCTGATGGCGCCAACCCGGATCTACGTCAAGCCATTGCTCAAGCTGATCAAGGACACCGGCGCGGTCAAGGCCATGGCCCACATCACCGGCGGCGGCCTGCTGGACAACATCCCGCGCGTCCTGCCAAAAGGCGCCCAGGCCGTGGTCGACGTGGCCAGCTGGCAGCGTCCGGCGGTCTTCGACTGGCTGCAGGAAAAAGGCAACGTCGACGAAACCGAAATGCACCGCGTGCTGAACTGCGGCGTCGGCATGGTCATCTGCGTCGCCCAGGAACACGTTGAAACCGCCCTGAAGGTCCTGCGTGAAGCCGGCGAACAGCCATGGGTCATCGGCCAGATCGCCACTGCCGCCGAAGGCGCTGCTCAGGTCGAGCTGAAGAACCTCAAGGCTCACTGATGTCCGAGCCGATAACCTCGACCTGTAACGTCGTGGTGTTGCTGTCGGGCACCGGCAGCAACTTGCAGGCCCTGATCGATGACGTACGGACCGGGGGCAACCCGGCCCGCATCGCCGCGGTGATCTCCAACCGCGCCGATGCCTACGGCCTGCAACGCGCCAGGGATGCGGGTATCGACACCCGCTCCCTGGATCACAAGGCCTTCGAAGGCCGCGAAGCCTTCGATGCCGCCCTGATCGAACTGATCGACGCCTTCAACCCGCAACTGGTGGTCCTGGCAGGCTTCATGCGCATCCTCAGCGCGGATTTCGTCCGGCACTACCAGGGACGCCTGCTCAATATCCACCCCTCGCTCCTGCCCAAGTACAAAGGCCTGCACACCCATCAGCGGGCGCTGGACGCCGGCGATGCCGAACACGGCTGCAGCGTGCACTTCGTCACCGAGGAACTCGACGGCGGCCCTCTGGTCGTACAGGCTGTGGTTACGGTAGAGTCTGATGATTCGGCGCAGAGTCTGGCGCAACGGGTTCATACCCAGGAACACAGGATTTACCCGCTGGCGGTACGCTGGTTCGCCGAAGGGCGCTTGAGCCTTGGCGACCGGGGTGCTTTATTGGACGGTCAATTACTCGCGGCCAGCGGCCATTCGATTCGAACCTAGGAGATTTTATGCGTCGCGCCCTGCTCTTCGCTCTTACTCTGCTTGCCTTGCCGGTTGTGCAGGCGGCGGATCTTCAGCCTTTCTCCGCCAGTTACACCGCCGACTGGAAACAGCTCCCCATGAGCGGTTCGGCCGAACGTAGCCTGACGAAAAACGACAATGGCAGCTGGACCCTGAATTTCAAGGCTTCCATGATGATCGCCAGCCTGACCGAGGAAAGCACCCTGCGCCTCGAGAAGGACAAGCTGCTGCCACAGACCTACACCTTCGAACGTGGTGGGCTGGGCAAGGCCAAGAAGATCAATCTGGACTTCGACTGGGCGACCAACAAGGTCACCGGCTTCGAAGGCAAGGATTCGGTCAACCTGCCCCTCGAAAGCGGCATGCTCGACAAGTCGACCTATCAGCTGGCCCTGCAGCGTGATGTCGCCGCTGGCAAGAAAAGCATGAGCTACCGGGTGGCCGAAGGCACCGATACCGACACCTACGACTTCCGCGTGATCGGCCCGGAAAAGGTCCAGACCAAGGCCGGCACGATCGACGCGATCAAGGTCGAGCGCGTCCGCGACCCGACACAGAGCAAGCGCATCACGCAAATGTGGTTCGCCAAGGACTGGGGCTACATCCTGGTTGCCCTGCGCCAGGTCGAAACCGACGGCAAGGAGTACAACATCATGCTCCAGGACGGTACCGTCGACGGCAAGGCTGTCAAAGGCAGCTGATACCCTCCACGGCAACAAAAAAGCCCCGCCTGATGCGGGGCTTTTTCATGGGCGATGCCACATCGGCTCAGACAGCGGCACCCGATCCACTTTCATCGAAAGTCTGCTTGTCGAGACCCAGGACCTTGTCCATCACATCCTGCGCACTGCCCTGGCCTTCGGCGGTGTGGGTCTTGTAGTTGAAGTCGAGGGCTATCCAGGCCTGCAACTTCGCCTCGTAGCTGTTCGGGTACTGGGCCTGCTCGATCGCGGGCAGGTCCTTGTAATGCTCCAGCGCCGCGGTGAAGAACTTGCTCAGCTTGCCCGTTCCGTCGTACTCGGCGATCGAACTGGCCACGACTTTCTGCCGCCAGGCATATTCCTGGTCCGATGATTCGCTCCAGGCCGCCCGCCGCTCGTTTGCGGTGAAATTGCCGCTATCGTCGTAGATGATCAACGAAAGCTGGTCTTTCGACATACCGGCGAAGGGGTTCTTCCCGCTGCCATTGACAAAATCCGTGGCATTGCGGGCACGTGCCAGCAAGTTAGGATCCTGGGTATCGGGAACCTCGGCATCATTGGCCGCCTTATTGGCAAAATAACCATCGCCGGAAATCTTGCCCAACAGCTCGTTGGCCTTGGCCCCCAGCTCCTTCCTGCTCAGGCTCGCATCCCGCGCCGCCGCACGCGCGGCGCTTTCGCTCAACTGACGGGAGAGCGAGGAAATGCTGCTGGTGTCTTTCGCAGGCTCGGCTGCGGGACTTGGCGCCGTGGAGCCGGCCTTGGCGAGCGGCTCGCCCGGAGTCGCGGCCACGCCGGAAACCTGCGCGCCGGATACTGAATTCGAATTGATTGAACCTACCAAGATGACGTCCTCCCTGTTAGTGGCCACTCCCGAATCCCTGGCCCATCAATCGTTATCGGCAACCGCCGGGGAAACTGTAAGGTCCCACGATGAACGGCAGGACCACGAACCTCGCACGGCATGACCCTGCGAGGCCCGTCATGGCCTTACTTCATCGTGAATTCAACCGTCCACGAATAGGTCGAGATGTTGGTCGAGGTCACTTTCGCGGTACAGACCGCGCCGCCACTCGGAGTCGCGGTGTTGTTCCACTTGGGAATGATCGAGCCCAACGGGCCCAGGGTCCCTACGTAGGTCGCCAGGAAGGTGCAGGTCTTGCCGCCCATGGTGTAACGCAGGTTGGCGTAGTTGGCATTGGGCGAAATATTGCTTTGCACGGTATAGGTATCGGCCCCGCCCGCACGGACCGTCGCCACGGGCTTTGGCACCGCGTTGACGTTGGTGCTGGCTTCGTTACTGGTGATGATCGTGTACGCCGCATCGGTCGTGCCCAGGTTCTTGAAGGTGACCGCTACCGGAGGACCGGCAAAGGCCGATCCGGCGGTCAGCGTGGCCAGGGCCAGTACCGAAATAACAGACTTGAACATCTTCATGCTTTTGCTCCTTTTGGTTTGATTTCCTGTCCACGGCTTTTCCGGTCGAGCGGAAAGAACCTGTCTCCTGGCACAACCAGGCCGACGGCAAAAGTTCGAAAGCATGGAAAACACAGAACCCGAGGCACGACTTTCCCCACGAATCAGGTCAGGCCTGTCGTCTGGCGGGAAGAGAGATCGGGAGAGCGCCGCAGGGGCAGCAGGACGCTGTCGAGCGAGCGCAGGTATTGACTGTGGCTTCCATGCCGAACTTCTTTTATCCATGGTTCCAGCCACCTGGCTGGAAATCCGAGGCGAGGTATTTACCACAGAACGTCGGAAAGTGGAAAGCGCCCTGACGGATCGCCGACTGCTTTCGTGCGCTCACCGCCGGCTGGGCGAATCACCGTCAGGCATCGCTCTAATCCGCGCTTTGCATCCCATCGAACATGAAACTTTTGTCAGGAAACTCCGCAGAAATCGCCTCATCCCCAACGAATCCGGGCCTTTGTCGATTACTGCAGTTTTTGCAACGGTGAATTTCTTCTGCGAACGATTTACGTAGGAGGCTAATGAATCATATAAAAGAGGCCTGCGACGCGTTGCCGCAGTTCAACAGAGACTGGAGCTTGCAGATGACCGTAAAAGTGACCGAACGCGATGATGCACATATGTCCCATGAAGGCGTAGCCAATGGCATTCGAATCTGGGATGTACACCAACAGGACCTGCTGGTAGGCATGTTTCACAACGAGGCCGATGCTCATAATTACAAGAACGAGCTGGAAACCCTCGAGATGAAACGCCAGGCACAAAGCTCCTGAAGTCTTGAGCACCCTGGGCGCCCCCGGCCCACGCAGCCGGCGATGACCCACAAGCACAAACCCCGCCTTTCGAGCGGGGTTTGTCGTTTCAGGGGTGCCGCCAGGGGCTTACCACATCAGATCGTCAGGGATCTGGTAGGCCGCGTATGGATCGTCCTCGTCCGGCACCTGGCTCTCGGTGAGGATATTGAGCTGGACGATCCGCTCGGGAGCCCGCTCCTGGATCTTCAGCGCCGCTTCACGGGGAATCACTTCATAACCGCCGCCGTGGTGCACGATCGCCAGGGAGCCATTGCTGAGCTTGTTGCGCATCAGCGTGTTGACCGACAAGCGCTTGACCTTCTTGTCGTCGACGAAGTTGTAGTAGTCCTCGGTGGTCAGCTTGGGCAGGCGCGAGGTTTCGATCAATTGCTTGACCTGGGCCGCCCGCGCCTTGGCCTCGGCTTTCTCCTGCTGCTGGCGGTTCAGTTCCTGGTCGCGCTTGACCTTCTCGGCCTGCGCTTCCTGGGCCAGGCGGGCCTGGGTGTCGTCAACCTCGGCCTGGCCTTTATGGACCAACCGTTGCTGTTTCTGTTTGTCTTTGCTGACCTGCTTGGCCTGCTTTTGATTGACCAGACCTGCTTTGAGCAACTGGTCGCGAAGGGAAAGGCTCATGGTGCTTACTCACTTGGGTCAACGACTCAGCCGCAGCTGGGTGCATTCTTTTCCTGACGTTTGGCTTCGCCCCACAAGGCGTCCAACTCTTCGAGGGTGCAATCTTCCATGGGACGGTGGGTGTCGCGCAATGCCTGTTCGACAAATCGGAAGCGCCTGTCGAATTTGCCGTTGGCGCCACGCAGGGCATTTTCCGGGTCGACCTGGAGGTGACGGGCCAGGTTGACCACACTGAACAACAGGTCGCCGATCTCATCGGCGATGGCCGCCGGGTCGTTGTCGACCATGGCCTCGAGCACCTCATCCAGCTCCTCGCGGACCTTGTCCACCACCGGCAGGGCGGCCGGCCAGTCAAAGCCGACCTGGGCCGCGCGCTTCTGCAACTTGGCCGCCCGGGACAAGGCCGGCAGGGCCGCGGGGACATCGTCGAGCAGGGACAACTGCTCGGGCGCGCGGTGGTTTTCCGCACGCTCCTCGGCCTTGATCTGCTCCCAGCGCAGCTTGACCTGTTCTTCGCTGAGGCGCGGCAGGTCGACGGGGGCATAGAGATCGCCGGTGGGGAAAACATGGGGGTGTCGGCGAATCAGCTTGCGGGTGATGCTGTCGACCACGCCATCAAATTCGAAGCGCCCTTCTTCACGGGCCAGCTGGCTGTAGTAGACCACCTGGAAAAGCAGGTCGCCCAGTTCGCCCTGCAGGTGCTCGAAGTCGCCGCGCTCGATGGCATCGGCCACCTCGTAGGCTTCCTCCAGCGTGTAGGGAACAATCGTCGCGTAGCTTTGCTTGATATCCCACGGGCAGCCGTATTGCGGGTCGCGCAAGCGGGCCATCAGGTGAAGCAGGTCTTGGAGGCTGTACATCGGTTGTCCCGTTCGTTTCTGTCACACGCTGGAAACAGCGCAAACCTTGTAGGGGCCGTGCCGGGCGGCGCTCCGCTTGTCAGCTCATGTCGACTTCAAGGGCCTCTTCGGGGGCAAGCCCCCTCCCACAAAGCCCGGTGGGAGCGGGCTTGCCCGCGAAGCTCTTGGCGACCTCAAGGCCCCCTTCGGCCTCCCACACACAAGCCCACTACACCCCCGCCATCATCAAGGGGTGCGATTGCGTCGGGTCTCGATGATATTCGGCAACTGGGAAATCCGCCCCAGCAACCGCCCCAACGCGTCCAGCCCCGGAATCTCGATGGTCAGGGACATCAACGCGGTGTTGTCCTCCTTGTTCGAGCGGGTGTTGACCGCCAGCACGTTGATGCGCTCGTTGAGCAGCACCTGGGACACGTCACGCAGCAGACCGGAACGGTCGTAGGCACGGATCACGATATCCACCGGATAGGTCGACACCGGCACCGGCCCCCAGCTGACCTGGATGATCCGCTCCGGCTCGCGCCCGCTCAGTTGCAGCACCGAGGCACAGTCCTGGCGGTGGATGCTCACACCACGGCCCTGGGTGATATAGCCGACGATGGCATCCCCCGGCAGCGGCTGGCAGCAGCCGGCCATCTGGGTCATCAGGTTGCCGACGCCCTGGATCTGGATATCGCCGCGCTTGCCGGGCTTGTAGCCGGTGGCCTTGCGCGGGATCAGTTCCAGTTGTTCGTTGCCGCGCTCCGGCTCGACCAGTTGCTGGGCCTGGTTGACCAGTTGCGCCAGACGCAGGTCGCCGGCACCGAGGGCGGCGAACATATCCTCGGCGGTTTTCATGTTGGCCTTGTCGGCCAGCTTGTCGAAGTCCACCTGCGGCAGGCCAAGACGGGTCAGCTCGCGTTCGAGCAGGGTCTTGCCGGCGGCGACGTTCTGGTCACGGGCCTGCAGCTTGAACCAGTGGACGATCTTCGCCCGCGCCCGGGAGGTGGTGACATACCCCAGGTTCGAGTTCAGCCAGTCACGGCTCGGCGTGCCGTGCTTGCTGGTGATGATCTCCACCTGCTCGCCGGTCTGCAGGCTGTAGTTGAGCGGGACGATCCGCCCGTTGATCTTCGCGCCACGGCAGTTGTGACCGATCTCGGTGTGCACCCGATAGGCGAAGTCCAGCGGCGTCGCGCCCTTGGGCAAGTCGATGGCATGGCCGTCCGGGGTGAAGATATAGACCCGGTCCGGCTCGATATCGACCCGCAACTGCTCCGCCAGGCCACCGATATCGCCCAGCTCCTCGTGCCATTCCAGCACCTGGCGCAACCAGGAGATTTTCTCTTCGTAGTGATTGGAACCGGACTTGACGTCGGTGCCCTTGTACTTCCAGTGCGCGCAAACCCCCAGCTCGGCCTCTTCGTGCATGGCGTGGGTGCGGATCTGCACTTCCAGCACCTTGCCTTCCGGACCGATCACCGCCGTGTGCAACGAGCGGTAGCCGTTCTCCTTGGGGTTGGCGATGTAGTCGTCGAACTCTTTCGGGATATGCCGCCACAGGGTGTGGACGATCCCCAGCGCGGTGTAGCAGTCGCGCATTTCCGGCACCAGCACACGCACGGCGCGCACATCGTAGATCTGGCTGAACTCCAGGCCCTTGCGCTGCATTTTGCGCCAGATCGAATAGATGTGCTTGGCCCGGCCGCTGATATCGGCCTTGACCCCGGTGGCCAGCAGTTCATTTTCCAGCTGGCTCATCACGTCGCTGATGAAACGCTCGCGATCCAGTCGCCGCTCATGCAGCAACTTGGCGATCTGCTTGTACTGGTCGGGCTCCAGGTAGCGGAAGGACAGGTCCTCCAGCTCCCACTTGATATGACCGATACCCAGGCGATGGGCCAGCGGCGCGTAGATGTCGAACACCTCGCGGGCCACCCGGTTGCGCTTCTCGTCGTCGGCGTTCTTGACCGCACGAATGGCACAGGTGCGCTCGGCCAGCTTGATCAGCGCGACACGCACGTCGTCGACCATCGCCACCAGCATCTTGCGCAGGTTTTCCACCTGCACCTGGGTGCCGAGGACCTGGGACTGGCGCGGACTGAGGCTGGCGCTGATCGCGGCCATGCGCAGCACGCCGTCGATCAGCTTGGCCACCACCGGGCCGAATTTCTGACTGACCGCCGGCAGGGCGATCTGCCCTTCGCGCACGCCACGGTACAGCACGGCCGCGACCAGGGAGTCCTGGTCGAGCTTGAGGTCGGCGAGGATCTCGGCGATCTCCAGGCCGGTGCTGAAACTGGAACCGCCTTCGGGCCACAGGTTCTGGGCCGCGTTGGTCTGTTGTTCGGCAAGCCGTGCGTATTCGCAGGCTTCCTTCAAGGCTTCACGATCCAGCGCCAGGTCGACGCTGACCGTATGATCGAGCCATGCCTCGAGATTGATACTGCCGTCAGTGTTGATCGGCTGGTGTGCTCTCACCTGTACCATCTTGCTTACCTTCCCTACGACGCAGATTCATGCGTCAAAATCGCTGGCCGTTCATCGCCCCCGCATTCCGGCAAGGCTGGTCGGAATAAGGAGGCGGCCAGTCGGACTAGACGAGCATCCTAGCTCGCTTCAAATAACGCCATGGCCTCGACATGCGCGGTCTGCGGAAACATATCGAGGATCCCGGCACGTTTTAACCGGTAGCCCTGCTTGATCAATTCGACCGTGTCGCGCGCCAGGGTTGCCGGGTTGCACGACACATACACCAACCGTTCGGCACCCAATGCGGCGAGCTTGCCCACCACCTCGAAAGCACCGTCACGTGGTGGGTCCAAGAGTACCGCAGAAAAGCCTGCTTTGGCCCAGCCGGCATCGCTCAGGGGCTGGGATAAATCGGCCTGAAAAAAAGCCACGTTATGCAGATTGTTGCTAGCGGCATTGGCCGCGGCCCGCTCGACCATGGTCTGCACGCCCTCCACCGCCACCACTTCGCGGACCTGACGGGCCAGCGGCAAGGCAAAGTTGCCCAGCCCGCAGAACAGGTCAAGCACCCGCTCGCCAGCCGTCGGTTGCAGCCAGTCGAGCGCCTGGGCCACCATCGCTTCATTGACCCCGGCATTGACCTGGACAAAATCCCCCGGCCGATACGCCAGTTCCAAGTCCCACGCTTCCAGGCGGTAGCCCAGGGACTGCGTCGGATCGACCGGCTGCGGACCGTCCTCGCCATGCAGCCAGAGCTGGGCGCCATGCTCTGCGCAAAAGCCTTGCAGGACCTGCAGGTCATCGGCCGACAACGGCGACATATGCCGCAACAACACCGCCAGCGCCGAACCGCTGAACAACTCGACATGCCCCAGAGCCTGGGGTTTGCCCAGGCGCCGGAGCATTGCCGGCAAGCCGCTCATGATCGGCTGCAAGGCCTGTACCAGCACCGGGCAATCGTCGATACCGACGATGTCCTGGCTGGAGGCCGCACGGAAACCCACCTCGAGTTTTTTCGCCTTGGCATCCCAGCGCACCGCCACCCGCGCCCGGCGGCGATAGCCGAACTCCGGACCGGTCAGGGGCGCCGCCCACGCCTCGGGCTCGACACCGGCCACCCGCGACAGCTGCTCGGCGAGCATGCGCTGTTTCAGGGCCAGTTGGTCATCATGGGGCATATGTTGCACGCTGCAGCCACCGCAACGCCCCGCATGGGCGCAAGGGGCCGGGCGCCGCCGCTCGCTGGCGAGCAATACCCGTTCGGTACGAGCCTCGACCACCTTGCCATGGGCCCCCAGAACACGGGCCTCGACCTCTTCACCGGCGAGGGCGCCGGCGACAAACCAGGTACGGCCTTCGATAAACGCGATCCCGCGGCCATCGTTGGCCAGCCGCTCGATCGTCAGGCGTTGCTTCTTGCCCACAGGCACTTGCGGGGCCCGGCTGCCGCCACTCGGTTGGAAGCGCAGGCCTCTCTCATGCTTGGCCATCAGTTGGGCGCGTCGTAGATGCCGGTCGACAGGTAGCGGTCGCCGCGGTCACAGATGATCGCGACCATCACCGCGTTCTCGACTTCCCGGGACAGGCGCAACATCGCCGCCACCGCACCGCCCGAAGACACACCGCAGAAAATCCCTTCCTCGCGGGCCAGGCGACGCATCACGTCCTCGGCTTCCTCCTGGCCCATGTCGACGATGCGGTCGACCCGTTCGGCCTGGAAAATCTTCGGCAGGTATTCGTGGGGCCAGCGGCGGATGCCGGGAATCGACGCGCCTTCCATCGGTTGCAGGCCGACGATCTGCACGTCCGGGCTCTGCTCCTTGAGATAGCGCGACACGCCCATGATGGTCCCGGTGGTGCCCATGGAACTGACGAAATGAGTGATGGTGCCCTGGGTCTGCCGCCAGATTTCCGGGCCGGTGCTGGTGTAGTGCGCCTCGGGGTTGTCACCGTTGGCGAACTGGTCGAGCACCTTGCCACGGCCTTCGGCCTGCATCCGCTCGGCCAGGTCACGGGCCCCTTCCATGCCTTCTTCGCGGCTGACCAGGATCAGCTCGGCGCCATAGGCGGTCATCGCCGCCTTGCGTTCGGCGGTGGAGTTGTCGGGCATGATCAGGATCATCCTGTAGCCCTTGATCGCCGCGGCCATGGCCAGGGCGATCCCGGTATTGCCCGAAGTCGCTTCGATCAGCGTGTCGCCGGCCTGGATCTGCCCGCGCAACTCGGCACGGGTGATCATCGACAGTGCCGGACGATCCTTCACGGACCCCGCAGGATTGTTCCCTTCAAGCTTGAGCAGCAGGGTGTTGCTGGTCGCTCCGGGCAAGCGTTGCAGGCGAACCAGGGGCGTGTTGCCGATGCAATCGGCGATAGTAGGGTACTGCAAGGTCATGGCGTATTCGCAATCCAGACTGCGGGGGCGACTATCATACCGGCAAACGCCTGCGGCCCATATCACGCAAAGTGCGGATGTTATTCGCTTCAGCTATAAGCTTAACGTGCCGGCCTGTGGCTTGTGGTTTGAGGCTCCCCTACACTGCGCAGGTGGAGCGGGCGCAGGAAGCGCGCGCCAAGAATCGAAGATCGCCGTGTCTGCCGGACGCCGTATCTGATGGAGAGAATTGCGTGCTTAAAAACCTGGGCATCAAAGGCCGCGTCCTGCTGCTCACCCTGTTGCCGACCACACTGATGGCCCTGGTGCTGGGCGGCTATTTCACCTGGCTGCAACAATCGGACCTGCAAACCCAGTTGCTGCAACGCGGGGAAATGATCGCCGAACAACTGGCCCCGCTGGTGGCTCCGGCGCTGGGCCGCAATGACAGCGAGCAACTGGAGCGCGTCGCCACCCAGGCGCTGGAACAGACCGACGTACGCGCCGTATCGTTCCTCGGTGCCAACCGCGAACAGCTGGCCCATGCCGGCCCCAGCATGCTCAACCAGCCGCCCACCGGCAACAGCAGCCATATGCTGCAACGCAGCGGCAATGACGCGACCCGCTACCTGCTGCCGGTCTTCGGCCGGCACCGCAACATGGCCGGCGAACCGCTCCCCGACGAAGCAGACCGGCTGCTCGGTTGGGTCGAGCTGGAGCTGTCCCACAATGGCATGTTGCTGCGCGGCTATCGCAGCCTGTTCGCCAGCCTGCTGCTGATCGCCACGGGCCTGCTCGGCACCGCGCTGCTGGCCGTGCGCATGAGCCGCACCATCAATACGCCGATCAGCAAGATCAAGCTGGCCGTGGCCCAGCTCAAGGACGGCAACCTGGAAACCCGCCTGCCGCCCCTCGGCAGCCAGGAGCTGGACGAACTGGCCTCGGGCATCAACCGCATGGCCGAAACCCTGCAGAACGCCCAGGAAGAATTGCAGCACAGCATCGACCAGGCCACCGAGGACGTCCGGCAGAACCTGGAGACCATCGAGATCCAGAACATCGAGCTGGACCTGGCCCGCAAGGAAGCGCTGGAAGCCAGCCGGATCAAGTCCGAATTCCTCGCCAACATGAGCCACGAAATCCGTACGCCGCTCAATGGCATCCTCGGTTTCACCCACCTGTTGCAGAAAAGCGAGCTGACCCCGCGCCAGCTGGACTACCTGGGCACCATCGAGAAATCCGCCGACAGCCTGTTGGGGATAATCAACGAGATCCTCGACTTCTCGAAAATCGAAGCCGGCAAGCTGGTCCTCGACAGTATCCCGTTCAACCTGCGCGACCTGTTGCAGGATACCCTGACCATCCTCGCCCCGGCCGCCCACGCCAAGCAGCTGGAACTGGTCAGCCTGGTCTACCGCGATACGCCGCTGTCGTTGATCGGCGATCCGCTGCGACTCAAGCAGATCCTCACCAACCTGGTGAGCAACGCGATCAAGTTCACCCGCGAAGGCACCATCGTCGCCCGGGCCATGCTCGAGGAAGAACACGAGGACAGCGTGCAATTGCGCATCAGCGTGCAGGACACCGGCATCGGCCTGTCGAGCCAGGACGTGCGGGCGCTGTTCCAGGCCTTCAGCCAGGCCGACAACTCGCTGTCGCGGCAACCCGGCGGCACCGGCCTGGGCCTGGTGATCTCCAAGCGCCTGATCGAACAGATGGGCGGCGAAATCGGCGTGGACAGCACGCCGGGCGAAGGCTCCGAGTTCTGGATCAGCCTGAGCCTGCCCAAGACCCGCGACGATATCGAAGACCTGCCCGCCGCGCCGCTGCTCGGCCGGCGCGTCGCCGTGCTGGAAAACCACGAACTGGCGCGCCAGGCCCTGCAGCACCAGCTGGAGGATTGCGGGCTGGAAGTGATTCCGTTCAACACCCTGCAGAACCTCGCCAATGGCGTGACCGGCGCGCACCAGACCGAGCAGGCCATCGATCTGGCGGTCCTCGGGGTCACCGCCCAGGACATGCCGCCCGAGCGCCTGAACCAGCATATCTGGGACCTGGAACACCTCGGCTGCCATGTGATGGTGCTCTGCCCGACCACCGAACAGACGCTGTTCCACCTGTCGGTGCCCAATCCCCACAGCCAGCTCCAGGCCAAGCCGGCCTGCACCCGCAAGTTGCGCCGTGCCCTCTCGGACCTGATCACGCCGCGGCCGATGCGCATCGAGCCCATCGAACCCTTGAGCAGCCGTGCGCCCCAGGTGCTGTGCGTGGATGACAACCCGGCCAACCTGCTGCTGGTGCAGACCCTGCTCGAAGACATGGGAGCCGAGGTCGTGGCGGTGGAAAGCGGTTACTCGGCGATCGATGCCGTGCAACAGGCCCGTTTCGACCTGGTGCTGATGGACGTGCAGATGCCCGGCATGGACGGCCGGCAGACCACCGAAGCGATTCGCCAGTGGGAAAACGAACGGCAGAGCACGCCGCTGCCGATCGTCGCCCTCACGGCCCATGCCATGGCCAACGAGAAACGTGCCCTGCTGCAAAGCGGCATGGATGACTACCTGACCAAACCCATCAGCGAACGCCAGTTGGCCCAGGTGGTGCTGAAGTGGACCGGCCTGGCCCTGCGCAACCAGGGCCAGGAGCGCAGCAGCGAAGTCTGGAACAGCGGCAGCGACCTGCTGGTCCTCGATCCGGACGAAGGCCTGCGCCTGGCCGCCGGCAAGGCCGACCTCGCCGCCGATATGCTGGCGATGCTGCTGGCCTCGCTGGATGCCGACCGCGAAGCGATTCGCGCAGCCCGTGAAGCCCATGACAACAACGGGCTGATCGAGCGGGTCCATCGCCTCCATGGCGCCACCCGCTACTGTGGCGTACCGCAATTGCGCGCGGCCTGCCAACGCAGCGAGACCCTGCTCAAGCAGGACGATCCCAACGCCCAGAAGGCCCTCGACGAACTGGACATGGCCATCGCACGTCTCGCCATCGAGGCCCGCGTCAGCGCCTGATCCACGACAACACGCCCCCAGGAGACCGGTGCCAGACTGCCGGTCTGTCTTAAAACAAGGAAGTCCGATATGCGTGGAATTCTATTCAGCAGCCAGACCTACGATCGCGACAGCTTCCTGGCCGTCGCCCCGATGGCCGATCTCGAGCTGCACTTCCAGCCCGCCCGCCTGAGTCTGGACACCGCCGCACTGGCCGAACGACATGAAGTGGTCTGCGCCTTTATCAACGATGACCTGAGTGCCCCGGTACTGGAGCAACTGGCTGCCGGCGGCACCCGCCTGATCGCCCTGCGGTCGGCCGGCTACAACCATGTCGACCTGAACGCCGCCAGCCGCCTGGGGCTCAGCGTGGTGCGCGTGCCGGCCTACTCGCCCCACGCCGTGGCCGAACATGCCGTGGCCTTGATCCTCGCCCTCAACCGTCGCCTGCACCGCGCCTACAACCGGACCCGCGAGGGCGACTTCAGCCTGCACGGTCTGACCGGCTTCGACCTGGTGGGGAAAACCGTCGGCGTGGTCGGCACCGGCCAGATCGGCGCGACCTTCGCCCGCATCATGGCCGGGTTCGGCTGCCAACTGCTGGCGTACGACCCCTGCCCCAATCCCGAGGTCGAGGCCCTCGGCGCCAGCTACCTGGAACTGCCGGAGTTGCTCGGCCAGTCGCGGATCATCAGCCTGCATTGCCCGCTGAACAGCCATACCCGACACCTGATCAACCGCGACACCCTCGCCCACCTGCAACCCGGCGCCATGCTGATCAACACCGGACGCGGCGGCCTGGTGGATACCCCGGCGCTGATCGACGCCCTCAAGGAGGGCCAACTCGGCTATCTCGGCCTGGATGTCTACGAGGAAGAGGCACAACTGTTCTTCGAGGACCGCTCCGACCTGCCGTTGCAGGACGATGTCCTGGCACGGTTGCTGACCTTTCCCAACGTGATCGTCACCGCCCACCAGGCGTTCCTCACCCACGAGGCACTGGCGGCGATCGCCACCACCACCCTGGACAACATCGCCGCCTGGAAATCCGGCCACGCCCGCAACCTGGTGCAGCCCTGAGCCGACAGAAACGCCGTGAACCGGATCGAAGGTCGCATCCCGGCGCTATCCGGTTCGCATCTGCGTGCTAGCATACCGGCCATATTTGGAGGACCCATGGTCGAACACGATTTCCGCTACAGCCTGATGAACCCGCAACACACCCTGACCGAATGCCGCGCCCTGGTGCCGGGTCGTTATCAGGTCACCGGCAACGGTGGCTCGATCCGCATCGACGACGTGCTGCTGGTCACCCTCAAGGGCAGCAAGGACCTGTCCATGCGCCTGACCGTCGAAACCGTGCGGCACCTGATCAACCCGCCGGGCCAGTGGACCGCCATGGCCCGCGGTCCGGTGTTCGGTGAGTTGGCGATTCACCAGTGGCAGGTCAACTGCGACAGCTGCGCCAAAGAGCTGAACTTCGAATTCGCGGTGGATGCCAAGCTCGGCGTCCCCGCCCAGAAACCCGCAGCCACGGCCCGCATCGCCGAGCTGGGTTGGACCACACAGGGCGAGAAGCACCTCTGCCCGAAATGCCAGGAGGCAACATAATGAAACAAGCAGTGATTCTGGGGATGCTGGCGACCAGCCTGTTGGGCTGTGCCGGCGACCGTGTGCAGTTGCAGCAGGATCACAGCTACGTGCTGGAGTGGATCGGCGAACGTCCGCTGATCGACAACAGCCATCTGACCATCACCCTCGGCGATGACGGTCGGGCCTACGGCACCGG
The DNA here is from genome assembly GCF_049319725.1 of Pseudomonas sp. Mn2068. Classification (NCBI taxonomy): domain Bacteria; kingdom Pseudomonadati; phylum Pseudomonadota; class Gammaproteobacteria; order Pseudomonadales; family Pseudomonadaceae; genus Pseudomonas; species Pseudomonas sp. Mn2068. The sequence goes on along the minus strand of NZ_JBMOUG010000017.1, from coordinate 48,996 downwards.
CGGCTGCAACCACTGGTTCGCGCCCTACACCCTGGACGGCGACACCCTGAGCTTCGGCAAGGTCGGCAGCACCCGCAAGCTCTGTGCCCCAGCGTTGATGGAGCAGGAAAAACGCTTCCTGCAGGCCCTGGAAACTGTCCAGCGCTGGGATATTTCCCCGGTGGAACAGGTGCGTTTCTGGCCGGCGCAAGGCCAACCCCTGCGCCTGTGGTCGGAAGAAGGCTGAAGCGCTTTCAACCGCACAGCCCAGGCGCCGTGGCCTGAAACGCACGGCGCCCGCATGGCCTTTCACTCCTCCTTCATTTCCTCCGCCAGCTCCAGCCAGGCGCGTGCCGCCGGCGGCAGGTGCGCACTACGGCGCCAGGCCAGGGCGATATGCCAATCGGTCTGCGGCTCATCCAGCGCAATCTGCGCGATCCCTTCATGCCGATGCTTCTGCGCCAGCATGCGCGGCAGGAACGCCACGCCCAACCCTGCCGCCACCAGATCGACGATAAAGTCGACCTGGGCACTGCGGGCGGTGATCCGCGGCACCACGCCGCGACGCTCACAGGCGGTGAGAATGATCCGGTTGAGGGCGAATCCGGCCTCGAACAGAATGAACGGCGATGGCGCCAGCTGGGCGAAGTCCACCGTCTTGTTCCCGGCCAGCGGATGGCTGCGAGGCATCAGGACCATCAGCGGCTCCGAGCGCACCTCCTGATATTCGAATTCCTCATCGATGGGCACCAGCAACGCCGCCAGATCGACCTCCCCCGCCTGCAGGCATTCGTTCAACTTCTTGCTGCCATGCTCGACCAGCTCGATGTCGATAGCCGGGTAACGGCTGCGATAGGCGGCAAACATCGCGGCGAACAGGGCACCGCTGCCCACCGGCGGCAAGCCGATGCGCAACACCCCACGCTTGAGCCCGCGCAGCTCGTCGAGCTCGGCGATCAGGTCGTTGCGCTCGGCCAACAGCACCAGCGCCCGGCGATAGGCGATCTCCCCGGCGGCGGTCAGCTCGCTGCGATGGCCGATGCGATTGAGCAACGGCGTACCCAGCTCATCCTCCAGGGTCTTGACCGCCTTGCTGACGGTCGACTGGGTCAACGACACCACTTCCGCTGCCTGGGAAAACCCACCCTGACGTACCACTTCGACAAATGCGCGCAATGTCCGCAGGTTCATGACTATTCCCTTTGCGACTTAATTCAAGTTGAAAAAGTTGTTTTTATCATACACGGGTTTTCCCTACTCTGACCCCGTCGGCCACCCCGCGGCGATATCCCCCCGGATCAGCGCTCAGGCACGCCAGCCCCGTCACTCAGAGGAATTGCTCCCATGATCATTTCATCGGCCACCGACTACCGCGAAGCCGCACGCCGCAAGTTGCCCCGTTTTCTCTTCGACTACATCGACGGCGGTGCCTACGCCGAACATACCCTCAGGAAAAACGGTTCGGACCTGGCGGACGTCAGCCTGCGCCAGCGGATCCTGAAAAACGTCGACAGCCTCAGCCTGAAGACCAGCCTGTTCGACCAGCCGATGGCGATGCCCATCACCCTGAGCCCGGTGGGGCTGACCGGCATGTATGCCCGTCGTGGCGAAGTCCAGGCGGCCAAGGCGGCCGCAAACAAGGGCATCCCCTACTGCCTGTCGACGGTCTCCGTGTGCTCTATCGAGGAAGTCGCTTCGCAAAGCCCGCAGGCCATCTGGTTCCAGCTCTATGTGCTCAAGGACCGTGGTTTCATGCGCAACGCCCTGGAACGGGCGCAGGCCGCCGGCGTCAAGACCCTGGTATTCACCGTGGACATGCCGACCCCCGGGGCACGTTATCGTGATGCGCATTCGGGCATGTCCGGCCCCTATGCCGCGACCCGCCGGATCCTCCAGGCGACGATGAAACCGGACTGGGCACTCAATGTCGGCGTCCTCGGACGCCCTCACGACCTGGGCAATATCTCCCGCTACCTGGGCAAGGCCACCACCCTGGAAGACTACGTCGGCTGGCTGGGCAACAACTTCGATCCGTCCATCAGCTGGAAGGACCTGGAATGGATCCGCGAATTCTGGAAGGGTCCGATGATCATCAAGGGCATCCTCGACCCGCAGGACGCCAAGGATGCCGTCAGCTTCGGCGCCGACGGGATAGTGGTCTCCAACCATGGCGGCCGGCAGCTCGACGGCGTGCTCTCCACCGCCCGGGCCCTGCCACCGATTGCCCAGGCCGTGGGCAGCGACCTGAGCGTGCTGGTCGACTCGGGCATCCGCTCGGGGCTGGATGTGGTGCGGATGCTGGCCCTGGGGGCGAAAAGCGTGCTGCTCGGACGCTCGACGGTGTACGCCCTGGCGGCGGAAGGGCAACACGGCGTGGAAAACATGCTGGATATCTTCGCCCAGGAAATGCGCGTGGCCATGACCCTGACCGGCGTGACGTCGATCGACCAGATCAACGAATCCATCCTCGCCCGCGCTCCAGCCTGTTGAGTCCATCATGCCACAGCCCATGACCTCGAAAGTGGCGGCGATCCTGCGTCGGTTGGCAGACACCGGATCGCCCCACCGGATCCCTCTGGCCGACCTCGCCCGCGGCGGGGTCGTATGCGCGGCCCCGGCGATCCTCGCCGCGTACTGTCACAATCCGCTGCTCGGCTGGTCGGCCATCGCCGCGTTCTGGACCCACATCAGCCTGCCCGACGGGCCCCTGGGCAAGCGCTGCCGGTTCGCCCTGGTATTTGGCCTGGCGGGCGCGTTCGCTTCGGGTCTGGGTGTCTGGAGCACCGCCTGCGCGCCACTGATGATCGTCCTCGCGGCGCTGATCGGTTTCTGTGGCGCCTTCGCCAGCGTGGCGGGCAAGCGCATCGGCTTCCCGGCGTTGCTGGTTGCCACGGCCTTCGCGGTATCGACGGCCTTTGCCGGAAACAACCTCGAGCATGCCCTCGGCTATGCCCGTTACTTTCTCTCCGGCAGCCTCTGGGCAAGCGCTATCACCCTGCTGTCGTGGCGTCCCCGTGAGCAGGCGCTGGTCCCGGGCGAGCTGCCCGCAGTTCTTTCCAGCACGCTGCGACAACACTTCAACCCGGGCTCACAGGGTTTTCTGCACGGCGTGTGTGTGGCCCTGGCCACGGCGATTGCAGTGGCCACCGTGCACTACTGTGAACTGGATCACGGCTACTGGATGATCCTGACGGTGCTGCTGATCAGCCAGCCCGGTTTTGCCGCCACCTTGAAAGTGTCTGTCGAACGGGTGGCGGGCACCTTGCTCGGCGCGTTGATCGCCATGCTGCTGGGCCATTTCGTCCACGCGCCGTTGCTGATGGCGTGGCTGATCCTGCCCATCTCGATCGGAACGCTGGCCTGCCGCAACATCAGCTACCTGGCCTATATGCTGTTTCTGACACCGCACTTCATCCTGGTTGCCCAGTTGGGCCGACCCGACGAAGGCGAAATCGGCCTCACCTACCTGCGCGTGTTCAACAGCCTCGCCGCCGCGCTACTGGTGATCATGATCGCCCTGGTCGCCCGACCGCTCTGGAGAAAGCCACAGTCGAGCGGAGCCGTCGGCAGGCTCGGGGACTCGTAGTCAGCCCTTCAGCCCTTGAGCGCCTTCAGCCGCTCCAGCACACCGGCCGCGGTCTGCTCGCCCATCAGTTGCTCGCGGACCTTGCCCTTGTCGTCGATGATGTAGGTCACCGGCAAGGCCTCGCTCCGTGGCAGGTCGAAGAAATCCGCCGGATCCTGTGCAAGTACGGTGAACCTGATCCCCAGCGCCTCGCTGGCCTTGACCAGGTCATCGCCCTGCAAGCCATCGAAGTTCACCCCGAACACTCCCACCGACTGGCCCTTGAGCTGTTCGGACAAGGCATTCAACTCGGGAATTTCAGTACGGCACGGACCGCACCATTCAGCCCAGTAGTTGACCACTTTCCACTGCTTGTCCAGCCGCTCGGACGCGACCTTCTGGCCGTGCTGGTCAACCCCGTAATCGTTGCCGCAGCCGCTCAGCAGCAGCGCGCCCATCATCGCCAATGCGGCGGCCAATCGCCTCGCCATGTGCACCATCCCCCGTCAATTGAGTCATCGACTGCGACCATTTACCTCGTACGGTTCAGGAGCGCTCGCCAGGCAGGTAGAATACCCGCCACCTTACGCAAGATGCGACCCGCACATGACCGATCTGACGCTTTATCACAACCCGCGCTGCTCGAAATCCCGCGGTGCGCTGGAACTGCTCGAAGCCCGTGGCCTGGCCCCGACCGTGGTGCGCTACCTGGAAACCCCGCTCGATGCCGCCCAATTGCGCGCCTTGCTCGACAAGCTCGGCCTCAGCGCCCGGCAACTGCTGCGCAGCGGCGAAGACGAATACAAGAGCCTGAACCTGGCCGACGACCAGCTCGGTGAAGCACAACTGATCGCCGCCATCGTCGCCCATCCGAAACTCATGGAGCGACCGATCCTGGTGGCCGGGGACAAGGCCATCATCGGCCGTCCGCCGGAAAAAGTGCTGGAGATCCTGCCGTGAGCGAACCGTACGTCCTGGTGCTGTTCTACAGCCGCAACGGTTCCACCCGAGAAATGGCCCGCCAGATTGCCCGGGGTGTCGAGCAGGCCGGCATGGAGGCGCGCCTGCGCACCGTGCCGGCGATCTCCAGCGAATGCGAGGCCGTGGCCCCGGCCATTCCCGACGAAGGCGCGCTGTATGCCAGCCTCGACGACCTGAAGCACTGTTCGGCCCTGGCCCTCGGTAGCCCGACCCGCTTTGGCAACATGGCCGCGCCGTTGAAGTACTTCATCGACGGCACCAGTAACCTCTGGCTGACCGGCGCCCTGGTGGGCAAGCCAGGTGCGGTCTTCACCTCGACCTCCAGCCTGCACGGAGGCCAGGAAAGCACCCTGCTGTCGATGCTGCTGCCCTTGCTGCACCACGGCATGCTGGTCACCGGCCTGCCCTACAGCGAATCGGCCCTGCTCGACACCCGCGGTGGCGGCACGCCCTACGGCGCCAGCCATCACACCGGCAGCGACGGCAAGCGCGCCCTGGACGAACACGAGATCGCCCTGTGCCGCGCCCTCGGCCTGCGCCTGGCGAACACCGCGCTGAAACTGGAGAACGGCCGTGGCTAGGAAGCCCAAGGTTCTACCCAGCCAGGACTGGCTGGAGCCACGGGTAAGGCTCGGCCGGGTGCTGGCCCTGGTGTGCTTTCTCGGGCTGATCGGCCTGCTTTGCGTGTATTACCTGATGTTTGCCGAGCTGCACGGCGCCCGACCGTGGGTGATCCTGCTGGTCGAACTGGTGCCCTTGTTGCCGCTGCTGCCGGGGATGTTGCTGGGTAGCGCGCGGGGCCATTCGTTCACCTGCTATGTGGTGAACCTGTATTTCCTCAAGGGCGCGCTGGCGGCCTTCGACCCCAACCGGCAACTGTTCGGGGTACTGGAAATGGGCGCGAGCCTGGCGGTGTTCTGCAGCGCCATGCTGTATGTGCGCTGGCGTCATCAACTGAACCGGCGACTGGCGGGAGAAGGCCAGGCCCAACCGGCCTGACCCCATCTGCAGGTTGTGACTGGCAGCCCCCGTGGGAGCCGGCTTGCCGGCGATGGCATTGACGCGGGGTGTCTGCTGGAACGCGGTGCCTGCATCGCCAGCAAGCCGGCTCCTACAAGGTCTGCGGGTACGACCGACAGCCCCATTGTGAAGACCGGCTTGCCAGCGAAAAGGCCCTGGTCCTGCGACGATCAGTAGCCGACCGCGAACCGCTGGCGCGAGTGAGCAGGCTGTTCGACCTCATCCAGCAGGGCAATCGCATAGTCGGCGAAGGTGATCCAGCTGCGGCCTTCGGCGCTCACCAGCAGGTCATCCTTGCCCAGGCGGAATTTGCCGGTGCGCTCGCCTTCGACGAACTCCGCCGAAGGCGACAGGAAGCTCCAGTCCAGCTCCTTTTCCTGACGCAGGCTTTCGAGGAAGGCCGCCCCGGCACTGGCCTCGGCCTTGTATTCCGCCGGGAAACCCGGACTGTCGATCACCCGCCCGCCACCGGGCAGCAACAACGAGCCGGCCCCACCGACCACCAGCAGGCGCTTGACTCCGGCCTTCTTCACCGGACCGATCACCGCCGCGGCCGGCAGGGTGGCGAAATGCGCGGCGCTGATCACCACATCGTGACCGGCCACGGCTGCTTCCAGCGCAGCCGCATCGAGGGCATCGACCGCCTTGCTGACGACACCGGGGCGTGCCTCGATCTTCGCCGGATTGCGGGCGATGGCGGTGACGCTGTGGCCGCGACGCAGGGCTTCTTCCAGCAACTGGCTACCGGCACGACCGGTGGCACCAATGATTGCAATCTTGCTCATGACGCTCTCCAAGTGGATTGTTGACGATCAATCAGGCGGTGAACGGACTCACCATTTCATTTCGCCCTTGGCGACCTTGGCGCTGAGTTCCAGGGAGGACTCCTCGCCCAGGTCCGGGTAACGCTGTTTCATGGCGGCGATCAGTTGGGCGGAATCCCTGGCCTTGGCGGTCTCTTCGTCGAAGGCCTTGATGTAGTCCGCCGTGAACTGCGCCGCCGCCACGGAATGCGCTGCATCGCCGAGGTAATGGCCGGGTACCAGGATCTGCGGTTGCAGTGCCTGGATACGTTGCAGCGTAGCCAGCCAATCCTTGTGGGACTGGGCGGACTGGGTGTCGGCCATCCACACATGGATATTGCCTGCGACCACCACGCCGCCCACCACCGCCTTGAGCGACGGGATCCAGACAAAGCTGCGATCCGGCTGCGCGCCATCCAGGCCGATAATGTCCAGCTCGCGTCCCTCAAGGATCAGTCGATGGCCCTTGAGCACCTGCGGCACGACGGTCCGGGCGGGAACATCGGCACCCATTTTCGGGCCCCAGAACGCCAGCTTGCCGTCGACGGTGGCCCTGATATGCGCCACGGTCGGTGCCGAGGCCAGTACCTTGGCCTTGGGGAACGCGCGGGTGAGGGTGTCCAGGCCGAAGTAGTAGTCCGGGTCACCGTGACTGATATAGATGGTGGTCAGTTGCTTGCCGCTGGCCCGGATCTTTTCCACCACCTGCTCGGCCTGGGACTTGCCGAACTGGGCATCCACCAGGATCGCCTCCTTCTCGCCACTGACCAGCACCGAAGTCACCGGAAAAATCGCCGCCGTTCCCGGGTTGTAGACGTCCAGGGTCAGGGCCGGCTGGGCCGCCGCCTGGCCGGCAAAACCGAGGGCCGCAACGCCAAGGGTCGCGCCAGCGAGCAAGAGGCGACGAAATGAAGAGAGTCCGATCATGTACAGCTCCAGGGTCTGTTTGCCGTGATTGGCAGTGAACAGAGCTTAGTTGCCCGATCCGATACAAAAAATGCGATGCTGGGACATAGTTTGTTTCTGAAATCGGGCAAATCATGGATCGTCTTACAGCAATGCGGGTGTTCGTGACGGTGGTGGACCTGGGCAGCCAATCGGCGGCGGCCGACCACCTGGAGCTGTCGCGACCGGTGGTGTCGCGTTATCTGGCGGAACTGGAAGACTGGGTCGGCGCGCGCCTGATGCACCGCACCACGCGCAAGCTGAGCCTGACCGCGGCGGGCAGCGAAACCCTGCCGCGTTGCCGGCAGTTGCTGGAGCTGTCCGGCGACCTGCAGGCCGCCGTCAGTACCCCGGACGAAGCACCGCGAGGCCTGCTGCGGATCAGCGTCAGCACCTCCTTCGGCCAGGCCCAGTTGGCCGATGCCATGGCGGAGTACGTCCGGCGCTTCCCCGGCGTCAGCATCGACCTGCAGATGCTCGACCGCACCGTGAACCTGGTGGACGAACGCATCGACCTGGCGATCCGCACCAGCAACGACCTCGACCCGAACCTGATCGCCCGGCGGCTGACGGTCTGTCGCTCGGTGATCTGCGCGTCACCGGCCTACCTGCGCGAACACCCGGCGCCGCGGCGGGTCGAGGAACTGAGCCAGCACAACTGCCTGACGCACTCCTACTTCGGCAAGAGCCTCTGGCATTTCGAGCAGGATGGCGAACAGGTTTCGGTGCCGGTCCAGGGCAATATCAGTGCGAACGAAGCCAGCACCCTGCTGCGCGCGGTCATGGCCGGGGCCGGTATCTCGATGCTGCCCACCTACCAGGCCGGGGTGCATATCCACCGCGGCGAACTGGTGCGCCTGCTGCCCCACGCCGAACCTCGGCTGATGAACATCTATGCGGTCTACGCCTCGCGCAAGCACATGCCGGCGACCTTGCGCAGCATGCTGGACTTCCTGGTGCAGCGCTTTCCCGAGACGCCGGCCTGGGACAGGGGCCTCTGACTTCATGGATCGCTAAGGGGCGCCGCGCGTCCACGCTGGTGGCGCTCGAAAAGCTGGCAAGTCGGCGCAACTGACCTAATCTTCAACTCAGTACCTGCTAGCGAACCCGGTTCGACTGAGTCAGAGGTCTGCACCATGAATATCCTCAAAACAAGAAAATGTGCCGCCGTTCTTGCTGTCTGCGCCGTTGTCGCGCTGTATGCCACCGCCGCCTGGCGGGTCGAGCAGCTCAGGCAGACACCGCGCAACCTCTCCACCTGCAACCTTGAGCATTGCGTGCCGCACACGGCCAGCCTGAGCGCGCTACGTTAGGCCGGTATCGGCGCGAAAGGCACTCGGCGACAGTCCGGTCAGGCGCCGGAAGAACCGCGAAAAATAGGCCGGGTCCGCGAATCCCAGGTCGTCCGCGACCTGGCTGATGGTCATGCGCGTGTAGATCAGGTTGCGCTTGGCCTCCAGCAAAAGGCGCTGGTGAATAATCTGCAGCGCCGACTGCCCCGCCCATTCCCGGCAGATACTGTTCAGGTGGGCGACGGAGATGCCGACCTTGTGAGCCAACTGCTCGACACTCGGCTGTTGGCGAAAATGCGCCTCCACCAACCCGTTGAAACGACTCAGGTACTCCCGGCCGCGCTCGGGTAGCTGTCCGGCTGCCTGACGGCGGATCACCTGGCGGCTGACCCATACCAGCAATACGCTGACCAGCGAACGCAGGAGCATGTCCCGCGCCGGCTGGTTCGCCGCGTACTCACTCTGCAAGGCGCTGAACAAGCGGTTGAGATAGACGCGGTCCCTGCCCGCCGGATAACTCGCGGCAAGCGCCAGGGCATCCGGCGAACTGCCCAGTTGCTGCTGAAGCTGCGCCACCAGCGGCGCGGCCAGGGTCAGCACGTAGCCATCGATGTTCTCGGAAAAATGAAAGCCGTGCACACACAGGGGCGGCACCACCTGGATCGCCGACTCGCGCAAGGTGGTGCGTTGCCCTTCGATATCGACCTGGGCCTGGCCCTTGTTGAGGAACAGCAACTGGCACAGGTCGGCGTGCCGGTGCGGCTGGATCTCCCAGTGATGCAGGCGGCTGCGCTTGGGAATGGTCTCGCAGTGCAGCAGGTCGGGGGTGATCCAGTCCTGGTTTTCACCATAGAGCTTGAAGACCGGAATCGACGCGGTGGCGGGCTTGTTCATCGACGTGGCGGACCTGGGCGATAATCGCCCGCATTGTTGAAAAGTACCGGCAAAGGCGCATTTTTCACCTTCTAAAGCCACTACTGCAAGCGAAAAATGCAGGCACTCGATACCAGAGTCCTTATAAGAACCGACTCACCGGCACGCCGCGTGAAGCTTGCAGAGAGAACAACAATGAAAACTCAAGTCGCTATTATCGGTGCCGGCCCCTCCGGCCTGCTGCTCGGCCAACTGCTGCACAACGCCGGGATCGACACGGTGATCATCGAACGCCAGGCACCGGACTACGTGCTCGGGCGGATCCGCGCCGGCGTCCTGGAACAGGGCATGGTCGAGTTGTTGCGCCAGGCCGGGGTCAGCGCGCGCATGGATGCCGAAGGACTGGTGCATGACGGCTTCGAACTCGCCTTCAACGACCGGCGGGTGCATATCGACCTGAAGACCCTGACCGGCGGCAAGAGCGTGATGATCTACGGCCAGACCGAGGTCACCCGCGACCTGATGGCCGCCCGCGAGGCCGCCGGGGCGCCGACGATCTACAGCGCCGGCAACGTCCAGCCCCACGGCATGAAAACCGACGCGCCCTGGCTAACCTTCGAGAAGGACGGCCAGACCCACCGCCTGGACTGCGACTACATCGCCGGCTGTGACGGTTTCCACGGGGTCGCCCGACAGTCGATTCCGGCCGACGCACTGCAGACCTTCGAACGGGTCTACCCCTTCGGCTGGCTGGGCATTCTTGCCGACACGCCGCCGGTCAGCGAAGAACTGGTGTATGCCAGCCACGAACGCGGTTTTGCCCTGTGCAGCATGCGCTCGCCCACACGCACCCGTTACTACGTGCAGGTGCCGGCGCAGGAAAAGGTCGAGGACTGGTCCGACGCGCGCTTCTGGCAGGAACTCAAGGCGCGCCTGCCGGCCAGCCTGGCCGAGCGCCTGATCACCGGACCGTCCATCGAGAAGAGCATCGCGCCGCTGCGCAGCTTCGTGGTCGAACCGATGCAGTACGGGCGGATGTTCCTGGTCGGCGACGCCGCCCATATCGTCCCGCCCACCGGCGCCAAGGGCCTGAACCTGGCGGCCAGCGATGTCAGCACCCTGTTCGACATCCTGCTCAAGGTCTACCGCGAGGGCCGTCACGAACTGCTGGAGCAATACTCGTCGATCTGCCTGCGCCGGGTCTGGAAAGCCGAGCGCTTTTCCTGGTGGATGACCTCGATCCTCCATCGTTTTCCCGACAGCGATGCCTTCAGCCAACGCCTGCAACAGACCGAACTGGACTACTTCGTCGGCTCCGAAGCCGGGCGCAAGACCATCGCGGAAAATTACGTCGGCCTCCCTTATGAGACTATCCAATAGCAAGCTATCTAGTACACTGGCAGGCACTCCCGTGCTTGTCCCGATAACCGTCGGTCCGCAACTGATGCCTATCTGTGGTAGCCGGGCTTGGCCGCGAAGCGTTCAGAGGTCCTGAGGGGCACTTCGCGGGCAAGCCCGGCATCTGCTGAGGACTGCGGCGCTCAAGACAGATCACGGGTCAACCTCTGTGTGCAGGTTCTAACGTGACCAATCTTCATCAGCCCGGCCAGACGAAGCCGGCGATTCGCAGCATATTGATCGCCCTGATGCTGGCGATCTTCCTCGGCGCCCTGGACCAGACCATTGTCGCCGTCTCGATCCCAGCCATTTCCGCCCAGTTCAAGGATGTCGGCCTGCTGGCCTGGGTGATTTCCGGCTACATGGTCGCCATGACGGTGGCGGTGCCGATCTACGGCAAGCTGGGCGACCTCTACGGTCGACGCAAGCTGATGCTGTTCGGCATGGGTCTGTTCACCCTGGCCTCGCTGTTCTGCGGCATGGCCCAGAGCATGGAACAACTGGTGATTGCGCGAATCATCCAGGGCATCGGTGCCGGCGGGATGATTTCGGTCAGCCAGGCGATCATCGGCGACATCATCCCGCCGCGCGAACGCGGTCGTTACCAGGGTTATTTCAGCAGCATGTACGCGGTGGCAAGCGTCGCCGGGCCGGTACTCGGCGGCTACATGACCGAATACCTGTCGTGGCGCTGGGTGTTCCTGATCAACCTGCCGCTGGGAGTGGGTGCCTGGTGGGTGGCGCACCGGACGCTGGTGGGCCTGCCGGTACCACAGCGCAAACCGGTCATCGATTACCTCGGTACGCTACTGATGATCGTCGGCCTGACCGCCCTGCTGCTGGGCATCACCCAGATCGGCCAGGGCCATCGCTGGAATGACAGCGATGTACTGGGACTGCTGGCCACGGCAGTGATCGCCCTGGCGCTGTTCGTATTGCATGAACGGCGCACCGCCGAACCGCTGCTGCCGATGCACCTGTTCCTCAACCACAATGCCCTGCTGTGCTGGTGCACGATCTTCTTCACCAGTTTCCAGGCGATTTCGCTGACCGTGCTGATGCCGCTGCGCTTCCAGAGCGTGACCGGAGCCGGGGCCGACAGCGCGGCGCTGCACCTGTTGCCGCTGGCGATGGGCCTGCCCATGGGGGCCTACTTCGCCGGGCGCATGACTTCGGTGACCGGCTACTACAAACCGATGATTCTCAGCGGTGCGCTGCTGATGCCCCTGGCCATTGTCGGCATGGCCTTCACCGCGCCCCAGGCGGTGGTCTTGAGCAGCCTGCTCATGCTGCTGTGCGGGATCGCCGGCGGCCTGCAGTTCCCGACCTCGCTGGTGGGCACGCAGAACTCGGTGGAGCAACGGGATATCGGCGTCGCCACCAGTACCACCAACCTGTTCCGCTCCCTCGGCGGGGCGGTGGGTGTCGCCTTGATGTCGGCCCTGTTGCTGGCGTTGTTGCAGGACTCGAGCCTGACCCACCTGGCCGGCACCGCGGTGATCGCCGAAGGCAGTTCGGGCAACGCCCTGCTCGACGGCCTCAACGCCGCCCCGGGCCCGGCACAGGAGGCCCTGCGGGCGGAGTTGCTGCTGACCTTCCGGCATCTGCTGCTGATCAGCGCCGGCGTCGCCCTGCTGGGGTTGGCCGCGGCCATCGCCATGCCGAACAGGGTGCTGCGCGGACGAGAGGACAAGGCCGGCTGATCCGGCTCACGCCATTCCCACACCCGCGTGGGAATGGCATGAACCCGGTCAGGGACTGTAGTAGCCGACCGCGACCAGAAGCGACCCGACCTTGCGCAAGTAGGCATGCTTGTCCTCGACCTTGCCGGTCACCGGGTTCTTCCAGCGATACGCGTACTCGCCCTGCTCCTGCTTGCCCATCATCGCCAGGATCGGCTCGCCCACCGGCTTGCCGTCAGGGTCCCTGACCTTGCCGAAATCGGTATTGACCATGCGCAGGTTGGTACCGTGGGCCAGGTAACGATGGCTCTTCAGGTCCACGACAAAGACATACAGGTCATCCTGCAGGAACCCGCCCCGCAGCCCGTTGATCGCGTCAAGCGTGCCCTTGCGATCCTTGCCCAGATCGGTCGCCGCCCTTGCCAGCAAAGCCCTGGCCTGATCAGCCGAAGCCCGTGGCAGGTAATAACCGACCGCCAGGATGCGCTCGCCGACCCGCTGGAAAAACACCCGCTTGCGCTCGACCTTGCCGTCGCTCCAGTTCTGCCAGCGATACTCGGCCTCCTGGATCCCACTGCCCTCGGGGGTCTTGAGCACGTCCTTGAAAGCCTTGCGCAAATCCGCACCGAGCACCTCGGACACGTCCCGCCCGATCAGCGCCGAAGACGGGCCGCCGCTGGCCAGCATCACCCCCCGGGTGTCGACCACGAATACATAACGGTCCTGATCGACGAACTCGCCCTGGCGACTGAACGCGGCGAACGCCTTGTCGCCCTGCTCGTGGTAATAGGCCAGGGCCTTTTCCAGCAACGCCCTGGCGGCCGGCGCCTCATCGCTGGGCGCAGCCGCCGCCAGCGCCATCCCCCCGCACAGCAACATCAGGCAACCGGCCAAGGCCCGTAGCAAGCCAGACTTCATGGTGCATCCCTCGTTCTTGTTGGTCTTCCAAGAGCGTAGACCGCCACGGCCTATACGGAATCATTCAGCAAGCCTCGGTGGTGGACCGTCCCCCTGCAAAATGTGCAGGCATTTTTCAGCCGCGCCACTAGAATGCGTCCATCGGGAACCGCCTACGGAATCGTCATGCCGCTTCGCTCTGTGCTCTATTCACAACGTTCGCTGGTGGTGACGCTGGTCGCCCTGCTCGGCTGCGGTTTCCTTGCCACGTCCCTGCTCAGCTACTACGCCTCGCGCGCCTCGATCCGCGACGGCATCATCAATACCGAACTGCCTCTGACGTCCGACACGGTCTATTCGGAAATCCAGAAGGACCTGGTGCGACCGATCCTGATTTCCTCGATGATGGCCCGCGATACCTTCATGCGCGACTGGGTGGTGGCCGGCGAACGCGATCCGGACCAGATGACCCGCTACCTCAACGAGGTCATGACCCACTATGGCGCCTACACCGCCTTCTTCGTCTCCAACAGCAACCTGACCTACTACCAGGCCAAGGGCGTGCTGAAGAAAGTCCGCATCGATGAACCCAACGATCTCTGGTACTTCCGCGTGCGGGACATGCAGCCCCCCTACGAGATCAACGTCGACCCGGACACCGCCAACAACAACCGCCTGACCTTCTTCATCAACTACAAGGTCTTCGACTACGACGAACACTTCATCGGCGCGGCCGGGGTCGGCCTCACCGTGGATGCGGTGATCAAGCTGATCGACAAGTACCAGCAGCGCTACCAGCGCAGCGTGTACTTCGTCGACACCTTCGGCCGCCTGGTCCTGACCGGTGCCGACGGTGGCCCTGAAGGCGCCCGGGCCGGCACGTCGCTCAACGACCTGGCGAGCATGAAGAACCTGCTGGCCAAGCTGCCCAAGCCCCACGATGGCAGCTACGACTATGCGGAGACGGACGGCCAGCGGCACTTCCTCAACGTACGCTTCATTCCGGAACTGAACTGGTACCTGTTCGTCGACAAGCGCGAAGACAGCGCCCTCAGCGGGATCCGCCAGTCGCTGTACCTGAACCTGCTGATCTGCCTGGTGGTGACCCTGATCGTACTGGCCCTGCTCAACCGCGTGGTCCACCGCTACCAGCGCAAGATCCAGGCCCTGGCGACCCTCGACAGCCTGACCGACCTGCCCAACCGCCGGGGCTTCGACCTGCTGGCGGCCCAGGCCCTGCACGAAGCCCAGCGCGAACCCAAGCCGCTGACCGCGCTGCTGCTGGACCTGGATCACTTCAAGCAACTCAACGACAGCCATGGTCACCTCGCGGGCGATGTCGTGCTGAGCGGTTTTGCCCGGGACCTGGAAAGCTGCCTGCGCCAGTCGGAAATCATCTGCCGCTGGGGTGGCGAGGAATTCATCGTGCTGCTCAAGGACACCGACAGCAGCAATGCCCTGCTGGTGGCCGAGAAGATCCGCCAGCACATCGAGCAACAGCGCTACAGCTATAACGGCAAGAGCCTGCAACTGACTGTCAGTATCGGTCTGACCTCACTGCAACAGGACGACACCCTGCATAGCCTGCTGGCCCGTGCCGACCACGCGCTGTACCGCGCCAAGCAGAGCGGGCGCAACCGCGTGTGCAGCGACCTGGCGAAGTCCGCCCATGAATGATCCCGGCCTCTGCCCGGCCTGTGGTGCCCGCAACGACTGCGCCCTGGCCGACCCGCGAACCGTCGACCGGCCCTGCTGGTGCTACAGCGTCAGCATCGACCCGGCGGTACTCGAAGCCCTGCCCGCCGAACTGCGCAACGCCGCCTGCCTGTGTCCGCGTTGCGCGCGGGTGGACGAACAATTGAAGCAGGCCCCATCTTCGACGCCATGACGTAAAATGCCCACCCGCTTCCCCATGAACATCCCGCCATGCGCCTCGACCGTTTCCTCAGCAACCTGCCCCGCTTCAACCGCCAGCAGGTACGCCTGTTGCTGGTGGAAAAACGGGTCAGGGTCGACGGCCTGATCGCCACCGATCCGCACCATGAAGTGCGTGAGTTCAGCCAGGTCGAAGTCGACGACGAAGTGCTGCAGGCAGGTCGCCCGCCGCGCTACTTCATGCTGCACAAACCCCAGGGCTGCGTCAGCGCCACGCGCGACCCGCAGCACCGGACCGTCCTCGACCTGCTCGAGGAACCGGACGTCCACGAACTGCATATCGCCGGGCGCCTGGACTTCAACACCACAGGCCTGATGCTGCTGACCAACGACGGGCAGTGGTCGCGGCGCCTGACGCAACCGCTGACCAGGCTGCCCAAGGTCTACTACGTGGAGACCGAACAGGTGATCGGCGCCGACTATGCCGCGACCTTTGCCGAAGGCCTGTACTTCGCCTTCGAAGACCTCACCACCCAACCGGCCGAACTGGAACTGCTGGGCCCACGCAGCGCCCGGTTGAGCATCGTCGAGGGTCGATATCACCAGGTCAAACGCATGTTCGGCCACTTCGACAACAAGGTCCTGCGCCTGCATCGCGAACGCATGGGCCCGCTGGTGCTCGACGAACGCCTCGCGCCCGGGCAATACCGACCGCTGACGGACGAAGAAATCCGCCAGATCTGAGCGGATGACCGTTGGGCAGAAGTGATCGGCTTATGCCAAATCGCTCCTTGCACAATCACCGCGTGCCTGCTTGAATCAAACCGTCAGCCAGATTGTGACTGACAAGTCACCCCACAACTCCAAGAAACTCTTTGTCGGCTGCAGGGCTTGCCAGCTCTCGCTCTCCGGCAGATTGCCCGCCTATAAAAACACCCGTCGGCCAGGCTTTTACCGGACCGGCATGGGCTTCAAATTCCAGGCGAATGCCTACCTGTCATATAGCTCGTGCACAGTCAGTTGCGCGCATACCCGCTTGCCAGGAGTCTTTTGACATGAGGCCAGAAATCGCTGTGTTGGATATACAGGGTCAATATCGGGTTTACACGGAGTTCTATCGCGCAGATGCCGCAGAAAAGACCATTATCCTGGTCAACGGCTCGATGGCCACCACTGCGTCATTTGCACAGACCGTGAAAAACCTGCATCCGCAGTACAACGTCGTGTGCTACGACCAGCCTTACGCGGGCAGGTCCAAGGCCCACAACCGTCACGAGAAAATGCTGACCAAGGAAGTCGAGGGGCAGATCCTCCTGGAACTGATCGACCACTTCGCCGCCGAGCATGTGATGTCGTTTTCCTGGGGCGGCGCCGCAGCGCTGGTCGCCCTGGCCAAGCGTCCGCGGCGGGTAGAAAAGGTGGTGATCAGTTCGTTCTCGCCGGTGATCAACGAACCGATGCGGGACTACCTGGAGCGCGGCGTCGACTATCTCGGTGCCTGCGACCGCGACCGTGTCGGCAACCTGGTCAACAGCACCATCGGCAAGCACCTGCCGTCATTGTTCAAGCGCTTCAACTACCGGCATGTCAGCAGCCTGGCGGAGCATGAATACGGGCAGATGCATTTCCATATCAGCGAAATACTCGCCAGCGATCGCCTGTGCTACCTGAAGGCCGCGGACAGGATCGACGTACCGGTGCTGTTCATGAATGGCGAATGGGACGAATACACCGCCGCCGAGGACGCGCAGAAGTTCGGCAATCACGTCCGCCATAGCCACTTCAGCACCATTCGCAGCACCGGGCACTTCCTCGACATGGAACACAAGTCCGCTTGCCGGGACAGTCGTCACGCCTTGCTCGACTTCCTCAAACCCACCCACCAGGAAAGCCGGGCACGTTATTACCGACACGTCCAGGAACACCATGCGCAAGCCATGTGATCGACCGTCGTCGCGGGCAACGGCATTCTCGGGGAGCCCCTGGCCGATGCTTGAATGCCCGCGATGACGCCTGGCGAAAATCCGCTCTGCGATCTGCGCTAAAATACAGATTCCCAAAGAAAAACTTCAAATCCGCGACAACATCTGGTACAAAGTCAGCCGTTCGAGCGGGTATAGTTTAGTGGCAAAACGAAAGCTTCCCAAGCTTTAGTTGAGGGTTCGATTCCCTCTACCCGCTCCAGATCGAACCCGCTCCGCCGCTGCTCAAGGTAGCGACGAAGACAAGAAACCGGCTCTCAGAGGCCGGTTTTTTATGGGTGGAATTTGGGTGATCGCGCCTACGTGATCAGGAATCGAAGAAGCTCGCGAATTTCTCCAGCGAGCAGGAGTTGAGCTATGAACAGCATGACCTACAAGGGCTATACCGCCCGAGTCGAGTTTGACGATCGAGATGATATTTTCGTCGGTCGGGTACTGGGCGTGCGCGACATCATCAGCTTTCATGCCGATTCAGTGACGCAGCTGCGCGCCGAGTTCGCCGGCGCTATCGAGGATTATCTGGCGGATTGTGCCGAGCAAGGCGTCAGCCCCGAGAAGCCCGCCTCCGGGAAAGTGATGCTGCGCATTCGTCCTGAAGTTCATGCCGCCGCGACCATTGCCGCCAAAGCCGCCGGCAAGAGCCTGAACCAATGGGCTGACGAAGTATTCGAGCGTGCTGCGCACGCGTGATCGTAGATGGCAGCCTGCCTCACCCCGCATTGAAGACAAGAAACCGGCGCTCAGAGGCCGGTTTTTTCATGGGTGGGATTTGGCTGATGCTCCAGCCGCTCTCACGCTCTGAGGGACGCCCTCAACAGGGTGCTGACGTTCAGGTTGTGATCGACCGCAGGACGCGAGTTTGCCGCCATGACCCGGGGCGGTTCGAACGACTTGCGAAAGTCGCGCATTGAATGGCCGGCCATCACGTCAAACTCGATCAGGTCCACGCCACGCCTGCCCGCCTGCTCCAACCGGTGCCGAGTATCGCGCTGCTGCTTGTCGATCTGCTGCTGAACGCTGTGTTCGAGGAAGCTCATGTCGCTCGGGACCGCTTCGAACTTGTCGAACACATAACGTGTTGTCTCTGGCGAGCGCGCCTGCACCACCTCGGGCAGGAACCGCTGAAACATCGGCGAGACCGCGATGGAGGCCATCAGGTCCTGCCTGGACCTGAACTCCTTGAGCCCCCACCCCGGCAGATAAAGCACGAAGAGACTGCCATCGCCTTCCCCGGAAGAAGGCTGATCAGTGGCAGGCCTGACCATGACAAGCGGCCCCTGCAGCGTCAGAGAGGGGTAGCAATCGTTGTCATTGCCGTCGTGGGCAGCCTCCCGGACCGACAGGCTGTAGACCCTCGGGCGCCGGCTCTGATCGAGACAGACAGGTTCGAGATCGGTCGCGGAGGGAGTCTTCACGATCGATTCGACAAACGCCTTGCCTTCCTCGCTGAGAATGTCCTGGTCATCCTGCTGCTGCGCCTCAATCAGGATCTGCTCCCTGCGAATTTCCGCCAGTGCTTCGCGCGGCGTCTTGCCATCCACGCCAGGCGTGACGAAATGGCGAGCCTGCTGCCCGGCCACCTCCCTGGCTTTGTCCGCCGGGAGTTTGCCGATGAAGCCGAGGGCGTCTTGGGTGTTGACCGACCAGATTCTTCGTGGACTCTCGTGAGCGCTGCCATCGCCCAAGCAGTAAGCGTCGCCATGGCCATAGTACAAAATGCCAGGGAACGGGTAACGACCATAGGGCGTGGATACATCGCTGCCGTTGTAGTGCGCCACGATCAAATCGGCCAGGCTGGGCGAGGCCACCAGTGTATGTTCGGACATCTCGTCGCCAGGTGGGGAACCCGTCATCTGATAGATGTGCACCTGGATCCTGTGCAGGTCCACGGGTCGCGGCGCATGGGGAAACTGCCGTTCGAATGCCTGCTGCGCGTCTTGTAGAGGGCTCGACCGCGGCATTCCGTTGAACACCGCGCTGGCCTGTTTCCACGACGCCACGAATGCCTCGATCTTCTCCTCGCGGGTCGAAGGAGGAGCTTGCCTGCCCAAGACCGTGCTCGTGCCGCCGGGTGCCGAAAGCATCGCACGAAATCCCGAATGTT
Organism: Pseudomonas sp. Mn2068; assembly: GCF_049319725.1. NCBI lineage: Bacteria > Pseudomonadati > Pseudomonadota > Gammaproteobacteria > Pseudomonadales > Pseudomonadaceae > Pseudomonas > Pseudomonas sp. Mn2068. The sequence goes on along the minus strand of NZ_JBMOUG010000017.1, from coordinate 29,600 downwards.
CGGTTCGGCCTGGTGCCGACGATAGGGCGGCAATCCTTTGCCCGGTCGAGTCTTCCTCCGTGGCCGTCGCCGGCATTTGCAACGGCTCGAATTCTGCTCCCGCCGGCTCCGGGCCATACACCGTCCGCGTGTCCTGGGTGGACGATCCGTTCCCCTGCAACAGCCTGGGTGCCAACGAGATACTGATACCTACATTCACATGATATTCCCGAACAAAATGCGCCAAAGGACATGTCAGGTCAGCTGTGCGGCGCCTGTCATGCCGGTCGGCAAGGTATCGATACGGGATCGCAGCGGCTATCGGATACATCCGATTGGCGAGGGAGAATCAGGCTGTTCGCACCCGATTCCACTTTGCCATTAACGTCAAATCTGTAAGAATTCTCATACAGCAAATACCTTTTTCTGAGTTTAGGATTCCCTGAATGGACGCCCCGCAAATTGCCGCCCTCATCGTTGAACGCCTGACCGCCCTCAGCGCTGACATCCAGAACCAGTGGAACAACCCGGAAGGTACACACACACGACACTTCATCATCGACGAGCTGCTCTCCAACGAGATGGCGCAACAGATTTATGATGCCTTCCCCCGAAATGCCGATGGGTTCTTCGACAGGCAATCGTTTCGTGAAAAGAAGAAAACCCTGGGCAACCTCGCCGATCATCCCGAGATCCTCAGCTCGATCACCTTCGCGATGCAGCATCCTTCGGTCGTAGGCAAAATTGCCGACCTGGTCGCTATCGAAGGCATCCTGCCGGATCCGACGCTCTACGCGGGGGGCTTGTCGATGATGTTCAAGGATGACTTCCTCAACCCTCATATCGACAACAGCCATGATGCTGCCCGAGCGCTCTATCGTCGGCTGAACCTGTTGTACTACGTCGCGCCAGACTGGCGCCTGGAAAACGGCGGAAACTTCGAGCTGTGGGACCCACAGGTCAAGACACAAAAAACCCTGGTTTCAAAATTCAACCGGCTGGTGGTGATGGAGACCAACAAGGACTCCTGGCACTCGGTGAGCAAGGTACGTGTTGAAGGCCCGCGCTGCTGCGTATCCAACTACTACTTTTCCGAAGAGTCTCCCGACGACGAAGACAAGTCCTACTTCCATGTAACGTCATTCAATGGCCGTCCGGAAGAGCCGGGGCGTCGTGCACTGGGTGTCGTCGACAACACCTTGCGCAACGCGGTCTCCAAACTGCTGCGTGTCGGCCGAGGAAAAGATCAGGCTGGAAAGCCAAAGTCTTAAGAAAATGTGAGTTCGAGAGCGACAAGCCTCACGCTTGAATCATCTCAATTGGAGAGTGCTCTCCCACTCTCCAATTATTTTAAAAATGAACTGAGCTCAAAATAATCTCATCGCCAGTCCGCAGCTCATTCGTAATAACCCACTGTTTTCTTCAGTCGATCCGAAAATTCATAAATGTCGTCGACGGAGTTTATCGGGTGTCGCGTTTCGTTTTTTCCTTCGTCAAAAATCCCGATATATTTCTGTGAGCGGTTGAAATGCAAGCGACAGATTGGCTTGCGGTTGTTGTCATCCAGCAGAATTCCGAAGTAACTCTGGGTATCCCGTTGCACGATTCTCTTCGCATCGACCACCGAACGCACTACGGCGCGAACGATGTGGTAACCCTCAAGTTCCTCCAGCGTCGTCAATATTTTATCGTCTGAGTCCTCACGTGTATCAAGGTTCTCTGTCTGCCCAGACGAAGGTGGAGGGGAACTGATCGTCGGCTGAAGTGCTCCGCTCATCGCAGATTTCAGTCGGTCATTGATCTGGTCATTGAGGAATTGCCCAAGGGCCTTTCGGGTCAACTCATAGAACTGCTCACGAACCTTTTGCGTAATCACCCCATCGTAGACTCTTGAGGCAAACACTTTGACGAAGTCATCGTCGGGCTTGCTGACCTGGGCGCCAATCACCTTCTTGATCTGGCTCACGTACTTCAACTCGCCAGCAGCGTTGATAATCGAATCGACATCAAAAGCGGACTTGGTGAGTTTGGTCAGTTCTGGAACCGAGTACTCATCGATATCGAGCAAATCAAGTTCAAGAAAAGGCTTTTCGTCCATTTTGTTGGGCGCATCCAGATCAGTAAAAAACTTGTAGACCTGCCCATTGGTGAGGATGGAAATCCTGGCACTCGTGACATGAAAATAGCGGAACAACTGCGAGGCATGATTAATATTGAGCGGTTCACCGATTTTCTTGCATTCGATCAGTATCTGAACTTCACCGTCTTTCATGATTGCGTAATCAATCTTTTCCCCTTTCTTCGTCCCTACATCGCAGACGAACTCTGGGGTTACCTCAAGCGGATCGAAAACATCGTAGCCGAGCACAGTGTTGATAAACGGCATGACAAACGCGTTTTTGGTGGCCTCCTCCGTTTGAATCGCAGCCCCTTGCAGGCGAACCTTTGCGGCGAGGCTGGCAAGCTTTTCAAAGAACTCCATAAACGACTCCTTATCTGTTCAAGTCCGTGCATCGGCATACTGGCAAAATGACTGCCCTTGAGCGTAGACACAAAATTGAACAAAGGAAGGAAGAGCTGCAAAGCGTCCAGAAGCAGCTGTGGCTAGACAGATCGAACAGTCCCGACGACTGTCACAACTCGCTACCATCAGTCAGTGATTTTGCCGAGCAGGCAAGACAAGTCCCTTTCCTTTGACTGAAACTTCCTAGAAAATCCTGAGCGCTTGTGCCTGCCAATCCAGGTGGCTATCTTTAATCCATCACTGCACATCAGTGATCGGGTTTGGTAGCCCGGTATAGATTGGCGCACAGCGCCTCCTTGGATTCAGGCGTTTTTTATTGCCTGCAATTTACGGTGGCTGTGCGCAGGGCACCCTCGGGTGCGCCGGTTTTTCCAATCTTCCGGTCTACCAACCTGTGTACAGCCGCCACCCAGAATCGTTTGGTAGCGATGGCGTGACGGCTCCAACCATTGGATTGGAGATTTGCCATGTTCAAGGTCACACCGAACCCGCCAGGTTCACCGAATCTCGAAACGATTGACCCCAAGGTCGCTGATCGCGCCCTGGCGCACTACAACCTACCGCCGCCCCATAGGCGAAAACATCTCGGCGCTGTACCAACACCCGAGCCCTTGCCCGACTTCCAGAGCACCGAAGAAACCTTGGTAAGTGCCAGCTCTGTCCTGGAATCCGCAGCCGCCACGGCCTACGAAAACGCCGACAACCTCACAGGCCCCAATCGCAAGGTAGCGATGGGCGTGGTGCATCTGATTGAACTGGCGCAGAGGATGGTGGATTCAGTGCTGGAGCGTGAACCGGTGATCGCGACAAGCTAAAAGAAGCAGCGACGAAAGGGAGGGGAGCAAAGCCAATAAAGGAAAAGCCGCCCCTCCCGGCTTATCCCTCCGCGAACAACGAGGTTGTCAGCCCTCCAGCGGCGCCATTTCAGCCGGAGCATCGTCCGACTTCACCGTCGCCGTCACCGGGATCGGTTCGGTCGAAAGCGCCGGCGTCGGTTTCTGTTTCATCAGGTTGAACAGGGTCGCGGTGGCGCTGGTCAGGGACGCGCTGAGGGTCGCCATTTCGGTGTTCAAGGCCTCGACCTTGCTGGCCTTCTCCGCATCGCTCGACTGGCTGTTGGCAACCGCCTGGATCTGCGCCTGCTTCTCGGCGATCTGCTTTTGCAGCTCGGCCATCATCTTGCGCAGTTTTTCGATCTGCTGGGCCTGGGCGGTCGCCGGACTCTTGGCCGTCGGCTTGGCAGCATTCGATGCCGCCAGTCCTTCGGCCGAAATCTTTACCTGAATCCCTTCGACCGGCTGGGTCGAAGCGGTGGCAGGCTTGTCTTTCGACGCGGCAGCAGTGCCCTGGGTGGCCGGCAAGGCCGGGTTGTGGATGGTGACACTGCTGATGGAAACCATGGTCGATGCTCGCTCAAGCGCTACAGAAGTCCTTGTATCGACTTATCGGCACCCGCCGGGCGGACTTGAGCACAGAGTAAGCAAATGGATACACAGCCCACTCCGTTGCACTCAAGCAAAACTGCTTTCGAACTGATTCAATGGTTGCCTGAATGCCTGTCGGTCGTAACGGAATACGTAGTGCTTTGCAGGGTCGGAAAAAAAAAGATCGCCGGCAAAGCCGGAAGGCGTCACCACTTCAAGAGACAAAGGGTTATTCATTGAAGATGCCCTGCAGCTCTTCCAGCGTCGGGCGCGTCGCCGGCTTGATTTCAACCGTGCACCCCAAGGCGGCGATGACCTTGCTATAGAACTCGAAAGACACGCTGCCCAAGCCTTTCTCGACCAGGATCACCTGCTTGCGGTCAATCATCGCCAGTGCGGCAACCTGCGCCTGGGTCAGGCCGCGACGTTTACGCAAGGCCCGAAGCTGTTGGGCGAATTGATCTTGAACCAGAAGATCGTTCATGTCGGCTATAAATCACTTTTCAAAGAGTAAGTGACTTATAGAGCACTTTTTAAGCAACGTCAAAACCCATAAAGTGATCTATAAATCACACAGCAATAGAAATGTGACTTATAGATCACTTTATCAAGACATCTCCCGATTCTTGCCTCAATGGGTCACCAGCACTCCGCGCTTCACCCCATACATCGCCTCATCCGCATGCTTGAACAACTGGTGCGCCTCCTCGCCGTTTTCCGGATACAGGGCGATCCCGATGCTGGGCATGATGCTCAGCTCGCAATCCTCCCAGATCATCGGTTCGTTAAGCAGGCGACGGATCTTGTCGGCGACCTGGACGGCATGTTCACGCAGGTGCAGTTGCTCCAGCAGAATGACGAATTCGTCCCCGCCGATACGGGCCACGGTATCGGTTTCGCGCACGCATTGCTGCAGGCGCCGGGCCACTTCCTGCAGGAGCAGGTCGCCCACGCCATGGCCGAAGTTGTCGTTGACCTGCTTGAATTTGTCCAGGTCGACATACAGCAGCGCCAACTGCCCACGCTCCCGTCGTGCCCTGGCCAGCGCCGCCTTCAGGCGCTCCTGCAGAAACACCCGGTTGGGCAGGTGGGTCAACTGGTCATAACGCGCCATGTATTGCAGGCGCGCGTGCAGTTGCTTGCGCTCGATGGCCGCCGCGACCTGGGCCGAGACGAACTGCAACAGATCCTGGTCGTGCTCGGTGTAGCGCTCGCCATCCGAACTCTTTGCCAGCAACGCGCCAATGATGCCGTTCTGCGAGGTCAGGGGCACGCCCAGACAAGGCGCTTCCTCGTCGTTCAGCAGCAACGGCAGGCCACTGCGCACGATCTGCGCACAATGGCCGTCGGCGTTGCACCGGGCCCGGTGGTCGTCGATGTGATAGGGGAAACTCAACTGGTCCCGTGGCGCGTCATACAACGCCACGCAGAAGTTCTGCGCCGGCAGCCACTCGCCGATGATCCGGTGTACCCGCTGAAACAGGGTCAGCAGGTCTTCAGTCGCGTGGGCCGCTTCGGAAATCGCGTAGAGCGCCGTCTGTTTCGCCTCGGCAAGCTTGCGCTCGGTAATGTCACGGGCCACGGCGATACGCAGTTGATCGGCCTCGGACCAGCGCGCCGACCACATGATATGGACCACCTGGCCGTCCTTGCGCACATAGCGGTTTTCGAAATGCGGCTTGGGCTCGCCGGCCATGATTTCACTGGCGGCCTTGAGGGTCCGCTCGCGGTCGGCGGGCAGGACCAGGTCGATCATCGAGGTGCCGATCAGTTCGTCCGGCGTATAACCGAAGATGCGCTCGCAGGCGGCACTGACAAAAACAAAACGTCCTTCGACATCAACGGCACACACCGCATCAAGCAGCAGGTCGATATAGCTGGCCAGCGGTGTGACAGTCTTCGTTTCCATCAGAAAGAGATCGCCCGAAAAATTAAGCGTCAGTATCGATCCATGGAAAACAGCGGCTCCCTGCCCCCCTCGCCGTCGACTCAAGCCTTGTTCGGCAACAACCCCGGCAGCGCATGAGTCAGCGCATTTATGGCAAAGCCGATGAACATCACACCGCACAAACGCGTAATCATCAATTCGTGGCGCTGATACAGCACCCGCACCCGCTGGGCGCCGACAACACCGATGAGAATAGCGTATGCCAGCACGCCGCCAAGGAAACTGAGAAAAATCAGCGCCGGCAGCATCGACCAGCTCAACAGCTCGGCACGGCTGGAGAGCAAGGCGGTAAAGGTCGCGACCGCCACCGGGTAGGCCTTGGGGTTGGTCAGGCCGAACAGGATGCCGTGCCAGAACGGTTGCCGGGCCGCGCCCTGGGGTGATTCACCGTTGGCGCGACGGCTGCGCAGTGCCCGCCAGCCCAGCCAGAACAGGTAGAGGCCACTGATGACGCCCAGTACATCGAAGGCGGTGCTGCCGATTTCCCGCGCGCCGACAATCGCGATCAGCGCGGTACTGCACCAGATCACATCCCCCAGCAGGTGACCGCAGAGAAACCCCGCGCCTGCCCGTCGTCCGCGCGCCGCGCCGATGCCGAACACCGCCAGCACACCGGGGCCGGGGGTGATGCCATAGATAAAGCCTGACGCAAGGACAGCCATAAGCAACGATGGAGTCATGGGGGGTTCCCGGACATAGGACGAATTGACGGGAGTCTATCCCAGGCTAACAGGTCGCAATACCCTGAATGCGACCTGCGGGACACTGTTGCGCAATGAATCAGTTCCGGCGGTCCAGCAGGTTCACCACCAGGCGGTCGACCCAGCCCCACAGCCGCTGCTTCACCCGGCGCCACAACGGCCGTGCCTTCCAGGCTTCGAGGCTGACCGGCTGGCTGAGGGCGAAGTCGGCGATAAAGCTGGCCGTCACCGCCTCGGTCAACGACGGATCAAGCGCCTCGAGGTTGGCTTCCAGGTTGAAGCGCAGGTTCCAGTGATCGAAATTGCACGAGCCGATGCTGACCCAATCGTCCACCAGCACCATCTTCAAGTGCAGGAAACACGGCTGGTATTCGAAGATCTGCACACCCGCCCTGAGCAGGCGCGGGTAATAGCGATGGCCGGCATAACGGACCGAAGGATGATCGGTACGCGGCCCGGTCAGCAGGAGCCGCACGTCCACCCCGCGCTGGGCGGCCCGACGCAGCGAGCGTCGGACTTTCCAGGTCGGCAGGAAGTACGGGGTCGCCAGCCAGATCCGTTGCTTGCCGCTGCTCAACGCGCGAACCAGCGATTGCAGGATATCGCGATGTTGCCGGGCGTCGGCGTAGGCCACCCGGCCCATGCCCTGCCCCGCCACCGGCAGCCGTGGCAGGCGCGGCAGGCCGAAATGGGCGACGGGCTTCCAAGCGGTGCGCTGTTCGTTGGCCAGCCATTGGCGGTCGAACAGCAACTGCCAGTCGAGCACCAGCGGACCGCGGATCTGCACCATGACCTCGTGCCATTCGAAACGGTCGTTGCCGGGGGTCCAGAACTCGTCGGTGACGCCCGTGCCCCCGACCACCGCCATGGACTTGTCCACCAGCAGCAGCTTGCGGTGATCGCGGTACAGGTTGCGCATGCCGCGCCGCCAGCGCAGGCGGTTATAGAAACGCAGCTCGACCCCGGCCTCGGTCAGTTGCCGGCGCAGCCCCAGGGTAAAGGCCAGGCTGCCATAGTCATCGAACAGGCAACGTACCCGCACCCCGCGCTCGGCCGCCTGGACCAGCGCCTGGACCATGGCTTCGGCGCACTCGCCGGCCTCCACCAGATAAAGCTCCAACTCGACCTGGCATTCGGCGCGGGCGATCGCCACCAGCATCCGCGGAAAGAAATCCGGGCCGTCGATCAGCAGCTCGAAGGCATTGTCGCTGCGCCAGGGAAAGACCGCGCCGGCCATCTCAGCGCGCCGTGAAAATCAGCACCGCGCCCACCGGTACCGAAAGACTGATCGCCGACAGGCCGGCCACCTTGCGCAACGTCGTGAGGCCCGGCAGCAGGTCGAAATCCTCGGCATGCACCACCAGCGGTTCCAGGGTCACGACCTGGAAGCGCCGGTCATCCAGACGGGTCGCCAACAGCTCGGCGTTGTAGCTGTGCTCCTGGCCATGCAGCCTGACCACCAGGGGCAGGCGCAGTTCGAGCTGGGCACCGGGCGCAAGGTCGTTGATCGGCTGGACATTGATCTGCGCGGTGACCCGCGCCTCGGGGTAGGTCTTGATCTCGAACAGATCACGACGCAGGCGCTCATCGCGCAAGGGAATGCCGGTATTGACCGACTCCAGCTCGACTTCGAGGGTCGCCACCCCCTGGCTATCGACCTTGCCATGCAGGGTCAGGAAGCGGTGGACTTCGGAGATATCGGCGTTCTTGGTGGTGACAAACGACAGGCGCGAAGACTCGTTGTCCAGGTACCAGTTGGCCTGGGCCGGCAGGGCCAGCACCCCGAGCAGGGCCAGAAGAAGGCGGGATCGGTGCATGCAAGCTCCTGATTGAACGTAGGCGTCACCTTAACCGGCGGCGGTTGAGGTGGCAAACGACGTCTCAGGGCTCCAGCCGACAGCCTTCCCGCTCACCGACCCAGACCGCCGTGCTGCTGCGCCCCAGGCCCTCGGCGCTGACCCGGCGCTGGTTCGGATCGTCGACAAAACGACTGGTCGGCACCGACTGCTTCACATACCCGAGGCAATAGTCGGCGGCGTTGTGCATGACATACCGGCAGGAGCAGTACTCCTTGGCGGTATAGGCGCTGATGATCTGCGGGAAGGCCCGCAGGGCGACGCGCTCATGCCAGACCCAGGCGAACAGCGCCAACAGCAGCAACGCCAGCAGGCTGATGATCGAGTGGCGACGCACAAGACTGGCGGACTTCATGGCAGCACCTTCGGCGCGAAGGCCACCAGGGCACGCTTGAGCAGTTCGTTGTGACGATAGCTGCCGTCGCGGTCATCGCCGTAGCGCACGATCACCAGGCCGGCACTGGGGACCACATACAACACCTGTCCCCAGTGCCCCAGGGCGGCGAAGGTGTCTGACGGTGCATCGGGCCATGGCTTGGGCGCCCCGTCGATGGAGCGATTGAGCCACCACTGGCCGCCCGCCACGGCTTCATCCTGCCCCGGCTTGTACCCGGAAAACGGGCGTCGGTTGAAATCGACCCAGGCCTTGGGCAGCAACTGCCGATCCTGCCAGCGACCGTTGCGCTCCATCAGCAGGCCGATCCGGGCCAGGTCGCGGGCGGTCATGTAGGCATAGGACGAAGCCACGAAGGTGCCGCTGCCATCGCGTTCCCAGACCGCGCCACGAATGCCCAGCGGGTCGAACAGCGCCGTCCAGGGGAAGTCCGGGTAACGCTGGGCACCGACGATCTGGCGCAGCGCCGCCGCCAGGACGTTGCTGTCCCCGCTGGAGTAACGGAAGGCCCGGCCGGCCGGGCTGTATTCGCCATGGCCGGCGGTGTAGCCGGCCATGTCGGCGTGGCCGAGGGTGTAGAGCATCGCCACCACCGAGGATTTCAATGGCGCATATTCATAGTCTTCCTGCCAGTCGATGCCCGACGACCAGTTCAGCAGGTGCTCCAGGGTGACCTTGGGGTGTGCCTGGAAAGGCGGGTAGAACTTCGCCACCGGATCGTGCAGTTGAAACAGGCCTTCGCCATAAGCCACGCCCAGGACCGTCGCCATGATGCTCTTGCTGATCGACCAGGTGAGATGTGGGGTATCGACGCGGGTCGGGCCGGCATACTGCTCGTAGACGATCCGGCCCTGGTGGATCACCAACAGGGCATCGGTGCGCACACCCTTGCGGGTTTCGTCGTCGCGCGGTGGAAAGGCATAGGCCTGCAGGGCTTCGACGGCAGGACCGGCGACCTTTGGACCTTCGGCCCATTCGGCACCGGGCCAGCTTTCGGCATGGACGGTGGAGGTGACCAGCAGCAGGAAAACCGCGAAAAAAGTCGAACCCTTGGGCATGGGGCAAGCTCGGAGAAATAGCTTCGAACGAGTGTAACGAGATTTGATGACAGTTCTGCTCAACGCCCTGCCTGCTCAGGGTTGGGCCAGGGCCTTTGCCAGGCGCCTGGCCCGTGCACCGGCGGCGATATCCAGCACTGCGCGATCACGCAGCCACATATCCCGCCACGCCACCGGGCCCTGGGCGAATGCCGCTTCCAGCTCGGCCTTGAGGGCCTCGAACTGGGCAAACAGGCCACCCAGCACGACATGCGCCGCCACTGAAGACGGGTTTTGTCGACTGGCCTCCGCGCATCCGGCCAACAGGCCCAGCAGGCGCAATTGCAGCGCTTGCGGCCAGTCGCTGTGCTGGCCGATCCCCTGCAGCCAGGCCGTCAGGGCGCTGAGGACATAAATGTCTTCCAGGGTGCGGAACGGCTTGATATAGGCATCCCAGCCATCACCGGCCAGGCGCTCACAGGCGGCGTTATCGAAGGATGCCTGGCCATGGCCGATATCCGGTATCAGCGGCAATGGCGGCAGGCGCTCCAGGCGGATACCCGGCTCCCCCGGATAGACGATCACCAGGCTCAGGCGCGGCGCATCGCCTTCTTCTTCACTGCGCGCGGCCACCAGCAGCCAGTCGGCGGCATCGCCTCCGGTGACGAAATCCTTGTGCCCGGTCAGGCGCAGGTCGACGAGGCGGGTCCGCATATCGGCCGGGCGCAGGCTGCGCTGCTCGGTCGCGCATAACGCGCCGAGACTGGCCGGGGCGCTGGGCCAGAGCATGCGCAAGGCCGCCTGATAACCCACCAGGAAGGCCAGCCCCGGCGAGGCCATGAGCCGTCCCCCGCGCACCGCCAGTTCGAACGGCGTCACCGCCCCCAGCGTTTCGAGCAGAACCGCATAGCCCTCCGCCAGATCGGTCGACGCAGGCAGGCGTTGGGGCGGGTCGAGCAGGAATGACCAGGGCATGGCGGGCTCCTTGGGGGCTGTCATATAAGCATCACCAAAGCTTCATGGCGATGACACCGGGGCTACATAGCCTGACTTTGCACAACAAAGTCGACTGGCCGCAACCCTGGCCGGCAACCGGAGACGCGTCATGACTCAGATCGCCCGCATCAGCGACACCGGCAATGAACGCCGCCTGCAAGCCGAACGCCTGTTGGGCGCCGCGGCCTTGCAAGAAGCCCAGGCCTTGCGCTTCAACGTTTTCAGCGGCGAGTTCAATGCCAAGCTGAAAGGCGCTGAGCTCGGCCTGGATATGGATGATTATGATGTGCACTGCAGCCACATCGGCGTGCGCGACCTGAACAGCGGCCGCCTGGTGGCGACCACCCGCCTGCTCGACCACAAGGCCGCCAACACCCTGGGCCGTTTCTACAGCGAAGAAGAATTCAGCCTGCATGGCCTGCGCCACCTGCAAGGCCCGATCCTGGAAATCGGCCGCACCTGCGTCGACCCGGCCTACCGCAACGGCGGCACCATCGCCGTGCTCTGGGGCGAACTGGCCGAAGTGCTCAACGAAGGCGGCTACAGCTACCTGATGGGCTGCGCGAGCATCCCGATGCAGGATGGCGGGATCCAGGCCCAGGCGATCATGCAGCGTCTGCGTGAACGCTACCTGAGCACCGAACACCTGCGCGCCGAACCGAAGAATCCGCTGCCGTCGCTGGATATCCCCGGCAACGTCATCGCCGAGATGCCGCCGCTGCTCAAGGCCTACATGCGCCTGGGCGCGAAGATCTGCGGCGAACCGTGCTGGGACGAAGACTTCCAGGTGGCCGATGTGTTCATCCTGCTCAAGCGCGACGAGCTGTGCCCGCGTTACGCCCGCCACTTCAAGGCGGCCGTGTAATGAGCCGGCTGCGGGTGTATGCGCGGATAGCGCGGGTGCTGGTGGTGGTCGCCCTGGGCTTGAGCATGGCCAGTGTGTTCGGCGTGTTCGAACGCCTGGGTGTCGCCAACTCGATGGTCCGACGCCAGCGCTGGTCGCGTTTCTTCATGGCCCGGTTGAGCAATGCCCTGCCCTTTCGCGTAACGGTCCGTGGCACCTTGCCGACCCGGCCGATGCTGTGGGTCAGCAATCACGTGTCCTGGACCGATATCGCACTGCTGGGGGCTCTGACGCCACTGTCCTTCCTGTCCAAGGCCGAAGTGCGTACCTGGCCGGTGGCCGGCTGGCTGGCGGCCAAGGCCGGCAGCCTGTTTATCCGCCGTGGCTCGGGTGACAGCCAGTTGATCCGCAAGCAGATGACCCGTCACCTGGAGCAACAGCATCCCTTGCTGATGTTCCCCGAAGGCACCACCACAGATGGCCGTTCGCTGCGCACCTTCCACGGTCGCCTGCTGTCGGCGGCCATCGATGCGGACGTCTCCTTGCAACCGGTGGCGATCCGTTACCTGCGCGACGGACAGCCGGACATGCTCGCGCCCTTCATTGGCGACGACGATCTGCTCTCGCACCTGATGCGGCTGTTTTCCAACGATCAGGCCGAGGTGGAAATCCAGGTACTGGCGCCGATTGCCTGCAACGGCCAGGAACGCGCGGCCCTGGCCTTCCAGGCCCAGCAGGCGGTGCACATGGCCCTGTTTGGCGAAGTCGCCGAACCGAAGCGCACCACGCCCCGCCAGATCGCCGAAGCCGAAGCGGCATAAACCCCTGTAGGAGCCGGCTTGCCGGCGATAGCGATCGTACGGATATCGCCGGACCGCAGCGCATGACCGCCTGCGGCGGATCGCCGGCAAGCCGGCTCCTACAGGACCTGCAACTGCTCCCGGGAAAACGCCTGCAACTCGGGATAGAAACGCCGGAAATCCTCACCCAGGGGCTCATACAGCAGCTCCAGCTCGTGCATCGCATGGGCCAGTTCCTCGGGCCGCGACAGGCGCCGGGAAATCCCCCGCAAGACCTGCCGCAACACGTCGAACTGCCGGTACGAACCCAACCAGTCATCCGCCGCCATATAGGGCGCGACCTGCGCCAGGCGCCCCGGCAGCCGCGGTTCGCTCGCCAGGAGCCGGTAGACCCCGGCGGTAAAGCTGTCCAGCGAACCCTCGGCGTACAAGCCCCAGTCCCGCGCCAGGCAATGATCGAAGAACACATCCAGGACGATCCCGGCATAACGCCGGCGGGTCAGGCTGAAACGCGAGAGCGCCTGGTCCACCAGGGGATGTCGGTCGGTGAATACATCGATCCGCCGATGCAGCTGGATCGCCGCCTCGATGGACGGGGTGAATTGCCCGTCCACACGCCCCTTGACGAAATCGCCGTAGAGGCTGCCGAGCAGTTGTTCCGGGCGCTGGCCGCCCAGATGGAGATGTGCGAGATAGTTCATGCCACGCAGCTTAGCACCTTCGCTACCTATATCGTTATAACCCGATATAGCGATTTACGCTGAGGTCAGATCGAAATCATATTGGTATATCGCGAAATAGCGATTTATATTTCGCCCCATCGCGATATACCGTTTTACCACCCTGAGACACTGCCATGACCATTGACCTCGACGAAATAATAAAAGCGCTGGCACACCCAGTACGCCGAGACATCCTCAACTGGCTGAAAGATCCGGAAACCCAGTTCCCGGACCAGCAGCACCACCATGAATACGGCATCTGCGCCGGACAGATCGACCAACGCTGCGGCTTGTCGCAGTCGACCGTGTCCGCCCACCTGGCGACGCTGCAACGGGCTGGCCTGATCAGCAGCCAGAAAGCAGGCCAGTGGCACTTCTTCAAACGCAACGAGGAAACCATCCAGGAATTCCTCCGCATCATGAGCCAAGAGCTCTAAAAGGACCGTACCCGATGCCCCTCTCGCTACTTATCCTGGCCCTGAGCGCCTTCGCCATCGGCACGACCGAGTTCGTCATCATGGGCCTGTTGCCCGATGTCGCGGCGGACCTCGGGGTCTCGATCCCCGGCGCCGGCTGGCTGGTGACCGGCTACGCCCTGGGCGTGGCCATCGGCGCGCCATTCATGGCCATGGCCACTGCCCGGCTGCCACGCAAGGCGGCCCTGGTGGCCCTGATGGGCATCTTTATCATCGGCAACCTGCTCTGCGCGGTGGCCAGCGACTACAACGTGCTGATGCTCGCGCGCATCGTCACCGCCCTGTGCCATGGCGCCTTCTTCGGCATCGGTTCGGTGGTGGCGGCCAACCTGGTCAGCCCGGACAAGCGTGCCTCGGCCGTGGCCCTGATGTTCACCGGCCTGACCCTGGCCAACGTGCTCGGCGTGCCCCTGGGCACCGCCCTGGGCCAGCAGGCCGGCTGGCGCTCGACCTTCTGGGCGGTGACCGTCATCGGCGTGATCGCGCTGATCGGCCTGATCCGCTTCCTGCCGGCCAAGCGCGATGAAGAAAAACTCGACATGCGTGCCGAACTCGCGGCCCTCAAGGGTGCCGGCCTGTGGCTGTCCCTGAGCATGACCGCGCTGTTCTCCGCTTCGGTATTCGCCCTGTTCACCTACATCGCGCCGTTGCTCGGCGAAGTCACCGGCGTTTCGCCGCGGGGCGTGACCTGGACCCTGGTACTGATGGGCCTGGGCCTGACCGTCGGCAATATCATCGGCGGCAAGCTGGCGGACAAGAGCCTGTCGGCGACGCTGATCGGGGTGTTCATCGCCATGGCCGTGCTGGCCACCGTACTGACCTGGACCAGCCTGATTGTCGTTCCGGCTGAAATCACCCTGTTCCTCTGGGCCACCGCCTGTTTCGCCGCCGTCCCCGCGTTGCAGGTCAACGTGGTGACCTATGGCCAGGCCGCGCCGAACCTGGTCTCGACCCTGAATATCGGCGCCTTCAACATCGGCAACGCCCTCGGTGCCTGGATCGGCGGCAGCGTCATCGCCCACGGTTTCGGCCTGACCAGCGTGCCCCTGGCCGCTGCGGCACTGGCAGTGCTCGCACTGCTGGTGACCCTGATCACCTTTCGCCAGGGCGGCAATGCCGACCTGGCTCCCGCTACCCACTAATCAGCAAAAAGGTTTGTGCACATGACTACTATTTTCGATCCGATCAAGCTGGGCGACCTCGAACTGCCGAACCGCATCATCATGGCGCCGCTGACCCGCTGCCGTGCCGATGAAGGCCGGGTACCGAACGCCCTGATGGCCGAGTACTACGTCCAGCGCGCCTCCGCCGGCCTGATCCTCAGCGAAGCGACCTCGGTCACCCCGATGGGCGTCGGCTACCCGGACACCCCGGGCATCTGGTCCAACGACCAGGTGCGCGGCTGGAGCAACGTCACCAAGGCCGTCCACGCCGCCGGTGGCCGGATCTTCCTGCAACTGTGGCACGTCGGCCGGGTTTCCCACACGTCGTACCTGAACGGCGAACTGCCGGTCGCACCGAGCGCCATCCAGCCCAAGGGCCACGTCAGCCTGGTCCGTCCGCTGTCCGACTACCCGACACCACGGGCACTGGAAACCGCTGAAATCGCCGATATCGTCGAGGCCTACCGCGTCGGCGCGGAAAACGCCAAGGCTGCCGGTTTCGACGGCGTGGAAATCCACGGGGCCAACGGCTACCTGCTCGACCAGTTCCTGCAAAGCAGCACCAACCAGCGCACCGACAACTACGGCGGTTCCCTGGAAAACCGTGCCCGCCTGTTGCTCGAAGTCACCGACGCCGTGGTGGAAATCTGGGGCGCCGGCCGTGTCGGCATGCACCTGGCGCCACGTGCCGACTCCCACGACATGGGCGACGAGAACCTCTCGGAGACCTTCACCTACGTCGCCCGCGAGCTGGGCAAGCGCGGTATCGCCTTCATCTGCTCCCGCGAGAAGGAAGCCGCTGACAGCCTCGGTCCACAGTTGAAAGCCGCTTTCGGCGGTCCCTACATCGCCAACGAACGCTTCACCAAGGACAGCGCCAATGCCTGGCTGTCCAGCGGCAAGGCCGACGCAGTGGCCTTCGGTGTACCGTTCATTGCCAACCCGGACCTGCCGGCCCGCCTGAAGGCCGACGCCCCGTTGAACGATCCCCACCCTGAAACCTTCTACGGCAAGGGCCCGGTCGGCTACATCGACTACCCGACGCTCTGAGCCGCCAGTGACGCACTGAAGGCCGCAAGAAAAAGCCCCGGTTCGCCAGAGCCGGGGCTTTTTTGTCTCTACCGAATTCAACTACATCACTATCGGAAAACACTCACAGGACAAAGGGGGCTTTGTCGCGGGTATTCCTCGCCACAGTCCGCATACTTACCCGGCGCTTTTCCTCCCCTCTTCGGAAAAGCGTGCAACGCCACGGAATGGCGTTGCTTCCAAGATCCGACCTAAAAGGAATTAACATGACTCTCCTGCTGCAATCCTTCAGCATCGCGCTGTTCTGCGGTGCCCTGTCCGCCCTGCTTTCATTTGCCGCCTATGCCTCAGGCATCGTCACCGCGGTGGAAATCCACAACGACTCCTCCCAACCCCTGGAGTTGCTGGGCACCGGCATCGACCTGAATGGCGCCTCGCCTTCGAGCTTTTCCATTGCCGGCGGCGAGCGGCGGGAACTGAAGCTCGCCGGACCACGGGCCTGGTTCATCTATGGCTCGGGGCCCCGCAAATGCCGCTTCGTGGCCCAGCATTCCCTGCAACAGCGTTTCGCCCAGGCACCCCGCCACAGCTACCTGCCGGTGTGGACACGGGAAGCCGAGTCGATCGGCGAACGCCGGGCATCCTGCAAGGCCCGACTGAACAAGACGCTCAAGGCCCCGCCCTACAGCTATAGCGTGAAATTCAGCATGAGCTGAGTCACCGGGCATCCGCTGAAACCCGCTTCAGCGGATGCCCGATGTCGCTCAACTCGCTGCCGGCAATAGAAAATTCCCACACAACAAGCGGAAACCATTCCTATTTAGCCCCCCTTCCAACGGCCGACTCTTATGAGGCATCTGCGCTACGCAGTGATCGGTCCAAAGGAGGAGTGCGGCATGATCCATCTCGAACATTACGGCCCCCTCCCGCGCCAGGTACTCGCCGAGGCTATCGCCAACCTGTGGCTGGCCGGCCGACGCACCTGGCTGAGCCTGTTGGGCCTGGTGGTCGGCAGCGGCTCGATCGTTGCCCTGCTGAACATCGGCAACAGTGCGCAAGCCGAAGCCTTGCGTTCGTTCCAGGCCATGGGGACGGACATGCTGGTCGTCAGCTTCCCGCCGAGCGGCAAAACCTCCCGGACACCCACCACGACGTTCGATCCGGCCACCTTGCGCAACGCCCTGCCCCATCTGATCGATATTGCCCCCGTCAGCCTGCATTCCACGCGTTTGCGCCGCTCTGCAATCGAAGTCGACAGCGCCCTGCTCGGCACCACCAGCGATCTGGCGGCGGCCCTGGGCCTGCAGATGCGCGATGGTCGCTTCCTGAGCGTATTCGACCGCCGGGAAACCTTTGTCGTGGTCGGCGCAGAGGTCGCACGACAATTATCGGAACAGGGCCATCCCCTGCGCCCGGGTGACCAATTGCCTGTCGAAGGCTATCTGTTCGATGTCATCGGCATCGCGGCTCGCCAGCCCAACAACCCATTGCTGCCACTGGATATCAATCACTCGATCGTGATCCCCGTGCACAGTCTGCGACGCTTGTTTACCGAGCCGAAAATCGACGGCCTGATTATCAGGATCGCGCCGGATGCCGACCCGCACGCCATGGCGCAAGCACTGAAGGTCCATTTGCGGGCCCTGCTCCAGGGCCGGGACGTCGAGGTGCGGATACCGCAGCAACTGCTCGACGGTCTGAAGCGCCAGGCCGCCACCTTCTCCCGACTGCTGGGCGGACTCGGCGGCATTGTCCTGCTGGTGGCGGGCGTCGGGGTGATGAACGTGATGCTGATGAACCTCGCCGAACGTCGACGGGAAATCGGCCTGCGCCTGGCACTCGGTGCCCGCCCCCGGGATATCCGCGATGCCTTTCTCTGCGAGGCGCTGTGCATGTCGCTGCTCGGTGCCCTGCTGGGAGCGGTCCTGGGAAGCCTGGTCGCGCTGATCTTCAGTCATCTTGCCGGCTGGTCCCTGCATCTGGCCCCCGAAGCGTTGCTGCTCGGGATCGGCAGTTCGCTGTTGACCGGACTGTTCTTTGGCCTGCATCCGGCGCTGAAAGCCTCTCGCCTGCAACCGGTGGAGGCACTTCGTGATGACTGATCCGATAGCGCTCTCCTGCAGCTCCCTTCCGGGTCCTGGCCTCCCTCAGTACAGCCACGCGCCCCGGGGACCGCCCACGGAAACCCGGAGCCGGCATGCCCCATAAAACATAAACAACACTCTCTTTTTTCAGGAATACCCTCATGAAAAAGCTGCTTTCGCTCGCCTTGCTTTTGGCAAGTACCCCAACTTTCGCCACCGATGCGAGTATTACCAAATCGGCAAAACCGCCGAGCATGTTCAGTTATATCAATACGGCTACTTCAATACATCGAACGTCGTTCGCCGACTTCACTCACCCGATAAACCTTACGATGAAGCTCAAAAGCATTCGCTGGAGCACGACACTCTTTCCCGACGCAATTAACGAAAGAATACAGCTTTGTTATTTCGAGCCTTACTCCACAACGGCAATAGACTGCCAAGCGATCACCCCCAACTCGGCGGGCACAACCAATAAATTTAATGAAAAGCGATTCGGACACGGAGTGAAAGTCTACCTCACCCACATATCAGACGATCTTAAAAATCCCGCCCATCCTGTAGGAGAGGACTCCATTACCTTTGAGTATAGCTATCAATAACAAGCGCCTCCGCCAGCAACCATTTGTTGGCGGAGCTCTAAAGCCCCCTACGGATTGTCAACATGAAAATCACCTCCTTAGAAAAACCATATCTCCATTCCCCCAAAAAAAACGAAAAAACCGAAAAGCCGTTACCCTCAACAAGCACTACAACAACCGACACCCCATCGTCGATATCTATTAGTGGTCAAGCGCTACTGCTCACCCACTTATACAGCGGACAAGCCAACCCGCCTTTCGAAACAGTTCTTGACCCAATCAAGAGTGAAAAATATTATCTGACTCAAGCCGATAGGGATCTACTGGCTTCCATCTATGAATTTGCTCAAGAACAGGGCGCCGCGCCAAGATATGTCACAGCCCTCGCCAGAGATCTGGCCAACTACCGAAAATTTCAAAATGGCACCATGCTGGGCAGCTTGAACAGCGGTCATATGTACGACATTGAAGGACACCAGCTAAGCTACAGTTTCATCGACAAAGATGCTGCAACGGTCGCGCGCATTCTCGACGGCGACGTTATAAAAGGCAGTGCCCTGGATCAGGATTTCCTCCGTTACATGCTCGACCCTGGACATGGCGCCTACCATATCTGCGACTTCGACTTCCTGGAAAAGGTCATCACCCGCTTTTCCACTACAGGCGACCCGGATGTGACGCTGCCTCCCCAATTCCAGACTTATCAGTCGCATCAAGGCTATATCGAGCATAAATCCAGGGAGATTCTGGAGCCAGTGACATTGGAACGCCTGGCAAGACAGAAGCAGGAGGCCACGGGGCAAAATCCTGCGGCGCCTACTCCGGCACCGAGCGCGGAAAAAGCCGAAACCCTGCAGGACATCTGGCGCAGAAGCCTGCTCCAGATGGTCCGCAATGGCGGCTGGCAATCATCGCTGGCGACCTTTCTCAGCAGAAATCGCCCTGACTGAAAGGCGTGCAACGCCATGGAATGGCGTTGTTCCAAAGATCCGGCTTAAGCAATCCGTCAGTATCGCACTGCTCTGCGGGGCCCTGTCCGCCCTGCTTTCATTGGCCGCCTTTGCCTCGGGCATCGTGACAGCAGTGGAAATCCATAACGATTCCTCGCGCACCTTGGCACTGCTGGGCACCGGGATCGACCTGAATGGCGCCGCGCCTTCGAGTTTTGCCATTGCTGGCGGCGAGACGTACTCCAACGCAAATCCCGTGTCGCCCAACTCGCTGACGGCCATAGAAAATTCCCACAGATCAAACGGAAACCATTCCTATTTAGTCCCCCTTCCAACGGCCGACTCTTATAAGGCATCTGCGCTACGCAGTGATCGGTCCAAAGGAAAACATAAACAACACTCTCTTTTTTCAGGAATATCCTTATGAAAAAGCTGCTTTCGCTCTCCTTGCTTTTGGCAAGTACCTCAACTTTCGCCACCGACGCGAGCATTACCAAATCGGCAAAACCGCCGAGCATGTTCAGCTATATCAATACAGGCACCTCAACACATCGGATATTACTCGCCGATTTCGCTCATCCGACAAACGTTACGATGAAGCTGAAAAATATTCGCTGGAGCACGACGTTTTTTCCAGAAGCCATAAACGAAAGAGTAAAACTCTGCTATTTCGAACCCTATTCAAACACCGAAACGGACTGCGAGATCATCGCTCCAAATTCGACAGGGAGCACCAACCGGGCCAATGGAAAACGATTTGGACATGGAGCAAAAATCCATATCACCCATATATCGGAAGATCTGAAAAACCCCGCCCACGCGCAAGGGGAAGACAGCATTACCTTTGAGTACAACTACCAATGACAGGTGCCTCCGTCAGCCCTCCATACGCTGACGGAGCTTTGATATGGCCAGAGAATCGAAAGATGAAAATCACTCAATCAGAAACCCCGCTCAACTTTCCTCCTCCCCAGACAAAGGCAGCGCCAGCGCCTACAGTCGTGGAACACCCCCTAGCTTCCAGCCCACCGCCAGCTGTTTCCTTGAGCGGCCAGGCGTTACTGATCACTCATCTATATGGCGGGGAACCCAACCCTCGCTTCGAAACGGTTCTGGATTCCACCAAGAGTGAAAAGTATTACCTGACCAGCGCCGATAGAGACTTATTGGCACATATCTATGAGTTTGCTCAAGAACAGGGCGCTGCGCCAAGATATGTCACATCTCTGGCCAGGGACTTGGCCGAATATCGTCAATTCCAAAATGGCACCATGCTGGGAAACCTGAACAGCGGAAACAGGTACGATATTGAAGGGCATCAACTAAGCTATAGTTTCACTGACAAGGACGCTGCAACGGCCGCGCGCATTCTCGACGGCGACGTTATAAAAGGCAGTGCCCTGGATCAGGATTTCCTCCGTTACATGCTCGACCCTGGACATGGCGCCTACCATATCTGCGACTTCGACTTCCTGGAAAAGGTCGTCACCCGGTTTTCCACTACAGGCGACCCGGATGTGACGCTGCCTCCCCAGTTCCAGACTTATCAGTCGCACCAAGGGTATATCGAGCATAAATCCAGCGAGATTCTGGAGCCAGTGACATTGGAACGCCTGGCAAGACAGAAGCAGGAGGCCACGGGGCAGAATCCTGCGACGTCCCCCTCGGCACCGGACGCGGAAAAAGCCGAAACCCTGAGGGACATCTGGCGCAGAAGCCTGCTCCAGATGGTCCGCAATGGCGGCTGGCAATCATCGCTGGCGACCTTTCTCAGCCGAAATCGCAATGGCTGAATCCCGGCCAGGGGTCACGCGCGCTTGCGTTGCCCCCAGGCCACCGCCAGTCCGCTCAGGCAGATCACCGCGATCCCGGCCACGGCGAACATGTCCGGCGTGTGATCGAAAATCAGGTAGCCGTACATGCCCGCGAACAGGATCTGCCCGTAGCTGAACGGCGCCAGCATCGCCGGCGCGGCATGGCGGAAGGCCTGGGTCAGGAACATGTGGCCGAGCATGCCGCAGGTGCCCAGGCCGATCATGAACAGGCCATGGACCAGGGTCGGGGTGCTCCAGAAAAACGGCAGCAACGCACTCATGATCAGGCTGTTGAGGATGCCGGTGAGGAAGTTGCTGGTGGTCGGGCTGTCGACGCCACTGAGCATCCGGGTCAGCAACTGATAGAAGCCGAAACACAGCGCCGAACACAACGGCAGCAGGATCGCCGGGGTGAACAATGCCCCGCCCGGTCGCACCACGATCAGCACCCCGACAAAACCGGCGATCACCGCCGCCCATTGCCCGCGGCTCACCCGCTCGCCCAGCAGCGGCACCGACAAGGCGGTCACCAGCAAGGGCGCGAGAAAGTTGACCGAGGTGGCTTCCGCCAGCGGGATATAGCGCAAGCCGGTGGTGAAAAACAGGCTGGTGCCGATCAGGCACAAGGCACGCAGCAGCTGCAGGCCGGGACGCCGGGTGCGGACCACCGCCGAAAAGCCGCTGCGGGGCACGAAGACCACCAGCATCAACAGCGTGTGGACCACATAACGGGCCCAGACCACCATCACGATCGGGTAAAAACCCGACAGGTACTTGGACAGGGCATCATGGCTGGCGAACAACAGTACCGCCACGCCGATCAGGGCAATGCCCTTGAGTGGCTGCTCGGCGCTCTTGTGCAGCAGATTCGATACATTCATTCACACGCTCGCAACAAATTTGCTACAAAATACTTAGCACACTAACTACCAAGTTTCAGCCCACAGGTATATAAATGTGGCCCGCTGTCGGTAACCGCGCTGCTTTTGTTACTAGCGTTAAATGTTGACACAACTAGACTCAATTACGCATTTTGACTCAATTGCGCAGGCTGGGGCTCAGGAGCAGCATATCCAATCCTGTATCGACCCAGCGTTCGGCATCGTCAGCCAGGTTGAAGCTGTCGGGTGCCAGCAACCACTGATAGAGAATGCCATCAATCCAGGCATGGATGCTGATGGCCGCGCGGGCCGTATCGAGGTTTTCGGGAAGTTGTCCTCGGCTCACCGCATTACGCAAGGCCAGTTCGATGTGCACGTTGCAGTCCAGGCTGGCGGCACGTCGCTGGCGACGCAAATCACACATTTCATCGGTGAACTCGCACTTATGAAACAGAATTTCATTGATGCGTCGGACTTTCGGATCAAGGGCCACCTGCTGGAAGTAATGCACCAGCAGCTGGCGCATGCAGCCCAGCGGATCAAGTTCATCCTGGTCTTCACTGGCCTTGGCCATGTCATCCAGCGGCTCGCGCAGCGAGTCGAGCATCGCCTGCACCAGATCGGCCTTGTTGCTGAAATGCCAGTAGATGGCGCCCCGTGTCACCCCCGCCAGGGTCGCGATATCGGCCAGGGTCGTGCGCGCCACACCACGCTCGTAGAACGCCTTTTCGGCAGCTTCGAGTATCTGGCTCCGGGTTTCCTGAGCTTCCTCTTTGGTGCGACGGACCATGGCAGTACAACCTCAATCAGGGTGCCTCGGATGGCCCCTGGGCTTGATCCGAGATTAACGACGGGCGGCGATTCTTGTGCCTTTTCCCGAAATGAATTCAATGCTTTGTCACTACTTTCACGAAAAGTGCAAGTATTTACAAACAACCATGAATGTAAGTATATTCATTAGCAACCTATTTATCCAGTCGGATCACCTTTAATACCCTTCCACTTTTCTTGTGCGCATCGTGCGCGCCTGACCCGAGGATCTTCATGCAACTCAAGCCAGCTGTTACCGCTCTGGTCACCGCCGTCGCCCTGGCATCGCTGCTCAGCGGATGTAAAGAGGAAAAGGCCGCCCCGGCAGCCCCTCCCGCGCCTCAGGTCGGCGTCGTCACCCTGCAGCCCCAGACCTTTACCCTGACCTCCGATCTTCCGGGCCGGACCACGGCCTATCGCATCGCGGAAGTCCGTCCCCAGGTCAACGGCATCATTCTCAAGCGCCTGTTCAAGGAGGGCGGCGATGTCAAAGCCGGCCAGCAGCTCTATCAGATCGATCCGTCGGTCTATGAAGCGACCCTGAAGAGTGCCGAGGCGAACCTGCAATCGACCAAGTCGATCGCCGACCGCTACAAGCAGTTGGTCAACGAGCAGGCCGTCAGCCGCCAGGAATACGACACCGCCGTCGCCAACCGCCTGCAATCGGAAGCGGCCCTGCAAAGCGCCCAGATCAACGTGCGCTACACCAAGGTGTATGCCCCGCTGTCCGGACGTATCGGCCGTTCTTCGGTGACCGAGGGCGCGCTGGTCAGCTCCGGCCAGGCCGATGCCATGGCAACGATCTCGCAACTCGACCCGATCTACGTCGACGTCACGCAATCCACCGCGGAGCTGCTGCAACTGCGCCGCGACCTGGAAAGCGGTCGCCTGCAAAAGGCTGGCGACAACGCCGCGACGGTCAAGCTGACCCTCGAAGACGGCAGCCAGTACCAGCAGGACGGCAAGCTGGAGTTCTCGGAAGTCACCGTGGATGAAACCACCGGTTCCGTGACCCTGCGAGCGGTGTTCCCAAACCCCGATCACACCCTGCTGCCCGGCATGTTCGTGCACGCCCGGTTGCAGGCTGGTGTGAAGAGCGCGGCGATCCTCGCCCCGCAACAGGGCGTGACCCGCGACCTCAAGGGCGTGCCGACCGCGATGGTCGTCGGGCCTGACAACAAGGTCGAGCTGCGCCAGCTCAAGGCCACCCGTACCGTCGGCAGCCAATGGCTGATCGAAGACGGCCTGAACGCCGGCGATCGCGTGATCACCGAAGGTCTCCAGTTCGTGCGTCCTGGCATTGAAGTCAAGGCCACCGAAGCCACCAACGTGAAGGCAGCCAACCCGGCACCTGCCCCGGCCACAGAAAAAGCCGCAGGCAGCAAAGGGGAGTAAACCATGTCGAAATTTTTTATCGACCGTCCGATCTTCGCCTGGGTTATCGCCCTGGTGATCATGTTGGTCGGGGCTCTATCGATCCTCAAGTTGCCGATCAACCAGTACCCGGCCATTGCTCCACCGGCCATCGCGATCGCCGTGACCTACCCGGGCGCCTCGGCGCAGACCGTGCAGGACACCGTGGTCCAGGTGATCGAGCAGCAGCTCAACGGTATCGACAACCTGCGCTACATCGAGTCGTCGAGTAACTCCGACGGCAGCATGACCATCACCGCAACCTTCAACCAGGGCACCAGCCCCGATACCGCCCAGGTCCAGGTGCAGAACAAGCTGAACCTGGCTACCCCGCTGCTGCCACAGGAAGTGCAGCAACAGGGTATCCGCGTGACCAAGTCGGTGAAGAACTTCCTGCTGGTCATCGGTGTGGTGTCGACCGACGGCAGCATGGTCAAGGAAGACCTGGCGAACTACATCGTCTCCAACATGCAGGATCCGATCTCGCGGACCCCGGGTGTCGGTGACTTCCAGGTGTTCGGTGCCCAGTACGCGATGCGCATCTGGCTCGACCCGGCCAAGCTGAACAACTTCAAGCTGACCCCGGTTGACGTGAAGAACGCCATTGCCGCACAGAACGTCCAGGTGTCCTCCGGGCAACTGGGTGGCCTGCCGGCCATGCCCGGCCAGCAGTTGAACGCCACCATCATCGGCAAGACCCGCCTGCAGACCGCCGAGCAGTTCAAGGCGATCCTGCTCAAGGTCAACCAGGACGGCTCGCAAGTACGCCTGGGCGATGTCGCCGATGTCGGCCTCGGGGGCGAAAACTACAGCGTCAACGCCCAGTACAACGGCAAGCCGGCCTCCGGCCTGGCGGTGAAACTCGCGGCCGGTGCCAACGCCCTGGACACCGCCAAGGCCCTGCGCCAGACCATTGCCAAGTTGCAGCCGTTCTTCCCGCCTGGCATGGAAGTCGTGTTCCCGTACGACACCACGCCGGTGGTGACCGAATCGATCAAGGGCGTGGTTGAAACCCTGGTCGAGGCGATCGTGCTGGTGTTCCTGGTGATGTTCCTGTTCCTGCAGAACTTCCGCGCCACCATCATCACCACCATGACCGTACCGGTGGTATTGCTCGGGACCTTCGGGATCCTCGCGGCGGCCGGTTTCAGCATCAACACCCTGACCATGTTCGGCATGGTGCTCGCCATCGGCCTGCTGGTGGACGATGCCATCGTCGTGGTGGAAAACGTCGAGCGGGTGATGAGCGAGGAAGGCCTGTCACCCAAGGAGGCCACCAAGAAATCCATGGGGCAGATCCAGGGCGCACTGGTGGGTATCGCCCTCGTGCTCTCGGCGGTACTCCTGCCGATGGCGTTCTTCGGCGGCTCGACCGGGGTGATCTACAAGCAGTTCTCGATCACCATCGTCTCGGCCATGGCCCTGTCGGTGATGGTTGCCCTGATCTTCACCCCGGCGCTCTGCGCCACCATGCTCAAGCCGATTGCCAAGGGCGACCACGGCACCGCCAAGCGCGGCTTCTTCGGCTGGTTCAACCGCAACTTCGACCGCAGTGTGCGCGGCTACGAACGTACCGTGGGCAGCATCCTGCGTCACAAGGCGCCGTACCTGCTGGTCTACGTGATCATCTTTGCCGGCATGCTCTGGCTGTTCACCCGTATCCCCACCTCCTTCCTGCCGGAAGAAGACCAGGGTGTACTGTTCGCCCAGGTCCAGACGCCATCGGGCTCCAGCGCCGAGCGCACCCAGGTGGTGCTCGACGAGATGCGTTCGTACCTGCTGGAGCAGGAAGGCGACACCGTCAACTCGGTCTTCACCGTGAACGGTTTCAACTTCGCCGGTAACGGCCAGAGCTCGGGCCTGGCGTTCATCATGCTCAAGCCATGGCACGAACGCTCCACGGCCAACAACGTGTTCGCCCTGGCGGCCCGTGCGCAACAGCACTTCTTCTCGTTCCGCGACGCGATGGTGTTTGCCTTCGCCCCGCCCGCGGTACTGGAACTGGGTAACGCCATCGGTTTCGACGTCTACCTGCAGGACCAGGCCGGTATCGGTCACGAGAAGCTGATGGCCGCTCGTAACCAGTTCCTCGGCATGGCGGCACAGAGCAAGGTGCTCACCCAGGTGCGTCCGAACGGCCTGAACGATGAACCGCAGTACCAGCTGAGCATCGACGACGAGCGCGCCAGTGCCCTGGGCGTATCGCTCGCGGACATCAACAGCAGCCTGTCGATTGCGCTGGGCGGCAGCTACGTCAACGACTTCATCGACCGTGGTCGGGTGAAGAAGGTGTTCGTGCAGGGCAAGCCGAGTTCGCGGATGAGCCCTGAGGACCTGCAGAAATGGTACGTGCGCAACAGCGCCGGGATCATGGTGCCGTTCTCCGCGTTCGCCAAGGGCGAGTGGGTCTACGGTTCGCCGAAACTGTCGCGCTTCAACGGTGTTTCCGCCGTGGAAGTACTGGGTGCCCCGGCGCCTGGCTACAGTACCGGCCAGGCCCTGGCGGAAGTCGAGGCCCTCGCCGAGAAACTGCCGGCGGGCGTGGGGATTTCCTGGGTCGGCCTGTCGTATGAGGAAAAGCAGTCGGGTTCCCAGGCGCCGGCGCTGTTCGCCCTGTCGCTGCTGATGGTGTTCCTGTGTCTGGCCGCCCTGTACGAAAGCTGGTCGATTCCGATCGCGGTAGTACTGGTGGTGCCGCTGGGGATTATCGGTGCGCTGCTGGCAACCACCTTCCGCGGGCTGTCCAACGACGTGTACTTCCAGGTGGGCCTGTTGACCACCATCGGCCTGGCGGCGAAAAACGCCATCCTGATCGTGGAGTTCGCCAAGGAACTGCATGAACAGGGCCGCACCCTGGTCGAGGCCGCCGTCGAGGCTTGCCGCATGCGTCTGCGTCCGATCATCATGACGTCCCTGGCATTCATCCTCGGCGTAGTGCCGCTGGCGATTTCCACCGGCGCCGGCTCGGGCAGCCAACATGCCATCGGTACCGGCGTAATTGGCGGTATGATCACCGCAACGATCCTGGCGATCTTCTGGGTGCCGCTGTTCTTCGTATCGGTGTCGTCCATCGGCGGCGAGAAGCAGCACAAGAAGCCAGACACTACTGAAACTCCAAGCAACGAGGCTGGCCAATGAGCAAGTCCCTTCTCTCCGTAGCGGTCGCAGCCTTCGTGCTCAGCGGTTGCTCGTTGATTCCCGACTACCAGCGCCCGGAAGCGCCGGTAGCGGCACAGTACCCGCAAGGACCGGCCTACTCGCCGGCCCAGGCGGCGAATGTCGCGGCAGCCGAACAGGGCTGGCGCCAGTTCTTCAGCGACCCGGCCCTGCAACAGCTGATCCAGGTCGCGCTGGAAAACAACCGCGACCTGCGTGTCGCGGCGCTGAACATCGAAGCCTACCGCGCCCAGTACCAGATCCAGCGTGCCGACCTGTTCCCGGCGGTCAGCGCCGACGGCAGCGGCAGCCGCCAACGCCTGCCGGCCGACGCCTCGGCCAGCGGCAAGGCGGGGATCAGCAGCCAGTACTCGGCCACCCTCGGGGTCAGCTCCTATGAGCTGGACCTGTTCGGGCGGATCCGCAGCCTGAGCGAGCAGGCGCTGCAGACTTACTTCGCCAGCGAAGAAGCCCGCCGCACCACGCAGATCAGCCTGGTGGCCAGCGTCGCCAACGCCTACCTGACCTGGCAGGCCGACAAGGAACTGCTCAAGCTGACCCAGGACACCCTGGCGGCCTACGAGGAAAGCTACAAGCTGACCTCGCGCAGCAACGAAGTCGGCGTGGCGTCCGCCCTGGACCTGAGCCAGTCGCGGACCTCGGTGGAAGGCGCACGGGTCAAGCTGGCGCAGTTCACCCGCCAGGTCGCCGAAGACCAGAACAACCTGACGCTGCTGCTGGGCACCGGCCTGCCGGCCAACCTGCCGGCCGCTCAACCGCTGTCGGCCAAGCTGCTCAGCGACATGCCCGCCGGCCTGCCGTCGGACCTGCTGCAACGGCGCCCGGACATTCTCGGTGCCGAGCACCAGTTGATGGCGGCCAATGCCAATATCGGTGCCGCGCGCGCGGCGTTCTTCCCGAGCATCAGCCTGACCGCCAACGCCGGGACCTTGAGCCCGGACCTGGGCGGCCTGTTCAAGGGCGGTTCGGGGACCTGGTTGTTCGCGCCGAAGATCAGCATTCCGATCTTCAACGCCGGCAGCCTGAGGGCCAGCCTGGACTACTCGAAGATCCAGAAGGACATCAGCGTCGCCAACTACGAGAAAGCGATCCAGACCGGCTTCCAGGAAGTCTCCGATGGCCTGGCCGCACGCCAGACCTTCAACCAGCAGTTGCAGGCCCAGCGTGACCTGGTCGCCGCCAACCAGGACTACTACCGCCTGGCCGAGCGGCGCTACCGCATCGGTGTCGACAGCAACCTGACGTTCCTCGATGCCCAGCGCCAGCTGTTCACGGCCCAGCAATCGCTGATCAGCGATCGCCTGTCGCAGCTCACCAGCGAGGTCAACCTGTACAAGGCCCTCGGCGGTGGCTGGAACGAGCAGACCGGTCAGGCCCGCCCGATCGACGAAACACCACCGAAGGGCTGAGGCCTTTCACGCGACACAAAAAACCCGCCATCGGCGGGTTTTTTCATGCCTGCGCTGTTCCGTTCGGTAATCGCCCAGAACCGCCAAAGCGCGATTGAACCGGGCGGTGGGTCCAACGCAACATTCCTTCCCACAGACCCATACCAATAACAACAGGTTCATCCACCATGCCTCGACGCCCTGCCCTCAGCGGCTGATCGCACCCGCCCGTTTCCCTGTCCACGCCTTTTGTCTGCAACCCCTGGTTGCGGCTGCGCCCTGCTTCATCCCTAACAATTAGAGAGACCGATCCATGAAGCCACTGAACACGAGCAAGCTTCCCTCCCCCGCCCTGCTGGCCCTCGTCATGGCCGGTGCGACCCTGCCGGCCATGGCCGAGGAACATGGCTTCGTGGAGGATGCCCAGGCCAACCTGAACCTGCGTAACTTCTACATCAATCGCAATTTCACCAACCCCGCCTATCCCCAGGGCAAGGCCGAGGAATGGACGCAGAACTTCATCCTCGACGCAAAATCCGGCTTCACCCAGGGCACGGTCGGCTTCGGCCTCGACGTGCTCGGCAGCTTTTCCCAGAAGCTCGACGGCGG
>NZ_JBMOUG010000016.1:0-157506 GCF_049319725.1 Pseudomonas sp. Mn2068 | reverse complement strand
GGGCTGACCCTGATGAACCGCTATATCAGCGGCGACAACGTGCACATCGGCACGGTGACCGACGGCAAGGAATGGGGTCGCGAATCGGAGCTGGCCTATACCGTGCAGAGCGGCACCTTCCGCGACCTCAACGTGCGCTGGCGCAACTCCAGTATCCGCAAGAGCTTCAGCACCAACGAGTTCGACGAGAACCGCCTGTTTATCAGCTACCCGATTTCGTTGTTGTAGCCGATCGCTGCCGATTGATCGCTCCCGCGCTCCGCCGGGAAGCGATCATGCAGCTCGAAACATTTTGAAAAATCTACAGCCCGTGGTGGCCGCCGATCAAAGCGTCCATCGCATTGACAAAGCCGTTTCGCGCTGACGATAATCCAGACTCAATGTCGTACGACAACAGACGACAAAAATAACAACAAACATTCGACCAGGGCCACGCCATGACCTCAGCGACAACCACCCCGCAGCCCTTCAATCGTCTCCTGCTCACCGGTGCGGCCGGCGGCCTGGGCAAGGTCCTGCGCGAAAGCCTGCGGCCCTATGCCCGTGTCCTGCGCCTGTCGGATATCGCCCAGATGGCGGCGCCCATCGATGACCGCGAGGAAGTCCGGCCCTGCGACCTCGCCGACAAGCAGGCGGTGCACCAGTTGGTCGAAGGCGTCGACGCGATCCTGCATTTCGGCGGCGTCTCGGTGGAGCGCCCCTTCGAGGAAATCCTCGGGGCCAATATCTGCGGCGTCTTCCATATCTACGAAGCCGCCCGTCGCCATGGCGTCAAACGGGTGATCTTCGCCAGTTCCAACCATGTGATCGGCTTCTACAAGCAGAGCGAAACCATCGACGCCCACGCGCCACGGCGCCCGGACAGTTACTACGGACTGTCCAAGTCCTACGGCGAGGACATGGCCAGCTTCTACTTCGACCGCTATGGCATCGAAACCGTCAGCATCCGCATCGGTTCATCGTTCCCGGAACCGCAGAACCGCCGGATGCTCAGCAGCTGGTTGAGCTTCGACGACCTGACGCAACTGCTCGAACGCGCCCTGTATGCGCCCAATGTCGGGCACACCGTGGTCTACGGCGTCTCCGACAATCGTTATGTCTGGTGGGACAACCATCTGGCCGCGCACCTCGGCTACCAGCCACAGGACAGCTCCGAGCCGTTCCGCGCCAAGGTCGAGGCCCAGCCGGCCCCGGCGGCGGACGATCCGGCCATGGTCTACCAGGGCGGTGCCTTTGTCGCCGCGGGTCCTTTCGGCGACTGAGCCGACGAACCATCCTCTTCAGGGAACGGAGTGCCCATGGACGCAGAATTGATTCTCGACGCCCGCAACGCCACCGGCGAAAGCCCGGTGTGGAGCGTGCGCGAACAGGCGCTGTACTGGGTCGATATCCCGGCCCGTCGCCTGCACCGCTGGAGTGCCGGGACCGGACAGACCCACAGCTGGGAAACCCCGGAAATGCTCGCCTGCATCGCCCGCTGCAAGGACGGCAGCTGGATCGCCGGCCTGGAAAGCGGCCTGTTCAGGCTGCAGGCCGATGTCGACAACGGCCTGCACAGCCGGTTGCTGGCGCCGGTCCGGCATGCCAGCCCCGGCATGCGTTTCAACGATGGCCGTTGCGACCGCCAGGGGCGTTTCTGGGCCGGCACCATGCTCCTGGACATGAGCCAGGGCCGAGCGGTCGGCGCCCTGTATCGCTACGACGCCGGGCAACAGCAACCGCTCCAGGCCAGCCTGGACAACCTGATCGTGCCCAACGGCCTGGCCTTCAGTCCTGACGGCAAGACCCTGTACCTGTCCGATTCCCATCCGAGCGTGCAGCGCATCTGGGCCTTCGACTACGACACCGACAGCGGCACGCCGCATAACCGCAGGCTGCTCGTCGACATGAACCAGTACCCCGGCCGACCCGATGGCGCCGCCATGGACGTCGATGGCTGCTACTGGATCTGCGGCAACGACGAAGGCCTGATCCATCGGTTCACCCCTGACGGTCGCCTTGACCGTTCCCTGGCGGTGCCGGTGAAGAAACCCGCCATGTGCGCGTTCGGCGGCAGCGACCTGGGCACCCTGTTCATCACCTCGATCCGCCCCGTCGGCGACCTGCACGACCAGCCCCTGGCCGGCGGCGTGTTTGCCCTGCGCCCGGGCGTCCAGGGCCTGGAGGAACCGTTTTTCCACGCCTGATGCCTTGTGCCCGGGAGCGTGGATACCGAGCACTTTTGAACGAAGCAGCCAAAAAATAACAACAAGACGGAGAATCACCCCATGGACTTCAAACGCAAGCTTCTCATCGCCGCACTCCCCCTCGCCTTCAGCTTCAGCCACCTGGCCCATGCCCTGGAAATCAAGTTCGCCGACATCCACCCGGCCGGCTACCCGACCGTGGTCGCCGAAGAAAACATGGGCAAGGCCCTGGTCAAGGAAAGCAACGGCAGCCTGACGTTCAAGATGTTCGCCGGCGGCGTGCTCGGTTCGGAAAAGGAGGTGGTGGAACAGGCCCAGGTCGGTGCCGTCCAGATGGCCCGGGTCAGCCTCGGCATCGTCGGGCCGGTGGTACCGGACGTGAACGTGTTCAACATGCCCTTCGTGTTCCGTGACCAGGCCCATATGCGCAAGGTCATCGACGGCGAGATCGGCCAGGAGATCCTCGACAAGATCACCCAGTCCGAATTCAACCTGGTCGCCCTGGCCTGGATGGATGGCGGCACCCGCAACCTCTACACCAAGAAGCCGGTGCGCAGCCTCGCCGACCTCAAGGGCATGAAGATCCGCGTGCAGGGCAATCCGCTGTTTATCGAAACCATCAATGCCATGGGCGGCAACGGCATCGCCATGGACACCGGCGAGATCTTCAGCGCCCTGCAGACCGGAGTGATCGACGGCGCGGAAAACAACCCGCCGACCATGCTCGAACACAACCATTACCAGAACGCCAAGTACTACGCCCTGACCGGGCACCTGATCCTGCCCGAGCCGGTGGTGATGTCGAAGACCACTTGGGAAAAGCTCACCCCCGAGCAACAGGCCCTGGTCCGCAAGGTGGCCAAGCAGGCGCAACTCGAAGAGCGCGCGCTGTGGGACGCCAAGTCCGCCAGCAGCGAAGAGAAGCTCAAGGCCGCCGGCGTCGAGTTCATCGTCGTCGACAAGAAACCCTTCTATGAGGCCACCGCCTCGATCCGCGAGAAGTACGGCGCGCCCTACGCCGAGCTGATGACCCGCATCGAAGCGGTCGAGTAACCCCCTCCCCACCCCATGGAAGGCCCGACCGGCTGGCGCCCAGCGCCCGGGCCGGCGGGTAACGGTGACATCCGATGAAGAATCTTGTGCTGCAGATCAACGACCGGGTCTACATGGCCTGCATCTGGGTCGCGGGGCTGGCGATACTCGCCATCTCCCTGATCATTCCCTGGGGCATTTTTGCCCGCTACGTCCTCGGCACCGGCTCCAGTTGGCCGGAGCCCAGCGCCATCCTGCTGATGATGGTGTTCACCTTTATCGGTGCCGCCGCCAGCTACCGTGCCGGCGCGCACATGGCCGTGGCCATGCTCACCGACCGCATGAGCCCGGCCATGCGCTCGGGTGCCGCCCTCATCGCCCAGGTGCTGATGGCGACCATTTGCCTGTTCATGACGATCTGGGGTGCCAAGCTCTGCGCCTCGACCTGGAACCAGTTCATGAGCGCGCTGCCGACCTTGCGGGTCGGCATCACCTACATGCCGATTCCCGTGGGCGGCGCCCTGACGCTGATCTTCGTGCTGGAAAAACTCCTGCTGGGCGACCAGAGCCAGCGCCGCGTGGTGCGTTTCGACCTGGTCGAAGAAAACGAAGGGGCTGCCTGAATGGACGCGCTGATGCTGTTGGGCAGTTTTATCCTCCTGATCCTGATCGGCATGCCGGTGGCCTACGCCCTGGGCCTGGCCGCGCTGATCGGCGCCTGGTGGATCGATATCCCGTTCCAGGCCCTGATGATCCAGGTCGCCGGCGGGGTGAACAAGTTTTCGCTGATGGCGATTCCGTTCTTTGTCCTGGCCGGCGCGATCATGGCCGAGGGCGGCATGTCACGGCGCCTGGTGGCATTCGCCGGAGTCCTGGTGGGCTTCGTACGCGGCGGCCTGTCACTGGTGAACATCATGGCCTCGACCTTCTTCGGGGCGATTTCCGGCTCGTCGGTGGCCGACACCGCCTCGGTCGGTTCGGTGCTGATCCCGGAAATGGAGCGCCGCGGCTATCCCCGCGATTTCTCCACCGCCGTCACCGTCAGCGGTTCGGTGCAGGCCTTGCTGACACCGCCCAGCCACAACTCGGTGCTCTACTCCCTGGCCGCCGGCGGCACGGTGTCCATCGCCTCGCTGTTCATGGCGGGGGTGGTCCCGGGCCTGTTGATGAGCGCCTGCCTGATGGTGCTGTGCCTGATCTTCGCGAAAAAGCGCGGCTACCCCAAGGGCGAAGTCATTCCCCTGCGCCAGGCCCTGAAAATCTGCACCGATGCCCTGTGGGGCCTGATGGCCATGGTGATCATCCTCGGCGGGATTATCTCGGGGATCTTCACCGCCACCGAGTCGGCGGCGATCGCCGTGCTCTGGTCGTTCTTCGTGACCATGTTCATCTACCGCGACTACAAGTGGAGCGAGCTGCCCAAGCTGATGCACCGCACGGTACGCACGATCTCCATCGTGATGATCCTGATCGGCTTCGCCGCCAGCTTCGGCTACATCATGACCCTGATGCAGATCCCGGCGAAGATCACCACACTGTTCCTGACCCTGTCGGACAACCGCTATGTGATCCTGATGTGCATCAACGTCATGCTGCTGTTGCTCGGCACGGTGATGGACATGGCCCCGCTGATCCTGATCCTCACGCCGATCCTGATGCCGGTGGTCCTCGGCATCGGCGTCGATCCGGTGCAGTTCGGCATGATCATGCTGGTGAACCTGGGGATCGGCCTGATCACGCCGCCGGTGGGCGCGGTGCTGTTCGTCGGCTCGGCGGTGGGCAAGGTCAGCATCGAGAAGACCGTCAAGGCGCTGCTGCCGTTCTACGGCGTGCTGTTCCTGGTGCTGATGGCCGTCACCTATATCCCCGCGCTGTCGCTCTGGCTGCCGCACCTGGTGCTGTAAGTCGCCCCTCCCCCCGGGAGCCGCCACGCCGCGGCTCCCGATCCCGGTCAAGGAAAACCGCCTGTCATGTCCGCCTCCCCAACGCAGTCCCTCTCCACCGCACTGCCGCGCCCGCTCGCGGTACTGATTCTCGCCACCCTCGCCTGTGCCTTCGCCGGCAATCACATCGCCGCGCGGATCGCCTTCGACCACGACACCGGCCTGTTGCTGGCGATTCTCTGCCGTTCCGGCGTGACCTTGCTGGTGCTCGCCGGGCTGGTGTTCTGGCAGCGGGAAACCCTGAAGCTCAAGGCCGGGACCTGGCGCTGGCAATTGCTGATGGGGGTGCTGATCGCCGCGCAAAGCTTTTGTGTCTATTCGGCCGTGGCGCGGATTCCCGTGGCCCTGGCGTTGCTGGTGGGCAATACCGCGCCGATCCTGCTGGTACTGCTGAACTGGGCGCTCGGCGGACGTGCGCCGACCCGGCAGGCGATGCTGTTGATGGGCATGATCCTGATCGGCCTGGTGTTCGCCCTGGACGTGCCGCAGCGCCTGTCCAGCCAGGACAGCGGCGAAGCACAATGGCTGGAAGGGATACTGTTCGGCTTTGCCGCCGCCAGTGTCTTTGCCTGCGCCCTGTGGATAACCGAGCACAAGCTGTCCCAGGTG
The DNA here is from genome assembly GCF_049319725.1 of Pseudomonas sp. Mn2068. Classification (NCBI taxonomy): domain Bacteria; kingdom Pseudomonadati; phylum Pseudomonadota; class Gammaproteobacteria; order Pseudomonadales; family Pseudomonadaceae; genus Pseudomonas; species Pseudomonas sp. Mn2068. Next base: position 151,736 of record NZ_JBMOUG010000016.1, on the reverse strand, counting down.
CGTGGCAGCGTGCGCAGCCTGCTGACCTTGCTGGTGGTGTTCTGCGTCACCGCACTGCTGGGCCTGAGCGAACTGCTGCCCGGTGGCATCAGCCTGCCGGGCGCGCCGACCGGCTGGTTGGCGCTGGGCTGCCTGGTGCTGCTCTACGGCCTGGCGTTTTCCTTGCTGTTCATCTGCGTGAGCCGCCTGGACATTGTGCGCAATGCGCCGGTGATGAACGTCGAACCGATCGCCAGCCTGCTGTTCGGCTGGCTGATCCTCGACCAGTTGCTGAGTCGCGGGCAAGTCATCGGCGGCTTGATCGTGGTCGGCGGGATCGTCCTGCTGACCTCGCGCAAGCCGGCCTGATTCCCTGTCAGCCGCGGGTTGCGCGCCAAAGCCTGGTGACCAGCGTCACCAGGGCCAGCACCACCGCCCCGGCGACAATCCCCACTACCGCATTGAGCAGCGTCGGCACCACCACCGCGAAGCCGCCGGTCGCCGCAGCCACACCCTCGATCCAGTGATGCAGCGCCGGTACGCCATGGGTGAGAATCCCGCCGCCGACCAGGAACATCGCCGCCGTGCCGATCACCGACAGGCTCTTCATCAGGTACGGCGCGGCACTCAGCACGCCACGCCCGAGACTGCGCTGCAAAGAGGCCCAAGCACCCTCGCCGGCCTTGCGACTCAGGTACAGGCCGCCGTCATCGAGCTTGACGATACCGCCCACCAGGCCATACACGCCGACCGTCATCACGATGGCGATGCCCGACAGCACCACTACCTGCTGCATCAGCGGCGCGTCGGCCACCGTGCCGAGGGTAATGGCGATGATCTCCGCCGAGAGAATGAAGTCGGTGCGCACCGCGCCCTTGATCTTGTCCCGCTCGAAGGCCACCAGGTCGGTCGCCGGATCGCCGATCGCCTGCACCAGCCGGACATGCCCGGCCTCGTCCTCGGCCTGGCTGTGGAGGAATTTATGCGCGAGCTTTTCGAAGCCTTCGAAACACAGGTAGGCACCGCCCAGCATCAACAACGGCGTCACCAGCCAGGGGGCCAGCGCACTGATCGCCAGGGCCGCCGGGACCAGGATCAGCTTGTTGCGAAACGATCCCTTGGCCACCGCCCAGACCACCGGCAACTCACGCTCGGCGCGCACCCCGGAGACCTGCTGGGCATTGAGCGCCAGGTCGTCACCGAGGACCCCGGCGGTTTTCTTGGCCGCCATCTTGGTCATCAGCGCGACGTCATCCAGTACCACCGCGATATCGTCGATCAAGACCAGCAAACTGCTTCCTGCCATGGTGCATTCCTCGGGAAAATTGCGTTGCACAGTGTGCCGTCGGGCGTCCCGGAGGGCAATCTTGAGACTCGCGCAAGCCCGGTGCTACCATGCCCAACCGCCCGGACAGGCAAGGAAAACCCTGGTTTATGAGCACCATCCGCGAACGCAACAAAGAACTGATTCTGCGCGCAGCCAGTGAAGAGTTCGCCGACAAGGGTTTCGCTGCCACCAAGACCAGCGACATCGCGGCCAGGGCCGGCCTGCCCAAGCCCAATGTCTACTACTACTTCAAATCCAAGGACAACCTTTACCGCGAGGTCCTGGAAAGCATTATCGAGCCGATCCTGCAGGCGTCGACGCCGTTCAACCCCGAAGGCGTGCCCGGTGAAGTGCTGGCCGGCTATATCCGCTCGAAGATCCGCATCTCCCGCGACCTACCGGCGGCCTCCAAGGTCTTCGCCAGCGAAATCATGCACGGCGCGCCGCACCTGAGTCCCGAGCAGGTGGAACAGCTCAACGCCCAGGCCCGGCACAATATCGAGTGCATCCAGAGCTGGATCGACCGGGGACAGATCGCCCCCATAGACCCCAACCACCTGATGTTCACCATCTGGGCCGCGACCCAGACCTATGCCGACTTCGACTGGCAGATCTCCTCGATCACCGGCAAGGCCAGGCTCGACGACAGCGACTACGAGGCGGCGGCACAGACCATCGTGCGCCTGGTGCTCAAGGGCTGCGAACCCGATCGATAATTGCCAGCCCCGGCAACCCCGGTCAGGCTGACACCCCGGCATCCGCCGTCAGCCCCAACGCCTCGATCGCACTGATCGCGCACTGCTCGTCGATATCCGACGTATCGCCACTGATCCCGAGGGCGCCGAGCACCTGCCCGGCCTGATCGCGGATCAGCACCCCACCCGGTGCCGGCACCACGCTGCCCTGCCCCAGGCTGTTCAACGCCGCGATAAACGCCGGCCGTTGCTGCGCATCCAGCGCCAGCAGGCGCGAGCCCTTGCCCAGGGCAATCGCGCCCCAGGCCTTGCCGATGGCGATCTGCGGCCGCAGCAGGCTGGCACCGTCCTCGCGCTGCAAGGTCACCAGATGCCCGCCACCATCCAGTACCGCAATGGCCAGCGGGGCCGCGGAAATCGTCCGTCCCGCCGCAATCGCCTGGCCGGCCAGGCTGACTGCGACTTTCAAGGTTAAAGCGCTCATGGGTGCCGTCCTCATGCTGTGTTGGGAAGCCTTTGACGCTCGCCGCAAGCGTCATTCGACCCAACAAATAGAGCACAATAATAAATATTTTTGTATACAATAATTTTGCAAAAGACGCTAAACATCGTCAAAACCTCAATTTCACGGGTTCCCGACGAACGCAGTAGCCGTTTGAGAAAATGGATTGACCTGCGCCGTTCGCCGTGAATACACTCGACGCAAAGCCACTTGTATACAATTACAAAACGTAAGAGGCACAAAATAATGAGCAAAATGAGAGCAATCGAAGCCGCCGTCCTGGTGATGCGCCGCGAAGGGGTCGATACCGCCTTTGGCATTCCCGGTGCCGCGATCAACCCTCTGTACAGTGCGCTGCAAAAAGTCGGCGGCATCGATCACGTCCTTGCTCGTCATGTCGAAGGTGCCTCGCACATGGCCGAGGGCTACACCCGGACGAGGGCGGGCAATATCGGCGTGTGCATCGGCACTTCAGGGCCCGCCGGCACCGATATGGTCACCGGCCTGTACAGCGCCAGCGCCGACTCGATCCCGATCCTCTGCATCACCGGCCAGGCTCCCCGGGCGCGCCTGCACAAGGAAGACTTCCAGGCCGTGGACATCACCAGCATCGTCAAGCCGGTGACCAAGTGGGCGACCACTGTCCTGGAACCGGGCCAGGTGCCCTACGCGTTCCAGAAAGCCTTTCATGAAATGCGTTCCGGGCGGCCCGGCCCGGTACTGATCGACCTGCCGTTCGACGTGCAGATGGCGGAAATCGAGTTCGATATCGACGCCTACCAACCACTGCCGCTGGCCAAGCCCGGTGCCACCCGTATCCAGGTGGAAAAGGCCCTGGCCCTGCTCGACCAGGCCGAGCGCCCGTTGCTGGTGGCCGGTGGCGGTATCATCAATGCCGACGCCAGCGAACTGCTGGTGGAGTTCGCCGAGCTGACCGGCATCCCGGTGATCCCGACCCTGATGGGCTGGGGCACGCTGCCCGACGATCATCCGCTGATGGTCGGCATGGTCGGGCTGCAGACCTCCCACCGCTATGGCAACGCCACCCTGCTCAAGTCCGACCTGGTGCTGGGCATCGGCAACCGCTGGGCCAACCGCCATACCGGTTCGGTGGAGGTCTACACCGAAGGTCGCAAGTTCATCCACGTCGACATCGAGCCGACCCAGATCGGCCGCGTGTTCACCCCTGACCTGGGCATCGTTTCCGACGCGGCCTCGGCACTGACGGTCTTTATCGAGGTCGCCCGCGAATGGCAGGCCGCCGGCAAGCTGAAGAATCGCAGCGCCTGGTTACGCGATTGCCAGCAGCGCAAGGCCAGCCTGCAACGCAAGACCCACTTCGACAATGTGCCGGTCAAGCCCCAGCGTGTGTATGAAGAGATGAACCAGGTGTTCGGCAAGGACACCTGCTACGTCAGCACCATCGGCCTGTCGCAGATTGCCGGCGCGCAGTTCCTCCACGTCTACAAGCCACGCCACTGGATCAATTGCGGCCAGGCCGGCCCCCTGGGCTGGACCATCCCGGCGGCCCTGGGCGTGGTCAAGGCCGATCCCGAGCGCAAGGTCGTGGCGTTGTCCGGTGACTACGACTTCCAGTTCATGATCGAGGAACTGGCGGTCGGCGCGCAGTTCAAGCTGCCGTATATCCACGTCGTGGTGAACAACTCCTATCTGGGGTTGATCCGCCAGGCCCAGCGCGGCTTCGACATGGACTATTGCGTGCAGCTGTCCTTCGACAACCTCAATGCCCCGGAACTCAACGGCTACGGCGTCGACCATGTGGCCGTCGCCGAAGGCCTGGGTTGCAAGGCCCTGCGCGTGTTCGAGCCGGGCCAGATCCAGCCGGCGTTGCGCAAGGCCCAGGAGTTGATCGAGGAGTTCCGGGTGCCGGTGATCGTCGAGATCATCCTCGAGCGCGTGACCAATATTTCCATGGGCACCGAGATCAACGCCGTCAACGAGTTCGAAGACCTCGCGCTGGTCGGCAACGATGCGCCGACCGCCATCGCGCTGCTCGACTGACCGACCTTGATTGTGGGAGCGGGCCTGCTCGCGAAGAAGGCATCGAGGCGGCCAAAAGCTTCGTCGGAATGCCGCCCGGGCCCGGCCCGCTCCCACGGGATCAACGCAAACCGTTCCACAGGAGACCACCATGCCGCGTTTTGCCGCCAACCTTTCCATGCTGTTCACCGAACAGGACTTCCTCGCCCGCTTCAAGGCCGCTGCCGATGCCGGCTTCAGTGGCGTGGAATACCTGTTCCCCTACGACTTCAGCTCCGCCGAGATCAAGGCGCAACTCGATGCCCACGGCCTGACCCAGGTGCTGTTCAACCTGCCGGCCGGTGACTGGGCCAAGGGCGAGCGCGGGATCGCCTGCCACCCGGACCGAGTCGACGAATTCCGTGGCGGGGTCGACCTGGCCATCGCCTATGCCCAGGTCCTGGGCAACACCCAGATCAATTGCCTGGCCGGGATTCGCCCGCAGGGTTTCGATGAGGCCTTCCTGGAAAAGACCCTGGTCGCCAACCTCCGATACGCCGCCGACAAGCTCCAGGCCGTGGGCATCAAGCTGGTGATGGAGGCGATCAACACCCGCGACATTCCCGGTTTCTACCTGAACACCACGGCCCAGGCCCTGTCGATTCGCGAGCAGGTCGCCAGCGCCAATCTGTTCCTGCAATACGACATCTACCACATGCAGGTGATGGAGGGCGACCTGGCCCGGACCCTGAGCAATCACCTCGGCGAAATCAATCATGTGCAACTCGCCGACAACCCCGGCCGCAACGAACCGGGCACCGGCGAGATCAACTACCGCTTCCTGTTCGAACACCTGGACCGCATCGGCTACCAGGGCTGGGTCGGCTGCGAGTACAAGCCGCTGACCACCACCGAGGCCGGGCTCGGCTGGTTGAAAACCCATAACGCGATCTGAACGCATCCCCCTATGACAAGTACGACAAGAGGATTTTCTCATGGCTAAAATCGGTTTTATCGGCACCGGCATCATGGGCCACCCCATGGCTTCGAACCTGCAGAAAGCGGGTCACAGCCTGTTCCTGTCCCAGCATCACGACGCCGCTCCGGCCGACCTCGTCGCCGCTGGCGCCGTGGCCCTGGCGAACCCGAAGGAAGTCGCCCAGGAAGCCGAGTTCATCATCGTCATGGTGCCGGACACCCCGCAGGTCGAAGACGTGCTGTTCCGCGCCGATGGCATCGCCGCCGGGGTCGGCCCGGGCAAGATCGTCATCGACATGAGTTCGATCTCCCCCACCGCCACCAAGGCCTTCGCCGCCAGGATCAATGAAAAGGGCGCGCAATACCTCGATGCGCCGGTGTCCGGCGGTGAAGTCGGGGCCAAGGCCGCGACCCTGAGCATCATGATCGGCGGCGACAGCCAGGCCTTCGCCCGCGCCCTGCCGCTGTTCCAGAGCATGGGCAAGAACATCACCCTGGTCGGCGCCAATGGCGACGGCCAGACCGCCAAGGTGGCGAACCAGATCATCGTCGCCCTGAATATCCAGGCGGTGGCCGAGGCGCTGTTGTTCGCCGCGAAGAACGGCGCCGATCCGGCCAAGGTGCGTGAGGCGCTGATGGGCGGCTTTGCCTCGTCGAAAATCCTCGAAGTCCACGGCGAGCGCATGATCAAGGGCACTTTCGATCCGGGCTTCCGCATCAGCCTGCACCAGAAGGACCTGAACCTGGCCCTGGCCGGGGCCCGCGAGTTGAACATCAATCTGCCCAACACCGCCAATGCCCAGCAGGTCTTCAGCACCTGCGCGGCCATCGGCGGCAACAACTGGGACCACTCGGCGCTGATCAGGGGCCTGGAGCATATGGCCAACTTCTCGATCCACGACAAATAAGCGCGCCCTGGAGATCGTTCCCACGCGCGGCAAAGAAATGCAGCCGGTGACGCTGTGGGAGCGGGCTTGCCCGCGAAGCTTTTGAAGCGGACGCGGAGCGTCCAGTGAGGCATTCCCACGCGGAGCGTGGGAACGATCAACGCGGTGCGTCCAGTGAGGCGTTCCCACGCAGAGCCGGGGAACAATCTCTGCACCCATAACAATAAATCCGGGAGCCCGCCATGTCGGTCGATCCGCAAGCATTCCTGCGTCAGTTGTTCGCCACGGCCATCGACGCCGCCCACCCGCAACAGGTACTCGAACCCTGCCTGCCCAAGGACCGTAGCGGTCGCGTCATCGTCATCGGCGCCGGCAAGGCCGCCGCGGCCATGGCCCAGGTGGTGGAGCGCTGCTGGCAAGGGGAAATTTCCGGCCTGGTCGTCACCCGCTACGGCCACGGCGCCCCTTGCGAGAAAATCGAAGTGGTCGAAGCCGCTCACCCGGTGCCCGACGCCGCCGGTCTCGCCGTCGCCAGGCGTGTCCTGGAACGGGTCAGCGACCTCGACGAAAACGACCGGGTGATCTTCCTGCTCTCCGGTGGCGGCTCGGCCCTGCTGGCACTGCCGGCGCCCGGCATCAGCCTGGCGGACAAGCAGTCGATCAACAAGGCCCTGCTCAAGTCCGGCGCGACCATCGGCGAGATGAACTGCGTACGCAAGCACCTCTCCGCCATCAAGGGCGGCCGCCTGGCCAAGGCCTGCTGGCCGGCCAGTGTCTACACCTATGCGATTTCCGATGTCCCGGGCGACGAGGCCACGGTGATCGCCTCGGGCCCGACCGTCGGCGACCCCAGCACCTCGGCCGATGCCCTGGCGATCCTCAGGCGCCATGCCATCGAGGTTCCGGCAGCGGTGCGCAACTGGTTGCAGAGTGCCGAGTCGGAAACCGTCAAGCCCGGCGATCCGTGCCTGTCCCGCAGCCATTTCCAGTTGATCGCCCGTCCCCAGCAATCCCTCGAAGCGGCCGCGGTAAAAGCCCGTCAGGCCGGCTTCAGCCCACTGATCCTCGGCGACCTGGAAGGCGAATCCCGGGAGGTGGCGAAAGTCCATGCCGGGATTGCCCGGCAGATCGTCCAGCACGGCCAGCCGCTGGCGGCCCCCTGCGTGATTCTCTCGGGCGGTGAAACCACCGTCACCGTGCGCGGCAATGGCCGTGGCGGGCGCAATGCGGAATTCCTGCTGAGCCTGACCGACAGCCTCAAGGGCCTTCCCGGGGTCTACGCCCTGGCCGGCGACACCGACGGTATCGACGGTTCCGAAGACAACGCCGGCGCCCTGATGACACCCCAGAGCTACAGCCGCGCCCAGGCCCTGGGCCTGAGCGCCGGCGACGAACTGGACAACAACAATGGCTACGGCTACTTCGCCGCCCTGGACGCGCTGATCGTCACCGAACCGACCCGGACCAATGTCAACGACTTCCGCGCCATCCTGATTCTCGACAGCGCCGCCCATGAGAGCCCCGAACATGACGCCTGACAAGAAAGTCAAAATCCTCGCCACCCTCGGTCCCGCCACCCGTGGCATCGACGATATCCGCGAACTGGTGGAAGCCGGGGTGAATATCTTTCGCCTCAACTTCAGCCATGGCGAGCATGCCGATCATGCCCGGCGCTTCGCGTGGATCCGCAGCGTCGAGCGCCAGCTCAATTACCCGCTGGGCATCCTGATGGACCTGCAGGGCCCGAAGCTGCGGGTCGGCCGCTTTGCCGAAGGCAAGGTGCAACTGGTCCGTGGCCAGGCCCTGCGCCTGGACCTCGACAGCACGCCCGGCGATCAATGCCGGGTCAACCTGCCGCACCCGGAAATCATCGCCGCACTGGAACCGGGCATGGACCTGCTGCTGGACGATGGCAAGCTGCGCCTGCGGGTCACCGGCAAGCACCGTGATGCCATCGACACCACGGTGCTCAATGGCGGCGAGTTGTCCGACCGCAAGGGCGTCAATGTCCCGCAGGCCCTGCTGGAACTGAGCCCGTTGACGCCCAAGGATCGCCAGGACCTGAGCTTCGGCCTGGAACTGGGCGTGGACTGGGTGGCCCTGTCCTTCGTGCAGCGTCCGGAAGATATCCGCGAGGCCCGCGAGCTGATCGGCGACCGCGCCTTCCTGATGGCCAAGATCGAGAAACCGTCGGCGGTCGAACGCCTGCGGGAAATCGCCGAACTGAGCGACGCGATCATGGTTGCCCGCGGCGACCTCGGCGTCGAGGTGCCGGCCGAAAGCGTGCCGCAGATCCAGAAGGACATCATCGGCACCTGCCGCCAACTGGGCAAACCGGTGGTGGTGGCGACGCAGATGCTGGAGTCGATGCGCTTCTCCCCGGCCCCGACCCGCGCGGAAGTGACCGATGTCGCCAATGCCGTGGCCGAAGGTGCCGATGCGGTGATGCTCTCGGCCGAAACCGCTTCCGGCGACTACCCGCTGGAGGCCGTGCAGATGATGAGCAAGATCATCCGCCAGGTGGAAAGCGGGCCGGATTACCAGACCCAACTGGATGTCAGCCGGCCGCAGGCGGAGGCGACGGTCTCGGATGCCATCAGCTGTGCGATCCGCCGTATCAGCCGCATCCTGCCGGTGGCCGTGCTGGTCAACTACAGCGAGTCCGGCGCCTCCAGCCTGCGAGCGGCGCGGGAACGGCCGGCGGCACCGATCCTCAACCTCACGCCGAATGTGCAGACCGCCCGCCGCCTGAGCCTGACCTGGGGTGTGCATTCGGTGGTCAACGACCGCTTGCGACAAGTGGATGAAGTCTGTTCGACGGCCCTGGAGATTGCCCAGGCCCAGGGCATGGCGGAGCGTGGCGACACCTTGCTGATCACCGCGGGCGTGCCCTTCGGACAGCCCGGCTCGACCAACTCGCTGCAGATCGAAACCTTGATCTGAGGTGCCTGCACCGGCCTTTTCGTGGGCAAGCCCACTCCTGCAAGGGCTGAACTGTGGGAGTGGGCTTGCCCACGAAGAGAATCTCCCTGCCACAAAAAGATTCCCTGACCCGCCACCATGCAATCGAACCCCTTCAACCCGCACTGTCCCGACTGGGCCACCGCCCTGCTCAACGGCTTCAGCCAGATCGTCCTCCAGCGTCACCCGCTCTGTGGCCTGTGCTGCCTGCTGGCGATCCTGGTCGGCGCCCCGAGCCTGCTGGGCGGTGCGTTGCTGGGCGGGCTCGCCGGCCTGCTCACGGCCCAGCGCCGTGGTTATCCGAAGGCCGAGCGCCAGGCCGGCCTCTACAGCTACAACGGCGTACTGCTCGGTTTGCTGATCAGCCTGCAATGGCCCTGGTCGGCATTGCTGCCACTGCTGATCGTCGCCGCCAGCGGCCTGAGTGCGATCCTGGTCCGGCATTGGCTGGCCTGCGTCGGCGAGCGCCTACCCGCCTACACCGCACCTTTCGTTCTGCTTGGCTGGGCGCTGCTGGCCTTCGCCACGCCCCTGCCGACGATCGGCGTACCCGCATTCGAACCGCAACTGTCCGACCTGCCACGCGCGACACTCAACGGCTTCGGCCAGATCATGTTCCTCGCCGAGCCACTGGCCGGCGCGCTGATCATGACCGGCCTGTTGCTGGCCAATCGGCAGGCTGCCCTCTGGGCCCTGCTCGGCAGTTGCACGGGACTGGCATTCAGCCTTTGTACCGAACCTTCTCCGGCGCTATCGGGACTGGGCGGCTACAACGCCGCCCTCGCCGCCCTGGCCTTGAGTGCGCAACCCCGGCAACCCTGGCTGACGCTGGCCGGCGTCGCCCTGGCGATCCTCCTGGCCGCGGGCTTCGGCCCCCTGGGCCTGGCACCGCTGACCGCCCCCTTTGTCCTGGCCTGCTGGCTGGCCCGGGCCGGCGCACGGGTGCTGCTCCCGGCCCGGCTTGCGCATTGACCGCGATTCCCCCACGCTTCCCACATTTACCGTTCGGGCAGCACCTCATGAACAGCAGCAACGACTGGCGCCAACGGCTCTATGTCATGGTTTTCCAAACCGATACCGTCGCCGGCAGGCGCTTCGACAAAATCCTCCTGCTGATCATCCTCGCCAGCCTGGTGGTGGTGATCCTCGACAGCATCGAAAGCGTCCACCAGAACTTCGCCGATGCCCTGGCCTATATCGAATGGGGCTTCACCCTGATCTTCGCGATCGAATACCTGGCGCGCCTCTATTGCTCGCCACGCCCCTTGCGCTACGCCTTCAGTTTCTACGGGCTGGTGGACCTGCTGGCGATCGTCCCGGGCATCCTGGCGATCTACTACAGCGACGCCCAGTACCTGCTGATCATCCGGATCATCCGGATGCTGCGGATCTTCCGGGTACTCAAGCTCAGCCCCTACCTGAAGCAGGCCCATTACCTGCTCGATGCCCTGCGTGGCAGCAAGCAGAAGATCCTGGTATTCCTGCTCGGCGTCTGCACCCTGGTGACCGTGTTCGGCACCCTGATGTACGTGATCGAAGGCCCGGAACATGGCTTCACCAGCATTCCGAAAAGCATCTATTGGGCTATCGTCACCCTGACCACGGTCGGCTACGGCGACATCGTGCCCAAGACAGCCCTGGGCCAGGTGATCTCGGCCCTGGTGATGATCACCGGTTACTCGATCATCGCCGTGCCCACCGGGATTTTCACCGCCGAGCTGGCCAGCACCCTGCGCGGCGAACAGCTCAAGCACGATTGCCCGGTGTGCCGGAAGAACAGCCACGAACCCGAAGCCTCTTTCTGCTCCCGGTGTGGCAATGCCCTTTTCCGAAAAATGGAATAAGCACAGTACTTTTTAATCTTTAAATGACTATGCCAGCGCCGTTATAGTCGCTGGCAAAATGCCCTCTCTCTACTCGAACAAGGAATGCGCAGTGAAAAAACTCTTTGGCGCCTCACTCCTGGCCGCCGGCCTGGCCTTCGGCAGCGTGGCCCAGGCCGCCCCGACCCTGCTGAACGTGTCCTATGACGTCATGCGCGACTTCTACAAGGACTACAACACCGCCTTCCAGAAACACTGGCAGGCCGAGCACAACGAGAACATCACCCTGCAGATGTCCTTCGGCGGTTCCAGCAAACAGGCGCGTTCGGTTATCGACGGCCTGCCGGCGGACGTGATCACCATGAACATGGCCACCGACATCAACGCCCTGGTGGACAACGGCAAGCTGGTACCGGACAACTGGGTCACCCGCCTGCCGAACAACAGCGCGCCGTTCACTTCGGCCACTGTGTTTATCGTGCGCAAGGGCAACCCGAAGGCGCTGAAGGACTGGCCGGACCTGCTCAAGGACGGCGTGCAGGTCATCGTGCCGAACCCGAAGACCTCGGGTAATGGCCGCTACACCTACCTGTCGGCCTGGGGTTATGTGCTGAAGAACGGCGGTGATGAAAACAAGGCCAAGGACTTTGTCGCCAAGCTGTTCAAGCAGGCGCCAGTGCTCGATACCGGTGGCCGCGCCGCCACCACCACCTTCATGACCAACCAGATCGGCGATGTGCTGGTGACCTTCGAGAACGAAGCGGAAATGATTGCCCGCGAGTTCGGTCGTGACCAGTTCGAAGTGATCTACCCGAGCGTCTCCGCCGAAGCCGAGCCACCGGTGAGCGTGGTCGACAAGGTGGTCGACAAGAAAGGCACCCGCGCAGCGGCCGAGGAGTACTTGAAGTACCTGTGGTCGCCGGAAGGCCAGGAAATCGCCGCCAACAACTACCTGCGTCCGCGCGATCCGGCGGTGCTGGCCAAGTTCACCGACCGTTTCCCGAAAGTCGACTTCCTCTCGGTGGAAAAGACCTTTGGCGACTGGCGCACCGTGCAGAAGACCCACTTCAATGACGGTGGCGTGTTCGACCAGATCTACAACGGCAAATAACGTTCAAACCGGGCAGCAAGGCCCACTCCCACGGTATCCCTGTGGGAGCGGGCTTGCCCGCGAAGGCAATCGAACAGGCCCCCCTACATCGGTGGCTTGACCCCGTTCTCCCCCGCCGAAATCCCTGCCGCCGTCAGCTTGCCGTCCGCCCCTTGCTGGGCAAACAACACCACCTTCACACCGGGCTTGAGCAGGCTGCGATCCCCCGGCACCAGGTTGACCACCGGCACATCGTCCGGCACCACCACCTTCTTCTCGCCGCCCTTGTAGCTGAGGGTCAGGGTCCGCCCATTGGCGACCTTCAACTCACCCACGCGACCATTGGTCATAGTGCTGCCCTGTGCCAGGTCGAATGGCCGGTGACCGTCACCCGTACCGGCCAGCTCCGGCGGGAAGACATGCACTTCCATCGCCGTCAGCGTGCCATCCGGACCGGGCATCGCCGCCGTGCCGATGTAACTGCCGGGCTTGATATCCGCCAGCTTCGCCAGCGTCACGCCGCGCACCTGGGTATCCTTGGTCAGGGCGACCGTGACATCTTCGTTGGCGAGGGTATGCACCTTGAGCGCATCGGCCTCGACCGCAGTGATCTCGCCGCGTACCGCGACCCTCTGGGCCGGGGCGTCGGCGGCCTGCGCCACGCCGACAGACATCAATACCGCCAGGCTCATCGCCGAGGCCAACGCACTGCGGCGGGCCGACTTGCCGAAAATCGATTTCATGGGAATTCAGGTTCCTTGGGTAGGGGCATCAACGGTTGCAGACTCAACAAGACCGTTATAGCGCCGATCAGCAGGCTCGGGGATGAAATATCACCGCCTCGGGTTCGACTTCCTCGCCAGGGGATATGTTTGCGGACATGGCCCGGGCCGATCCGCCGACAAGCCGGCCACGCTCGCCAGGATCAGCCACTGTGTCCTGTCACTGCCCGAACTGCTTGCTCAACCCCGGCGGCACGCCGTGGACATCGGTTTCTTCCCACGGTCCGTTGGGGCTGATGGAGCGGCTCCAGCCGTTGTCCCAGCGGTAGTAGGTGCGCTGGCGGTAGAAGGTGTTGGGCTGGCTGTCGAGTACGTAGACGCCCATCTGCCCATCCCAGTGGCTGCGGCCACCCGGTGGCGGGGCGAAGGTCGCCGAGGTGCTGGGGCGTGGCTTGGCCGGTGGGATCGGCTTGCCCGGCGTCGCCGGCGGATAGGGTTGGGTGGTCGGGCCGGAAGGCGGGATCGTCGGGCCGCTCGGTGGTGGCCGATGGACCGCACAAGCGCTCAACCCCAGGACCAGCGTTAACAGGGTGAGGCGGGCGATGGCGGTCATGGCGAATTCTCTATTTGTCCGGGCTGTCGATGGTCAGGTTCTGTTGCGCGGCGGTGCTGCTGGCCAACGGCTGGCTGCGCCCGATCCACTCGCCCGCCGTCGGCTGGCCGGCGCGGGAAATCCGTGCAACCAGTTGGACTTCAGGAAAGTTCGACAGTTTCAATTGCGGCATCATCGCGTCCGCATCGCCCAGTTCGACCGTGGCCGGCAGGTCGGCAACCGTCAGCCGCTTGGCCGCCAACGGCGCCGGCGGCCCCTGGGTCGCACGGGCGAAGACAAAGACGCTGTCGCCCGGCTGGACCTTGGCTTTCAGGTCCGCGGCCAGATCTACCCGCACCTTCAGCACAGCGGTCCTGGCAACGACGGCTTCGGCGACCTTGCCACCACCTTGCACCAGTTTTTCGCTGGCGCGGTCGATGCCGCCCTGCAACGCGGCGCGGGACTGATCTTCGGGTGGCAGTTGGGCCAGCAGGCGTTTCCAGTAGTCGATGGCCTCCTGGTAACGCTGGCCTTCGAACGCGGCAATGCCGAGCAGGCCCAGGCTGGTGACTTCCTTCGGGTCGGCCTTGAGGGCTTCGTCGGTCAGCGCCTGGACCTGCGGCGACCATTGCTTGCCATCGGCGAAGTACTGCGCCTGCGCCCACTGCCCCAGCAGCTCGGGCTGGCGACCGGCAAGCCTGACCGTGCGTTCGAAGATCTTCGCCGCCTCACCCGCGCGATCCTGGGCCATATAGGCGCGACCGAGGAAGTACAGCCCCTCGGCGGAGTCCGGCTGGGCCGCGACCGCCCGTTCCAGGCGCCGGGTCATGTCTTCCATGGACTGCGGTGCCTGGGCGAATTCGCGGGTCAGTTCGACTTTGTCGCTGGCGCCGAAATGCAGGTACAGCGCCAGCCCGAGCACCGGCACCAGCACCGCCGCCAGCAGCGGCAACGGCTTGCCCAGGCGCGAAACCCGCGCCGGCGCCACGCCCTCGGTATCGGCCAGCAATTCGCGGGCGGCCTCGGCACGGCCAGTGTCCATCTGCTGTGCCGTCAGTACGCCCTCCTCCTGCTGAGCCTGCAGCTCAGCCACGCGCTCCTGGTACAGCGCCACGTTCAGCGCGGTGCGATCTTCTTCCCGCTGGGCGCGGCGATCACGCAATACCGGGATCAGCAGGAAACTCAGGGCGATCAGTAACAACAGACCTGTAGCGAGCCAGAAATCAATCATTCGTGGTTTTTATCCAGCAGGTGGTCGAGGCGCTCGCGCTCCTCGGCGGAAAGCGCGTCCGGGGCTTCGCTGCGCTGGGCGCGGCGGCGACGGACGATCACGGCGATCACGACCAGGCCGCCCAGCAGCAGCCCGGCGGGACCGAACCAGAGCAACGCGGTCTTGCCGGTCAGGGCCGGCTTGTAGCGGACGAAGTCACCATAACGATCGACCATGAAATCGATGATCTGCTGATTGTCCTTGCCCTCGCCGAGCATGCGGAAGATCTCCCGGCGCAGGTCGGCGGCAATCGGCGCGTTGGAGTCGGCGATGTCCTGGTTCTGGCACTTGGGGCAGCGCAGTTCCTTGGTCAGGTCACGGAAACGCTCGCGCTCGGCATCGTTGGCGAACTCGTAGGTATCGATGGCGGCGTGGGCCACGCCGGTCAGGGCCAGGCCCAGGGCAATGGCGGCCAACCAGCGCTTCATGGCCGGGCCTCGTCCACCAGCGACTGGTAGACCGCCGCCAGTTGTTCGCGCCAGACCACTTCGTCGATCACCCCGACATACTTGTGGCGAATCACACCCTTGGCATCGATGAAGAAGGTTTCCGGCGCGCCATACACACCCAGGTCCAGGCCCAGGGTGCCCTGCTCGTCGCGAATATCCAGCTGGTACGGATTGTGGAAATCCTTCAGCCATTTCAGTGCCTCGGCGTTGTCATCCTTGTAGTTCACGCCGTAGATCTGCACGCCCTGCTGGGCCAGTTTGTTCAGGACCGGGTGCTCGACCCGGCAGGAAATGCACCAGGTCCCCCAGACGTTGACCAGCGCCGGCTTGCCATGCAGGTCGAGCTGGGTCAGGGTCTTGTCGCCCTGCACATTGGGCAGGGAAAACGCCGGGAACGGCTTGCCGATCATGGCCGAGGGCAACTCGGCCGGGTCCAGGTACAGGCCCCGATACAGAAACACCGCCACCACCAGGAACAGCGCCAGCGGCACTACCATTATCCAACGCTTCATGCAGTCGCTCCACTCATGCCCAGTGCTTCCCGCACACGGCTCTTGACCTTGACCCGATAACGCCGGTCCAGCGCTGCCAGCAAACCACCGAGGCCGGTCAGCAGGCCGCCGAACCAGATCCAGCGGACAAACGGCTTGACGTGCACCCGTACCGCCCAGGCGCCATCGCCCAGCGGTTCGCCGAGGGCGACATAGAGGTCACGGGTGAAACCGGCGTCGATCCCGGCTTCGGTCATCATCGATTGCTGCACGGTGTAGAGACGTTTCTCCGGATGCAGCACGGCGATTTCCTTGCCGTTGTCGATGACCCGGATAGTGCCTTTGTCCGAGGTGAAGTTCGGCCCCTCGAAATGCTTCGCCCCTTCGAAGAGAAAGTGATAACCGGCCAGTTCCATGGACTCGCCCGGCGCCAGGCGCAAGTCGCGTTCGGCGCTCTCCTGGCTCGACAGCACCACGCCCAAGGCGCAGACCGCGATCCCCAGGTGCGCCAGCTGCATGCCCCAGTAGCTGCGGGTCAGGCCCGGCAGGCCCTTGACCAGGCCTTTGTGGCGGGTCTTGTCGAGAATGTCGCGCACACCCGCCAGCAACACCCAGGCCGCCAGCAGGAAGGTCGCCAGCACCGCCCAGTTGAAGTCGCCGTAGACCACGCCCGCGACCACGGCCAGGGCCACGCTGCCCAGCAGGACCGGGGTCAGCATGCCTACCAGCCATTTCACCGGGGTGTCTTTCCAGCGCACCAGCACGCCGACTGCCATCACTACCATCAACAGCGCCATCAGCGGGATGAACAGTGCATTGAAGTACGGCGGGCCGACCGACAGCTTGGCCCCGCTCAGGGCATCGAGCACCAGCGGATACAGGGTACCCAGGAGGATCATCGACGCGGCCACCACCAGCACCAGGTTGTTGCCCAGCAGCAGGGTTTCGCGGGACCACAGGTTGAAGCCGACATGGCTTTTCACCACCGGCGCCCGCAGGGCGAACAAGGTCAGCGAACCGCCGACCACGAACAGCAGGAAGATCAGGATGAACACGCCGCGTGCCGGATCGGATGCGAACGCATGCACCGAGGTCAGCACGCCCGAACGCACGAGGAAGGTCCCGAGCAGGCTGAGGGAGAACGCGGCGATGGCGAGCAGGACGGTCCAGCTCTTGAACACCCCGCGCTTTTCCGTGACCGCCAGGGAATGGATCAGCGCCGTGCCTACCAGCCAGGGCATGAACGAGGCGTTTTCCACCGGGTCCCAGAACCACCAGCCGCCCCAGCCGAGCTCGTAGTAGGCCCACCAGGAGCCGAGGGTGATACCGATGCCGAGGAATGCCCAGGCGACAATGGTCCATGGCCGCGACCAGCGCGCCCAGGCCGCGTCGAGCCGACCACCGAGCAGCGCGGCGATGGCGAAGGCGAAGGCCACGGAGAAACCGACATAACCCATGTAGAGCATCGGCGGATGGACGATCAGGCCGATGTCCTGCAGCAACGGGTTGAGGTCGCGCCCGTCCGCCGGGATCTGCGGCAGGATGCGCGAGAACGGGTTGGACGTGAGGATCAGGAACAGCAGGAAGCCGGTGCTGATCATGCCCATCACCGCCAGCACCCGGGCCAGCATCACTTGCGGCAACTGCCGGGAGAACACCGACACGGCGAAGGTCCAGCCGCCGAGGATCAGCGCCCAGAGCAGCAGCGAACCTTCGTGGGCACCCCACACGGCACTGAACTTGAAGTACCAGGGCAACGCGCTGTTGGAGTTGTTGGCGACATAACCGACGGAAAAGTCATCGGTCATGAAGGCGTAGGTCAGGGCGCCGAAAGCGAAGGCGAGGAAGGCGAACTGCCCCCAGGCCGCGGGCTGCGCGAGGCTCATCCACAGGCGATCGCCGCGCCAGGCGCCAAGCAGGGGGACGACGGCTTGCACGACGGCAAAGCACAGCGCGAGGATCATGGCCAGGTGGCCCAGCTCAGGTATCAGAAGCCCCGAAATCATCGATCAACCCTCCTTGGCGGGAACAGGTGCGGACTGGCCGCTGTCTTTGAGCGCCTTGGTCACTTCCGGCGGCATGTACTTCTCGTCGTGCTTGGCCAGGACTTCATCGGCGACCACCACGCCGTCGGCGTTCAGCTTGCCCAGTGCGACGATACCCTGCCCTTCGCGGAACAGGTCCGGGAGGATCCCGCGGTAGGTGATGGTCACGGACTTGTTGAAATCGGTGACCACGAATTTCACGTCCAGGGAGTCGCCGGAACGTACCAGCGAGCCCTTCTCGACCATGCCACCGGCACGGATCCGCGTGTCCCGGGGTGCTTCGCCATTGGCGATCTGGGTCGGGGTGTAGAACAGGTTGATGTTCTCCTGCAACGCGCTCAAGGCCAGGCCGACGGCAGCGCCGACCCCGACCAGGATCGCCAGGATGATGATCAGACGCTTCTTGCGCAGCGGGTTCACTTGGCATTCTCCCGGCGCAGACGTCGCGCCTCTTGTTGCAGGTAACGCCGGCGGGCCAGCAGCGGCGCCACGACGTTCAGGACCAGTACCGCGAGGCAGATGCCATAGGCCGACCAGACATACAGGCCATGATGGCCCATGGCGAGAAAATCGCCGAATGAAGCAAAACTCATCGGGCCGCCTCCAGCTCGTTCAACACTTCAGCCCTGACCCAACTGGCCCGGGCCTCGCGCTTGAGCACTTCGAGGCGCATGCGCAGCAGCACCACGGCTCCGAAGAAGCAGTAGAAGCCCAGCACGGTCAGCAGCAGCGGCATCCACATCTCGACGGGCATCGCCGGTTTCTCGGTGAGGCTGAAGGTCGCGCCCTGGTGCAGGGTGTTCCACCACTCCACCGAATACTTGATGATCGGGATATTGATCACGCCGACAATCGCCAGCACCGCACAGGCCTTGGCCGCACTGTCGCGGTTGGTGATGGCATTGCCCAGGGCGATCAGGCCGAAATAGAGGAACAGCAGGATCAGCATCGAGGTCAGGCGTGCGTCCCAGACCCACCATGCGCCCCAGGTCGGCTTGCCCCAGATGGCTCCGGTGAGCAGCGCCACGGCGGTCATCCAGGCGCCGATGGGCGCCGCGCATTGCAGGGCGACATCGGCCAGCTTCATCTTCCACACCAGCCCCACCACACCACAGACCGCCAGCAGCACATAGCAAGACTGGGCCAGCATCGCGGCCGGCACGTGGATGTAGATGATGCGAAAGCTGTTGCCTTGCTGGTAGTCCGGTGGCGCGAAGGCCAGGCCCCAGACCACGCCGACGCCGATCAGCAGCACGGCGGCGATGCTCAGCCAGGGCAACAGGCGCCCGCTGATGCCATAGAACCATTTGGGCGAGCCCAGCTTATGAAACCAAGTCCAGTTCATCACGGTACATCCAAGGGTCTTTGCTGGTCAGAAATCGACCAGACCTCATTATTCGCCGACGCTGATCTTCAGGCCAGCCGCTATTGCAAAAGGTGTCAGGGTTACCGCCAGGGCGGCCAGGCTGCCAAGCCAGAGCAGGTAACCCGTTGCCGGCATGCCCTGCAACGCGGCCTGCAAGGCCCCGCTGCCGAGTATCAGCACCGGGATATACAACGGCAGGATCAGCAACGCCAGCAGCAGGCCACCACGCTTGAGCCCCACGGTCAGTGCCGCACCCACGGCGCCGAGCAGGCTCAGCACCGGTGTCCCCAATAACAGTGACAGCAGCAGCACCGGCAGGCAGGCGCTCGGCAGGCCGAGCATCAGCGCCAGCAACGGCGCCAGCAGCACCAGGGCCAGGCCGGAAAACACCCAGTGTGCCAGTACCTTGGCCAAAACCAGAAGGGCCAGGGGGTGCGACGAAAGGACCCACTGCTCGAGGGAACCGTCTTCGAAATCACTGCGGAAAAGCCCGTCCAGCGAGAGCAGGACGGACAAAAGCGCCGCGACCCAGACCAGCCCCGGAGACAAGGTTTGCAACAGTTTAGTCTCGGGACCGACCGCCAGCGGGAACAACGCGATCACGATGGCAAAGAACACCAGCGGGTTGGCCAGTTCCGCCGGACGCCGGAACAGCAGCCGCGCTTCGCGGGCGAACAACAGCCCGAAGACGCTCATACGGCCCACCGTCCGAGATCGAGGTCGCGGTAGCCGGCCGGCACGCGGGTCAGGCTGTGATGGGTGGTCAGCACGATCATGCCACCGCGTTCGCAGTGGGCGGCGAGATGTTCTTCGAGCTGCGCCACGCCCTGCTTGTCCAGGGCCGTGAAGGGTTCATCGAGGATCCACAGCGGCGGACTGTCCAGGTACAGCCGGGCCAGGGCCACACGGCGCTGCTGGCCGGCCGACAAGGTATGGCAGGGCACATCCTCGAAACCGCGCAGGCCGACGGCCGCCAGCGCCTGCCAGATCGCCTCGCGTCCGGCCGGCTGGTGCAGCGCACAGAGCCAGCTGAGGTTTTCCTCGGCGCTCAGCAGATCCTTGATGCCGGCGGCATGGCCGATCCACAGCAGCGTGCGCGCCAGCTCGCCGTGATGGCCGTGCAGCGGTTCGCCATTGAGACGGATCTCGCCGGCAGTCGGCTGCATCAACCCGGCCAGCAGGCGCAACAGGCTGGTCTTGCCGCTGCCGTTGGGGCCGCTGATCTGCAACATGTCGCCGGGGCTCAGGCGCAATTCGAGGTTCTCGAAGAGCATCCGCCAGTCACGCTCACAGGCGAGCGCTACGGCTTCTAGAAGAGGGCTGGTCAAATGATCGAGGCCTTTTGCGGTTCTCAAGTCGGCCATGGCGCGGCCGTTAACGTGAGGCAGAATAAATGCTTTTGCGGCTCTATCCACAGAGCTGTGTCAATTTATGCGATATTTTGGACACACTTTCGGGGTGGCGCGGCATTATACATGCCATGCCCTACTCCAAAGAGGGCTATTTCGACAGGTTGCGACCCGATGACAGGCGAACTCAACATCACTCCCCTGGCCCAGTTGATCCAGGCCAGCAGCCGTCCGGCGGTCCTCGCCAGCGAACTGCTGAAGCTGACCCCGCCCCTCGACGGACTGATCGCTCCCGGGCAAAGCGCCAAGGCCGATGTGCTGTCGCTGAAGCAGGCCGACCAGACCTTCCAGCTGTTGCTCAAGCTGACCACCGACAATGGCCGCCAGACCACCGTGCAGGCCACCAGCAACCAGCCGCTGCCCCAGGGCACCCAACTGACCGTGACCCAACCCTCGGCCGGCAACCTGGCCATCACCGTGCAGCAGGCGCTCAGCGCCAGCGTTGCCGCCCTGACCCGCCTGGAAACCACGCAACTGCCGGCCGGGACCCTGCTGCAAGGCAAGGTCATGACCACCCAGGTGCTGCCGCAGGTGCCGGGGCAACCGCTGGTCTATCGCTCGCTGGTGAGCCTGCTCAATACCGTGCTGAGCGGCACCACCCTGGCCCTCGACAGTCCGCAACCGCTGCGTATCGGCAGCCTGCTCAGCGCCCTGGTGCAGGACTCGCAGAGCCTGAGCTTCGTGCCGCTGAGCGGCCGCCAGGACCAGTTGGCGGTGGCCCAGCAACTGCTGGCCCAGCAAGGCCGCCAGGGCTCTCTGGACAGCCTGATCAACAGCCTGCAGAACCTGCCGCGCAAAGACGACCTGCCCGCCGACCTGCGTGCCGCCATCGCCACCCTGCTCGACGATCTGCCCGACCTCGCACAGTTGAGCAACCCCAAGGGCCTGGCCCTGGCCCTGCAGAACAGCGGACTGTTTCTCGAGGCCAGGCTGTTGCTGGGACAGAACCCGGCCATGGCGCCGGACCTCAAGGGCAACCTGTTGCGCCTGATCGCCCAGATCATGCCGCAGTTACCGGACACCCCGGCCAGCAACCCGGGTGCCTCCGCCGCCGTGCTGGCCCAGGCCTTGCCGGGATTTGTCCGCAGTGCCCTGGGGGCGCTTGGGCAGGTCGGCGGCAAGGCCGAGCCCGTCAGTTTTCCCCTGCCCTCGCGGCTGCTGCAGAGCCTGGCCGGCGAAGGCGGTCTGGAGAACCTGCTGCGTCTCGCCGCCGCGGCCGTTTCGCGCCTGCAAAGCCATCAACTGTCGAGCCTGGAACAGACCGGCCGAACGCCCGACGGCAACCTGCAAACCACCTGGCAACTGGAAATCCCAATGCGCAACCTGCAGGACATCGTGCCCCTGCAGATCAAGATCCAACACGAAGAAACCCCGGAGAAGGAATCCGGCGAGAAACCCGAGCAACGCGAGCAGAAGGCACCGCTATGGCGCGTGGAACTGGCCTTCGACCTGGACCCGCTGGGCCCGCTCCATGTCCAGGCGCAACTGCTGCAAGGCAACCTGTCTGGCCATCTCTGGGCCGAGCGGCCCTACACCGCCAGCCTGATCGAAAGCGAGCTGGGGGCGTTGCGTGAACAATTGCGCAACAGCGGCCTGAACGTCGGCGAACTCGATTGCCACCAGGGCACGCCGCCACAAGGCACTCAAACCCGACTGGAACAACGCTGGGTCGACGAAACCGCATGAAGAATCCGCATACCCCGCGCCAGGCCATCGCCCTCAAGTACGATGGCCAGCAAGCCCCGACCCTGACCGCCAAGGGCGATGAAGAGTTGGCCGAAGCCATCCTCAAGCTGGCCCGCGACTACGAAGTGCCGATCTACGAGAATGCCGAACTGGTGAAACTGCTGGCGCGCCTGGAACTGGGCGACAGCATTCCGGAGGAGTTGTACCGGACCATTGCCGAGATCATCGCCTTCGCCTGGCGCTTGAAAGGCAAGTTTCCCCAGGGACAGGACCCCGATGCGCCGGCGGTGGAGAAGGATGTGACAGCCAGGGGAGACGACTACTGATGATCGCTCCCACAGGGCCTGCAGCCGTGACGCTGTGGGAGCGGGCTCGCCCGCGAAGCTTTTGAGCGGACGCGGAGCGTCCCGTAAGGCATTCCCACGCTGGAGCGTGGGAACGATCAGCGTAGGTCTAGCCCATCAATTGCGATGCAGCTTGCTCATCAGTTCCGCCTCGGCCTGGGTCAGGCCGCAGGACTGGGTCAGTTCGTCGACGCTGGCCCCCATGCCGACCAGCCGGGCAGCCTGGGCGAAGGACAGGGTCGAAGGATCACGCTGCTCCAGTTGCGCCAGCTTGTCCGGCAAGGGGCCGACCACCGCGCGCAGTTCGTGCAGGTCTTCGCCCATGCGCACCGTGCCGTTCTGGAAATTGTCGACCCGCCGGGCCAGTTCCTTGATGCGCTGGTCGCGCAACGCATCGCCCTCGGCCTGCTGCGCGGCGATCTGCCGCTGACCACGGGTGTAGGCCAGGAACATGCCCAGCGTCCCGGCCCACAACAGGGCCAGGAGGATGACTGCAACCTCAAGAATCAATCAGATGCTCTCCAGCTCGGACCATTCTTCTTCGCTCATCATCTTGTCCAGTTCCACCAGGATCAGCAACTCGCCGTTCTTGTTGCACACGCCCTGGATGAACTTGGCCGACTCTTCGTTACCGACGTTCGGTGCGGTTTCGACTTCCGACTGACGCAGGTAAACCACTTCCGCCACGCTGTCGACCATGATCCCGACCACTTGCTTGTCGGCTTCGATGATGACGATACGGGTGTTGTCGTTGACTTCGGTCGGCACCAGGCCGAAACGCTGGCGGGTGTCGATCACGGTGACGACGTTGCCGCGCAGGTTGATGATCCCCAGCACGTAGCTCGGTGCACCCGGTACCGGGGCGATCTCGGTATAACGCAGGACTTCCTGGACCCGCATCACGTTGATGCCGTAGGACTCGTTGTCCAGCTTGAACGTCACCCACTGCAGGATTGGATCATCGGAACCCTGTGAAGACGCTGACTTATTCATACCCCTGCCCCTCGATTACCGTTGATACGGTGTGTGTGCTGTCTGACGCCCGGGCGCGATAACCGCCCTGGCGCTGTTATTTGTTGGTTGGCTTGTTCAACTGCATGTGCTTGACCGCACCGCTGGCGATCAACTCGGCCAGTTCGGAGACGTCCAGCAGCGCACACATGTGTTCGATGACCGTGCCCGCCAGCCACGGCCGCTGCCCACGATGAGAGCGCCATTTGATTTCATTGGGGTCCAGGCGCAACGAGCGACTGACCTGATGCACCGCCAGCCCCCATTCGTAGCCCTGTACCGAAATAACGTATTGCAGCCCCTGGCGGAAGTCGTCGCGATAGCGATCAGGCATCACCCAGCGAGCGGTGTCCAGTACCTTCAGATTACCGGCCTGGCTCGGCAGGATGCCGAGGAACCAGTCCGGCTGGCCGAACAACGGTGTCAGCTCATGACCGGCCAGGGAGTAGATCGACCCCAGGCACACCAGCGGCACCGCCAGGGTCAGCCCGGCGACATCGAACAACAGGCATTCGAACGGCTCGGCGGCCCAATGCGGACGCGCATCACCTTCGACCGGCGGCGGCGTGATGTTCTGGGCCGGAGGCAGATGCACCTCGACCACCGGTTCCACCAGCACCGGGGCGACCGGGCGGGCCACGGGCAACTCGACGGCCACCTCGACCGGCGCCGGAACGGGCGCAAGCGCTACAGGCGCGACCAGCGCCTGGGCGGCCATGGCGTCGCGGGCCTGTTCTTCCAGTACCGCCGCCTGGAATTCATCCAGTTCGCTGACCGGCTCGGGTTCGACCGCAACCGGGACTGTGATCTCGGGCTCTGCGGCGAGCGCCACCGGCAGTTCTTCGGTCGCCTCCTGCAGCAATGCATCCAGATAGGATTGCAGCGCCACCTGCGGACGGGTCGTGATGTCGACAGGACGGTTCATCTGGATGCCCATGGAGATGCCCCGCTACAGTGACCTGTAGGGGTTATCGGCGGGACCGGCAGGCGACTTGAGCAATACATCATGTCAGGCCACCTGCGGTACGAGCTGCTGGGTCAGCAGATGTTTGAGCAATGCCCGGTAAGCCAGCACGCCACGGCTCTTGCCGTCGAACTGCGACGGCGTGACCCCGGCCCGGCTGGCGTCACGCAGGCGCGTGTCGACCGGAATGTAGCCTTGCCAGATCGCATCCGGGAACTTGTCGCGCAGCACCCGCAGGGTGCCCATGGACGCCTGGGTCCGCCGGTCGAACAGGGTCGGAATGATCGTGTAGGGCAAGGCCTGCTTGCGCGAGCGGTTGATCATCGCCAGGGTGTTGACCATGCGTTCCAGGCCCTTCACCGCCAGGTGTTCGGTCTGCACCGGCACCACCAGCTGCTGGCTGGCCGCCAGGGCATTGACCATCAGCACGCCGAGCAGGGGAGGGCTGTCGATCACCGCATAATCGAAATCCTGCCACAACTGCGCCAGGCTCTTGGCGATCACCAGGCCCAGCCCGCTCTGGCCCGGCGACAGGCGCTCGAGGGTCGCCAGCGCGGTGCTGGAAGGCAACAGGGAAATGCGTTCGTCACTGGTCGACAGCAGCAACTGCCCGGGCAGGCCTTCAGGCACCTGGCCCTTGTGCTGGAACAGATCGAAGTTGCTGTGCTCCAGGGTGTCTGGATCGTAGCCGAAGTAGCTGGTCATCGAGCCGTGCGGGTCGAGGTCGACGACGACCACGCGCTTGCCCGCCTCGGCCAGCAAGCCGGCTAAAGCGATGGAGGAAGTGGTCTTACCGACGCCACCTTTTTGATTGGCTACTGCCCAGACTCTCATTCAGTGTGTTCCTCCCGGCAAAGCATCAGGCTCGCCGAGAAATAGCGCTAAGTTATAGAGCAGGTGCCGGAGATTTGACGGCATTCTCGCGTACCGCTTGCTTTACCGCTGGCGGTGCAGTTTGTGTGCCAGCCCGCTTCAGTGCCGCATCGGGTGTCGCATGGGCGGTCCCCGTGCCGGTCAGGCTGCGGCGCACATCCAGGTTGCGCGACACCACCAGCACCACCCGGCGATTGCGCGCCCGGCCTTCCGCCGTGGCATTGTTGGCCACCGGCTGGAACTCGCCGTAACCGACCGACGCCATCCGCTGCGGATTGACCCCTTCCATCGCCATCATCCGCACGATACTCGACGAACGCGCCGAGGACAGCTCCCAGTTGGTCGGGTATTGCGCCGTGCGGATCGGCTGGTCATCGGTAAAACCCTCGACATGGATCGGGTTGTCGAAGGGTTTGAGGATCTTCGACACCTTGGCGATGATGTCGAAGGCCTTGTCGCTGGGCAAGGCGTCGCCGCTGCCGAACAACAGGCCGGAATTGAGTTCGATCTCGACCCACAACTCGTTGCCGCGCACGGTCATCTGGTTGGAACTGATCAGGTCGCCGAACGCCGCGCTGATATCGTCGGCAATGCTCTTGAGCGGATCCGCCGCACCCTGGCCGAAGGCCGCGTCGGTCTGGTCGGCGTCCTTGATCAGCGGGTCCGCCGGCTTGACGGTCACCGGCCGCTCGTCGCCGATGGGGATCGGCTTGAGGCTGCGATCGGCATCGGTGAAGACGCCGACCAGGGCCTGGGAGATGATCTTGTACTTGCCTTCGTTGATCGACGAAATCGAGTACATGACCACGAAAAAGGCGAACAGCAGGGTGATGAAGTCGGCGTAGGAAACCAGCCAGCGCTCGTGGTTCACATGCTCTTCGTGTTGGCGGCGTCTGGCCATGTCCTACTCCATCAGTCCATGAAGCCCTGGAGCTTCAGTTCAATGGAGCGCGGGTTCTCGCCTTCGGCGATCGACAGGATGCCTTCGAGGAGCATTTCCCGATAACGCGACTGGCGCAGGGCGATCGACTTCAGTTTGCTGGCAATCGGCAACAGCACCAGGTTGGCACTGGCTACGCCATAGATGGTCGCGACGAACGCCACGGCGATGCCGTTGCCCAGTTGCGACGGGTCACCGAGGTTGCCCATTACGTGGATCAGGCCCATGACCGCACCGATGATACCGATGGTCGGCGCATAGCCGCCCATGCTCTCGAAAACCTTGGCGGCTTCGATATCGCGGCTCTCCTGGGTGTAGAAATCCACCTCGAGGATACTGCGGATGGCTTCCGGTTCGGCACCGTCGACCAGCAATTGCAGGCCCTTGCGCGAATAGGTGTCCGGTTCGGCATCCGCCACGCCTTCCAGGCCCAGCAGGCCCTCCTTGCGCGCCGTCAGGCTCCAGTTCACCACACGATCGATGCCACCGGGCAGGTCGACGCGGGGCGGGAACAGGATCCAGCCGAGAATCTGCATGGCCCGCTTGAACGCGCTCATCGGCGATTGCAGCAAGGCCGCGCCGATGGTCCCGCCCAGCACGATGAGCGCCGCCGGGCCGTTGGCCAGGGCGCCGAGGTGGCCGCCTTCGAGGTAGTTGCCGCCGATAATGGCGACAAACGCCATGATGATGCCGATAAGGCTCAACACATCCATCAGAGACAAGCCTCGACCAGATGTTTGCCGATATCGTCCAGGCTGTACACGGCATCAGCCAGCTCGGCCTTGACGATCGCCATCGGCATGCCGTAGATCACGCAGCTCGCCTCGTCCTGGGCCCAGATCGCGCTGCCGCCCTGCTTGAGCAGGCGTGCGCCTTCGCGGCCGTCGGCGCCCATGCCGGTCAGCACCACCGCCAGAACTTTGTCACCATAGGACTTGGCCGCGGAACCGAAGGTGATATCCACACACGGTTTGTAGTTCAGGCGCTCGTCGCCCGGCAGAATCTTCACCGCGCCACGACCGTCGATCATCATCTGCTTGCCACCCGGAGCCAGCAACGCCAGGCCCGGACGCAGGATGTCGCCATCCTCGGCTTCCTTGACGCTGATCCGGCAGAGCTTGTCCAGGCGCTCGGCGAAGGCCTTGGTGAAGGCCGCCGGCATATGCTGGATCAGCACGATCGGCGCCGGGAAGTTGGCCGGCAGTTGTGTCAGGACGCGTTGCAGCGCAACCGGACCGCCGGTGGAAGTGCCGATGGCGACCAGCTTGTAGGCCTTGCGCTTCGGTGCGGCCGAGGTCGATGCGGCTGGCGCTGGAGCACGGCTGGCCACCGGCGTGGTGCGCACGGGAGCCGGCGCCGCGGCGCTGCTGCCAAAGCTGCCCGAAGAAGCCGGAGCGGCACTCGGCGCCGGGGTTGAAGGCGAGGCCGGAGCACTGTAGCTGCTGAAACGACGGTTGCTGCGCGAAATGCTGTGCACCTTCTCGCACAGCAATTGCTTGACCTTCTCGGGATTGCGCGAGATGTCTTCGAAATTCTTCGGCAGGAAGTCCACGGCCCCGGCATCCAGCGCGTCGAGGGTGACCCGCGCGCCTTCATGGGTCAGGGACGAGAACATCAGAACCGGAGTCGGACAGCGCTGCATGATATGCCGCACCGCCGTGATGCCATCCATCATCGGCATCTCGTAGTCCATGGTGATCACGTCCGGCTTGAGCGCCTGGGCCTGATCGATGGCTTCTTTACCGTTGGTCGCCGTGCCGACAACCTGGATGCTCGGATCCGCCGAAAGAATTTCCGAGACGCGGCGGCGGAAAAACCCCGAATCATCCACCACCAGGACCTTGACTACCATAAACACTCCGTTAGGTACGGCGGCGGACTCATGCACCGCCGCCGAACCAGAATCAAATACGCCGTGCGGCGTAACGCTTGAGCATGCTCGGCACATCGAGAATCAGCGCGATGCGACCGTCACCGGTGATGGTGGCGCCCGACATGCCCGGGGTTCCCTGCAGCATTTTGCCCAGCGGCTTGATGACCACTTCTTCCTGGCCGACCAGTTGATCGACGACGAAGCCGATCCGCTGGGTGCCCACCGAAAGGATCACCACATGGCCTTCGCGCTGCTCTTCGTGAGCGGCAGAGCTGACCAGCCAGCGCTTGAGGTAGAACAGCGGCAGGGCCTTGTCCCGCACGATCACCACTTCCTGGCCGTCGACCACGTTGGTGCGCGACAGGTCGAGGTGGAAGATCTCGTTGACGTTGACCAGCGGGAACGCAAAGGCCTGGTTGCCGAGCATGACCATCAGGGTCGGCATGATCGCCAGGGTCAACGGGACCTTGATGACGATCTTCGAGCCCTTGCCCTTGGTCGAGTAGATATTGATGGTGCCGTTGAGCTGGGCGATCTTGGTTTTCACCACGTCCATGCCCACGCCACGACCGGACACGTCGGAAATCTCGGTCTTGGTCGAGAAGCCCGGGGCGAAGATCAGGTTGAAGCAGTCGGTCTCGCTGAGACGGTCAGCCGCATCCTTGTCCATCAGGCCTTTCTTCACGGCGATGCCGCGCAGCACATCGGCGTCCATGCCCTTGCCGTCATCGGAGATCGACAGCAGGATGTGGTCGCCTTCCTGTTCCGCCGAGAGCACGACCCGACCGCTGCGGGGCTTGCCCATGGCTTCGCGATCGGCCGGCTCTTCGATACCGTGGTCGACCGAGTTGCGCACCAGGTGGACCAGCGGGTCGGCCAGGGCCTCGACAAGGTTCTTGTCGAGGTCGGTCTCTTCACCCACCAGTTCCAGGTTGATCTCTTTCTTCAATTGCCGGGCCAGGTCGCGAACCAGGCGCGGGAAGCGGCCGAAGACTTTCTTGATCGGCTGCATGCGGGTCTTCATCACCGCGGTCTGCAGGTCGGCAGTGACCACGTCGAGGTTGGACACCGCCTTGGACATGGCTTCGTCGCCGCTGTTGAGGCCCAGGCGCACCAGACGGTTACGCACCAGCACCAACTCGCCGACCATGTTCATGATCTCGTCGAGGCGTGCGGTATCGACCCGTACGGTGGTCTCGGCTTCACTGGCCGGCTTTTCCGCCGCCGCTGCCGCCGGAGCCCGCGCGGGGGCAGGCGCAGCAGCAGCGGGCGCAGGCGCTGGCTTGGCCGGCTCGGCCTTGGCTTCCACCTTGGCCGCAGGCGCCGCAGCCGGCTTGGCTGCGGCCGCTGCCGGTGCTGCCACAGCCGCCGTGGTGCCACCCGCCACTTCGGAGAACTTGCCCTTGCCGTGCAACTCGTCGAGCAGGGATTCGAACTCGTGGTCGGTGATCAGGTCGCTGCCCGCTGCCGCCGCGCTGTCCGGGGCTTTCGCCGCCGGCGCAGAAGCCGCTGCCGCGTCGAGGGCGTCGACCTTGAACGAACCCTTGCCATGCAACTGGTCGAGCAGGGCTTCGAATTCGTCGTCGGTGATATCGGAGCTTTCCGCCGTCGAGGCCGGTGCGGCCGCCGCGCTCGCCGCTGCGGCGGCTTCGGCGGCAATAGCCTCGGGGGCGAACTGGCCCTTGCCGTGCAACTGATCGAGCAACGACTCGAACTCGGCGTCGGTGATCTCGTCGCTACCCGCTTCGGCGGCGACCGGGGCTGGCGCCGCGGGCGCCTGTGCCTGTTCCTTGACCGCGTTGAGCGAGTCGAGGAGCAGTTCGAATTCATTGTCGGTGATGTCGCCGGAATCGCTTTCGGCGACCGGCTCGACGACCGCTTCCTCCACCACGGCAGCCGGTGCTTCACCAGCAGCAGCCGGCTCCGCCAGGCGCGCCAGGGCGGCCAGCAGTTCCGGGGTGGCCGCGGTGATCGGGCTACGTTCGCGGACTTCGCCGAACATGCCGTTGACCGCATCCAGCGCTTCCAGGACCACGTCCATCAGTTCCGAGTCGACGCGACGCTCACCCTTGCGCAGGATGTCGAACACGTTCTCGGCGATGTGACAGCACTCCACCAGCTCGTTGAGCTGGAGGAAGCCGGCGCCCCCTTTTACAGTGTGAAAACCGCGAAAAATGGCATTGAGCAGATCCGCGTCATCCGGGCGGCTTTCCAGCTCGACCAGTTGCTCGGACAGTTGCTCAAGAATCTCGCCGGCCTCAACCAGGAAATCCTGAAGGATCTCTTCATCGGCGCCGAAGCTCATGTGTATGGGTGCTCCTAGAATCCAAGGCTGGAAAGCAAATCGTCGACATCGTCCTGACCGGACATAACGTCTTCACGTTTATCGGCATGAATCTGCGGACCTTCACCCTTTGCCATCTGTTTTTGTGGATCTTTTTCCGCGAGGATGGCTTCGCGGTCATGTTCGATACCCGCAAAACGATCCACTTGGCTGGCCATCAGCACCAGTTTGAGCAGATTGCTTTCGACTTCGGTGACCATCTGCGTGACGCGCTTGATCACCTGGCCGGTAAGGTCCTGGTAATCCTGGGCCAGCAGGATGTCGTTGAGATCGCTCGATACCGCACGGGTCTCCTGCTCGCTGCGCGACAGGAAACCGTCGACCCGCCGGGCCAGTGCGCGAAACTCTTCGGCACCGACTTCACGCCGCATGAAGCGACCCCAGTCGGCGCTCAGGGCCTTGGCTTCCTCGTTCAGGCCACTGACCCGCGGGGTCGCGCTCTCCACCAGGTCCATGGTGCGATTGGCCGCCGCCTCGGTCAGCCTGACCACATAGGACAGGCGCTCGGTGGCGTCGGTAATCTGCGAAACTTCCTCGGCTTGCGGCATGGTCGGGTCAATCTGGAAATTGACGATCGCACTGTGCAGCTCGCGGGTCAGCTTGCCGACTTCCAGATACAGGCCGCGGTCACGGGTCTGGTTCAGCTCATGGATCATTTGCACCGCATCGCCGAAACGGCCTTTTTCAAGGCTGTCGACCAGTTCACGGGCATGTTTTTTCAGGGTCGATTCAAAATCGCCCAGTGAAGATTCGTTGTGCTCCATAGCGCCCCCGTGGCGGACTTCATCAACCGATGCGTTCGAAGATCTTTTCGATCTTCTCTTTCAGCGCCTGGGCCGTGAATGGTTTGACCACATAGCCGTTGACGCCGGCCTGGGCGGCTTCGATGATCTGCTCGCGCTTGGCTTCGGCCGTGACCATCAGGACCGGCAGGTGCTTGAGCTTTTCATCGGCACGCACGTGGCGCAGCAGGTCGATGCCGGTCATGCCGGGCATGTTCCAGTCGGTGACCAGAAAGTCGATGCTACCGCTGTTGAGGACCGGAATGGCGGTAGTACCGTCATCGGCCTCGACCGTGTTGGTGAACCCGAGGTCACGCAACAGGTTCTTGATGATCCGCCGCATCGTTGAGAAGTCATCAACAATGAGGATTTTCATGTTCTTGTTCAATTCGACCTCCAAGCAGTCTTAAACGCGTTTCAGCACCTGAACGCGCTGTTCAATCAATTCGGCACAACACTCGACTACTGCATGGAAACCACAACCGGCCGAGCCGCCGACACACCGTCAAACGCTGCATCGGTCTCGTTCGCAGTGTCCCCACACTGCCTGTCAACGCGCTCGCCACTCTCCCAAACGCCCCCGCAAGCGGGCCGCGCACTGGCTGTGTAACTGGCTGACTCGCGATTCGCTGACCCCCAGTACCTCACCGATTTCCTTGAGGTTCAGCTCCTCGTCGTAGTACAGCGCCAAGACCAGTCGCTCACGCTCCGGCAAATTGGCAATCGCATCCGCCAGCGCCGCCTGGAAGCGTTCATCCTCCAGATCGCGTGACGGCTCGAGATGAGCACTCGCGCCATCCTCGTGCAGCCCTTCATGCTCGCCGTCCTGCAACAGGTCGTCGAAACTGAACAATCGGCTGCCCAGGGTATCGTTCAAAATCCCGTAATAATCATCGAGACTCAATTGGAGTTCGGCTGCAACCTCGTGATCTTTAGCGTCACGACCGGTTTTCGCTTCAATTGCCCTGATTGCGTCACTGACCATACGGGTATTGCGGTGTACCGAACGGGGTGCCCAGTCGCCCTTGCGGACCTCATCGAGCATCGCGCCGCGAATCCGGATACCGGCATAGGTCTCGAAACTCGCACCCTTGCTGGAGTCATACTTGGTCGAGACTTCCAGCAGGCCGATCATGCCCGCCTGGATCAGGTCCTCGACCTGCACACTGGCTGGCAGCCGCGCCAGCAAGTGATAGGCGATCCGCTTGACCAGAGGCGCATAACGCTCGATCAACTCATACTGGCTGTCACGCGACGACTTGGAATACATGCGATAGCCACTGGCAGTCATAGCACTGGTCCCGCACTCGTCTGATGCACCAGACGTTCGACGAAGAACTCCAGGTGCCCGCGTGGGTTGGCGGGCAACGGCCAGGTGTCGACCTTCTGGGCAATGGCCTTGAACGCCAGGGCGCATTTCGAACGAGGGAACGCTTCGTAGACCGCGCGCTGCTTCTGCACGGCCTTGCGTACGCATTCATCGTAGGGAACGGCACCGACGTATTGTAGGGCTACATCGAGGAAGCGATCCGTGACCTTGGTCAACTTGGCGAACAGATTGCGGCCTTCCTGGGGGCTCTGGGCCATGTTGGCCAGCACGCGGAAACGGTTCATCCCGTAGTCGCGGTTGAGCAGCTTGATCAGGGCATAGGCGTCGGTGATTGAGGTCGGCTCGTCGCAGACCACCAGCAGGACTTCCTGGGCCGCGCGGACAAAACTGACTACCGAGTCACCAATACCCGCAGCGGTGTCGATCACCAGCACATCGAGGTTGTCGCCGATATCGCTGAACGCCTGGATCAGGCCGGCATGCTGGGCCGGGCTCAGGTGGACCATGCTCTGGGTGCCGGAGGCGGCCGGCACGATACGGATCCCGCCCGGCCCCTGCAACAGCACATCACGCAACTCACAGCGCCCCTCGACCACGTCGGCCAAGGTGCGTTTGGGGGTCAGCCCCAGCAGGACGTCGACATTCGCCAGCCCCAGGTCGGCGTCCAGCAGCATGACCCGCCGGCCAAGCTCAGCCAGCGCCAGGGACAAGTTCACTGACACGTTAGTCTTCCCGACGCCACCCTTGCCGCCGGTCACCGCGATCACCTGTACGGGATGCATGCTGCCCATGTTCTCTTCTTACCTTGTCTTGCTTAGACGGAAGGCCACATAACTGGCTGCGCGTTCCCGGAGGGAACTAATGCCTGGCAGACCATCGATGTAGGTGCATTGCAACGTCTTCATGATTACCTCAACCCACTCGTTTGGACGGGCTGTGGTAGATGTCAGCGAACATATCGGCCATGGCCTCTTCGCTGGGTTCTTCCTGCATTTGCACACTGACTGCGCGGCTCACCAGCTGGTGGCGGCGCGGCAAATGCAGATCGTCCGGAATCCTTGGACCATCGGTCAGATAGGCCACCGGCAATTCGTGGCTGATGGCCAGGCTCAGCACTTCGCCGAGACTCGCCGTTTCATCCAGTTTAGTCAGGATGCAGCCAGCCAGCCCACAGCGCTTGTAGCTGTGGTAGGCGGCGGTCAACACCTGTTTCTGGCTGGTCGTGGCCAGGACCAGGTAATTCTTGGCCTTGATTCCGCGTCCGGCCAGGCTTTCCAGTTGCATGCGCAGCGCCGGGTCGCTGGCCTGCAGGCCGGCGGTATCGATCAGCACCACGCGCTTGCGCAGCAGCGGATCGAGGGCTTGCGCCAGGGACTGGCCCGGGTCGACGTGGGTCACGGGTACGTTGAGGATCCGCCCCAGGGTCTTGAGCTGTTCCTGGGCACCGATACGGAAGCTGTCCATGCTGACCAGGGCGATGTTCTGCGCGCCGTACTTGAGCACGTAGCGCGCCGCCAGCTTGGCCAGCGTGGTGGTCTTGCCCATGCCGGCCGGACCGACCATGGCTATGACCCCGCCCTCTTCCAAGGGTTCGATCTCGGGGGTGACGATCATCCGGGCCAGGTGCGCCAGCAGCATGCGCCAGGCCTGACGCGGCTCTTCGATGCCGGTGATCAGCGCCAGCAGGTCGCGCGACAGCGGGCCGGACAGGCCGACACGCTGCAGGCGGCGCCAGAGGTTGGCCTGCGCCGGCTGGCTGCCTTGCAACTGGTTCCAGGCCAGGGAGCCGAGCTGGACTTCCAGCAGCTCGCGCAGGCCGTTGAGCTCGAAACGCATCGAATCGAAGACACGCTGGTCCACCGCCGGGGCCGCCGCGACAGGCGCCGGGGCCGGGCGACGCGGCTCGTCGAAAGTCGGTTCGATCAGCGGCTCGGCAGCGGTCAGCGGCAGGCCGGCGAACAACTGGCGATTGGTGGTCGCATCGCTCTCGCCCTCGCTGCGCAGGCTCAGTTCGGCCTGGGCGGTGACGATCCGCGACTGGGTCTTGCGCAGCTCGTCCTCGAGCTCCATGTTCGGTACACGCGGCGCCAGGGCCGAGAGCTTGTAGTCCAGGGCAGCCGTCAGCTCGACACCGCCCGCGATGCGGCGGTTGCCGATGATGGCCGCGTCCGAGCCCAGCTCATCACGAACCAGCTTCATGGCCTGACGCATATCGGCGGCGAAAAAACGCTTAACTTGCATAACCCACTACCTCAGCCGTTGGGCCCTACTGTCGCAACGATGGTGACTTGCTTGTTGTCCGGAATTTCCTGGTAGGCCAAGACATGCAGACTTGGTACCGCCAGGCGTCCGAACCGCGAAAGCATCGCGCGAACCGGACCGGCCACCAGCAGGATCACCGGCTGCCCTTGCATCTCTTGGCGCTGGGCGGCGTCGATCAGTGAACGCTGGAGTTTTTCGGCCATGCTCGGTTCCAGGAGAACCCCCTCTTCCGAGCCTTGTCCGGCCTTCTGCAGACTATTGAGCAATATTTGTTCCAACCTTGGTTCCAAGGTGATCACAGGCAGCTCGGAGTCAAGCCCTACAATGCTTTGGACGATTGCGCGAGACAAGCCGACACGCACTGCCGCCACCAGAGCGGCAGTATCTTGACTCTTGGCGGCATTGTTTGCGATGGCTTCGGCAATGCTGCGGATATCGCGTACCGGCACGTGTTCGGCC
The DNA here is from genome assembly GCF_049319725.1 of Pseudomonas sp. Mn2068. Taxonomy (NCBI): domain Bacteria; kingdom Pseudomonadati; phylum Pseudomonadota; class Gammaproteobacteria; order Pseudomonadales; family Pseudomonadaceae; genus Pseudomonas; species Pseudomonas sp. Mn2068. Next base: position 116,302 of record NZ_JBMOUG010000016.1, on the reverse strand, counting down.
AGCAGGCACTGCAGCACCTTGAGCAGGTGCGACAGGGAAATGATGCCCGGCACCAGCTCTTCGGCCAACTTCGGCGAGCCCTTGGCCAGCAGTTGCATGAGCTGCTGGACTTCTTCGTGGCCGATCAGCTCGCTGGAGTGCTTGTAGAGAATCTGGTTGAGGTGCGTCGCCACCACCGTACTGGCGTCCACCACCGTGTAGCCCAGCGACTGCGCCTGGGCGCGCTGGCTGATCTCGATCCAGACCGCCTCCAGGCCGAAGGCCGGGTCCTTGGCGGTAATGCCGTTGAGGGTGCCGTAGACCTGGCCCGGGTTGATCGCCAGTTCGCGATCCGGGTAGATCTCCGCTTCGGCCAGGGTCACGCCCATCAGGGTCAGGCGATACGCACTGGGCGCCAGGTCGAGGTTGTCACGAATATGCACAGTCGGCATCAGGAAGCCGAGATCCTGGGACAGCTTCTTGCGCACGCCCTTGATCCGCGCCAGCAATTGCCCGCCCTGATTGCGGTCCACCAGCGGAATCAGGCGATAACCCACTTCCAGGCCGATCATGTCGATCGGCGTGACGTCATCCCAGCCCAGCTCCTTGGTTTCCATGGCACGGGCCGGCGACGGCAGGAGCTCCTGCTGGCGCTGCACTTCGGCCAGGGCCTGGACCTTGACCACGTTCTGTTTTTTCCACAACAGGTAAGCCGCGCCACCTGCCACCAGCGCCAGGCTGAGGAAGGAAAAGTGCGGCATGCCCGGCACCAGGCCCATCACCGCCATCAGGCCGGCGGCCACGCCGAGGGCCTTGGGCGAGGCGAACATCTGCCGGTTGATCTGCTTGCCCATGTCTTCCGAGCCGGAAGCACGGGTCACCATGATGGCCGCTGCTGTGGATAACAACAGTGATGGCAACTGCGCCACTAAACCGTCACCGATGGTCAGCAGGGCGTAGACCTTGCCGGCGTCGGCAAACGACATGTTGTGCTGGAAGATACCGACCGCCATGCCGCCGATCAGGTTGATGAACAGAATCAGCAAACCGGCGATGGCGTCACCGCGGACGAATTTGCTGGCACCGTCCATGGAGCCGTAGAACTCGGCCTCCTGGGCCACTTCCAGGCGGCGCAGCTTGGCTTGTGGCTGATCGATCAGGCCGGCGTTGAGGTCGGCGTCGATCGCCATCTGCTTGCCGGGCATCGCATCGAGGGTGAAACGCGCGCTCACCTCGGAAATCCGCCCGGCGCCCTTGGTCACCACGACGAAGTTGATGATCATCAGGATGGCGAAAACCACGATACCGACCACGTAGTTACCACCGATCACCACCTCGCCGAAGGCCTGGATCACCTTGCCCGCGGCGGCGTGACCGTCCTGGCCGTGGAGCATCACCACCCGGGTGGAGGCCACGTTCAGGGCCAGGCGCAACAGCGTGGCGATCAGCAGGATGGTCGGGAAGACGGCGAAGTCCAGCGGCCGCAGGGCATAGACGCAGACCAGCAGGACGACAATCGACAGGGCGATGTTGAAGGTGAAGAAGACGTCCAGCAGGAACGCCGGCACTGGCAACATCATCATCGCCAGCATGACCAACAGCAGCAGCGGCACGCCCAGGTTGCCCCGGCCGAGACCACTCAGATTGCTGCGCGCCGTGTTGATAAATTGAGTGCGGTCCACCGGTATTCCTCGTCACCTTGAAGCAAACTTTTGACGCTGAAAGCGTCGCAAAACCTGCTTGTGCAAGAAACCTTCCAACTCTGTGGAAGTGACTGAAAATGCGGGGGACGATCGACGGCCAGGAGAAATCTTCAGGAATCGCGGCGCAGGTCCGGTGGAATCGGCAGGTTGTCCTTGAGCGGATCCGGACGCTTGCCCTTGCCTGCGCGGAACTGGCGGATCTGGAAGACATAGGCGAGCACCTGCGCCACCGCCAGGTAGAGCCCCGCCGGAATCTCCTGGTCCAACTCGGTGGAGTAGTAGATCGAACGCGCCAGGGCCGGCGATTCGAGCAGCATGATCTCGTGCTCGACGGCGATCTCGCGGATCTTCAGGGCGATGAAGTCATTGCCCTTGGCCAGCAGCACCGGCGCCCCGCCCTTCTCGGCATCGTACTTGAGCGCCACCGCGTAGTGGGTCGGGTTGGTGATGACCACATCCGCCTCGGGAATCGCCGCCATCATCCGCCGCTGGGACATCTCGCGCTGCAGCTGGCGAATCCGCTGCTTGACCTCCGGACGGCCTTCCTGGTCCTTGTATTCGTCACGCACTTCCTGCTTGGTCATCAGCAGCTTCTTGTGGCTTTCCCAGAGCTGTACCGGCACATCCACCGCGGCAATCAGCAACAATCCGAGGGACATCCACAAGGCGCTCCAGCCCACCACCTGCAGGCTGTGGATAATCGACGACTCCAGGGGTTCATGGGCGATCCGCACCAGATCGTCGATATCCGACGACAATACCGCCAGGGCCACCAACAGCACGATGATGAATTTCGCCAGGGCCTTGAGCAACTCCACCAGGGCCTTGGTCGAGAACATCCGCTTGAGCCCGGCCAGAGGATTCATCCGGCTGAACTTGGGTGCCAGACTACCGGCCGCGAAGAGCCACCCCCCCAGGGAGATCGGCCCGATAAAGGCGGCCAGCAACAAGGTCAGCAGGACCGGCTGAACCGCCCAGAGCGCTATCTTGCCCGACTGCAGGAGGAAGATCGCCATGTAGCGCTGGTCGAGTATCACTTCCCGCGAAAGCGTGAAGTTCAGGCGCATCAACTCGGCCATGTCCTGCGCCAGCGCGCCACCAAAGACCAGCAGGCCACCGGTGCCGGCCAGCATCACCGCCAGGGTGTTGAGCTCCTTGGAGCGGGCAATCTCGCCCTTCTCACGGGAGTCCTTCTTCCTTTTCTCCGTGGGGTCTTCTGTCTTGTCCTGACCGCTCTCGCTCTCTGCCATGGCTCAGGGCGCCCGTATCAGTTGACGTAGGAACTGCAGGGCCTCGACGGCCAGCGGTTGATACTGGTTGAGGATATCGCCCAGGCTGATCCAGAGGATGAACATCCCCAGCACCAGCGTCAGCGGGAAACCGATGGAGAAGATGTTCAACTGCGGCGCGGCGCGAGTCATGATGCCGAAGGCCACGTTGACCACCAGCAAGGCGGTGATCGCCGGCAGCACCAGCATCAACGCCGCGCCGAGAACCCAGCCGAGCTTGCCGGCAATCACCCACAGATCCGTGGTCGACAGCCCGCTGCCGACCGGGAAGGTGGTGAAGCTCTCGGTCAGCACCTCGAACACCACCAGATGGCCATTCATCGCCAGGAACATCAGCGTCACCAGCATGGTGAAAAACTGCCCGATCACCGCACTGGAGACGCCGTTGATCGGGTCGACCATGGACGCGAAGCCCATGCCCATCTGCACCGCGACAATCTGCCCGGCGACCACGAAGGCCTGGAAGAACAACTGCAGGGAGAAACCGAGCAAGGCGCCGAAGATGATCTGCTCGGCAATCAGCATCAGTCCGCTGAGATCCAGCGGATGCACCTCGGGCATCGGCGGCAGGCCCGGCGCGATCACCACGGTGATAGCAAAGATAAAGTACAACCGTACCCGCCGCGGCACCAGGGTGGTCCCGAAGATCGGCATGGTCATGACCACCGCGCCGACCCGGAACATCGGCAGCATGAAACTGGCGACCCAGGTGCTGATCTGCGTATCGGTCAGCGCGAGCAGCGACATGTCAGCCGATGACCTGCGGGATACTGCCGTAGAGCGACAGGATGTATTCCATGAATTTCTGCACCAGCCAGGGACCGGCGACAATCAGGGTGATGAGCATCACCAGCAGGCGCGGCAGGAAACCCAGGGTCTGTTCGTTGATCTGCGTGGCGGCCTGGAACATCGCCACCAGCAGACCTATAAGCAGGGTCGGAACCACCAGCACGGTGACCATCAGCGTGGTCAGCCAGAGGGCATCGCGAAAGATGTCAATTGCAACTTCAGGCGTCATGGCGCACTACTCGTGAAGGTTCTAGACACCACCAAAACTGCTCGCCAGGGTACCGATGATCAGCGCCCAGCCATCCACCAGCACGAACAGCATGATCTTGAACGGCAGGGAAATGATCAACGGCGACAGCATCATCATACCCATCGCCATCAACACACTGGCGACCACCAGGTCGATGACCAGGAACGGAATGAAGATCATGAAGCCGATCTGGAACGCGGTCTTCAACTCGGAGGTGACGAAGGCCGGCACGATAATGGTCAGCGGCGCCTGGTCGGGCGTGGCGATGTCGGTGCGCTTGGACAGGCGCATGAACAGCTCCAGGTCGCTGCTGCGGGTCTGCGCCAGCATGAAGTCCTTGATCGGCCCCTGGGCCTTGAGCACCGCATCCTGGGCCGTGAGTTTCTCGGCCAGGTAGGGCTGCAGGGCATCCTGGTTCACCTTGTCGAAGACCGGCGCCATGATGAACAGGGTCAGGAACATCGCCATGCCGGTCAGGATCTGGTTCGACGGCGTCTGCTGCAGGCCCAGGGCCTGGCGCAGGATCGAGAAGACGATGATGATCCGGGTAAAGCTGGTCATCAGGATGACGAACGCCGGGATGAAACTCAGCGCCGTCATGATCAGCAGGATCTGCAGGCTGACCGAGTACTCCTGCTGTCCGTTGGCCCCGGTGCCGAGGGTGATGGCCGGGATCGACAGCGGATCGGCGCCGAACGCCAGCGGCGCGGCCAGCACCAGCGTCAGGCCGAGGATAAAACGCAACGCAGCCATCACTTCTTGTCCTTACCCAGCAATTCCATCAGGCGTTGAGCGAACTCCGGGGTCGCCGGCTCGCCATTCGGAACCTGGACCGGCTCCTTGAGCACATGCAAGGGCGTGATGGTGCCCGGTGTCAGCCCGAGCAGGATCTGCTCGTTGCCGACCTGCACCAGCACCAGCCGGTCCCGCGGCCCGAGGGCACGGGAGCCGATCAGTTCGATCACCTGCCCTTTCTTGCCCGCCGGCCCCGCCTGCTGCACCCGGCGCAACAGCCAGGCCAAGGCAAAGATGATCCCCAGCACCAGCAGCAAACCCAACACCAGTTGCGTCAGTTGCCCGGCCATGCCACCACCGACCGCCGGCGCAGCCGCCGCCGCGCTGGTCACGGGCTCAGCCGCCAACGCACTGAACGGCAACAGCAGGAGACCGCCGAGAAGCCTGCTCATTCAGCGCAACTTCTTGATGCGTTCGCTCGGGCTGATCACGTCCGTCAGACGGATGCCGAACTTTTCGTTGACCACCACCACTTCACCGTGGGCAATCAGCGTGCCGTTGACCAGCACATCCAGCGGCTCGCCGGCCAGGCGATCGAGCTCGATGACCGACCCCTGGTTCAATTGCAGGAGGTTGCGGATATTGATATCGGTGCTGCCGACTTCCATGGAGATCGACACCGGGATATCCAGGATCACGTCCAGGTTCGGCCCGTCCAGGGTCACCGGCTCGTGGCTTTTCGGCACACTGCCGAATTCTTCCATCGGCAGGCGATTGGAGCTCGGCGCGGTACCGGCATCGGCCGCCAGCAGGGCGTCGATATCGTCCTGGCCGGTTTCGCCGGATTCTTCCAGGGCAGCCGCCCACTCGTCAGCCAGGGCCTGGTCGTCAGTCATATCGTGTTCGTCAGCCATCAGTTGTCCTCGGCGGGCAGAAAATCAGTTAACACAGCACATTCTTGATCGACCCGCTCAACGGCGTTCGATCGGCTCAATCACTTGCAATGCCAGGTTGCCCTTGTGGGAACCGAGCTTGACCTTGAACGACGGCACGCCGTTGGCGCGCATGACCATGTCCTCGGGCAGTTCCACCGGAATCACGTCGCCCGGCTGCATGTGCAGGATGTCCCGCAGGCGCAACTGGCGACGCGCCACCGTGGCACTGAGCGGCACCGCCACATCCAGCACGTCTTCGCGCAGGGCCTTGACCCAGCGTTCGTCCTGGTCGTCGAGGTCCGACTGGAAACCGGCGTCGAGCATTTCCCGTACCGGCTCGATCATCGAGTACGGCATGGTCACGTGCAGGTCGCCGCCACCGCCGTCGAGTTCAATGTGGAAGGTCGAGACCACCACCGCTTCGCTCGGCCCGACGATGTTGGCCATGGCTGGGTTCACTTCCGAGTTGATGTACTCGAAATTGACTTCCATGATCGCCTGCCAGGCTTCCTTCAAGTCGATGAAGGCCTGCTCCAGCACCATGCGCACCACGCGCAGCTCGGTCGGGGTGAATTCGCGCCCCTCGATCTTGGCGTGACGGCCGTCGCCGCCGAAGAAGTTGTCCACCAGCTTGAACACCAGCTTGGCGTCGAGGATGAACAGCGCCGTGCCGCGCAACGGCTTGATCTTGACCAGGTTGAGACTGGTCGGCACATACAGCGAGTGCACGTATTCGCCGAACTTCATCACCTGAACCCCGCCCACCGCCACATCGGCGGAGCGACGCAGCATGTTGAACATGCTGATACGGGTGTAGCGGGCAAAACGCTCGTTGATCATCTCCAGGGTCGGCATGCGTCCACGGACGATGCGATCCTGGCTGGTCAGGTCGTAGCTTTTGACGCTGCCGGGTTCGGCGGCGTTTTCGGTCTGTACCAGACCGTCATCGACACCATGCAAGAGGGCATCGATCTCATCCTGGGACAGCAGGTCTTGCACGGCCATGTCGTGATCCTACTGCAGTACGTAGTTAGTGAAGAGCAACTGTTCGACCACCACCTTGCCGACTTCCTTCTGCGCCACTTCCTGCACGCTGGCAGTGGCTTTCTGGCGCAGCAACTCCTGGCCGACCGGGGTCGCCAGGGTTTCGTAGGTCTGCCCGGAGAACAGCATCACCAGATTGTTGCGGATCACCGGCATATGGACTTTCAGGGCCTCCAGGTCGCCCTGGTTGCGCGCCATCATGGTAATGCTCACCTGCATATAGCGCTGGCGGCCGTTGGCGTCCTTGAAGTTGGCGACAAACGCCGGCGCCATCGACTCGTAGATCGCCGGCTGCTTGGTCGTGCTGGCCTCGGCAGGAGCCGGTGCCGGCTTGCTCTGGGCGCTGTGCATGAAGTACCAGGTCGCCCCCACGGAGAGCCCGATCGCCAATAGCAAAGCCACCACGATCACGATAATCAGCTTGAGTTTGCCTTTACCGCCAGGTTCTTTTACCGCTGCTGCTTCGCTCTTCGCCATGCCAATAATCCGTCACTATTCGGTTTTTCACAGTCGCACGGCAAGGCTGGAGCAAGTGTTATGCCAGAGTTGGCAGAGAGGGAAAGGACAGTGCGAGGACGCCGCTCATATCGGCGCGGGCCCGGGTGTGAGCAGGCTTGTATGAGGGTGGGTTTGCGTGGGAGCGGGCTTGCCCGCGAAGAGCCCCTTGAGACCTCAAGAGGCTTCAGGGGCAAGCCCCCTCCCACATGCCACACAAACACCCACCGGCCATGAAGACAATCAGGCGTAGTAGTCGACCGCGCTGGAACCCACCACCACGCTGGCACTGGTGGCTGCCGCTTCGGTCGCGGCCGCGATGGCGATATCGTCGTCGCCGCTATCCAGGCGGCCGCCGCTGCCGTTGTTGCTGCCTTTCTGGGCCTGCTGTTGCTGTTGTTGCGGATCCTGGCCCTGGCCAGCCCAGCCACGCGACTGGTCGGAGACACTGACATCGGCCTGCCCCAGGCCCTGCTGCTGGAGCATGTCGCGCAGGCGGAACATATTGCTTTCCAGTGCATCACGCACGCCGGCATGACCACTGACGAAGCTGATCTGCGTCGCCTGGTCGGCGGCCATATTGACCTTGATGTCCAGTCGTCCCAGCTCGGCCGGTTCCAGCTGGATATCGGCGGACTTGATGCTGGCGCTCGACAGGTACATGACCCGGTTGACCACTTCCTCGGTCCAGCCACTCTGATGCATGGCCAGAGGCTGGTTGACCGGCAGCGCGTTCGCGGTTTTCGGCACCGCGGCCTGGGTCAGGGCCGCCAGGCGATTGGCGAAGTCGTCGACACGGGTGTCACTGGAGGCGCTTTTCAGATCCTTCAGGCCGTCTTCGATCAACCCCTTGAAGGATTTTTCGCCGCCCTGCTCGGTGGTCCCGGCATCGGTTTTCTGATCCACCAGCATGGCCACGCCGGCGTTCTGGTTCAGGGCCTGGTTAGGATCCGTATCGTTGTTGCTGGTGGTGGTTTTCGTAGTCGGCTGACTGGTCGTCGACACATGTCCGCCCTGCTCCATCGCCAGACGCACGGCGGGCAGGTTATCCAGCGGATCGGAATTCGGATCGAAATCACTGTCGCTGGCCGGCGGTGTCGCGGCGGCCTGCACCGGCGCCGCGGTCACCGCTGCCGCCAGGGGCGCTTCGACCACCGGTGGCTGCGCGGGAGCCACGGCCGGCGGCGCTTCCGGAACCGGCATCGGTGGCGTGACGGCAGCCTGGATCAACGCCGGATCGAGGGTCGGATCCACTGGCGTGGCATCCACCACCGGTGTATCGGTGGCGGTGTCCTTGTCGCTGTCATCAGAGGCAACCTGGTCGTCATCGGCCTTGGTCGTCGTGTCGCTGCTGGTGGTTTTGTCGGCAGGCAAGGAATTGCCGCTATCGGCAACCGCCGGCTTTGCCGCATCCCCCTTGTTGCTGGCAACCACATCCTTTTTCGCCGGCACCGCGGGAGTGCTGTCCCGGTTCGCCTTGACCGGGCTGTCAGGTGTCTTTACCGACTTGCCCTGGCTGTTCTGGTAGACCTGGGCAAAGCTGGAAGCATTGTCCTTGGGCTGCGCGACCGGTGCCGGCGGATTGCTCGCGAGGTCCGCCTTGGGTTTGGCCGCAGCGGTGGCCTGAAGAAGAGAATTGGGAGCGAGGGGCATAACACAGTCTCCGCTGCACAGGGATCGTAAAGTCAATGCAGGGAGTGGTAGCAAGGTTCGGGCCAGCTTGCCCGGATTGCCACAAAGGTCATTGCTTGATCGGGAACCGCTCGCGCTCGCGGGCGTACAGATGGCGTACCTGCTCGTACTCGCGGTCTATCCGCCCCACGAGGTCCTCGACCCCGGTCAGCGGCAATTGCGCGGCCCGCTCTTCCAGTTGCCGGCAAAGATCGGCCAGGTGCAACGCGCCCATATTGCTGCTGCTGCCCTTGAAGCTGTGGGCCGCCAGCCCCAGTTCTATCGCGTTGCTGGCCTGGTGCAACTGCCCCAGGCGTTTTTCCGAATCGTTGAGAAAGGTATCCAGCAACAAGGGATACTCATCCTCCATGACTTCCTGCAATGCGCCGAGCACATCGTAGTCAAGGTGCTTTTCCTGATTGCCGTCCACTCGTTCACTCCTTGATCAACACCTGCAAATTATGCCTGAGCCTCCCACGAAAACTCCACGTGGGCACGCCGGCCATCATTCGACCAACGGGCACAGTGACTAAGTTGCCGGACCAGGCCGACACCTCTTCCCGACAACCGATCGACCTCCAGCGGACGCGCCATGACCCGCTCGACGTCAAACCCGGCACCACTGTCCTCGACCTCGATGCACAACCGTCCGCCCTTCCCTTCCGGGACCACCTGCAGGCTCACGCGGACAAAACCTTCCTGCAAGTCGAGCAGACGCCGATTGCGTTGCTCATAGTATTGCGCAAATCCACGGACATCGCGCTTGAGGCTTGAATCCAGGCCCAGCACCCCGTGCTCCAGGGCATTGGAGTAGAGCTCGGCCAGCACGCTGTACAGCGCCCCGCTGTGGGCACGCAAGCCGTGTACCTCCATCAGCAGTTGCAGCAGATAAGGCAAGGGGTTGAAACGCCGTAGCGTCGCCGCGCGGAATTCGAAGTTCACCGACCAGTCCAGCGGACAGGATTCGCCGCTGTCGGAGTAGACCATGGTCGCCGGCAGCGCCCGCCCGGGCGCGGGCAGACTGATCTCGACCATGCTGATATCGTCACGCGCCTCGCCGCCGAACCGTGCCAGCGCCTGCTGGATCTCCTCGAACAAGCAATCCGGATCCCGATTGCTCTCGAAGACCTGATGCAGGCGCTCGACACCGAACAACTGCTCATCGCCATTACAGGTATCGATCACCCCGTCGGACAGCAGGAACACCCGGTCACCCGGGGCCATGGGGTAGACATCGATGTGGTCGTCGAACGCCTCGGCCCCCAATACCCCCAGTGGCAAGTGCCGCGCCACCAGGGGACGCCGCTCGCCCGAGGCGATATCGTGCAGGTAGCCGTCGGGCATACCGCCGTTCCAGACCTCGACCACCTGCCGCTGCGGACTCAGGCGCAGGAAGGTGGCGCAACAGAACATGTCCACCGGCAGGATGCGCTTGAGCTTGGCGTTCATCTCCCGCAGGGTTTCGGGCAGGCCGTAGCCCTTGGCGGTCATGCCGTAGAAGACTTCCGCCAACGGCATCGCACCGACGGCGGCGGGCAGGCCATGCCCGGTGAAATCGCCGAGCAGGATATGCATGTCCCCGCCCGGGGCATGGGCCGCCAGCAACAGGTCGCCGTTGAACAGCGCATAGGGTGATTGCAGGTAGCGGATATTCGGCGCCCGCAGGCATCCGGAATGCGCCACCTTGTCGAACACCGCCTTGGCTACCCGCTGCTCGTTGAGCAGGTAGTCGTGGTGCCGGGCGATCAGGTCGCGTTGCTGCAGCACCGTAGCCTGCAGGCGCCGCAGACGGTCCATCGCCTTGATCTTGGCACCGAGGATGACCTGGTTGTAGGGTTTCGCCAGAAAGTCGTCGCCGCCGGCGTCCAGGCAACGGACCAGGGCGTCGCTTTCGCTCAGGGAGGTGAGAAAGATGATCGGCACCAGCGAATCGCCGGCCAGCGCCTTGATTTGCCGCGCCGCCTCGAAGCCGTCCATCACCGGCATCAGGGCATCCATCAGGACCAGCTGGGGTCGCTGCGCCCTGAACACCTCGACCGCCTCGGCACCGTTGCTGGCAGTCAGGACTGCATGCCCCTGGCGCCGTACGATACTCGACAGCAGCAGCCGATCCGCCGCCCCGTCCTCGGCGATCAGCACCGTCAGCGACTCCTCGGCCGTTTGCATGATGCTCAAGTGATGTCGAAGAGCTTGTCGAAATTGGAAATGGCGAGGATCTTGCGCACATCCGTATTGCTGTTGATCACCCGGATATCGGCATCGTCGCCGCCGGCGTGGTCGCGCAGCAGCAGGAGCATGCCCAGGGCCGAACTGTCGAGATAGGTCGTCTCGACCAGGTCGACGATAACCGACTCGGGCGGGGTAGCGACCCGCTCGTAGGACTCGCGAAATTCCTGGTGCTTGCCGAAGTCAAAGCGCCCCTTGACCGAAATCGTCAACTTCCTGCCGTTGTCTGTTAATGCCGACTCTACAGCCATGATCCAGCTTCCTTGTCAGTGGCGATGTGTACAAGGTGTAGCACCCCGCTGACAGCAGGGCAACCGGGAGCGTCAAAATACCTGCGATTCAATAGGGACTCTGCCGCGGCAGGCGCTGGGACAGCTCATCCAGCAGTTTCTGTTCACGTTTGTCTTCCAGCTGGCGGGCCTCGTCGATGTAGCGCTGCACCAGCTTGCGCAAGCCCTCGACACGAGTATAGGCCTCTTGCCAGGCAACGCGCCCCTTGTCGAGGTTGTTCTGGTGCCAGGCCAGGCTTTGCCGCTGTTGGGCGACGGCGGTGTCGAGCTGGCTGAGAAACTGCTGGTAGCCCAGCAACCATTGGCTGGAGACGCCATGCCGGCCACGCTCGATCCACTGTTCCTGGTATTGCAGGCGAAAACCTTCGAGGTCGGCCAGCTTGCTTTGCGCCAGGCGTACCTGTCCCTGGAAATAACCCAGGCGCTGGACAGCGGTACGCTCGGTGCTTTCGGCCATCTCGACCACCGGCGCCAACCGCGCGGCACGACTCTGGGCCATGGCCGGTTAGCCGCCAGCCGCCGGCGCGAAGACCGTCGACAGATGCGCTTCGCTCTCGCCCAGGCTGACATTGTCGTTCAGCCCCTGGCGCAGGTACTGGACCATCGCCGGTTGCAGGGCGATCGCCGTGTCGGTTTCGCGATCGCCACCGGCCACATAGGCGCCGACGCTGATCAGGTCGCGGCTCTGCTGGTAGCGTGACCAGAGCTGCTTGAAATACTGCGCACGCTTCATGTGCTCCGGACTGACCACCGCCGGCATCACCCGGCTGATGGACGCTTCGATATCGATCGCCGGGTAGTGACCTTCCTCGGCCAGGCGCCGGGACAATACGATATGCCCGTCGAGCACGCCCCGCGCCGAGTCGGCAATCGGGTCCTGCTGGTCGTCGCCTTCGGACAACACGGTATAGAACGCGGTGATCGAACCGCCGCCGGCCTCGGCATTCCCCGCGCGCTCCACCAGCTTCGGCAGTTTGGCGAACACCGAGGGCGGATAGCCCTTGGTCGCCGGCGGCTCGCCGATGGCCAGGGCGATTTCCCGCTGGGCCTGGGCAAAACGGGTCAGTGAATCCATGAGCAACAGGACATTCTTGCCCTTGTCGCGAAAATACTCGGCGATCCGCGTGCAATACATGGCCGCCCGCAGGCGCATCAGCGGCGCATCGTCGGCAGGCGATGCGACCACCACCGAACGCTTGAGCCCCTCCTCGCCGAGGATGTGCTCGATGAACTCCTTCACTTCCCGGCCCCGCTCACCGATCAACCCGACCACGATGATGTCGGCCTCGGTAAAGCGGGTCATCATGCCCAGCAGCACACTCTTGCCGACGCCGGTACCGGCGAACAGGCCAAGACGCTGCCCGCGGCCCACTGTCAATAATCCGTTGATACTGCGGATGCCCACGTCCAGCGGCTGGTGGATCGGGTCACGATTGAGCGGGTTGATGGTCGGCCCGTCCATCGGCACCCAGTCCTCGGCCTTCATCCCGCCCTTGCCGTCCAGCGCCCGACCGGCACCATCCAGCACCCGCCCGAGCATGCTCATGCCCATCGGCAGGCGCCCGGTATCGGCCAGCGGCACGACCCTAGCGCCCGGGGCGATACCGGCCACGCTGCCCACCGGCATCAGGAACACCTTGCTGCCGGAGAAGCCCATGACTTCGGCTTCGACCTGCACCGGGTGATAGCTGTCGTCGTTGATCACCAGGCAGCGGGCGCCCATGGCGGCCCGCAGGCCTTCGGCCTCGAGGGTCAGGCCGACCATGCGCAGCAGGCGGCCTTCGAGAATCGGCTGGCCCGGCAGGTTGATGGCATCGGCGTAAGTACCAAGACGCTTGCCGAAGCTGGTTCGCTCAAGGCGCATCGGACAGGTCCGGGGCGCTGTTCGGGGCATGGGGCTCACCCAACTCGAGCGTCAGGTCGGGCTGGGCCGGATGCAGGGATTGTTCGTGCAACTGGTCGAACAACTGGGCCAGCGCCTGCTCGATACGGGTCTCGACGCTGGCGTCGATCCGGCTGTGCTCGGTTTCGACCCGGCAACCGCCGGGCAGCAGGGCCTCGTCCTCGACGATGCGCCAGGTCGCCTCGTGGCGCTCGCGCAAGGCCTTGACCTGTTCGAAGTCCTGGGGATTGATGTACAGCCGCACGTTCTCGGCGCCCAGCGGCAACAACTTCAGGGTTTCCCGCAGGACATGCTCGATCTGGCTGGAGTCGGTCTTGAGTTCACGCTGGATGACCTGGCGAGCGATATGCCCGACCAGGCCCACCAGGCTCTTCTCGATCTGCTGGTCCTGTTCGGCGATGGGCGCGAACAGATTGCCCATCAGGGCCTCCAGGTTGACCAGCTTGGCGCTCAGGGCGACCTCGGCTTCCTGGCGAACCCTGATCTGGGTGCTGTGGAAACCTTCCCGCTCGCCCACCGCGAAACCTTCGTTGTAGGCTTCCTGGCGAATGCTTTCGAGCTCTTCGAGGGTCAGCGGCTGGACTTCCTCCAGCGGCACTTCCTCCATCTCGGCCGGCGGCTCTTCCACCGGCTCCGGTTCAGGCTCTTCGACATGCGGGTCGAAGCTGGGCAACGACCACAGGTCGAAGCCGCTCACGTCCCGCGCGCGGATCAGGTCGGTTGGATCAGTCATGGCTTGATCCTTAGATCATCTCTTCGCCGCCCTTGCCACCGAGCACGATTTCTCCGGCTTCGGCCATACGGCGGGCGATGGTGAGGATTTCCTTCTGGGCGGTTTCGACGTCGCTGACGCGCACCGGTCCCTTGGCCTCGAGGTCGTCGCGCAGCAGTTCGGCCGCACGCTTGGACATGTTCTTGAAGATCTTTTCCTTGACGCCCTCGTCCGAGCCCTTGAGGGCAAGTACCAGCACGTCGGAAGAAACTTCGCGCAACAGCGCCTGGATACCGCGGTCGTCGACATCCGACAGGTTGTTGAAGACGAACATCAGGTCTTCGATCTGCGTCGACAGGTCCTCGTCCACTTCGCGGATCGAGTCCATCAACTGGCCTTCGATCGAGCTGTCGAGGAAGTTCATGATATCCGCCGCACGCTTGATACCGCCCAGGGTGGTGCGGGCAGCGTTGGAGTTGCCGGAGAACTGCTTCTCGAGAATCTGGTTGAGTTCCTTGAGGGCCGCCGGCTGTACCGTGTTCAGCGACGAGACGCGCAGGATGATGTCCAGGCGCACCTTGTGATCGAAGTTGTTCAGCACCTCGCCGGCTTGGTCGGGATCGAGGTAGGCCACGACGATGGCCTGGATCTGCGGGTGCTCGTAGCGGATCACGTCTGCCACGGCGCGCGGTTCCATCCACTTGAGACTGTCCAGGCCGCTGGTGTTGCCACCGAGCAGGATGCGGTCGATCAGGCCGTTGGCCTTGTCCTCGCCGAGGGCCTGGGTGAGCATCTTGCGGACATAGTCGTCGGAGCCGACGCCCAGGCTGGTCTGGTCGCCGACGATCTCGACGAACTCGCTCATGACCTGCTCGACCTGCTCGCGATGCACGTTGCGCATCTGCGCCATGGCCACGCCGACCCGCTGGACCTCCTTGGGCCCCATGTGGCGCAGCACCTGTGCGGCATCGGTGGAACCCAGCGACAGCAGCAAGATCGCGGCTTTATCGACCCGGGTCAGCTTCTGGGTGACGGCGGCGTTATTACTCATCGGCGTTAATCCACTCTTTGACGACCTGTGCCACACGGCCCGGATCTTCGGCTACCAGACTCTTGATGGCGTTCAGTTGAGCGTCATAGCCTTCGCTCGGGCTTGGCAGGAGGATGCTTTGCGGACCGCCGAGGCTCACGCGATCGTTGGCCAGTTCGCCATGCAGACCGCCCATGCCACCGAGTTCGACATCGCTGCCCAGGCCCGCCAGTTGCTTCTTGCCGCCGCCGGTGATGTTGTTGAGCACCGGACGCAGCACACCGAATACCAGCACCAGGATGAACAGCACGCCCAGTACCTGTTTGACCACATCCCAGAACCAGGGTTGCGAGTAGAACGGGATATCGGCGATCACTTCCCCGCGCTCGGCGGAGAATGGCACGTTGATCACACTGACGCTGTCGCCGCGGCTGGCGTCGAAACCGACGGCATCCTGGACCAGGCGGGTAAAGCGCGCCAATTCGTCGGCGCTCCATGGCGCACGGGTGGTTTCGCCGTTGGCGGCGTTGACCTTGACCTGATCGTCGACCACCACGGCCACCGACAGGCGGGTCAGGCGACCCTGCTGCTGCTTGGTGTGGCTGATGGAGCGGTCCAGCTCGAAGTTCTTGGTGGATTGTTGACGCTTGTCCGCCGGATACGGCGCCAGCATCGGCTGGCCGGTGGCCGGGTCCATGATCTGCTGGCCGTTGGCATCGAGCAGCGGCTGGCCGGGTTGCACAGGCCCCGACGACGCGGTGGCGCCACCGGTGGTCTGCGGTGCCGAGGCCGGTGCCGGAGGCTGGTTGCTCAATGCCCCGGGAACCCCTTGCGGACCGTTGCTGGCAGTACGTTGTTCGGTGGTCGACTGCTCGCTGCGCAGCGCCGGCTGATCCGGGTTGAACTGTTCGGAGGTCGACTCGACCGCGCTGAAGTCCACATCGGCGGACACTTCAGCCTTGTAGCGATCGTTACCGAGGATCGGCTGCAGGATATTGTGCACGCGCTGGGTCAGCATGCTTTCCATGCGACGGCTGTAGTCGAACTGCTTGCCGGCCATGGTCAATTCGGAGTTTTGCGCCTGGTCGGAGAGCAGGTTGCCCTTCTGGTCGACCACGGTGATCTGCGACTTGCTCAACTCGGGAACACTGGTCGCCACGAGGTTGATGATCGCCACCACCTGGCCCGGCTCCAGGGAACGCCCGGAATACAGCTCGACCAGTACCGAAGCGCTCGGCTTGCGTTCGTCACGGACGAATACCGAACTCTTCGGAATCGCCAGGTGCACACGCGCACCCTTGACATTGTTCAGGCTGGAAATGGTCCGCGCCAGTTCACCTTCAAGGCCGCGACGGTAACGGGTCGCCTCCATGAACTGGCTGGTACCCAGGCCCTGGTCCTTGTCGAGGATCTCGAAACCGATATTGCCATCGGTGGGCGTCACACCGGCCGCGGCCAGTTTCAGGCGGGCACGGGACACGTCGTCTGCCTTGACCAGCAACGCACCGGAATTCGGTTCGACGGTGTAGGGAATATCCGCAGCCGCCAGGGTTTCCATGACCTGCTTGGCGTCCATACCGGCCAGGCTGCCGTACAGCGGCCGGTAGTCGGGTTGCTGGGACCACAACACCACGGCAAAGCCAATCGCCACGCTCGCGGCCAGGCCGACCATCAGGCCGACCTGACGCAGCATGGTCATTTCGGAAAGGTTTTCCAGAAAGGACAAACCAAACAGCGGCGGTTTGCCGTCTGTCGAACCGGCCTTGGCCGGTACGTTATCGGCGACTGCTTCAGCCATGACTCAATCTCGTCCTTAAACCGGCATCTGCATGATGTCTTGATACGCCTGGACCAACTTGTTGCGCACCTGGGTCAGGGCCTGGAACGAGACGCTGGCTTTCTGCGAAGAAATCATCACGTCCGTCAGGTCCACGCCGGTCTTGCCGATCTCGAAGGCGTTCGCCAACTGGCCAGCGGCCTGCTGGGTGTCGTTGACCTTGCCGACGGCCTTGCCGAGCAGATCGGCAAAGCTGCTACCGCCCATTTCAGGCGCCGCCACAGCCGACTTCGGTTGAGCCATGGCGTCCATCTGCATGGAACGCATGTCCAACATCAATCGATTAAATTCAATACCCTGGCTCATGGACTACTCTCTCCGGCGACCTGCAATTTTTTGACACTCGTGCAGCGGTTAATGAGGTGTTAGCAACAAGGGTGCCAGCTCCTTGTCGCCTCTGAACAAAAACCGATACACGACCGTAAAGCCGATAAATCGACTCAACTGGCGAATAAATAAGCCTCGACGTCCATGCCGGCATCGCGCATCTGCGCCAGTTTGTAGCGCAGCGTACGCGGGCTGATACCCAGGCGTTCCGCCGCTTCCTTGCGACGCCCGCGCTCGGCGCGCAGGGTGTCGATGATCATCTGGAACTCGCGCCGACGCAGGTCGTCGCCCAGGGCCCCGGCGGACTCGGCAGGCGCCACTTCGCTGGCAACCGTCTCGACCAGTGGCGCGCGCATGACCGGCAAGGGTGCACAACCGAGCGGCCCGGCCAGACAGAAATCCTCGGCCTGGATCAGTCCGCCCTGCTGCAAAATCAACGCACGCTGGATCGCATTGTCGAGTTCGCGGACATTGCCCGGCCAGGCGTACCCGATCAGGCAAGCCTGGGCCTGGGGCGACAATCTAACGGCGGCATGCTTCATTTTTGCGCTGTGCTTGGCCAGCAGGCGCTCGGCCAGCGGCAGGATATCGGCGGTGCGCTCGCGCAACGGACGCCAGGCCAGCGGAAACACCGACAGCCGGTAATAGAGATCTTCACGGAAGCGCCCCGCCGCCACTTCGCCGGCCAGGTCACGGTTGGTGGTGGCCACCACGCGGATATCCAGGGTGATCGGCTTGCGCGCGCCCACCCGCTCGACTTCACGTTCCTGCAGCACCCGCAGCAGCTTGGCTTGCAGGCCGAGGGGCATTTCGGAAATCTCGTCGAGCAGGATCGTCCCACCGTCGGCCTGCTCGAACTTGCCCGCCTGGGCGGCGATGGCACCGGTAAACGAGCCCTTCTCATGCCCGAACAGGGTCGCCTCGAGCATATTGTCGGGGATCGCCGCACAGTTGATCGCGACGAACGGCTGGTCGGCACGATGGGATTGCTGGTGGATATAGCGCGCCAGCACTTCCTTGCCGGTCCCCGACTCCCCGGAGATCAGCACGGTCGAATCACTGCGCGCTACCCGCGCCGCCAGTTCCAGCAATTGCGCACTGGCCGGCTCTGCCGCAATCGGCCCTTCGCTCTCCACCGCGCCCAGCCGCCCCAGCGCATGACGCGCCACCAGGTCGAGCAACGCCTTGGGCTCGAAGGGCTTGACCAGATAATCGGCGGCGCCCTGGCGCATGGCTTCCACCGCCCGCTCGACCGCGCCGTGCGCCGTCATCAGCAGCACCGGCAGCAGTGGCTGGCGCGCACGCAGCAAACCAAGCAACTGGTGCCCGTCCATGCCTGGCATATTCACATCGCTGACCACCAGGCTGAACGATTCCTGCGCCACCGCCTCCAGCGCCTCCTCGGCACAGGCCACCGCACGGAACTCATAGCCGGCCAGCAGCAGGGTGTCCGCCAGCGCTTCGCGCAGCGCCCGATCGTCCTCGACCAACAGGACCTTGATCATCCCGATCATCATTGTGTCTCCATGGCGCCGGGAATCAGCGGCAGGCACAACATCGCGCAGGTGCCACGCCCCAGCCGTGAACGTAATTGCATGTCACCCTGGTGCGCCCGGGCAACGGCCTTGACCACGGTCAGGCCGAGGCCGGTACCGGTGGTCTTGGTGGTAAAGAAGGGTTCGCCCAGGCGCGCCAGCACTTCGGGTTCGATCCCGCTGCCATTGTCGCTGACACTCAGGCGCAAGGTATTGCCGCGGCTGTACAGGTGCACCTTGAGGCGCACGTCGCGGCCGCTGGCCTGCATGGCATTTTCAATCAGGTTGAGCAGCGCCCCGACCAGGGTATCGCGATTGCACAGCAGCTCGCCGTCATGGCTGTCGCACTGCCAGCGGATCGCCACACCCTGCACATGGGTCTGCGCGGCAGCCTGCAAGGCCTGCAGCAACACCTTGGGCGCCAGTCGATCGGTCAGCGGCAACTCGCCACGGGCAAACACCAGCATGTCGCGAACCTGATGCTCAAGCTCATGCAGGCGCTCTTTCAGGCGTCCGGCGAAACGTTGCTGGGTCTCCACCGGCAAGGCCTGTTCGGTGAGATGGCTGGCGTACAGCAGGGCCGCCGACAGCGGGGTGCGAATCTGATGCGCGAGGGAAGCGACCATCCGCCCCAGGGACGACAGCCGCTCATGACGAGCCAGCTGATCCTGGAGGCGACGGGTTTCAGTCAGGTCATTGAGCAGCACCAGTTGCCCCGGTTCGCCTTCCAGCGAACGCGTGGCAATCGACAGCCGTCGACCGTCCTTGAGGGAGATTTCATGACCGTCGTCTTCACGAGGAGCAAAGCAGCGGGCGATCACCTGGCGCCACAACTCACCTTCCAGCGGCGAACCCAGCAGCTCACGGGCGGCGGGGTTAGCCTCGCTGACAAAACCATGGGAGTCGATCACGATCACGCCGCCCGGCAGCAGGTCGAGCAGGTTCTGCAGGCGATTGGCCAAGCGTTCCTTTTCCGCCAGCTCGGTCATGCGCTGGGCACTGACCACGGCCAGCTCGCCCTTGAGCTCGGTGACCCGCGCCTCGAGCATGCTGTAGGAATCGGTGAGTTGCGTCGACATCTGGTTGAACAGGTTGAAGGCCTGCTCAAGACCCAGCCGGCTTGCCTGCTCTACGGACGACGGTTGCCCCGGGACTTCAGGGACAGGAGACATCTGGGCGGCTTGGGGCATCGTGCTCTCTCGCTTGACTGACCGTCATTTAAACGGAACGTTGCGAGAGACTTAGCAATACCCGTGCCTAAAAAAAACCGCCCGGTTTTCAGTGACTTGAAAAACAGGCGTCAATCATCCGCCTGTTCATCACCTTCACGACGGCTCATGCCGTACTTGCGCATCTTCTCCACCAGGGTGGTGCGACGGATACGCAGGCGTTCGGCGGCCCGTGCAACGATGCCGTTGGCATCGTCCAGCGCCTGCTGGATCAGACCCTGCTCCAGGCCCCCGAGGTAGTCCTTGAGGTCCAGGCCTTCGGGCGGCAGCATCGCCGAAGTACTGAAGTCCGGCGTATGGCCGTTGATCGCCACGCGCTCTTCCAGGTCGCTGCGCAGGCTGTCGACCATCTGCTCGTCTTCATCGTCGACGTAGCGGAATTTCTTCGGCAACTCGACCACGCCGATCACCCCGTACGGATGCATGATCGCCATGCGCTCCACCAGGTTGGCCAGTTCGCGAACGTTACCCGGCCAGCCATGACGGCACAGGGACATGATCGCCGCCGAGTTGAAACGGATCGAACCGCGCTTTTCGTGCTCCATGCGCGAGATCAATTCGTTCATCAGCAACGGGATATCTTCGACCCGCTCGCGCAGCGGCGCCATTTCGATCGGGAAGACGTTCAGGCGGTAGTAGAGGTCTTCACGGAAGCTGCCGACCTCGATCATGCTTTCGAGGTTCTTGTGGGTCGCGGCGATGATGCGCACGTCAACGCTCTGGGTCTTGTTGCTGCCCACGCGTTCGAAGGTGCGCTCCTGCAACACGCGCAACAGCTTGACCTGCATCGGCAACGGCATGTCGCCGATTTCGTCGAGGAACAGGGTACCGCCGTTGGCCAGCTCGAAACGTCCGGCACGGCTGGTGATGGCACCGGTAAAGGCACCTTTCTCATGGCCGAACAGCTCGCTTTCCAGCAGTTCCGCGGGGATCGCCCCGCAGTTGACCGGGACAAACGGCGCGTCACGGCGCTTGGAGTGATAGTGCAGGTTGCGCGCCACCACCTCCTTGCCGGTGCCGGACTCGCCCAGGATCAGCACGCTGGCGTCGGTATCGGCCACCTGCTGCATCATCTGGCGGACGTGCTGGATGGCGCGACTGGTGCCGACCAGGCTGCGGAACAGGTTCGGTTCGCGCTGACGACCACGCTCACGCGCCTGGTCATACATCTCGCGATAGACCTGGGCACGGTGCAGGGAGTCGAGCAACTTGCTGTAGCTGGGCGGCATTTCCAGGCTGGAAAGCACCCGGCGACGCAGGTCCTCGGGAAGGTCGGTGGAAGTATTTTCACCCAAAAGCAGAACCGGAAGGAACTCATCCCAGGTTCCGAGTGTCTTTAACAAGCCCGATAGCCCCGACGGCGCATTGACTGTCCCGATCAGGACACAAAGCACCTCGCGGCTGGAAGCCAAAGAGTCGACCGCCTGCTGCCAGTCAAGGCTGGCGCAGGACAGATTTTCTTCGCCGAGAAAATTTAAAATCACCGCCAGGTCGCGGCGGCGAACGCTATCGTCATCGATCAGCAGAATTTTGGTTTCACGCCACATGCAATAGCAACTTCCCTAGTCAACTCGATGCCCGGGATGGGTGGGCAAGCTAGACGCCCGAGGTGGGATATCACCTTCAAAGACGACTTAAACCTGAAAAACAGCACTAGTTAAGTCAAAAATTCGTACGCAGTCAAATTTATGGCGCAATACGCTTCGATTAACCCTGCGTTAACCGAACAGATGGTAAACCTTTGCCGCGTTCTGCGCTTGCTGGATCTGTTGCATCTCGTCGACTATCGCCTGTCTTTCCGCCATCGCCGTTTCCAGCAACTCGCGATAGACATGCAGCAGCTCTTCCAGGCTGCTGCGCAGGGCATCTTCATCCAGTGAAGCCTCGTTGAGCACGTCTTCCATGCAGGCACGACAGGCCAGGTCCAACTGGGCAATGCTCCCCCAGTCGCGCTCGGCCAAGGCCCTGACAAGGGCTTCGCGGGTATCCTGGATACGCTGCAGTACGAGGTTCATGAAGATGGACTCCTTAAAACTGTGGACCCGGGGTACCGATGGCGTCCCAGCCTTCTTTGACCGTGCTGAGCAGGCCTGAGACTTCATCGAGAATCTTCGGATCGGACGTGATATTGGCCTCGGCCAGGCGCTTCATCATGTAGGTGTAGAGGCTGTCCAGGTCAGCGAGCGCATCCGCCTGCTTTTCCAGGTCCAGGCCTTCGCGCAAGCCGCCGACAATGCCGATGGCCTTGCCGATCGCCACGCCCTTGGCGGGAATATCCTTGCGCTCTATGGCGCCCTTGGCCTGCGCGATGCGGTCCAGGCCACCTTCCATCAGCATTTGTACCAGGCGATGAGGACTGGCCTCGGAAGTCTGTGCTTGAGCACCCACCTTCTGATATTGCCGAAGGGCTAGCATCGGGTTCATGTTCTACCTCGTCACAACTCAAGAGTTCGTATACCCAGTGTATCGCCTTTGAGTCAAAAAACTTTAACCCAAAAGGCAAAAACCCGGCGCGCGGTAAAGCGTAGCCGGGTTTTTGGCGTCAGCCCAGGAACTAGCTGGACTTCTGCGCGTTCAGGGAGCTGAAGAACGAGGTGATACTGTTCGCCGTCGCCTTCATTTGCCCGACCAGCAGGTCCATCGCGTTGTACTTGGCGGTCAGGGTTGTCGTCAGGCTCTTGACCCGCGCATCCAGTGCCGATTGCTGGCTCAACAGGCTCTTGGCCGTGCTCTGATAGCTGGTGTTGCGCTGATCGAGCATGCCGCCCAGGCGCAAACCGGTGGAGAGCGGCGTGCCCAGATACGGGTTGAGCGTATTGCTCAGACGCGACAACAGGCCGTTGCTGGAGTTGGTGCCGTTGAACAGTTGCTGCACCTGCCCGCTCATGCCGTTGGTGGCCATGGCCTTGTTGAAGGCGGCAGTATCCAGGGCCAGGTTGCCGGAGTTACTGGCGTCATTACCCGCCACCGTCAACACCCCCAACTGCGACAGCACAGCCAGCGGACCACCCGCGCCCACCGCCGTGAGCTGACTGCGGATATCGGAAATCAGCGCGCGCGGCATGGAGTCGCCGGTGAAGGCTGCCGCTACAGTCAGGTTGCCATCGGCATCCGCGGTCGCCTTGGACAGGCTGTTGATGGTGTTCATCAGGGTGTTGTAGGAGTCAATGAACGACTGGATCGACGTCTGTAATCCCGAGGTATTGGTCGTCACGCTCACGTTCGAGGTTCCCGGAGGCGTGCCTGCGTCAGCCGAGACCAGATTCATCGTAATGCCGCTGATCGCACCGGTAACCGTGTTGCTCTTGCTGGAAACGGCCAAGCCGTCGACAGTCAGGTTGGCATTCTTGGCAATCCCGTTGACCGCCCCGGAACTCGAAGCCGAGGGGTTCGCCCCCATCTCCTGGGTACCATCGATTTCCAGCCCGGCGATGCCGCTGACCGTCAGGTCGGAGCCCGCGCCCGTCTTGTTCGAGCTGATGACCAGGCGCGACGAACCCGAGCTGTCGGTCACGATGTTGGCCGAGATACCGTTGGTGCCCTGGGCCGAGTTGATCGCGTCCCGGGTGCTCTGTAACGTGGCATTGGCCGGAATCGTGACATTGTAATCAGTGCCATTTTGACTGATTTTCAGGGTACCACTCGGAATGGCACTGGACGCACCGCCGGCAAAAGAAGCACTGGCTACTTTCGAACTGGTGGCCAGGTTCTTGACGACAACGGTGTAGTTACCCGCGACCGCCGTATTATCGGAAGTGACCGTCATCACCGACGAAGCACTGGATGTCGCCGCATACCCCGCGAATGCCGGGGTCGTCGTGCTACTCAGCGTAGTAAGCGTTGCCTGGAATGCGGACAGCGCACTCTTCAGGGACGCGATGCCGGAAATCTTCAGCGTGTTGGTTTTTGTCGCGCTATCGATCTGCGTCTGCTTGGCCGATTTGTCGGCGTTCACCAGAGCGGTCACGATCGAACCGATGTCCAGGCCGGAACCCAGGCCCGTACCCGGTAAAATTGGACTTGCCATTTGCCTCTCCCATCAGGTTGCTGCCAGTCTTTTGGCCTTTACCAGCACCCAAAGAACGTACAAACACTATTCATGCCAGCTATCAGACTTTGGCGTCGAACAACACATGACTGGCATTGCTGAGGCTGTCTGCCAGTTTGAGCGCTTCCGCGGAGGGGATCTGTCGAACAACCTCACCCGTTTCGCTTGCAATCACCTTGACGATGACCTTTCCAGAGTGCTCGTCGATGGAGAACTCCAGATTGCGCTTGATCGACTGTACGAACTTCTCGATCTCCTGCACCGCCAATTTCAGCTTGTCACCATCCGAGCCCTGGCTTTTGTCTGCCGCGGGATCAGCGACACTGGCGACTTGAGGAGCAGCTTGAGGCGCCTCTGGCGGTTTATCGGTCACAGTGGTCGCTGGCTTGGGAGCCGGATAAGACAAGTTAAGCTTTACGCTCATGTCCATGTCCATCACCTCCTAACGTAAAAAAGCGAGAGAGCGCGACCAGCACACTCCCCCGCCGAAACTCATTCCGAAATTACTGAAGCAGCTTCAGTACAGCGGAAGGCAGTTGGTTAGCCTGGGCCAGAACAGAGGTGGAAGCCTGTTGCAGGGTCTGCTGCTTGGTCAGGTTAGCAGTTTCTGCGGCGAAGTCGGTGTCTTGTACGCGACCTTGTGCAGCAGTGGTGTTTTCGTTGATGTTCTGCAAGTTCTGGATGGTGCTGGTCAGACGGTTCTGCGAAGCACCGAGGCTGGCACGGGTAGCACCGATGGCAGCGATTGCAGCGTCGATCGCGGTGATCGCGTTGTCGATGTTCGAAGCGGCGGCGGCGGAGGTCGCACCGGTCAGAACTACAGTACCGCTACCTACCGACAGGCTGGCGGCGTCGAACTTGGAGCTCAGTACCAGGTCGATGTGGTTGGCCGAACCGGTGTTGGCGCCGACTTGCAGGGTCACAGTACCAGCCGAGCCGTCCAGCAGGTTCTTGCCGTTCAGGTTGGTGGCAGCCGAGATACGAGTCAATTCGTCAGACATCTGAGCGAATTCAGCGTTGGTAGCGGTCTGGTCAGCAGTACCGTTGGTACCGTTACGTGCTTTAACAGCCAGTTCACGCATACGCTGCAGGATGTCGGTCGAAGCTTGCAGAGCGCCTTCAGCGGTCTGGGCTACGGAGATACCGTCGTTGGCGTTCTGGATGGCCTGGGTGTTACCGCGGATCTGGGCACCCATACGGTTGGAGATCTGCAGGCCGGCGGCGTCGTCTTTGGCGCTGTTGATTTTCAGGCCGGAAGACAGGCGCTGCATGGAGGTAGACAGGGCATCGGAAGCGCGGTTCAGGTTCTTCTGAACGTTCAACGACGTGGTGTTGGTGTTTACTGTTAAAGCCATGACGAAATCCTCGTTGGTTGGGTACTGCGGCTTCCGGCCCTGGCAACCGCCGGGTGTGGCCTAGAGAACCTTCGTAATAGTTATCGTCGGGATAGCAGGTTGCTTGAGGGCTTTTTTCAAAAAATTTGCCATCAACCTGCCACCCCTCGAAAAACAAGGGCTTAGCGCGCACCCGCGAGGGAAAAATGGCGCCAGAGAACTGCCCTGAAACGAGAATTTGCCAACAATGCCTCAACGATCGGCCTGAACCGCCTCCAGCAGCTCAATCATTTCGTACTGCAGGGTATCCGCCAACCCCAACCAGTCCTGACGTTCCTGACAACCGAGCATCAGCAACAATAGCCGTGTCCATGCCTGCTGATGCACGGACGATGCCTCGGACAACAGCGCCTGGACGCCATCGAACAGCTCGACCATCACCAGCGCCGCCTCGACATCGCGCCCGAAGCGGAACAGCGCCGAACAGCGCCAGGCCTCCTTGAGGCTGTATTCGAAGGACTTCATTGGACGAACTCCTGGTCGAAAGCGGTACCGATGATCCGCGCGCCCGCACGACTGCTGTTGAGGAAACGCACCTGCGGATGCCTGGCGATATAACGCTCCAGCTCGCAAAGGTAACGGCGGAAATTCAACTGCGTCCTGACCCGCTGGCCATTGCCGTCCTGTACCCAGTAACGGGCTTCGTTGACACCCGGACCGAGTTCGCCGTCCTTCCAGCCAGCGTGGGTCTTGTTCATCGGAAAGGCGAAGTCGGCGCCAAACAGCGTCACGCTCCCCGCCCCCATCTTCACCGCCAGGTCCACGGCCGGGTGCAGGACACTACCACCGACATACAGCACGCCCCGCCCGACCTGCTGGCGAACCGTCTCATAGACAGGGCTGAGGGAATAAGCCCCATAACGCGGCCCCTTCCAGGCTTCCAGCACCTGAGGATCGCTCATCGGCATATAGACCAGCGGAATATCGGCGGACGCCTCGGGCGGCAGATGCCGGAAGCTGATGCGCTGGTCGACGCTCACCACCAAGTCCGGCCGGATACCTTGCTCGCACAAGGGGCGATAGGCGGTATCGACGCTGATGAACAGCGGTCGCCGCGCCTGCCCACGGATGGCCCGCAGCTTGTCGAACTGCTGCTCCAGGCTCGGCCCCGTACCGATCACGTAGATGTGCTGCCTCGGCCGTGTCGCAAACAACTGCGCGACATCGCGATCAGCGGCAAAGATCTCGCGACTGTCGCGCAGACGCTGGAGGATCTCCGGCGATTGCGGGTCGAACTCACGATTGTTGAAGCTCAGATGCACCTCGCCGACCAGCCGATCGCGCATCCGGGCGTTGAAATCGTCGGCCAGGACCAGCTCGGCCGGCAGCGCAAAGAACGGAAAGAGGATTTCCGGGTGATCGGCGGCATAACTCAACTCGACCCGCGGATCGGCGAGCCATTGGTCCTGCTCCAGCAAACCGAGCACCTGCTTGAACAGCGCGCCATTGAGAATATGCACAGCGAGGCGCTGCAAGCCCGGTGCCTCCAGTAGCACCTGCTGCAAATCTCCGAGCCCGGTGCCATAGACATGCACTTGCGCGCTGCCGGGCGGCAGGCTGGAAGCCTGCAGGCGCGCTTCGGCCACCCGGTCGTGACGGCTGGTCAGTTGCACGCCGCCGACACTCAGGGTCGAGCCCTGCCCTTCGACCAGCTCCAGTGCCAGGCTATCGCCATCTTCGGCCAACAGCCGGGGCAGCAACCCCGGCCAGCGCGCCTCGATGATCCGTGCATTCAGCTCAAAGCTCTCGCTCATGTCGCCTCGCTCAATATCCGCGCAAAAAAATAGCGCTCAAGGTTAACCTACCCGGAGCGCTACTTTGCGACCTTGTCGGATCAAGGTCGATGAATAATCGCCGAGCCCCACGACAGGCCGACACCGAAACCACTGAGGGCGACGCGCTTCCAGGTGGAATCGAGGACATGCTTCTCCAGCAGCAGCGGAATGCTCGAAGACACAGTATTACCGGTCTCGACCATGTCCTTGATGAACTTCTCCGGCTCGCCCTCGAAACGACGCGCCACGGCATCGACAATCGCCGCACTGCCCTGGTGGATGCAGAACGCATCGATATCGGCCGGCTGCAGGCCGGAATCATCGAGCAGCTCGTGCAAATGCGCCGGGACCTTCAGCAGGGCGAAATTGAACACCTGGCGCCCGTTCATGAAGAACACGCCGTCGCTGACCTTCAGGTGCGGCGCACCGGCACCGTCGGTACCGAACTTGGCCTTGCCCAACTGCCAGGGTGCGTCTTCGCCCATCCAGGTCGCGGTCGCGGCATCACCGAACAG
Organism: Pseudomonas sp. Mn2068; assembly: GCF_049319725.1. Classification (NCBI taxonomy): domain Bacteria; kingdom Pseudomonadati; phylum Pseudomonadota; class Gammaproteobacteria; order Pseudomonadales; family Pseudomonadaceae; genus Pseudomonas; species Pseudomonas sp. Mn2068. The sequence goes on along the minus strand of NZ_JBMOUG010000016.1, from coordinate 88,591 downwards.
CATGGTGGTGTTGCGATCTTCCGGATCGACGATCTTCGAATACGGGTCGGCGGTCACCAGCAGGCCGTTCTTCAGGCCAGCGGCTTCCATGAAACCTTTCATGGCATAGATGCCATAGACATAACCGGAACAGCCCAGGGAAATATCGAACGCCGCCACGGTGGTCGGCAGGCCGAGCTTGTCCTGGACAATGGCCGCGGTGTGCGGCAGGCCTTCCTCGTCACCGTTCTGGGTGACGACGATCAGCGCATCGATGCTCTCGCGCTTGAGTTCGGGGTTGTTGGCGAACAAGGCGTTCACGGCTTCGACACACAGGTCCGAGGTTTCCTGCCCGGCGTCTTTGCGCGGCAGGAAGGCTGAACCGATCTTGCCCAGGATGAATTCTTCATCCTTGGCGAATTTGGCACCCTGAGCGTAGTTATCCACGCCGGCTGTCGGCACGTAACTGGCAATGCTTTTTATGCCAATCATTATGGCTTCCCAATAATAAACAGCTGAATATCACCGCTCGCAGGAATCGAGGGGCGCCGATCAACAGGGATTTGCCGTCACTCCAAAATGGAGCAGAAACGGCGCAATCGAGGGGCAATCACCGACCGAAAAGGCTCAGGCGCCCGCATCCCCGGCAAATACAATACAGTGAAGATGCGCGTTATGACTCACAGGTCACGCTTATTTTGCCCGAATGCGTGCGCGAGGGGTTATTCGATCAGCGACCAATCCAGCGGTGTGCCGCGTTTCAGGGACATGCGGGCCTTGCGCCCGAGCACGCCATCGACATGTTTCGGTGCCAGCCCCAGCCCGGGGCGGATGGCCCGCACGTTTTGCGCGGTAAAACATTCACCCTCGAGCAGGTCCTGCACGACATAGAGCGAGCGGCGGTAGACCAGGGATTTCTGCTCCGCCTCGGTGGCGCCGTAGCGCACCTGTCCAAGCGCCTGCCAGGCCCGTTCGGTTTCCACCACCAGGCTGGCCAGTTCCGCCGGTTCCAGGGAGAAACTGGCGTCCACGCCACCGGCGGCACGATCCAGGGTGAAATGTTTTTCCACCACCGTCGCCCCCAGGGCCACCGCCGCCACCGAAACCCCCACGCCCATGGAATGGTCGGAGAGCCCGACCTGACAGCCGAACAGCTCATGCAGGTGGGGGATCGTCCGGATGTGGCTGTTGAGCGGCGACGCCGGATAGGTACTGGTGCACTTGAGCAGCACCAGGTCCCGGCAACCGGCCTCGCGGGCGGCGCGCACCGTTTCATCCAGCTCGGCGACACTGGCCATGCCGGTGGAAATGATCAGCGGCTTGCCCGTCGCGGCCACCCGGCGAATCAAGGGCAGGTCGGTGTTTTCGAAACTGGCGATCTTGTAGGCCGGCACGTCGAGACTTTCCAGGAAGTCCACGGCGCTTTCATCGAACGGCGTCGAGAAGGCCAGCATGCCCAGCTCCTTCGCCCGGGCGAAGATCGGCGCATGCCATTCCCAGGGCGTATGGGCCTTCTCGTAGAGGTCATAGAGCGAGGACCCGGCCCACAGGCTGCCAGGGTCCTGGATAAAGAACTCGCCCTCCGCCAGGTCCAGGGTCATGGTATCGGCGGTGTAGGTCTGCAGCTTCAGCGCATGGGCACCGGCCCTGGCCGCCGCCTCGACGATCCGCAGGGCGACGTCCAGCGACTGGTTATGGTTGCCGCTCATCTCGGCAATGATGAACGGCGGCGCATCCGGGCCAATCGTTCGCTGGCCGATCTTGAAACTAGTCATGAACCTGATCCTTCACTACACGCTCGAAACGGCTGGCCGACTGGACATAGCCGCCATGACGAAACAATTCGATCGAAGCCGGATTATCCGGCAGTACCTGCGCCTCAATCACCGTCACTTGCGGCCAGTGCCCGCACACAACCTCTTCGCCACGGGCCAGCAGCGCCCTGCCCCAGCCCAGGCCCGCCCGGCCGTCAAGCAAGTACAGCGAGACCTCGGCGCGGTTGACCGCGAGGTCGTAGCGCAGCACGCCCACCGGCCCCTCTTGCGCTTCGGCGACCAGCAGCAGGCATCCGGGGTCGCGCAGCTTCGCCGCCAGCCAGACCCGGTGCTCCTCCCAGTCGATCGGCGCGGAGTTCAAGGAAGCGCTGCGCACCGACGGCTGGTTGCGCCCCTCAAACAACAGGCGCGCATCCTCCAGCGTCACTTGCCGCAGCTTCAGGGCTGAACCGGCCAGCGCCACGGCGAATCGCCGCGCGCCCAGGCCATCGACCAGGCGCCGCGAGCGTTCGGCCAGGCTCTGCCGCAAGCCGATATTGCCCAGCACAAAACCCACCGCCTGTTTCAGACCGTCGACACTTATCGTCTGGCTGGTGCCGAGATAGATATGCATGCCAGCCGCGGCCAGGCGCTCGGCGTTGGCCTGCTGGTTTTCCGCGACGGCGATGCACAGGGTCGGCAATCCCAGGGCGGCGCGCTCCCAGCTGGTGCCGCCGCCGGCGCCGATAAACAGATCGGCCTGGGCCATCAGTGCGGCGAAATCTTCAACGAATGTCTGCACCCGCCATAACGGACGATCCGCCGCCATGGCCTGCAACTGCGCCAACTTCGGATTGGCGGTACCGGCGACAAAGTCCACCTGCAGATCATCGAAGTCCGCCAGTGCACACATGGCCTTCCAGGTTTCGCCGGCGCCGTCGAGCCCACCGAAATTCACCAGCACCCGCTGCGCCTGGCTTCTGATCGGCACCGGCGCACGCTGGAAGTCATCACGGATCAGCGCATAGCGCGGCCCCAGCAACTGGCGACAGGGCTGCAAGGCGCGCCGGGAAAAATCGCGATCGCTGGCGGTGAAGTTCTGGTCGAAAAGGATATCCACCGCATGCTGGCGGTTGTTCAGGTCATCGATGGCCGCGATCTGCCGGCCCCATCGGCGAGCGGCTGTCTGCCAGTGATGATCGAGTCCGTAATGGTCGACCACGATCCAGTCAAAACCGCGATCGCCTGCCAGGCAGGCTTCCAGGGCAGCGATATCGGCCTGCCAGGGCAACAGCGCTTCGATACCCAGGGTCGGATTCTCCCCGCAATACAGGGGCGGCAGCACCAGCGCGGCAAACCCCTCCTGCGCCAGGCGGGCAAAGGCGTTGCCGGGCAACTCCCGACAGGCGAACAGCACTTCGGCGCCCATGTCGCGCAGCACCCGGGCCAGGGTCAGACAACGCGCGACATGTCCGCTGCCGATGGCCGCCGAGGCGTCGGCACGCACCAGCACTCTCACGATTCCAGCTCTCCGGCCGCCTTCAGGGCCGCATACAGGTATTCCGCCCGACGCCAGTCCTCGGGGGTATCGATATCCTGGACCAGATGGCGCGGCAAACGCACCGGCAGGCTCTTCTCGGAAAACAGCACATCGCCGCGCAACCAGGCGGCACTGCGCCCCCAGTAGAATTGCCCGGCATCCTGAAAGGCCGGCGGCAGATCCTGGGAGCGGGTCTGCCGATGCTCGGGGTAAAGCGCGGTCAGCGCCCCTTCGTCGGTCAGGGTCAGGGCCCGCTGGATCGGAAAGCCGAACTCACAAACAGAAAACGCAAAGGATTTTTCCCCATGCCGCTCCAGCAGCGCCAGGCCCTCGCGCAGGAAACGGGTTTGCAGGAGCGGTGCCGTGGCATAGAGGCAACAGGCGTAGTCGAAGGTCTCGCCCTGTTGTTCCAGCGTCTCGATGGCATGCACGATCACCGCCGCCGTGCCGGTGAAATCGTCGGCCAGGGCCGCCGGCCGCACGAAAGGCACCAAGGCTCCGTGCTCACGGGCCAGGGCGGCGATTTCCGGATCGTCGGTACTGACCATGACCCGATCGAACAGGCCGCACGCCAAGGCGAGCCGAATCGAACGCGCGATCATAGGCTCGCCGTGGAACAGCTTGAGATTCTTGCGCGGGATGCGTTTGCTGCCACCCCGCGCCGGAATGATCGCAATCGCACTCAAGGGCGTTTTTCCAGGAGGAACCAGTTCACATCGTCAATCGGGAACTGCGGATCGCGGTGATAACCGAAACCATAGTCCAGCAACTGCAGGTCCCGATAGCGATCGAGCATTTCCCCGGCGAAGTCACGCTTGAACAACTTGCCGTTGTTGCCGCGATAAGGCACCTCGACGGGTACCGGATTGTAGTACTCGGCAATCAGGATATAGCGTCCGCTCAGTGCGTACAGTTGCTCATAGGCGGCCGCCAGCAACTCGGGCGCCAGGTGAATCAGCACGCCCTTGCTCAGGGTCAGGTCGAAACGGCGCTCGCGTGGGTAGTCGAACAGCGAGCCCTGCCAGATCTCGGCGATACCCAGGCTGCGCGCCTGCTTGCAAGCCCTGGCGTTGATCTCGACGCCCTGCAGGGCACAACCAGGCAGGAGCCGGTGCAGGGCCTGCAGGTTGTTCCCGGTATTGGTACCCAGTTCCAGCAGGCTGCCGAGCCCGGTGGTTCGCGCCAGGGCCTTGGCAAACAATGCCAGGTTGGCGGCGATCAGCGCCGGCCCCTGGTTGCGGCCCACGTATTCATCGCCGAACTCGCCACGCCAGAAGACTTCCTGTTCGCTGAACTCACGCATATCTGACTCTTATCCTCGGAGCATTGATCGTGTTTAACCGACAAGCTTGCGTAACTGTTCGACCACATAGTCTTGCTGTTCTTCAGTGAGCAGCGGGAACAACGGCAAACTGATCGCTTCGCTGAAATAACGCTCGGCTTCGGGAAAGTCGCCGTCCTTGAATCCCTGCTCACGGTAATACGGCTGCAGGTGCACGGGAATGTAATGCAGGTTCACACCGATCCCCGCCGCCCGCAGTGTCTCGAAGACATCGCGCTGGGTGACCTTGACCCGATCCAGTTGCAAACGCACCACGTACAGGTGCCAGGCAGACTCGGCACCCGCCTGCGCGGCTGGCAGGATCAAGGGCAGATCGGCCAGCAAGCGGTTGTAACGGGCCGCCAGCTCCCGCCGTCGGGCGACAAAGCTGTCGAGCCGCGCCGTTTGCGAAAGGCCCAATGCCGCGTGCAGGTCGGTCATCCGGTAATTGAAACCCAGCTCCAGTTGCTGGTAGTACCAGAGACCGTGCTCGGGCACCTTCATCTGCGCCGGATCGCCGGTAATACCATGACTGCGCAGGCGACGCAGGCGTTCGGCCAGTTCGGCGCTGTTGGTCAGGACCATGCCGCCTTCGGCCGAGGTGATGATCTTCACCGGATGAAAACTGAAGATGGTCATCGCCGCATGGGCGCCGCAGCCCACCGGCCGACCGAGGTAGGAGGCGCCTACCGCATGGGAGGCGTCCTCGATCAGGATGAAGCCATATTGCTCGGCCAACCCGGCGATGGCGCGCATATCGCAGCTCTGGCCGGCAAAGGCCACGGCCACCACCACCTTGGGCAAGCGACCGGCCACTGCCGCGGCTTCCAGCTTGTGCGCCAACAAGCGGGCATCGAGGTTCAGGGTCGAAGGGTCGATATCGACAAAGTCCACCTCGGCGCCACAGTAGCGACCGCAGTTGGCCGAGGCGACAAAGGTGTTCGGGCTGGTCCACAAGCGGTCACCTGGCCCCAGGCCCGCTGCCAGGCAGGCAATGTGCAGGGCCGCCGTGGCATTGCACACCGCCACCGCGAAGTCGGCCTGGCAATGTTCCGCCAGTGCCGCCTCGAACCGTGGGATGGTCGGCCCCTGGGTCAGCCAGGGCGACTTGAGCACCTCGACCACCGCGTCGATATCTGCCTGTTCGATACTCTGGCAACCATAAGGAATCTGGTACGGCGTCATGGCAACAGCTCCAGCGGGGACCGATCCGGCGTCCAGTGAATGAAATTACGCCCGAACGAGCCGGTGCCACCGGAGATGAAAATCGATTTGCCGTTGAACATGCCGTAGGTCCTTTTTTAAACCAGCAACTGCGACCAATCCACACCCTTGGCCATGCCGAGGGTGAAGCCTTTGCCAGTCAAGGCCAGGTTGGCGTTGTAGGCAGGATCGGCCTGGAACGTCGCCGACCATTTCTCGCGCAAGGCCGCCAGGGCCGCCGGCGCCTCGGGCAGGAGACCGGGGTGCAGGACCTGTACCTGCGGCGTCCACGACACCAGGTGGCCGGACTGGCCGAGCTTGAGGCACAGGTCGACATCGGCGAAGGCCTCGGCGAAATCACTCTCGTCCAGCCCCCCGACCGCTTCGAACAGCGCCTTGCGCACCATCAGGCATACCGCCGACACCGCCGAATAGTTCTGCTCCACCATCAGGCGCTGCATATAGCCCTTGGCATCCTTCTTCTCGCCGATGAAAGGCGAACCGACACCGCCATTCAGGCCGAGCACCAGACCGGCCTGGGACACCTTGGTATCGCGGCTGTAGAGCTTGGCCCCGACCGCGCCGATTTCCGGTCGCAGTGCCTGGTTGAGCAGGGACTCGATCCAGTTGGGATTGACCACCTCGCTGTCCGCCGCAAGCAGCAACAGATACTCGCCGGTGGCCTGACGCGCTGCCGCGTTGCAAAACGCCGAACGGCTCGACCAGTCGGATTGCAACACGCTCACCTTGCCGGCCTGCGGCTGCTCGCGGAGCCAGTTGGCAAGTGCCTCGGAGTCGTTCGCCTGATCGGCCAGCAGTACTTCGAAGTTCAGGTAGCGGGTTCGTTGCAGAACGGCCTTGAGGCAGCGCTCCAGCTCGCCGAAGCTCGCCTGGCCATGAAGGATGATCGACACCCGCGGACGCTCGGTATGGCGATAATCGACAAAGTAGCTGCCCGGCTGCGGCGAACTGACCATTGCCTTGTAGCCCCGAGTCCCCAGGTGACGCATCAGCGCCAGGCGTTCGTGGGCGTTCTCCTCGTGCGAAGGCACACTGGTGATCAGCAGTGGCTCGTCCAGGTGAGCCAGCCCGGCCATGCCCCCCTCCTCTATCAGGCGCAGCAGCAGATCGAACTCCAGTGCCTTGCTGAAGTCGGCCTTGTAGCCGCCGACGCCCAGCACGACCTCGCGCCGCACCAGCCAGTGCCGGGCCATCAGCGCCGGTACGCTCTGCAACAGATCGAGGTTGAAGTCCGGCCGGAACACCTCGATCAGCGCGCCGTTGGCATCGCGCTGGATTTCATCGGTCGCCACCGCGCGACACTCGCCGGCGTTGCGCAATTCCAGGCCGGCCCGCAACAGGCCCGCCGGCGTGAATTCGTCCCCGGCCTCGGCCAGCAACAGCCAGTCGCAAGGCAGTTGGGCAATCGTCTGGTTCAGCTTGTCGACCAGATTGCCCGGCGTGACCCGGACAAAGTGCAGGGTATTCTGCAGCGTGGTCGCCGCCTGCGGTTCGCCCGTGGTGAAAACCACGATCCGGAAGGCCATGCCATGCCCTTCCAGCAGGCTGTCGAGCGTCACCTGCAACTGACCGACCTCATCCTCCAGATCCAGTACCAACAGACCGAAGACCGGGCCGCTGCCCTGCTCGCGCCGATACCCGGCGATCGCCTCCAGTTCGCCGGCAACCGGCTCGCGGGCTTGCAGCCAGTTCAGCAGGCGCCCCGACGGCATTGCCTCGAAGGTCGACACATTATCCTCGGTGCACAGCGCATCCAGCCGCTCGGCCCAGGCGGACATATCCCGCGCCTCGTCCTCCTCGCCCAGCAGTTGCAGTTGCGCGGCCAGGCGCTTGACCAGCGGACGGTTGAACAGGTTGATGTCCTGGGCCAGCCACAGGCGATCCACCACGCTTTCCGGGGTGTCGTTGTTGTGCGCACGCATCAGCGCCCGCTGACGGGTCCACACGCCTTCCAGCCCTTGCAACTGGACACGGCCGGCCGGCATCGCATGGATCAGGAATTCGAACCAGGTCAACTGATCGAAGAAGGCCTGGTTGTAGTAAGGCATCTCCATGTACTGCTTGGGTCCGAACCGGCGTTGCGGGCCCTCCTTGATGCTGTTCCACGTCGAATCGAAGAGCAGTTCCACGGTCAGTGCCCGCCCGCTGCGCAGGCTGTCGACCATTGCCTCGAAGCTTTCCAGGGCGAAGGCCTTGGTCTGTGCCGTATCGAGGCCCTCGATGGCGGTGGGCAGCGTTGCCAGGAAATCGGCAAAGGCCTCGCGCTCGGCGACCGACTTGGCATCGGTGTAGCTCAAGGAGTGGTAGACCTCGGTGCTGTGCTCCGAATCGCCGTAGTTGACCTCGCGGACCACATAGGGGATCGGCAGGATCCGTGCCTTGGCCCGTGCCAGCATGTAGTACACGTGACCGATTTCCTGCCACTGGAAACTGGTGCCTTCCGGCAGCGCCGAGTGCCAGTCGCGCATCAGCGCGGTACGGTGCACGGCATAGAATGGAGGCAGATACTGGCGCATGTACTCCACCACCCGATCCTGGGCCCGCTCGGAGGCGTAGTCCTCGCAGACCTTCTTGTCGCGACGGTAGTAGCCGACGCTGCCGGCCATGGCCAGGTACATCATGCAATAGCCATGGCACATGCCGTAGTCCAGGTTGGCCTCGAGAAAGGCCACCGATTCGGCCAGCGCGTCATGGACGATGAAGTCGTCGTCGGCGGCAAACACCATGTAGGGCGTCTGCACGCTCATCACGCCATGGGCGAACTTGTTCTGCAGCTTCCAGTAGTCGTACTGCGGTACATGCAGGTACTCGACCGAGTCGTAGCCGTGGGCAACCCCGGCATTGGCCACCGGGGACGAATCCAGCACCAGCAGTTTGCAAGGCAGCGCGCCGTAGAACTTCACCGCACGGCGCAGGAAGGCCGGCCGGTTATGGGTGACCAGCACGACCGTCAACAAATCGCCGAGGAACTGCAGGTCCCCCTGCTGCCGTGCCTGCTCAGATACGTACTTGCCTTGCATAAACTTTCCCCAAAACTGCCGAATCGACCCATGAACCCAGGATGATGTTGTTACTCAGCGAACCCGACGCAGGTAGCCGTCCGGTGCAACGGTGACCAGCAACTTGTTTTCCAGTTGCTTGTCGATCTCGAAATCACGGTTCTCTTCCAGGTAGGCCCAGACTGCGGTCTTCGGGTTGTCACCCGGCCCCCATGGACGATCCGGGAAGAACTCCGGCGGCATGTCCTCGACCACGGTGTCCATCACAACGCAGTAGCTGCCGACCGAGACTAGCGGCGCGTACAGGCGCAGCTCTTCCAGCACGTGATCGTGGGTATGGTTGGAGTCCAGGACCAGGATCACCTTCTTGCCCTCGGCGGCAGCGCGAACCTGCTCGACGGTCGACAGCTCGATGCTCGAACCTTCGATCATGCTGATGCGCTTGCTCATCGGGTGGCTTTCGATGGCTTCGCGGTTGTGCGGGCGAATGTCGCGGTCGATACCCAGCACCTCGCCATGGCCTTGCAGCTCCAGCAGCGAGGCGTAGTAGATGATCGAGCCGCCATGGGCAATACCGCACTCGATGACCAGGTCTGGCTTGACCTGCCAGATGATCTCCTGCATCGCCATCATGTCCTGGGGCAACTGGATGATCGGCCGGCCCATCCAGGAAAAGTGGTAGCTGTACTTGTGCTTGGCCGATTCATTGAAGAACTCGCGGGCCAGGCCCTGGAGTTTTTCGTCCTGGCCCTGGGCGGCGATTTCAGCCTGGCATTCGGCTTCGAAGGCTTGCATTACGGTCTTGGTCATTGTTCGGTCTCGGCAAAAGTTCATTGAAAGGAGGCGCTGTCGACGGCGTGGTAGACATAACGTCCACCGGTCATGCGCTTTATTTCTTCGAGGTAATTGGAATTCATCACAAACAGGTTGGCCCCGATGGGCAAGGCGTCCAGGGCTTCCTGCGGTGACGACACACGGACACCGCTGAGTGGCAGGTAACGCCCCTGCTTGGCCGGGTTGATATCCACCACCTGGTCGACAGCCACGCCCGCCCGTTGCAGGAACAACGAATAGATCACGCCCTTGGACGACGCCCCCCAGATGCAGGAACCCTGCTCGGGTGCCTCGCGGATAATGCGGATGGCCTTGTCCAGGCTGGCGGTGAAGTGCTCCGGCAAGTGCTGGCGCACCACCGGTTCGCTCGGTGTCAGGCGCAGGCTGCCGAGGTCGGCGACGATATACAGGTACTGCCCGCCAAACAGATGGCCGGCCTCGTGCACGGTGCCGAACAGGCGGCGCAGGTCGTCGAGGCGGAAGTAATTGACATGCTCATAGAAGAGATCGAACCAGGCACTGTGCTCGACGATCCAGTCGAAGCATGGCACCTCGATATAGATCTGCCCGCCCTGGTTGGCCTCGGCCATGGCGGCCAGGAAGGCCACCGGGTCGGCGATATGTTCCAGCACATGGCGCAGCACCAGGGCATCGGCCGCCAGCCCCAGGCCACGGGTGAACGGTGCCTTGATCACCTCGGGGTTACTGCCTTCGTACGCCGGGTCGATGCCCGTGATTGCATAGCCCAGGCCGCGCAACAGTTCGAGGAAATAGCCCTTGCCACAACCCACCTCGATCAGGCTCTGCCCCTTGAAATGGCGGGCAATGATGCCCTCCACATCGTTCAGGTGCTGCTGGAACTGGCCGGAATGTGCCTGTTCGTTCTGGTAATCGCTGTCGTAGCTCAGTTTGTCGGCATCGAAGGCCTGGTTGAAGATCAACCCGCTGACCTCGTCCTGCACCAGCACGATATCGGCGCTGGCCGAGGCCCTGGCCGAAGCCGCATCGGCAAAGGTACGGTTCTGCAGGACCGGCAGATCGCTCGCCCGGTACAACTCATGCGCCATGTTCGCCTCCCAGTAACTGTTGCAACCGCTCGGCCACGCCCCAGAACGCCATCGGTTCGTGGCTGGCGTAACCGTAGTGACCCAGGTTCAGCGTGATCGATGCCCCGCGCTCGCGCAGACGCTGCTCAACCAGGGTCCTGACCGCTATCGGCCGGCCGCTGGCGCAGTTGACCACACCGGAAAAGTCCCGTTGTTCCAGAAGCCGCGCGAGATGACCGGCAGCCACTTCGATCGGCAGGTAATCGCGTAGCTGCTCGCCCGCCGACATGTTGAAGTGGCTGTCGCCGGCCTCGATGGCACGGTCCAGGCTGGCCAGCAAGCTGCTGGGGTTCTGCCCCTCGCCGTACAGGTAGAACAACCGCGCCCATTGCAGGTTGAACGGCACCTGCTGGCGCAGCGCCTCCAGAAACAGGCGCAGGCTGTTCTTGGCCAGACCATAGGGATTGCTCGGCTGTGCCGCCACCGCCTCACTCAGCGGCCCGCTCTGCAGGCCATACTCGAAACAGGTGCCAGTCACCAGCACCTGGGGGATACCGGCCTCGACCGCCTGCTTGATAAAGCGGTAATCGGCGAACAGGTTGTGTTCGAAGTGAAACAGCGCCTGGTAGTTCGGCAGCCCGGGCCAGGCCAGATGAGCCAGGACATCGATGCCGTCGGTCAGCGCAGCCACGTCCAGGTCCCCGGCGTGCACGTCGGCGGCAACCAGTTCCACCGCATCGGCCCATGGCAGGCTCCGGGCGGCTTCGGGATGACGGGCCACGGCGCGAACGGAATGGCCACGCGCCAGCAAGGCCGTGACCAGATGCCGACCGACAAAACCGGTCGCTCCCGTCACCAGCACCCTGAGGCCGCTCACAGGACCGTCAACTCGGGCACGGCAACCACGAAACGCCCGCCCCATTCACGTACGACCGCCTGTTGCTGGCTGACTTCCTGCAGCAGGTTCCACGGCAACACCAGCACGTAGTCCGGCTTCTCGGCCTCGATGCGCTCGGGCGAGACCACCGGAATGCGGCTGCCCGGGAGGAATTTACCCTGCTTGTGCGGGTTGGCATCGGCCACCCAGGCCAGCAGGTCAGCCCTGACCCCGGCGTAGTTGAGCAGGGTATTGCCCTTGGCCGCCGCGCCATAACCCACCACGCGCTTGCCTTCGGCCTTGGCCTGCAGGAGAAACCGCAGCAGGCCATGCTTGATGTGTTCGGCGGCCGGTGCCAGGGTGGCGTAGAACGCCGCGGTCTTCACGCCGGTGGCCAGTTCGGCCGCCAGAACCTGCCCGACCACCGGCTGCACCGCACGCTGCGAACCATCGGCGCGCTGCACGAAGACTCGCAACGAACCGCCATGGGTCGGCAGGCCGCTGACGTCGAAGACTTCCAGGCCGTTGCGTGCGCACAGGGCCTGCACCGCGGTCAGTGACAGATAGGAGTAGTGCTCGTGATACAGGGTATCGAACTGATGCCCGGCCATCAGGGCGAGCAGGTGCGGAAACTCGAAGGTCGCCACGCCCGCAGGCTTGAGCAGGGTGGCGAAACCCTGGAGGAAATCGTTGATGTCCGGCACATGGGCCAGCACATTGTTGGCCGTCATCAGGTCGGCCGACCAACCCTCTTCGCACAACTGCAACGCGGTGTCGCGGCCGAAGAACAGTTCACGGATCTCCAGGCCCTTGTCCCGCGCCGCCTGGGCGGTGCTGCGGGTCGGCTCGACACCCAGACAGGGGATGCCGCGCCCGGCCACATATTGCAGCAGGTAGCCATCGTTGGCGGCCACCTCCACCACGCGGCTGTCGGCGCTCAACCCGAAGCGCTCGACCATCTCGGCCACATAACGCTCGGCGTGGGCCAGCCAGGTGCTGGAAAACGAACTGAAGTAGGCGTACTCGGCATCGAACAGCGTATCGGCGCGGGTGTAGTCCTCGGTCTGCACCAGCCAGCAGCTCTGGCACACCGCGACTTTCAACGGGACCCAGGGCTCCGCCTGCTCCAACTGGTCAGCCCGCAGGTAAGCATTGGACGGCGGCGAAGTGCCGAGATCGATCAACGGCAAGACCAACGGGGTGCCGCAACCTCGGCAGTTCATAGACGTACTCCAGGGAAAGACGTGTCGAGCAGCGGATGACCCGCATCCCTGGCCGACAGATTTTTGACAGCCTCGGGCCAGGCAATCGCCAGGCGCGGGTCGAGCACCGACAGGCCACCCTCGGCGTCCGGCGCATAGTCGGCGCTGTGCAGGTACAGCAGCTCGGCGTCGTCGCTCAGGGTCTGGAAGCCGTGGGCGAAACCGGCGGGCAACAGCAGGCTGCGACCGTCTCCGGCGCGCAGGTGCTCGGCGTGCCACTGCAGGAAGGTCGGCGAATCCGGACGCAGGTCCACCGCGACATCCCAGACCTCGCCCCGCAGGCAGGTGATCAGCTTGGCTTCCGGAGCCTGGGCATTCTGATAATGCAGGCCGCGCACGCTACCGCGCTCACGGGTGCAGGAATGGTTGATCTGGCGGACATGAAAAACCTGGCCAAAGGCACTCAGGCTGCCTTCGCAAAACAACCGGGAAAACTGCCCGCGCTGATCGGCGTGCCGTTTGTGCTGCACACTGAACAGACCCTCGAGGGGCAAGGGGTGAATCAGCAATTCGCTCACAACGCCCCCCGATAGAGATCCAACTGCGCCAGGGTGAAGGCCCGCATGTCCGCGCCGTTCTTCCACGCCAGGTGCCAGTCCAGGGTATGTTCCAGGCATTGCTGCAACGACCAGCGCGGTTGCCAGCCAAGCAGTTGCCGCGCGCGGCTGCTGTCCAGGCGCAACAGCCCTGCTTCGTGCAGCTCGCTCGGCTCGACCCGCAGGCCCGGGGCCTGCGGCCAGCGCCCGGCAAGCCGCCCGACCACGTCGCCGACACTGCACATATCGTCTTCACCTGGCCCGAAGTTCCAGGCCCCGGCCGATTCCGGCCCGCGCTCATAAAGCGCGGCCGCCAGTAACAGGTAGCCGGCCAGCGGCTCCAGCGCATGCTGCCAGGGGCGCACGGCCTGTGGATAACGCAAGGTCACCGGCTCATCCGCCGACCAGGCGCGGAGCACATCCGGAATCAATCGCTCCGGTGAAAAATCGCCGCCGCCCAGGACATTGCCCGCCCGCGCTGTCGCCAGCGCCAGGCCATGCACGTCGTAGCGCCCGGCGGGAAAGAAGGAAGCCACGTAGGACTGTGCCAGCAACTCGCAACAGGCTTTGCTGCTGCTATAGGGATCGTGGCCACCAAGGGCTTCGTTTTCCCGATAGGGCCATGCCCATTCCTGATTGGCGTAGACCTTGTCGGTGGTCACCAGCACGCAGGCACGCACGCCACCCACCTGGCGGATCGCCTCGAGCAGGTTGAGGGTGCCCATGACGTTGCTCGAATAGGTACCGAGGGGATCGCGATACGCCTCACGCACCAGTGGCTGCGCGGCCAGGTGCAGGACGATTTCCGGCTCGGTCTCGGCGATCAGTTCCAGCAACGCACCGAGGTCACGCAGGTCGCCGCGCCGGTCCTTGATGCCTTCGCCGACCCGCGCCAGTTCGAACAGGTTCGGCTCGGTGGCCGGGGCCAGGGCAAAGCCACTGACCTCGGCGCCCAGGCTTTGTAGCCAGAGCGCCAGCCAACTGCCCTTGAAGCCGGTATGGCCGGTCAGCAGGACCCGCTTGCCACGCCAGAAAGCCGGGCTCAGTCCCACTGCTTCCATGGGGCCTCCCCGCTCTGCCACAACTGCTCCAGGTGATTCTTGTCGCGCAGGGTGTCCATCGGATGCCAGAAGCCATCATGCTGGAAGGCATTCAACTGCCCCTGGGCAGCCAGCCCCATCAGCGGCTCGGCTTCCCAGACCGTGGTATCGTCGCTGATCAATGACAAGACCTTGGGCGACAGGACAAAAAACCCGCCGTTGATCCAGCCACCGTCGCCACGGGGTTTTTCGATGAAGCCGCGGACCATGTCGCCATCGCGCTCCAGCGCACCGTAACGCCCCGGCGGTTGCACGGCGGTGACCGTGGCCAGCTTGCCGCTGCCACGGTGGAAGTCCACCAGCGCACCGATATTCAGGTCCGAAACGCCGTCGCCGTAGGTGAAGCAGAAGGCCTCTTCGTTTTCCAGGTAACGGCCGGCGCGACGCAGGCGGCCACCGGTCATGGTTTCCTCACCGGTGTCGATCAGGGTGACGCGCCACGGTTCGCTGTAATTCTGGTGGACGTCCATGCGGTTGTTGGACATGTCGAAGGTGACGTCGGAGGTGTGCAGGAAGTAGTTGGCGAAGAAGTCCTTGATGGCGTAGCCCTTGTAGCCCAGGCAGATCACGAAGTCGTGGATACCGTGGGCCGAGTACTGCTTCATGATGTGCCAGAGAATTGGCTTGCCGCCGATCTCGATCATAGGCTTGGGCTTGAGGTGCGATTCCTCGCTGATCCGCGTGCCCAGGCCACCCGCCAGAATTACTGCCTTCATCAACGTCCCCTTCTTCTTCATCATCACAGGAGCTGCTCGGGCCCTGTGGGACTTCCCAGACTGCCGGGTCAAATCGTTCGCAATGGCTCAGGGCCGATTGGCCGTGCCGCCAAATGCACGATTTATGGCGATATGAAGGGGGACTTGCAGGAAACGCGCCAGCTCCGCGGACGGAGCCGGCGCAATACATCGGGGACACGAATCAGTCGGCCAGCCAGCCGTTTTCCCAGTAGCGCAGGTTGTCGCCACGCAGCATGTAGTCCCGCAGCACGATCTCACGCAACTCATCGCCCATGCGGTAGCTGGCATCGGGATCGGCCAGGTGCATGCGAATCGCCTGCAGCCACTCGTCCGTGGTGTTGGTCTTGATCTTCGTGCACGGCAGATACCCGGTATAGGCCTTGGTATCGGTGCAGATCACCGGATAACCACAGGCGCCATACTCCAGCAGACGCAGGTTGCTCTTGCAGTCGTTGAAGATGTGGAACTCGAGGGGTGCCAGCGCCAGGTCGAGGTTCAGGCTGGCCAGCTTCGCCGGGTAGATCGCCAGGTCGATCACCCCGTGGAACTCATGCATATAGGGGCGCAGATCATCGGGGCACATGCCGAAGAAGACCCAATCCACCTCATTGGCCAGTTCCTTCACGACGTCGGCGATGATCGCTAGGTCGCCGGCGTGACTGGTCCCTCCGCCCCAACCCACCCGCGGTTTTTTTGAGGTCCGGCGCTGGCTGCGCAAGCCGTTCCACAGGTGCGTGGCCAGCATGTTCGGCACCACCCGGATATCGCTGTGCATGGAAGACAAGGCGTCCGCCAGGGGTGCGGTGGAGACCACCACCCGATCGCACATGCCGATGCCGCGACGCACCAGGCGCTCCATTTCGTCCTGGTCGGGCAGGTTGCGAATATGTCCGTTCTTGCGCGGCACGCTGATGACATAGTCATCCAGCTCATAGATACGGCGGGCCTGGCTGTAGGTCTTCAGACCGGTGATTTCATCAATCGGTTGCGCGGCGTAGCGACCCTGCAGAACGATAACGTCAGGAGACTGACGCTCGACCTCGATAATCGAAGGCAAGTTGTAATACGTCTTCCCCACTGCCCGCCCCGCCGCTTCCAGCTCGATCAGCGGCTGGGTGACGCGGTAATGGCCGATGGCCGAGGCATTTACCGGCAATGCCATGATCCGTGGCAGATAACGCCCGGAGAAGGCACTCCAGCCCGTGCGCAGGCCCGGCTCCAGGCTGAAGCTGGAGCCGCCCAGGCTGTCCAGCGTCAGGCTGGGATTGTAGGCCGGATCGCGGGCGACAACGGGCAGCCAGCGCTTGTAGAACGTCTCTTCTTCCAGGGCGCGCTGTTGCTGCTGCTCGGCCTCCAGCTGTACCGCCGGTTGCGCGCCCAGGGCCAACTGCGCATGGGGCGTCCAGACCACCAGGTGACCGCTCTGGCCGACCCGCAGACACAGGTCGACTTCGTTGAGGGACTGGCCGAACTGCTGTTCATTCAATCCGCCCAGCTCATCGAACAGCGACTTGCGGACCATCAGGCAATCGGCGCCCACCGCACTCAGGTCATGCACGACTTGCAGCCGGTACATGTAACCAGCCGCATGCATCGCCTCGCCGTAGAACGGTATGCCTGCCGGGCCACGCAGCCCGAGGATCAAGCCCGCGTGCAGCACGCGTCCGTCGGGACTGAACAGCTTGGCCCCGACCACGCCGACTTCCGGGCGCTGGCCGTGGTTGAGCAACTCGTCCAGCCACTCACCCTGGGTGATCACGGTGTAGGGATTGAGCGTCACCAGGTATTCGCCACGCGCCTGACTGGCAGCGAAGTTGCGCACCGCCGCCGCATTGCCCTGTGGCAGGTACTCCAGTACGCGCAGGCGGTCACTGCCCAATTGCGCCATGCCGGCCAACCAGGCCTGCGCTTCGGCACCTTCGCTGCCATTGTCCACCAGCAACAGTTCGTATTCGGTGTAGAGAGTCTTTTCCAGCAGGCTTTCGACACAGCGCTGCAAGGCTGCGCACTGGTCCTTGCTGACAATGATGATCGACACCAGCGGCCGCGACGGGTAGTGGTAGTCGATACGATTGAGCAGTCGCCCCTCACCGGGGCGGACCTCATGCTCGACCCCCAGTCGCTCCAGGTGCGCCTGCACGACATACGGGTTGAGCTCGACCAGTTCGGGCAAGGACAACCATCGGGACAGGGAAAACGCCGACTCCAGCTGAATCTCGGCAATATGCTCCACCGCCCGCGTGCCGTCGCTTTCGACCATCCGCCACAGCACGTCGTGGGGCGCCAGTTCGGCGCAGCGCACGTCGAAACCACCATGGGCCAGAAAAGCTTCGCGCTGGAACGCCAGGGCACGCCCGACATAGGGGTAGCTGCGCATGAGATCGAGGTTGAAATCCGGCTTGAACACCGGCTCCGTCGATTCACCGGCCAACAGGCCGCCCTCGTCGCTGTAGATACAGCGGGCATTCGGCGAAATCACGATACGCTCGGCCAGCACCAGCAAGGCCGGCTCGGGCAGGCGGTCACCGGCACGCAACAGATAGAACCAGTGGGCTTCATCGAGCTGCGCCAACAACCCGTTCACCTGCTGGCGCCAGTCCTCCTCCAGAGGCAGGCGAAACACCCGGCCGTCCAGCGTGGCCTCGGTACAGGCACTGGACAGGACCAACGTCAGCTGGGGTGCGTAGAGCTGCTGTGCGAGGCTGTGCAGGGTCATTTCCAGATCGGCGCTACCGCCCGGCTCGTCAATCACCACGGGCACGATCTTCGGCTGCCAGGGCCAGGTGCTCAGCGTATCCGGCAACAACTTGCGCTGAGGCTCGGTCAGGGTGCGGCACGCCAGCCATTCGGCGTAGAGCTGGGCGAAGCTTTCGCTGGCGATACCGACGCGCCAGTGCTGGGTGGTCTGCCGGGTGCCGAGGGTCCGGCTCAGGGGCAGCTCTTCCCAGACCCGCGGCAGGACCCCGGCCGTTGCCAGGGGCACGTAGCGTACCCAGCCCGGGGCCGGAGCCTTCTCGCCGCTACGGGCCTTGAGCATTTGCAGCAGCCACTGCATTTCCGTGGCGGCGGCATCCTTCATCGCCTGCTGGCGATTGATCCGCTCGGGGTACAGGCGCTCGATGCTCAGTACATTGTTCAATACAGCCAGGCTGCCACGCCGGAACAGGCAGATATACAGCGCCAGGTCGAGGGACGCGACAAAACAATGCCCGGGCTGGGTCAGGGCCGGCAGCAACTCGAGCAGATCGTCCCGACGAAACAGCGCGCAAGTCAGGCCGCCGAAAAAGTTGACCGGGAAGTTCTCGCAGATGGCCAGCAGGTCTTCGGCCTTGAACAGCCCGGAAACCGGCGACAGGGTGCTGTTCTCCAGGCGCGAAGGCAATTGGAGATCGTCGGCATCCCAGTAGAAGCGCTGTGCCAATACCAGGTTGGCCTCTGCATGATCGATAAAGACCTGGGCCTGCTGCTCGATAATCCCGGGCAGCAGTTGATCGTCGTCCAGCAGGAACTTGATGTACTCACCCGTGGCCAGGTCCAGGCACGCCTGCAGATTGCCGATATAACCCAGCGGCTGCGGATTGCGCACATAACGCACGGCCTTGCCGGTCCGTTCGCTCAGCGCCTCTACCGCCTTCTCGATCTCATCGCCCGGACTGTCATCGCACACGATGATTTCCAGGTTGGCATAACTCTGCGTCAAGGCGCCGCCCAGGGCCCGGGGAAAGAACCGTGGGTTGGAAGCGGGGATGACGAGACTGACAAGGGGGGTGGTGTTCACGGCGGGACTCTCAAGCGACGGGAGCGCGCCTGCGACGGCAGCGTCCCTGGAGCCGCTGGCCACAGCGGCGGGTATTCGAGGGAGACAGCAATCGGGCGCTTGCGCGCCCGATTATGATTCCTAGATCTTGTTGAACAGGCCCAGCTGGCTGATTTTGCTGAAGGCCAGTTGAGCGGCCTGCAGCATGGTCTGCTGCAAGGTGAGGCGGGTCATCACCTCGGCCGGATCGGAGTCCCTGATCGCCTGCTGGCTGCTGGTGTTGGCCAGGGTGAGGCTTTCGTTGGTCGCTGCCTGTACATCCATCGCCGACCCACGCGTACCGACAGTGGTCGTCGCACTGCCCACCTGGTTCATCGCGCTGTCGATGTTACTGATCCCCGCATTCATCGTTGCCAACTGCTTCTGCTGGGCCGTCGGAATGCCGTCGCTCGGGGTATTGAGGGCATTGATCATCGAGCCCAGGGTGTCGAGGATATTCTGGGTCTGGTGATCGTTGGGTTGGACGATGAACTGATCGCCCGTATTGGCCGCCCCACTGAAGGTGAAGGTGACACCGGCTGCCGTTATCGTCTGCGCGGCAGGCAGCGCGGGCATGGTGCCCGAGGAGACCGGTTTGCTGTCCGCCGAGATCGGCGCGGCATACAGGTCATAGGCCCCACCGGCACCAAACTTGATGATTGCCCCACCATTCGGGAAAGTACTGGCGTAGGCCGCCTGGTTGGTGGTGGTCGCACCGGTGATCACCGAGGTCGAGGTGTTGCCCGGGCTACGCGAGGTATTGAAGGTATCCGGTTGTACCGCCAACGTGAAGGTGTGGCCGGCAATCACGGTGTCCGGGACATCACCGGACTTCAGGTTGATGTTCAGGCCCAGGTCGATGCCACGGAAGTTCACCGACTGGTTGGCGCCGTTGCTGTTGCTGATGACGCCGTTCTGACTGGCCTCCGAGGTCACGTCGTTGCCGCTGGCGTCGGTGATCTTCAACTGCGTGCTGCTGAGGAAAGTCACGGTGTAGGGCTGGCCCGCGGCGAACTTGGAATCATAGGTCGCACTGTTGCTGACCTGGCCGTTGGACAAGCTCACGCGACCATCGTCCACCGCCGGGGCGGTCATGGTGACATTGGTTCGTGCGGTGTTGATGGACTGCTGGAAAGCCTCCCAACCGGTAATATTGCTGCCCAGCGACAAGTTGTCGCCGACCTGCAGGCTCAAGGTGGACTGGTCACCATTGTAGCTGTAGGTGCCGTCCGCGTTCGCGGTATACGGCGCGGTGTTGGTCTTCGAACCGCCAAACAGGTAGTTGCCGTTGGAGTCCTGGCTGTTCATCAGCCCGAGAATCGTCTGCTGCAACTGCCCCAGCTCCTGGGCCGCGGCCTTGCGGTCGGCATCGGTCTTGCTGCCGGTGTTGGCGGCCACCGCCAGCTCACGGGCGCGCTGCATCGCCGTCTGGATCGAATCCAGCGCCGTTTCGGTCTGACTGTATTGGGTCTTGAGTGCGGAAGCGTTGGTCCCGTACTGCGTCAGCGCCGCGCTTTGCTGGCCCAGTTGCAGCAACCGTGCGGCGCCAACCGGATCATCGGCAGCGGTGTTGACCTTGGTCAGGCTGCTGGCCTCGGCGGCGCTCTTGAGGGTGTCGTTGTAGCCACGCTGATAGTTGGCAGCGGTCGTTTCGTAATACTGGGCGGTGGAAATGCGCATGAATTACGACTCCTTAAAGACTGTTGATCAGCGTGCTGAAAGTTTCCTGCGCCGCCTTGATGATCTGCGACGAGGCGGTGTAGTACTGCTGGTACTTGACCAGGTTGCCGGTTTCTTCGTCGAGGTTGACCCCGGACAGGGAATCGCGCGCGCCCTTGGCGTTGGTCAGTACCGTGGTGGTCGCATCGCTGTCCGACTTCGCCGTGGCCGCCTTGGTGCCGACATTGGAAACCAGCTTGCCATAGGCGTCCGACAGGCTGATGCCGCCGCTCGCGGTGCTGGTGTCGACGGTTTTCTTGGTCTGCAGACCGACCAGGGCGGTGCTGTTGCGGTTGTCCGAGGAACCCGCGCCGGTCATGGACATGGTGAAGCTTTCGCCAGCTTTCGGATTGCCGCCCACCGTGGTCTGGACCGTGAAGGTCTTCTGCACGTTGGGCGTGACAGTGGTGTCCATCACCGGGTTGCCCGAGGCGTCCACCATGTTGACCTTCAGGTTCAGGGTGTTGTTCTGGCCCGGTACGATGGTACCGGTGCCCATGACATTGCCCTTGGCGTCGGTCAGCGTGTAGCTCTGGGTGCCCGCAGCGGCCCCGGTACCCGGAGCACCGAAGACGATCTTGGCCGGCAGCCCGTATTTGATGGCGTCCTGCAACTGCGCGTTGTTGGTTGCATTGCTGGTGCCCAACTGGTCGACCAGGGTCGGCTGGGTATAAGTCCCGCCGTTGTTGGCACTGGTCACGCCGGTCAGGGGCGCGGCAGCGGCGATGGTCTTCGAATCGGTCATCACCGTCTGGATATCGCTGGCGCCGCTGCGGGTCGGGGTGATCTTGAAGCTGTCACCCGCGGTCATCGCCGTGGCGCTGTTGGGATTGAGGGTGAAGCCATCGATGACCGGCGGCGGCGTGGTCGCCGTGCTGAAACTGCCCATGTCGGTGCCGTCGGAACGCTTGACCGAGTAGTTCGTGCCGCTGGTGAAGGTCACCTGGTAGTCGTAGGTGGTCAGCGCGCCGGTGTCGCTGATATTCACGTTCAGGTTGCCGGACGCCGGATTGTTGGTCGACTTGGCGATGCTGCGCTGGCTGACCAGGGCCGCACTGTTGATGTCGTTGAAGATCGCCGAACCGAAGTTACCGTTCTTGTCGATACCCTGGGCGTTCTGCTTGTTCATCTGGTCGGCGACGACCAGCGCCACGCGCCCCAGTTCGTTCAGCGCCGGGTTCAGCACTTCGTTGCGATAACGGATCAGGCCGCCCATTTCGCCACCGGTCACCGAGTCGGTGATATCGATGGTGCTCGAGGCACGGTTCAGTTGCAGCGAGGAACGGCTCGGGTCGTCCTTGCTCGGCACGGCCGAAATGGTATTGGTGCTGTTGCCCATGACCAGCGGCTGGCCGTTGGCGAGGTAGACGTCGTAGTTGGAGCCACGCTCGGTCACCGAGGTGCCGACCAGCTCGGACAACTGGCGGACGGCCTCGTTGCGCTTGTCCATCAGGTCGTTGGGCGCGCCGGCGGACGGGGAAATCCTGGAAATCTGGTCGTTGTAGCTGGCGATGCTCGACGCCAGCTTGTTCACCTGGTCGGCCATGTCCGCCAGGTTGGTGTTGATCCCGGTGTTCTGGTCGTTGAGCTGCTTGGCGATGGTGTTGAACTTGTCACTCAGGGCCTTGGCACTGCTCAGCGCGGTCTGACGGGACGGATCGTCGGTCGGCGAAGCCGAGACCGCCTGCAGGGAAGTGAAGAACTTCTGCAGGGAAGCGGTCATGCCGGTGTTGGTGTCGGACAGCATCGAGTCGGTCGGCGTGACCTGGGCCAGGTACGACGAGGTATCGCTGTTGAGCGAGGTCGCGGTATGCAGCTGCGATTCCAGGTACGAACTGTAGACCCGGCGCACATCGGCCAGGGTGGTCCCGGTGCCGATGAAGACGCTGCCGTACTTCTGCGAGGCCGCGGAGCTCTGCACGGTTTGCTGACGCGAATAACCGGCGGTATCAACGTTGGCAATGTTGTTGCCGGTAGTCGATAGAGCCGAGCTGGCCGCGTTCAACCCCGTCATCCCGATATTGAGCAGACTCATGATTCAGACCTTATAAATTCGTGGAAGCGCCCGCCGCAGCGTAGTTCTGGTAGCTCTTCATCGTTTTTGCTATTTGCGAAATCTTGCTGGCGTAGTCCGGGTCGGTTGCATACCCGGCCTTTTGCAGCTCACGTACAAACTGTTCTGGGTTATCGGCCGACTTCAGCACATCTTGATAGCGATTGTTGCTTTGCAGCATCGTCACCAGATCGTGGAAGCTGTCCTGGTAGGACGCGTAGGAACGGAAGTCCGCCGTCTCCTTGACCATCTGCCCATTCCTGAATTCGCTGGTGATCGCCCGGGCCTGCGGCCCCTGCCAGCTGCTACCGGTCTTGATGCCGAACAGGTTATGACTGCTGCTGCCGTCCTGCTGGCGCATGACCGACTTGCCCCAACCGGTTTCCAGGGCCGCCTGGGCCACCAGGTAACGCGGATCGACACCGATGCGCTGGGCCGCCTGCTGCGCCATGGGCAGCATGGTGGCGACAAATTCATCCTGGGAACTGAACGCCCGCTTGGCCGGTGCCAGCGGTGGCTGGGCCACGGCACGCCCGTAGACCTGCATGGTCCCGGTCGGCATGGCCAGCCAGTCGCCATTGACCACGCCATCGCCAGCGCCAGCGGCAGGCGTGCGTTGCGGCAGGACATTCCTGGCCTGCGCGGCCTGGGCGCCATCCACCGACGGGACGAGCCCGGCCAGCAGGCGATCCGCCAACTTGCTCGGCAATGCCAGGCGTCGCGCGTTGAGCTTGGCGACATCGTTGCGCATCGTGCCGTCGGCAGTGTTCTGCGTGCCGACCCGCGACGCCCACAACACATGCTGGCCGTTGGAACGCACGAACGGCGAACCCGGCGTCGCCGTCGCGGTGCCCGCGGCAATCGGTGTCTCGACCGGCTTCTCGAGCGCGTCCGCGGGCGGTCCGGCCTTGAGCCCGCTGTCGGACGGCCGCGAGGATTTTTCCTTGGACATCTGGCGCATCAAGACATCGGCCAGACCGATACCACCACCCTGGCGGGACATGGTCACCGCCAGTTGCTGGTCATACATTTCCTGGTACTGCTTGGCCGCCGGGGTATTGAGCGGATTGTCCTGGCCCAGCACTTCGGTGGCCGAACGCATGGACTTGAGCATCTGGCTGAGAAACAGCGACTCGAATTCCTGCGCGACCTTGCGCAGGTTGCCGTCGCTGTTGCGATCGCCGACCTTCAGGTTGTTCAGGCGATTGAGGTCGGTATAGGCCCCCGAGTCGCTGGTACTGACGATCCCGCTCTTGCGAATATCCACCATGGAAACGGCCTCAGATCACAATCAGGTCGGCTTGCAGCGCGCCGGCCTGTTTCAAGGCTTCGAGGATCGCCATCAGGTCGCCCGGCGCCGCTCCCACCTGGTTCACCGCCCGGACGATTTCGTCCAGGGTCGTGCCAGGGCCGAACTTGAACATCGGCTTGGCTTCCTGCTGGGCATTGACCCGCGAGCGTGGGACCACGGCCGTGGTGCCATTGGACAGCGGGCCCGGCTGGCTGACGATCGGGTCCTCGGTGATGGTCACCGTCAGGCTGCCGTGGGTCACCGCCGCCGGCGAGACCTTGACGTTCTGGCCGATCACGATGGTGCCGGTGCGCGAGTTGATGATGACCTTCGCCACCGCCTGCCCCGGATCGACCTCGAGGTTTTCCAGGATCGACAGGTAGTCGACACGCTGGCTCGGATCCAGTGGCGCGGTGACACGAATCGAGCCGCCATCGATGGCTTGTGCCACGCCAGGGCCGAGCATGTCGTTGATCTTGTCGACAATGCGCTTGGCCGTGGTGAAGTCGGAGCGGTTGAGGTTCAGGGTCAGGCTGTTGCCCTGGTTGAAACCACTCGGTACCGCACGTTCGACGGAGGCACCGCCGGGAATACGACCGGCCGACGGAACGTTGACGGTGATCTTCGAGCCGTCACGGCCCTCGGCGTCGAAACCACCCACCACCAGGTTGCCCTGGGCGATGGCGTAGACGTTGCCGTCGATCCCCTTCAGCGGCGTCAGCAGCAAGGTACCGCCGCGCAGGCTCTTGGAGTTGCCGATGGAAGAAACGGTGATGTCCACCACCTGGCCCGGCTTGGCGAAAGCCGGCAGGTCGGCACTGACCGAGACCGCCGCGACGTTCTTCAACTGCACGTTGCCGGAACCCGGCGGCACCTTGATGCCGAACTGCGACAGCATGTTGTTGAAGGTCTGCAGGGTGAACGGGGTCTGGGTGGTCTGGTCACCCGTACCGTTGAGGCCGACCACCAGGCCATAACCGATCAACTGGTTGGAACGCACGCCGGAAATGCTGGCGATGTCCTTCAACCGCTCGGCCTGGACACCGAAGGCGGTGGACATCAGCAGCACAGCCGCCATCAGATGCTTGAAGTTGAACATGGTCATCGGCACCTAGAAAGGCCAGAGCGGGCTGAGGAAGAAACGGTCGAACCAACCCGGCTGGCTCGTATCGGCGAAGGAGCCGGTCCCCGAATAGGTGATGCGCGCATCGGCCACCCGGGTGGACGGTACGGTGTTATCGGTGGCGATGTCGTCGGCCCGGACCAGGCCGGCAATCCGCACCAGCTCGTCGCCGGTGTTGAGGGTCATCCACTTCTCGCCGCGTACCGCGATGATGCCGTTGGGCAATACGTCGGCCACGGTGACGGTGATCGAACCGGTCAGGCTGTTGCTCTGGCCGGCCTTGGAAGTACCGTCGGTGGCACGGGTGCCGCTGTAGCCGGCGTTCAGGCTCAGGTCACCGCTGCCCAACGGGTTGTTGGTATTGGGGGTGCTGCCAAACAGCGAGGTCAGGCCGATGTTGGTGGCGCTTTTCTTCGACAGGTTGGAGTTGGCGTTCTTGCTCGCCTGGGTCGCCTCGTTCAGGGTGATGGTGATGATGTCACCGACCCGGAATGCCTTGCGGTCGCCATACAGGTTCTGCTCGAAACCGGCCTGGTAGATCGAACCGTTGTTCGCTGCCGCCGGCAACGGGGTGCGCGGCAACACCGGCGCATAGTAGGGGTCGTTGGGCTTGGGCGGCGGACTCACGCACCCTGCCAGCGCAGCAATCCCACTCAGCGCGAGAACAGAAAACAACCGATTCATGACCCTTACCTCACGGTGTTGCAGGCGACCCTCAGGCCGCCTCATAGACTTGATTACAGATTCTGCGCGACGAACGAGAGCATCTGGTCGGCGGTGGAAATCACCTTGGAGTTCATTTCGTAGGCACGCTGGGTGGTGATCATGTTGACCATCTCTTCCACAGTGCTGACGTTCGAGGTTTCCAGGGTGCTCTGCTCGGTGGTACCGAAACCGTTGAGCCCCGGCGTACCGACCTGTGGCGCGCCGCTGGCGGCGGTTTCCAGGAACAGGTTGCCGCCCACGGCCTGCAGGCCGGCGGGGTTGATGAAGTCGGCGGTCTGCAGGTTGCCGATCACTTGCGAAGCCGGGTTGCCAGCAACGGTGATCGATACAGTGCCGTCCTTGCCCACGGTGAAGGTCTGGGCGTTGTTCGGGATCACGATCGCCGGCTCCAGGGCAAAGCCGCTGGCGGTGACGATCTGGCCGTTGTTGTCCAGGTGGAAGGTACCGTCACGGGTGTAGGCCGTGGTGCCGTCCGGCTGCAGGATCTGGAAGAAACCGCGTCCGTTGACCGCCATGTCCAGCGGCTGGTCGGTGGTCTGCAGGCTGCCGGCGGCGAAGTTCTTCTGCGTGCCGACGATGCGCACACCGGTACCCAGTTGCAGGCCGGACGGCAGTTCGCTGTCCTGGGTCGACTGGGCGCCAGGCTGACGCTTGATCTGGTACAGCAGGTCCTGGAATTCGGCGCGATCACGTTTGAAGCCGGTGGTCGAGACGTTGGCCAGGTTGTTGGAAATGGTGGTCAGGTTGGTGTCTTGCGCCGCCAAACCTGTTTTTGCAACCCATAGTGCCGGAAGCATTCTGTTCTCCTTCGCGCGCCTGTTTTACGGCGCTACGTTGTGGTGATTAGCTGATCTGCAAGACCCGAGCCATTGCCTGGTCATCGTCTTTGGCGGTGTTCATCATTTTGATATGCAGCTCGAATTGCTTGGACAAGGCCAGCACCGAGGTCATTTCCTCGACGGCATTGACGTTGCTCGCCTCGAGGAAACCGGAGACCAGCTTGACGTTGGCATCGACCACCGCCGGCTGGCCGTCCTTGGTATGGATCATCCCGTCCAGGCCCTTGGTCATGTTCTTCAGGTCCGGGTTGACCAGCTTGATGCGGTCGACCACCGCCACCACACGCGGGCCCTCACCCATGGCGCGGATACTGATGGTGCCATCCTCGCCCACTTCGATCTTCGACTCGGGCGGCACGGCGATCGGCCCGGCATTGCCCATCACCGGCATGCCGTTGCCGGCGCGCAATACGCCCAGCGCGTCAATATTCATGCTCGCGGTACGCACGTAGCCTTCGCTGCCGTCGGGAGCCTGCACCGCCACCCAGCCGTCGCCGCCCACGGCCACGTCCAGGTCACGACCGGTTTCCTGCATCGCGCCCGGAGAGAAGTCGGTTGCCGGCCGCTCGGACATGGCAAACGCACGCGCCGGAAAGACGTCACCGAACACCGGCATCGAGCGGGCCTGTTCCAGGTCACGCTGAAAGCCGCTGGTAGAGATGTTCGCCAGATTGTTGGCATGAGCCTTTTGCGCCAGAGCATTCTGGCTGGCGCCGGTCATTGCCACGTAAAGGTACTTGTCCACAGTCTTTCCTCTTTCTGACGGACGTTTGCCGCCCACCGCTGTACTGCGAGAGCCCTAGCAATTTCTGCACCAACTTGTTTTTTGAACAACACAACCCAACAGGGCCGGGGCCCGGGCAACAAACATGGGTTTTGCGCATGCCGGCTAGAGACGAAAAAACGGCGGAGTTATGCCGCTGGCGGCAAGTATCAGTCGGGTTACACATCGATCAAGCATTAAAGCGCCAATCGGGAACGGACCTTGCAAGCCCCAGCAGCAAGTGACTGATTTCAGTTTGCCAAGGTGCTGCCGACACCTAGATCAGCCAGAGTATTCAGGAGGGCTACCGTGAACCTGTACATCAACCAGCTACAGAAAAAGGCCGACTTCAAAGAAGCCATCTATTCAGGATCGGTATTCCTGGACACCCAACTGGCGGCGACCAGGGAACTCTGTGGCTTCGCCAAGGAAAGCATCACGGCAGCGTTCGACGGTGAAACCGATCACCAGTCGCTGCACAAGATGATGGCCGTCGCAGAGTTCGTCAGCCGGGTGACCCGCCTCAAGGGCCAGTTCACCAACAGCCAGCGCGTCAAGGACCTGATCCTCGGTTTCATCCATGAGATCGGCCTCGACCCGCGCGAATACATTTTTGACGTTCCGCGCCTGCGGGTCGTCCCCAATTACAATTACCTGCACGCCGGTGTCAGCTACGCCTACAAGCCGCACCGCGATACCTGGTATGGCAGCGTCGACTGCCAGATCAACACCTGGATGCCGGTCTACACCATCGCGCCGGAACAGACGATGATGATCAACGCCGCCTACTTCGACAAGCCGGTGCTGAACACCTCGAAGGACTGGAGCCTGAACGACTGGATCAACAACCAGCGTCACAAGGCCAAGGACAACCTGACCGAAGAGGTCCGCGTGCACCCCGTGCCACTGGGCGATATCGACGGTTCGTCGGAAGTCCGGATTGCCGGCAACACCGGCGAGATGCTGACCTTCTCCGGCTCCCACCTGCACGGCACCGTGCCCAACTACACCGAGCAGACCCGCTTCAGCGTGGACTTCCGCCTGATGCACCTCGACGACCTGCTGCACAAGCGCGGCGCGCCGAACGTCGACAGCGCCTGCCCGGACGTCGGGGCCGGCTTCAAAGATTACTTCCACGCCCACGACTTCTCGAATTTCCAAGGAATCTACCAATGACCAAGCGCCGCCTCACGCCTGCCGAAGCCGAATACAACGAAACCCGTGCCGGTGTACTCAAGCGGGTCGATGCCGAGTATGTGGCCGATGCACCGTTCGTCTTCGCCAACCGCATCAACGTGACCGCCGCCTTATCGCGCATGGAGCTGTTCAAGAAGGTCATGGATATCCCTGGCGCGATCGTCGAGTGCGGCGTGTACAAGGGCAACTCGCTGATGCTCTACATGCACCTGTCGATGATCCTCGAACCCTACGCGATCAACCGCTCGATCGTCGGTTTCGACACTTTCGAAGGCTTCACCAGCATCAACAAGGACGAAGACCCGGCCGATATCAACGAGACCATGTTCTCCGATACCGACCAGTCGCTGATCCAGGACATGATCAATGCCAACGACCTGCTGCGCCCGGTCAATCGCATCCCACGCTGCGAACTGGTGAAAGGCGACATCTGCAAGACCGTGCCGGAGTTCGTCAAGACCCGTCCGGACCTGGTAGTGGCCATGCTGATCCTCGACACCGACCTGTACGAGCCGACCAAGGTCGCGCTGGAAACCTTCCTGCCGTACATGCCAAAGGGCGCCATCGTGGTTCTCGACGAAGTCGCCTACCGCAACTTCCCGGGCGAAACCAAGGCGCTGCGCGAAGTGTTCGACATGAACAAGATCGAACTCAAGCGCCTGCCGTTTGACTCATGCGTGGGTTACTTCCACATCTGATCGACATGAGGATCTGATTGGTGTGGGGCGGAGCGGCTTCGCGAGAGAGCCCCCCCCCCGAGGCTGCTGAAAGCTTCGCCCCCACACCGGCCTACTCGTGCTTGCCAACGTCATGGGCCTTCAGCTTGTTGGCAATGGTGGTATGGGAAACCCCCAGCCGCTTGCCCAGCAAACGACTGCTCGGATGCTCCGAATACAGGCGCTCCAGCACCGCCTTCTCGAACCGCCCGACAATCTCGTCCAACCCGCCCTCCAGGGAAAAGTCCCCCAGGGGCTGGCGTACGCCGTAGTCCGGCAGGCGGATATGCTCGACCTTGACCAAACCGCCGTCACACAGCGAAACCGCCTGGAACAGCACGTTCTCCAATTGCCGGACGTTTCCCGGCCAGTGGTAATGACTCAGGCGCTCCATGGCCGCCGGTGCCAGTTTCGGCAACGGGCAACCGATCTGCCGGCTGGCCTGGTCGAGGAAGTGCTCCACCAGGGGCGTCAGTCCGTCCAGGCATTCGCGCAGGGGCGGGATGTGCAGCGACAGCACATTGAGACGGTGATACAGGTCCTGGCGAAACTCGCCCCGGGCGCACAGTTCCGACAGGTCGACCTGGGTGGCGCAGATCACCCGCACATCGAGATAAACCTCTTCGTCGCTGCCGACCCGGCGGAAACCGCCATCTTGCAGAAAGCGCAGCAGCTTGACCTGCAGGCGCGGGCTCATCTCGCCGACGCCATCAAGAAACAGCGTGCCGCCGGCCGTCAGTTCCAACAGCCCGAGCTTGCCTTCCGCGCGTGCGCCCTCGAAGGCGCCAGGCCCATAGCCGAACAGCTCGGTCTCGGCCATCGACTCCGGCAACCCCGCGCAATTGAGCGCCATCAACGGTGCCTGGCCTCGCGGACTGGCCAGGTGACAGGCGCGCGCCAGCAGTTCCTTGCCGGTACCGGTCTCGCCCTCGATCAACAGCGGCGCATCCAGCGGCGCCATGCGCCGGGCTTCGCGCACCACCGCCGCCATTACCCGCGAGCTCTGGAAGATACTGTCGAATCCACGCAACTCCTGCTTGCGCACGTTATAGATCCGCTCCCCCAACTGATCGGCCCGGTGCAGCGTCAACACCGCGCCGGCCATCGCCTCGCTGTCGTCATGTTCCGATTGCAGGGGGGCGATATCCGCCAGAAAGATGTCACCCTTGACCTTGACCCGCAGGCCATTGATCCGCGACTTGTTGGCCCGCACCAGTTCCGGCAGGTCGAAATCCGGCGCATAGCGGGACAAGGCAATCCCCGGCACCTCGTCGACCCGCACGCCGAGCAGTTGGGCCGCCGCCCGGTTCGCCGCGACGATCGAGCCGCCCATGTCGATGGACAGCACCGGGAACTCCAGCGCCCCCAGCAGCGCGTTGAGTTCCATATGCCGGCGCTCGCTGGGCATCAAGCCGACCCGCTTCACACCAAACACACCGGCGATGGTCTCGAACTTCGGCCGCAGGGCCTGGAACTGCAGATTGATCAGGTTCGGGCAATGCAGGTAGATGGCATTGCCCTGGTCACCGCCGACCTCGCCCCGGGCCACGTTGATGCCGTAGTCCACCAGCAGGTTGAGAATGTCGCGAAGGATGCCGATGCGGTTCTGGCAATGCACTTTGATACGCATGGAAAGACCCAGGAAGGTGGTCGGGACTGCATCGCGGGGGTTCTTCCGCCCGATTCCAGGCAATTTTTTTCGTTGCCTTGCAGTTTTTCGTAAAGATTACGTGACGGATATCCACTTCGTCACCCCGCGCAAGCCCCGTCATCTCGACAAAAGCCGATATTCGTAACGAATACTTTACGATTTAACCACCCGAGGCTCGCCAGCTTGGCCCCCACCCCCGATGCATTTCCTGCCGGCGCGGATCAACACTAGGGATAACGCTGGACATAACAAGAACGATCCCTCTAGCAGGAGAGCTGTATGAAGCAGACGCAATACGTGGCTCGAGAGCCCGATGCGCAAGGGTTTATCGACTACCCGGCCGCCGAACACGCGGTCTGGAACACCCTGATCACCCGTCAGTTGAAAGTGATCGAGGGCCGCGCGTGCCAGGAATACCTGGACGGCATCGAAAAGCTCGGCCTGCCCCATGACCGGATTCCGCAGTTGAGCGAAATCAACGCCGTCCTGGCGGCCACCACCGGCTGGCAGGTGGCCCGGGTACCGGCCCTGATCCCCTTCCAGACCTTCTTCGAGTTGCTGGCCAACAAGCAGTTTCCGGTGGCCACCTTCATTCGTACCGAAGAAGAACTGGACTACCTGCAGGAACCGGACATCTTCCACGAGATCTTCGGCCACTGCCCGCTGCTGACCAACCCCTGGTTCGCCGAATTCACCCACACCTACGGCAAGCTCGGGTTGCAGGCCAGCAAGGAACAACGGGTCTACCTGGCGCGCCTGTACTGGATGACCATCGAGTTCGGCCTGGTGGACACCCCGCAGGGCCGGCGCATCTATGGCGGCGGCATCCTCTCCTCGCCCAAGGAGACGGTGTACAGCCTGTCCGATACGCCCGAACATCAACCGTTCGATCCGCTGGAAGCCATGCGCACCCCGTATCGCATCGACATCCTGCAGCCGATCTACTTCACGCTGCCGAACCTCAAGCGGTTGTTCGACCTGGCCCACGAGGACATCATGGGCATGGTCGAGCAAGGGATGAAGCTGGGCCTGCACGCCCCGAAATTCCCACCCAAACCCAAGGCTGCCTGATCCGCGGCTTTTGCCATTACCTGAGCCTTTCTCGCCCGCGCACTTTCACCGAGCATGGGCGGGTGGCGTCCACCGAACAAAAACGAGCCACAGGAATACACCATGAACACCTTGAACCAAGCCCACTGCGAAGCCTGCCGCGCCGATGCCCCACAGGTCAGCGATGAAGAACTGCCGGTGCTGATCAAACAGATTCCGGACTGGAATATCGAAGTTCGCGACGGCATCATGCAGTTGGAGAAGGTCTACCTGTTCAAGAACTTCAAGTTCGCCCTGGCCTTCACCAATGCCGTCGGCGAAATCTCCGAAGCCGAAGGCCATCATCCGGGCCTGTTGACCGAATGGGGCAAAGTCACCGTTACCTGGTGGAGCCACTCGATCAAGGGCCTGCACCGTAACGATTTCATCATGGCGGCACGCACTGACGAGGTCAGCAAATCCGCCGAGGGCCGTAAATAATGCATTTCACCGCCATCGCGCGCGTCCCTGGCGATCCGATTCTCGGGTTGCTGGAGGCCTATGCCCAGGACCCCAACCCGGCCAAGTTCGACCTCGGCGTGGGGGTCTACAAGGACGCCCAGGGCCTGACGCCGATCCTGCAGTCGGTCAAGCTGGCCGAGCAGAAGCTGGTGGACGGGCAGATGACCAAGTCCTATATCGGCGGCCATGGCGACCTGCGTTTCGGCAGCCTGTTGACCGAACTGGTCATGGGCGCCGACTCGCCGCTGATCGCCGGCCAGCGTGTCGGGGCCACCCAGACACCGGGCGGCACTGGTGCCCTGCGCCTGAGCGCGGACTTCATCGCCCACTGCCTGCCCGGGCGCGGCATCTGGCTCAGCGATCCGACCTGGCCGATCCATGAAACCATCTTCGCCGCCGCCGGCCTGAAGATCAGCCATTACCCCTACGTCGACGCCGACAACCGCCTGGACATCGAGGGCATGCTGGCCGCCCTGGAGCAGGCGCCCCGGGGCGACGTGGTGCTGTTGCACGCCTGCTGCCACAACCCGACCGGTTTCGACCTGTCCCACGACGACTGGTACAAGGTGCTGGATATCGTCCGCCGCCGCGAACTGCTGCCGCTGATCGACTTCGCCTACCAGGGCTTTGGCGATGGCGTGGAGCAGGATGCCTGGGCCGTGCGCCTGTTCGCCCGGGAACTGCCCGAAGTGCTGATCACCAGTTCCTGCTCGAAGAACTTCGGCCTGTACCGCGAGCGCACCGGCGCCCTGATCGTCTGCACCGCCGACGCCGACAAGCTGCTGGATGTCCGTAGCCAACTGGCCGCCGTGGCGCGCAACCTGTGGTCCAACCCGCCGGATCACGGCGCGGCGGTGGTCATGACCATCCTTGCCGATCCCCAGCTGAGAAGCCTGTGGGCCGACGAAGTGGAAGCCATGCGCCTGCGGATCGCGCAGTTGCGCAGCGGCCTGGTCGAAGCCCTCCAGCCCCATGGCCTGGCGGAACGCTTCGCGCATATCGGCGTGCAGCGCGGAATGTTCTCCTACACCGGTCTGTCGCCTGCCCAGGTCAAGCGCCTGCGCGACGAGTACAGCATCTACATGGTCAGCTCCGGACGCGCCAACGTCGCCGGTATCGACGCGACGCGTCTGGATGCATTGGCACAGGCGATTGCGGCGGTGTGCAAGGACTGACACAACGACAGGCTCTGGCCGGACCCGGTCCTGCGGGAGCCGGCTTGCTGGCGATGAACGATAACGCGATCTGTCTGAAGGACCGCAGTGTCTGCATCGCCAGCAAGCCGGCTCCTACCGGTTCAATCGTGCCCTCGCGATCAGACCAGGCTTGATGCCCAACGGAGTCACGACCCCTTTTCGATCAGCTTCCCGAAGGCCTCCAGCTCGCCCTTCTCCAGATCCGAGACGAGGATGAAGCGCAGATGATCGCGTCGCCACGCCACCACGTTGTATCCCCGCAAAGACAGGCTCTCCAGCGCCCGATCAGACTCGGTTGTCGGCAGGACAAACAGGTTGATGGTGTGCCTGGCATGCCGATACGCCAGCGCAGCGGCGGTCTGGTGTTGCAGGTAATCCAGTCGCCCGCCCAGCAGCGGATACCCCTGGGCCGCATAGTCGAAGACCGGTGGCGCGAAATCGAGCTTGCCAGTGAACCAGGGTTTCACCGTATGCCGGTCGGAAGACACCACATCGTTCAAATGCTCGGCCATCAGCGAACGCACATGACTGGACACCGCTTCATCCAGCCAGGGTTGCTCGGCGGACGGCGTCACCACGTAGAGCATGACCGCGAGACTCAACGCCAGGGTCGAAAACGCCGGCGCCCACCAGCGCCCCGATAACGCCCGCAGTCCCTGCATGAAACCCGCTGCCGCCGAAGGGCGCGTCGGGGCAGCGCCCAGCAGGCTCAGGTTCAAGGCCTCGGGAGCACGGTAATAAGGCGCCCGCTTCCTGACATCGTCGATCAATTGACGAGCCTGCTCATGCCGTCGCGCGCACTGCTCGCAGCCCGCCAGATGCCCGTCCACCCGCGTCGTGGTCGCCGCATCCAGTTCATGGTCGAGGTAGCCATGGATCAACACCTCACAGGTCTTGCAGTCGAGGTCATTCATAAGGGTGCAACTTCAGCAGTTCGCGCTTGAGCATCGCGCGGGCCCGGGCCAGCCGTGACATGACGGTGCCCAAGGGGATATCGACGATTCTCGCTATGTCCTTGTAGGGCATGTCTTCCAACTCCTTGAGGACGATCACTTCGCGAAACACCGGTGCCAGCGCCAGCAGCGCCTGGCGGACCTGCTCGGTCGCCTGGGCCTGGACGATCCTGGATTCGGGGCCGTGCACATCGGCCAGCGCCGGATCGTCCTGCAGCCACTCCTCGTCGATGGCTACCCAGCGCGCGCCCATCGAAGTCCTCAGCCAGTTGTAGCTTTCATTACGCACGATGGTCAGGAACCAGGCCCTGGCATTGCCGTCGACAAAGCGGTGCTGGAACTTGAAGGCTCTGAAGGCACTTTCCTGGACCACATCCTGCGCAGCGCTGTCACTGTCGGTGAGCCAGCGCGCGAGGTTATAGGCCGCATCCAGATGCGGTGCGAACAGCGCCTCGAATCGCGTCATAGTGGCTCCGATACCTTTGTTCCTGTAACGGTGAAAGGTTGTGTTTTATTCCCGAAAGAATTTTCTTTTTTTCTGGAATAAAGCCCCGCGCCGCCCGGTTTTACAGATGTGAGCTCAATCACTGTAGACCGCCAGCGAGGGCGTTCCCATGGACCTGCACCCGATACCCCACGACAAACGTACCGACGGCCCGCTCGACCCCGCCCGCCGGAGCCTGCTCAAATGCTCGGCCTGGGCCGGCGCCGGCGTTCTCTGGGCGCTGAGCGGCGGGATTCCGCGCGCCTTTGCCCTGGACCAGAACGGCCAACCCACGGACCCAGCCGCGCTGGCCGTGAGTTTTCACTTCGTGCAAATCAGCGATTCGCATATCGGTTTCAACAAGGAAGCCAATCCCGAGCCGGTGAAAACCCTGCAGGTGGCCATAGACAAGGTCATCGCATTGCCCAGGCGGCCATCACTGATCCTCCACACCGGGGATATCACCCACCTCAGCAAGCCCGAGGAGTTCGACACCGCCGCGCAACTGCTCAAGGCGCTGCCCGCGACCGTGCACTATGTACCGGGCGAACACGATACCCTCGACGAGGGTGGCGGCCAGCTCTACCTGCAGCGCTACGGCAAGGGCACCAGGGGCAATGGCTGGTACAGCTTCGATGACCATGGCGTGCACTTCATCGCGCTGGTCAACGTGTTCAACTTCCAGGCCGGCCACGAGGCCAACCTCGGCGCCGACCAGCTCGCCTGGCTGGCCGATGACCTGCGCGCGGTGGCGACCAGCACGCCGATCGTGGTGTTCACCCATATTCCGTTGTGGACCATCTACCAGCCCTGGGGCTGGGGGACCGAGGACGGCGACCAGGCCATTGCCCTGCTGCGCAAATATGGCTCGGTGACCGTGCTCAACGGCCATATCCACCAGGTGATCCAGAAGGTCGAAGGCAATATCACCTTTCACACCGCGCGCGGTACCGCCTACCCGCAACCGGCGCCGGGAGCCGCGCCGTCACCGGGACCGATGACAGTCGCCGCCGACCAGTTGCGCAATTATCTTGGGATCACCGATATCCGCGCGACACAAGGCGCCCACCCGTTGGCGCTGATTGACTCGACACTGATCTGAGGAGAAAAGGCGAATGAAAAGACTTTTGCAGGGGCTGGTCCTGGCGTGCCTGGCGCTCTCGATCCCGGTGTGGGCACAGGAAGTGAAAATCGATATCAAGGAATTCATGTTCGGGCCCAAGGACCTGACCGTCGCGCCCGGCACCAGGGTGACCTGGGTCAACGACGACCAGGTCCCCCATACGGTGGCCGAAACCCACAAGCTGTTCCGCTCGGGCGCTCTGGACACCAACGACAGTTTTTCCTATGAGTTCAAGACGGCGGGCACCTATGAGTACTTCTGTGCCCTGCATCCGCAGATGATTGGCAGGATAATCGTCAGCCCCTGAGGGGGGGAGCCGACGTACTGGCCTGCGCCGTTCGGGGGCTGACGAATGGGCGTCAAACGGGGGCGAAAAAAATCTTTCTGTCATTTGTACTGCTGTATCCTGCCCAGGCTTTTTAAAAGCGCGGATCTACCCAGCGATTTAAAAAACAGACCTTGCGAGGAGCGACGACGATGCACGAGATACCCAACTTCCCCTTCCCAAGCCTGCACGAGACTGAGCAGAAAACCCCGCAACAAGCCAGTGCCCAACAGCCTGAAAAGACCGAGGCCGCAGAAAGCCTCAAGGCCGACAGCAAAGACTGAAACGCCTGGAACGCTGGCCGTGTGAAAAACCGCCCTCGGTGTTTTTCACACAGCCAGACACAGCCATCGCTCCCCGGACCACGACGTGACCGACACTTTCGACGAAACCCAAGCCAGCGTACTGATCGGCACCGCCGAAAAAATGATCGAGCTGTGGAACAACCTCAGCCCGGAAAAACAGGCCGTCCTGCTCGCCCGTTTCGGCAACCAGGAGAATGCCCTGGCCGCCCTGGTCACCACCCGGCTGTTGGCACCCGCCCAATCCTGAGCGCTCACCGCCCGGTATTTTTTTCGATTAGACGCCCTGCAAGCCGCCTCCCGCCGCTATCATAAGCAACCTATCTTTCTTCTTCGCTGTCAGGGTGCCCGTTTTGCCTTCGCCAGAAACCCAGCGTCCCCTCGCGGTCACGCTGCAAGTTGTCTCCATCGTCCTGTTTACCTTTATCGGCTACCTGAACATCGGCATCCCGCTGGCCGTGCTGCCGGGCTATGTCCACAGCGAACTGGGCTTCGGCGCGGTCATCGCCGGGCTGGTGATCAGCGTGCAGTACCTCGCCACCCTGCTCAGTCGCCCTTATGCCAGTCGGGTCATCGATAACCTGGGCAGCAAGCCCGCGGTGATGTACGGCCTGGCCGGTTGCGGCCTGAGCGGAATCTTCATGCTGCTGCCGAGCTTTCTCCACGACTGGCCGACCCTGAGCCTGATCAGCCTGCTTATCGGCCGGCTGATCCTGGGCAGCGCCGAAAGCCTGGTGGGCTCCGGCGCGATTGGTTGGGGCATCGGCCGGGTCGGGGCGCAGAACACCGCCAAGGTGATCTCCTGGAACGGTATCGCCAGCTATGGCGCCCTGGCCGTCGGCGCGCCACTGGGGGTACTGATGGTCAACCAGCTGGGATTGTGGAGCATGGGGGTCAGCATCCTGCTGCTGGCCAGCCTCGGATTGCTGCTGGCATGGCCAAAACAGGCCGCGCCGATCGTTGCCGGCGAACGCCTGCCGTTCCTGCATGTGCTTGGCCGCGTCCTGCCCCACGGCACCGGGCTGGCGCTGGGCTCCATCGGCTTCGGCACCATCGCAACCTTTATCACCCTGTATTACGCCACCCAGCACTGGAGCAACGCCGTCCTCTGCCTGAGCCTGTTCGGCGCCAGCTTTATCGGCGCGCGGCTGCTGTTCGGCAACCTGATCAACCGTCTCGGCGGCTTTCGGGTGGCGATTGCCTGCCTGTCGGTGGAAACCCTCGGCCTGTTGCTGCTATGGCTGGCTCCGGATGCCCATTGGGCCCTGGCCGGTGCGGCGCTGAGCGGCTTCGGCTTCTCGCTGGTCTTCCCGGCGCTGGGGGTCGAGGCGGTCAACCTGGTGCCGGCTTCCAGCCGGGGCGCGGCGGTGGGGGCCTATTCGCTGTTTATCGACCTGTCCCTGGGCATCACCGGGCCGCTGGTGGGCGCGATCGCGTCCGGCTTCGGCTTCGCCTCGATCTTCCTGTTCGCCGCGCTGGCCGCGCTTTGCGGGTTGCTGCTGAGCGTTTATCTCTACCACCAGACACCCAAACAGCGCGCGTTGCGGGACAAGACCTGAATCTGGCCGCCGCTCTCAAGAGCCCCCTGAACCCTGTGGGAGCCGGCTTGCCGGCGATGGCGGTCGGATGATCACTACCTGCCTCAGGGGCCTCTTCGCTGGCAAGCCAGCTCCCACAGGCTGGCCGAATCTAGAAATCGACCTTGCCGCGCCCGGCCTTGATCGCGCCGCGCTGGTTCTTGGTCTCCAGCCGGCGCTTCTTCGAACCCAGTGTCGGCTTGGTCGGACGACGCTTCTTCTCGACCCTGGTCGCCGCCAGGATCAACTCCACCAGGCGCTCCAGGGCGTCCGCGCGGTTCTGCTCCTGGGTCCGGTACTGCTGGGCCTTGATCACGATCACCCCGTCACCGGTGATGCGACTGTCACGCAAGGCCAGCAGGCGCTCCTTGTAGAACGGCGGCAGGGACGAGGCCGGAATATCGAAGCGCAGGTGCACTGCGCTGGACACCTTGTTGACGTTCTGCCCGCCGGCGCCCTGGGCACGGATGGCCGTCAGCTCGATCTCGGCATCCGGCAGGTGCACGTTGTTGGAAATCACCAGCATGGGAAAATGCGTCCGACGTCAGGGCGTTCAGGATACCGAAATAACAAACCCGGCACAGGGCCGGGTTCGCTGGATACGACAATGACCTACTTCAGCGACGGTTCTGCCGCCAGCAAGGCCTGCCGGGCGCTACGCTTGTTCTTGATGCCGTAGCAGACCCACATGAACGCCACCCACACCGGAATCGCGTACACCGAGATCTGGATACCCGGGATCATCAGCATGATGCCGAGGATGAACACCACGAACGCCAGGCAGACATAGTTGCCGTAGGGATACCAGAGCGCCTTGAACAACGGCGTCTGCCGCGTGCGGTTCATGTGCTGGCGGAACTTGAAGTGCGAGTAGCTGATCATCGCCCAGTTGATCACCAGGGTCGCGACCACCAGCGACATCAGCAACTCCAGGGCATGCTGCGGGATCAGGTAGTTCATCACCACAGCCACGAAGGTCACCAGCGCCGAAGCGAGGATCGAACGCACCGGCACGCCGCGCTTGTCGATCCGTGCCAGCATCTTCGGCGCATCGCCCTGCTCGGCCATGCCCAGCAGCATGCGGCTGTTGCAGTAGGTGCCGCTGTTGTACACCGAGAGCGCCGCGGTCAGGACCACGAAGTTGAGGATATGCGCGGCGGTGTTGCTGCCCAGCATCGAGAACACCTGGACGAACGGGCTGCCGCTGTAGGCATCGCCGGAAGCGTTCAGGGTGGTCAGCAGGCTGTCCCACGGCGTCAGCGACAACAGCACGACCAGTGCGCCGATATAGAAAATCAGGATCCGGTAGATCACCTGGTTGATGGCCTTGGGAATCACGGTTTTCGGCTTGTCGGCCTCTGCCGCGGTAAAGCCGAGCATCTCCAGGCCGCCAAAGGAAAACATGATGATCGCCATGGCCATGACCAGGCCACTGACGCCATTGGGGAAGAACCCGCCGTGCTCCCACAGGTTGCTCACCGAGGCTTGCGGGCCGCCGTGGCCACTGACCAGCAGATAGCTGCCGAGGGCGATCATGCCGACGATGGCCACCACCTTGATGATTGCGAACCAGAACTCCGCTTCACCGAAGACCTTGACGTTGGCCAGGTTGATCAGGTTGATCAACACGAAGAAAGCCGCCGCCGAGACCCAGGTCGGGACGTCCGGCCACCAGTAGTGGATGTACTTGCCGACCGCGGTCAGCTCCGACATGCCCACCAGGATGTACAGGATCCAGCAGTTCCAGCCCGACAGGAAGCCGGCGAAGCCGCCCCAGTACTTGTGGGCGAAGTGGCTGAAGGAACCGGCCACCGGCTCCTCGACGATCATCTCGCCCAGTTGGCGCATGATCATGAAGGCAATGAAGCCACAGATGGCGTAGCCGAGGATCATCGACGGGCCGGCGGATTTCAGCACCCCGGCGGAACCGAGGAACAGGCCCGTGCCGATGGCACCGCCGAGGGCGATCAATTGGATATGGCGATTTTTCAGGCCGCGTTTCAGCTCGCCCGAAGGGGGGATGGATCCACTCATTACAAAGGGTCTCACGCAAGGTTTGATGAGGTTCGTGGGGCGTCGAGGTATCAGCGATAGGTGATAGACGAAACCGGAGAGACACACACCAGGCCACGGCATGGACGCCAGGCATTCGGAGGGCAGCAGTTGCGGGAAATAGTACGGGTCATGCGTCACCTGTTTGTTTTTATCTGTGACGAAATCGAACCCATCACGCTTGTGGCGCGATGGAGTGAACAAGGCGGATAGCCTTGAGTGTATTGGCCTTCGGGGCATCGCAAGGCAGCCACCGGACAGCACAAAATGCGTGGATACGCAGTTGGGTCACAGTTAAAACGCCGCGCATTGTACACCGCCAGGCCAGCACCGGCAGGCATGGGCGCATCACACCGCGACCGGTGTCGGGGAACAAGGGGGCAGACCGGAGGAAAAAGCCCGGTCGCCCGGACGCTCGGCAACTATTCCTTACGGGGCGCCGGAACGGCTGATTCCAGGGGGTTCGACTGACAAATGCGTCAGTATTGCCTGACACGCCGTAACGAAATTTTTCCACCCAGGCCCGCCAGGAAAGTTGCCGGCAAATTGACGAATGGTGGCTCCCGCCGTCGCTGATTCCTCGTTTGCCCCCTCCAGAGGCGCAAGCGTCCAGGCAAAAAAAAACGCCAATCCGATGATTGGCGTTTTTTATTCCAGCGAGGCGCCGGGCGCTTATTCAGGCTTGCGCCGCCCGAACCCTGGACGCTGACCGGAACCGGCCGGGGCGCCACGGCGCTTGCCCGACGGGGCGTCCTTGTCCACCAGGCTGATGCCAGGACGCTTGGACTTCGGTGCCGGCTTGGCCGGACGCTTGCTGTCCACCGGACGATCCGCCACCGGTGTCCCGCGCGACTCGCCACGGCCTGCCGAACGCGGAGCACGGGGTGCACGCTCACCATCCTGGCGAGGGGCCGGCTTGCGGGCCGGACGTTCGCCTTCGATCTGCGGCTCGCGCGAAGTGCGCTCGGCGCCAGCCGCCGCACCGTTGGCCGGACGCAAGGTGCGCACACGCTCGGTCTTGCCCATCGGACGCGAGGATTTGCGCTGCATCCGCTCCAGCTTGTCCTTGCTCTTGGCGTTCAGTTGCGGCATCGCCACCGGTGTCAGGCCGACCTCGGCACTGAGGATATCGACCTCGTACTGGGTCATTTCACGCCAGCGGCCCATCGGCAGGTCGGAATTCAGGAACACCGGGCCGAAACGCACACGCTTGAGGCGGCTGACCACCAGGCCCTGGGATTCCCACAGACGACGGACTTCGCGGTTGCGACCTTCCATCACCACGCAGTGGTACCAGTGGTTGAAGCCTTCGCCACCCGGCGCCTGCTGGATGTCGGTGAACTTCGCCGGGCCATCCTCGAGGACCACACCGGCCTTGAGCCGCTCGATCATCTCGTCATCGACTTCGCCACGCACACGCACCGCGTATTCACGGTCCATCTCGTAGGACGGGTGCATCAGGCGGTTGGCCAGTTCACCGTCGGTGGTGAACATCAGCAGGCCGGTGGTATTGATGTCCAGGCGACCGATATTGATCCAGCGGCCTTCTTTCGGACGCGGCAGCTTGTCGAACACGGTCGGGCGCCCTTCCGGGTCGTCACGGGTGCAGATTTCGCCGTCGGGCTTGTTGTACATGATCACGCGGCGAACCGATTCGGCCGCTTCTTCGCGCTTGATGACCTTGCCATCAATGGTGATGGCGTCGTGCAGGTCGACACGCTGGCCAAGGGTGGCATCTTTGCCATTGACCTTGATCCGGCCTTTGCTGATCCAGCCTTCCACGTCGCGGCGCGAGCCGACGCCGATACGGGCGAGGACCTTCTGCAGTTTTTCGCCTGCTGGGCCGATTTCCTGGCTGTCTTTCTGATCGTTGTCACTCATCTGGGCACCTCCCGGTGTGTCGATTCAGGCCTGGCCTGAAGAGATAAAAAACCTGTTCTGGACGATGGGATCGTCGAAGGGTCGCGAATCATACGCGGATCCGCGGCTTCGCGCATCACAGAGTAGCAGTTTGTCGGCGCACCCCGTCGCGGCAATCAGTCTTCCCACTGGCGCCGTTCGTTCTCGATGGCTTCGGCCAGGGCCTGGGCTTCCGCCTCCTCGTCACTCAACCCGGGCCGGGCGGCGGCGTCCAGTGCGGCGACGGCGGCCAGCAGGCGCTCGCGGGCTTCGGCGGCACCGACCAGATCCTCCTCCGGCTCATCGGGCAGTTCGTCGGAATCCTGCTCGGGCTGCGGTTCATCGAGCGTCTCGACGGCCTGCGCTTCCTCGCCCTCGCCAGGCAGCTCCAGGCCGGGTTCTTCCTGGAACTCCCCGCTCGGCAGCGGGCTATCGCCATCCCTGAGCAAGTCGTCGAAGTCGGTCTTGATGCCTTCCTCCATCGAGTCCAGTTCCAGCAGCAGGGTATGGAAGCTGGTTTCTTCCTTCGGCTCCTCCACCGCCTCCGGATCGGCGCTGGCGTCGGCCAGGGCCTGCAGGCTTTCGGGCACCGGCGCATCCTCGAAGTCGAGCACCGGGTCCGGCTCCAGTTCGCGCAGTTCCGCCAGTGGCGGCAGGTCGTCGAGATTCTTCAGGTTGAAGTGGTCGAGAAAGGCCTTGGTGGTCGCGAACATCGCCGGTTTGCCCGGCACCTCGCGATAACCGACCACCCGGATCCATTCGCGCTCCAGCAGGGTCTTGACGATCTGGCTGTTGACCGCCACCCCGCGCACGTCCTCGATCTCGCCCCGGGTAATCGGCTGGCGATAGGCGATC
Organism: Pseudomonas sp. Mn2068; assembly: GCF_049319725.1. Classification (NCBI taxonomy): domain Bacteria; kingdom Pseudomonadati; phylum Pseudomonadota; class Gammaproteobacteria; order Pseudomonadales; family Pseudomonadaceae; genus Pseudomonas; species Pseudomonas sp. Mn2068. The sequence continues at coordinate 45,191 of NZ_JBMOUG010000016.1, read as the reverse complement.
AGCGCCAGGGTTTCCAGCATCGCCCGGGAATAACGCTGCGGGCGTTCTTCCCACAGCCGGCCGACCCAGGGCGAGAACTTCTCGCGAATCTGCAGGCGATAGCCGGAAGCCACCTCCTTGAGTTCGAAGGCGCGGCCATCGCAGGACTTGGCGAGCAGCGTCAGGGCTTTCTTGAAGACCGGCGGCTCGGGACGCTCGGCTTCCTCGAACAGCTCGTACAGACGCTCCAGGGATTGCGGCTTTCCCGAGGCCAGCAGAAAGGCTTCGAGCAGCGGAGCCAGCTCGCGGGGTTCAGTCAGGTTCATTGATTCGCTCGTTATTCGGCTCGGGCCCGCACATGGATCGCCCCGAAGGGCTCATTCTGCACCAGTTCGACCAGGGATTCCTTGACCAGCTCGAGGATCGCCATGAAGGTCACCACCACGCCGAGCTTGCCTTCCTCGGCGGTGAACAGCTCGACAAACGGCACAAAACCGCCGCCCTTGAGCCGGTCGAGCACATCGCTCATGCGCTCGCGGGTCGACAGTTGCTCACGGCTGACCTGATGGCTTTCGAACATGTCGCCACGACGCAGCACCTCGGCCATGGACAGCAGGACCTCTTCCAGACTGACGTCCGGCAGCAATTTGCGCGCCCGCGCTTCCGGGGCGTCCAGCTTGGGCACGACGACGTCGCGGCCCACCCGGCTCAATTCATCGATGCCTTCGGCCGCCGCCTTGAACCGCTCATATTCCTGCAGGCGACGGATCAGTTCGGCACGCGGGTCGTCCTCTTCCTCCTCGACCTCGGCCGAACGCGGCAGCAGCATGCGCGACTTGATCTCGGCGAGCATGGCCGCCATCACCAGGTATTCGGCCGCCAGTTCCAGGCGCACCGACTGCATCAGCTCGACATAGCCCATGTACTGGCGGGTGATTTCCGCCACCGGGATGTCGAGGATATTGATGTTCTGCTTGCGGATCAGGTACAGCAGCAAGTCCAGCGGGCCTTCGAAGGCCTCGAGGAAGACCTCCAGGGCATCCGGCGGAATATACAGGTCCAGCGGCATTTCCATGACCGCCTGGCCATAGACCATGGCAAAGGGCAGTTCCTGCTGCGCTCCGGCCTGGCTGTCGACCGTTTCAACAGCGGACATTCAGGCCTCGACCATGAAGGGAGCCGGATCGCCGCAACCGACCCGCACCACTTCCGGCTCGCCATCGGCCAGATTGATCACGGTGGACGCCTTGATCCCGCCGAAGCCGCCATCGATGATCAGGTCGACCTGATGTTCGAGCAACTGGCGGATCTCGTAGGGATCGATCATCGGATCGCTGTCGCCGGGCATGATCAGACTCACGCTCATCAGCGGCTCGCCCAGTTCGGCCAACAGCGCCAGGGCAATCGGATGACTGGGGATACGCAGGCCGATGGTGCGTTTTTTCGCGTGCAGCAGCAGCCGCGGCACTTCCCGGGTCGCATTCAGGATAAAGGTGTAGGGCCCTGGCGTATGAGCCTTGAGCAGGCGGAACAGGCCGGTGTCGACCTTGGCGAACAGGCCCAGTTGCGACAGGTCGGCACAGATCAGCGCAAAGTTGTGCTTGTCATCCAGTTGCCGCAACCGCCGCACACGCTCGACCGCATTCTTGTCGCCGATCTGGCAGCCGATGGCATAGGACGAATCGGTCGGATAGATCACGACCCCACCCTTGCGAATGATTTCCACCGCCTGCTTGATCAGGCGCGCCTGCGGGTTTTCCGGATGAATCTGGAAAAATTGACTCACATTTTCTACCTGTTCAGACGCATGCGGTTGTTGGCTGGTCATATTTGAACCGACACCAGAGCGGCGGCAGATCTTCGGGAAGCGGGCGGTACTCACCGATCTCGGACCAGCCTCCAGGGCCATGAAAATCGCTGCCGGCACTGACCAGCAGCCCGAACTCACGGGCCAGGATCGCCAGGCTGCCGACCTGCTCGGCCGGCTGGTGCCCGTTGACCACTTCAAGTGCCTGGCCTCCCGCTTGAATATAGTCGGCAATCAGCTTGCGGCGCTTGCTGCGGGTGAAATCGTAGTGCCAGGGGTGCGCCAGGCTGACCCAGGCGCCGGCCGCGCGCAAGGTGCCGACGGTGTCCTCCAGGGTCGGCCAGTGCAGCTTGACATCCCCCAGCTTGCCGGCCCCCAGCCACTTGCGAAAAGCCTCGGCCCGGTCCTTGACGAAGCCCTCGCGGACCAGGAAGTCGGCGAAATGCGGGCGCGCCGGCGCATTGCCGCTGTCGCCCAGCTCCTGCTGGATCGCCCGCGCGCCGTCCAGCGCACCGGGCATGCCCTTGAGGGCGAGCTTGCGGCTGATTTCCTCGGAGCGCAGCCAGCGTCCCTCGTGCAGCCTGGCGATGGCCTCGACCAGCGCCGGCGCATTGACATCAAAGCCGTACCCCAGCACGTGGATGGTCGCGCCGCCCCAGGTGCAGGACAACTCGACGCCATTGACCAGCCGCATGCCCAGCGCATCCGCCGCGGCCCGGGCCTCGGCAAGGCCCTCCAGGGTGTCATGGTCGGTCAGGGCCAGGACTCGCACGCCTTTCTCGTGCGCACGGGCAACCAGGACCGCGGGCGCGAGGGCGCCGTCGGAAGCCGTGCTATGGCAGTGCAGGTCGATTTCCACGGGAACTGAATAACCTCTAGGTGGCGCTTTCGCTGGCAAGTATGTTTGTTATTATGCCGCTACATCCTGCTTCTGGCTGCCACTGTGAAACAATTCATCGATTTCATCCCGCTGTTCCTGTTTTTCATCGTCTATAAAATCGAACCCCGCATCATCGACATCGCCGGCAACAATGTGACGGTCGGTGGCATCTACAGCGCCACGGCGGTGCTGATCATCAGTTCCCTGGTGGTCTACGGCGCCCTGTTCGTCAAGCAACGCAAGCTGGAGAAAAGCCAGTGGCTGACGCTGGTCGCCTGCCTGGTGTTCGGCAGCCTGACCCTGGCCTTCCACAGTGAAACCTTCCTCAAGTGGAAGGCACCGGTGGTCAACTGGCTGTTCGCCCTGGCCTTTGCCGGCAGCCATTTCATCGGCGACCGCCTGCTGATCAAGCGCATCATGGGGCATGCCCTGAACCTGCCGGACCCGGTCTGGACGCGCCTGAACGTCGCCTGGATCGTGTTCTTCCTGTTCTGTGGCGCGGCCAACCTGTTCGTCGCGTTCACCTTCCAGCAGTACTGGGTGGACTTCAAGGTATTCGGCAGCCTGGGCATGACCCTGCTGTTCCTGATCGGCCAGGGTATCTACCTGTCCCGCCATCTGCACGACGCCGATCCCACCACGCCAAAAACCGAGGACTGACATGCTCTACGCAATCATTGCCACCGACGTCGAGAACTCCCTGGAAAAACGCCTGGCGGCACGTCCGGCGCATATCGAGCGGCTGCAACAGCTCAATGCCGAGGGCCGGGTGATCCTCGCCGGACCGCATCCGGCCATCGACAGCAACGACCCTGGCGCCGCCGGCTTCACCGGCAGCCTGATCGTCGCCGAGTTCGAGTCCCTGGCAGCCGCACAGGCCTGGGCCGAGGCCGATCCGTTCGTCGCCGCCGGCGTCTACGGCCACGTCCTGGTCAAGCCATTCCGCCAATCAATGCCCTGAGCCGGCGCCGGCGCGATGCCCCGCCAGGGATCATCGCGCAGGCAATCGCTCATTATTCTCGTTCGACAGCCGACAACGTTCTGAATACCGATTGGAATCAGGAGTTTCCGATGCGTAAAGGTCCGTTGTGTCTGCTGTGCGTCATGTTATCGATCGGGGCAATCGCCCAGGCTGAAGAAAGCGGCACGGGCAATTCCACGCCCCTGTCCCTGAGCGCCGGAAGCCAGATCACCGATTTGCAGCAACGCCTGAAAGAAAGCGAGCGACAGCGCGAAGAACTGAGCAAGCAGCTGGCCAGCGCCGACGCCGAGCGTGAAAGCGCCCAGCTCAGCCGGTTGCGTCAGGAGAACCAACGCCTCAAGCTGCAACTCAAAGAGGCACAGGCCAACCCTGTTCCCCGCCTGCTGACCGACCAGCAGCAATGGTTTGTCACCGGAGGGGGAGTTGCACTCCTGGCCCTGCTCTGCGGTATCTTCGCCAGTGGCGGGCGCAGACAGCGCCGGCAATGGTTGAATTGAGAGCGCCATCGGGCGATCTGTTATCGAGAACTTCATGAGCGACCTGTTACTGATAGACGATGACCAGGAGCTGTGCGAGCTCCTGACCAGTTGGCTGAGCCAGGAAGGCTTTCAGGTACGTGCCTGCCACGATGGCCTCAGCGCCCGCAAGGCCCTGGCCGACAGCGCCCCGGCGGCGGTGGTGCTGGACGTGATGCTGCCCGACGGCAGCGGCCTCGAGCTGCTCAAGCAGTTGCGCAGCGATCACCCGGAACTGCCGGTGGTGATGCTCTCGGCCCGCGGCGAACCCCTGGACCGTATCCTCGGCCTCGAACTGGGCGCCGACGACTACCTGGCCAAGCCCTGCGACCCTCGGGAACTGACCGCCCGCCTGCGCGCGGTGCTGCGCCGCAGCCACCCGACCGCGACGTCGAGCCAGCTGGAACTGGGCGACCTGTGTTTCAGTCCGGTGCGGGGCGTGGTCACCATCGATCAGCAGGACTTCACCCTCACCGTCTCCGAAAGCCGCCTGCTCGAAGCCCTCCTGCAGCAACCCGGCGAACCGCTGGACAAGCAGGAACTGGCGCAGATCGCCCTGGGTCGCAAGCTGACCCTCTACGATCGCAGCCTGGACATGCACGTCAGCAACCTGCGCAAGAAGATCGGCCCGCATCCCGACGGGCGCCCGCGGATCGTCGCGTTGCGCAGCCGCGGTTATTACTACGCACCGTGAGCCAGCGATGATCCTTGATCGCTTCCACGCTCCAGCGTGGGAATGCCTCGCGAGACGCTCTGCGCCCGCTCCATATGACGCGGAGCGTCAAGGGCTGCATGCCCACGCGGAGCGTGGGAACGATCAAAACGGCTTTGTAAGTTCTGCCCAAGCCCCTCTTTACCCAAGCTTTACCCTCCGCTGACCGCCGCTGACCTTGATCTCCTTAATCTGTACTCACCCGGACTGACCGGAACCGAGACAAGGAGAAACACCATGCGCAAGACCCTTATCGCCCTGATGTTCGCTGCAGCCCTGCCAACCGTCGCCATGGCCATGCCTGGCAGCGGTGGCCCGATGGACGGCCCACACCATGGCGGCGGCAATCACTGGCGGGCGCCCTACAGCCAACTGGACCTGACCCCTGACCAGCGCCACGCCATCGGCAAGCTGATGGGTGAACAGATGCGCGATCGCAAGATGCTCGCCGAGAAGTACCTGGCCAAGCTCTCGCCGGCCGACCAGACGGCGTTCAAGAACGAACGGGACGCCGCTCGCCAGAAAACCCAGGGCGAAATCCGCGCGCTGCTCAAGCCTGACCAGCAGAAGACCTTCGACGAGATCCAGAAGAAACACGCCGAACGTCGTGCCGAATGGGCCGAATTCAAGGCCTGGAAAGCACAGCAGCCACAAAAAGCGCAATAATCCGCTTCTACCCCGAGCCCGACGGCCAATGCCGCCGGGCTTTCCCTGTTTGATTGGTTGAGGAATTGCCGTGCGATCACTGTTCTGGCGCATCCTGGCCAGCTTCTGGCTGGCCATTGCCCTTGTCGCGGGATTGTCGATTCTGCTCGGACACATGCTCAACCAGGACGCCTGGATCCTCAGCCGGCATCCGGGCCTGGCGACCCTGGCCGAAGACTGGACCCAGACCTATGAAAACCAGGGCGAAGACGCCGCCCAGGACATCCTGGAACAGCGCAAGAAGCAGTATCACATCGATGTCCAGGTCCTCAACGAAAGCGGCGACCCGGTGGTACGGGGCACCTTCCCTCGTCGCGCCGCGGCCTTCGAGGCCCGCCAGAACAACGATGATCGCCGGTTGCCGTGGCGGCGCCTGACGGTCGAATACACCAGCCCGAAAAGCGGCGATACCTACCTGCTGATCTACCGTATTCCCCACCCGGAGCTGGATGCCTGGCACCGTGAAAGCCTGCTCTGGCCCCTCAGTGCCCTGGGCATCGCCCTGGTGGTGCTAACGCTGTTCAGCCTGCTGGTGACCCTGTCGATCACCCGGCCGCTGAGTCGCCTGCGCGGTGCCGTGCATGACCTCGGCCAGGCCACCTATCAACAGAACAGCCTGGCGAAACTGGCTGCGCGGCGCGATGAGTTCGGCGTGCTGGCCAAGGATTTCAACCTGATGGGCGCCCGCCTGCAAAGCCTGATCGGCAGCCAGCGGCAATTGTTGCGTGATGTCTCCCACGAGCTGCGCTCGCCACTAGCGCGCCTGCGGATCGCCCTGGCCCTGGCCGAACGTTCGAACCCCGAGGAACGTGAACGACTCTGGCCGCGACTGACCCGCGAATGCGATCGCCTGGAAGCGCTGATCAGCGAAATTCTCGCCCTGGCCCGGGTCGATGCCGACCAGGCCAGCGCCGAAGAGGTCGATCTCAATCAGTTGCTGACGGTCCTGCAAAGAGAGGCCGTGCTCGGCTCAACGGAGCAACCGGTGCAACTGGAGGCCGAACAGGCGCTGAGCCTGAGGGGCTGGCCGACCATGATCGAACGGGCACTGGATAACCTGCTGCGCAATGCCCAGCGCTTCAACCCCGAAGGCCAGGCCATCGAAGTCTCGGCGCGGCGCCAGGGCGAACGGATCGAAATCAGCGTCCGCGACCATGGCCCCGGCGTCGAAGCCGAACACCTGGCACAGTTGGGCGAACCGTTCTTCCGCGCTCCCGGCCAGACCGCGGCGGGCCATGGCCTGGGCCTGGCGATTGCGCGCCGGGCAGCGGAACGGCATGGCGGCAGCCTGATGCTGGCGAATCATCCGCAAGGCGGCTTTATCGCCACCCTGGACTTGCCGCTGGAGCCGGGAACAACCAGTTGAACCTTGTCCCTGCGCAAGCGGAATCGAGCGGGAGCCGGCCGGCTCCCACACAAGCCCCGGGATTTCAGGCCGACCAGGCGCTGACAAACTCCGTCAGGTCGACCTTGGGCGCCGGGCGCAATTCGTTCTGCGGCGTGCCCAGGTAGAGAAACGCGATCACTTCCTCGTCGTCGCTCAGGCCCAGGCCCTTGGCCACATGGCGCGAGTAGGACAGTTCGCCGGTGCGCCAGACCGCACCGATGCCCTGGGCGTGCGCCGCCAGCAGGATCGCGTGGGCCGCACAGCCGGCGGCCAGCAGTTGCTCGGACTTCGGCACCTTGAAATGCTCCTGCAAACGCGCGACCACGACCACCACCAGCGGTGCCCGCAACGGCATGCCATGGGCCTTGTCGAGTGCCGCCTGGGTCACTTCGCCACCTTGCTGCTGCACCGCCTCGGCAAGCAATTGCCCCAACTGTTCGCGAGCCGCGCCTTCTACCGTCAGGAACCGCCAGGGCCGCATCTGCCCATGGTCCGGCGCGCGCATGGCGGCCGCGAACAGGACTTCGCGCTGGGCCGCCGTCGGTGCCGGATCCAGCAGGCGCGGTGCGGAAACACGGTTGAGCAAATTGTCGAGAGCCTCCATCGGCCACCTCCTCGGGAAAATGTGCGGCTATTCTAGCCACATCCGTAGCGGCCCTGGCGGTTTACATGGACAGGCCCGCAGGTAGAATGACGCCCTTCCCCTGCCCCGAGCTTATTTCATGGCGTTGCCGACCCTGCGCATCATCGGTTTCATCATCGGCATCTTCCTGATTACCCTGGCTATCAGCATGGTCGTGCCCATGCTGACCCTGGTGATTTTCGAACGCACCAGCGACCTGCCGTCGTTTCTCTGGGCCAGCACCATCACCTTTATCGCCGGCCTGGCCCTGGTGATCCCGGGTCGCCCGGAACAGGTGCACTTGCGCCCCCGGGATATGTACCTGCTGACCGTCTCCAGCTGGGTGGTGGTGTGCATTTTCGCCGCCCTGCCCTTTCTGCTGACCCTGCACACCAGCTACGCCGACGCCTTCTTCGAAAGCATGTCGGGCATCACCGCCACCGGCTCGACAGTGCTCAGCGGCCTGGACAACATGTCCCCCGGCATCCTGATCTGGCGCTCGCTGCTGCACTGGCTGGGGGGCATCGGCTTTATCGGCATGGCGGTGGCGATCCTGCCGCTGCTGCGAATCGGCGGCATGCGCCTGTTCCAGACCGAGTCCTCGGACCGTTCGGAGAAAGTCATGCCGCGCTCGCACATGGTGGCGCGCCTGATCGTGACCGCCTATGTCGGCATCACCATCCTCGGCAGCCTGGCCTTCTGGTGGGCCGGCATGAACCTGTTCGATGCGATCAACCATTCGATGTCGGCGATTTCCACCGGTGGCTTCTCGACCTCCGACCAGTCCCTGGCCAAGTGGCATCAGCCGGCGGTGCACTGGGTGGCGGTGGTGGTGATGATTCTGGGCAGCCTGCCGTTCACCCTCTACGTCGCGACCCTGCGCGGGCACCGCAAGGCACTGATCAAGGACCAGCAGGTCCAGGGGTTGCTGGGGCTTCTATTGGTGACGTGGCTGGTACTGGGCACCTGGTACTGGTGGACCACCGACCTGCACTGGCTCGATGCCCTGCGCCACGTGGCGCTGAACGTGACCTCGGTGGTCACCACCACCGGCTTTGCCCTGGGCGACTACAGCCTGTGGGGCAATTTCTCGCTGATGCTGTTTTTCTACCTGGGTTTTATCGGCGGGTGTTCAGGTTCGACGGCGGGCGGGATCAAGATCTTCCGTTTCCAGGTCGCCTATATCCTGCTCAAGGCCAACCTCAACCAGTTGATCCATCCGCGGGCGGTGATCAAGCAGAAGTACAACGGTCACCGGCTCGACGAGGAAATCGTCCGCTCGATCCTGACCTTTTCGTTCTTCTTCGCCATCACCATCTGCGCGATTGCCCTGGCCCTGTCGTTGCTCGGCCTGGACTGGATGACCGCCCTGACCGGCGCCGCCAGCACCGTGTCCGGCGTAGGCCCCGGCCTGGGCGAAGTGATCGGCCCCTCGGGCAACTTCGCCAGCCTGCCGGACGGGGCCAAGTGGATCCTGTCCCTGGGCATGCTGCTGGGCCGGCTGGAGATCATCACAGTGTTCGTGCTGTGTATTCCGGCATTCTGGCGTCACTGACCGTCGCCACCGTCCCCAGCAGGCGCGCCCGGTACTCGCCGGGCGTCACTTCGAACCAGCGGCGGAACGCGCGGAAAAAGTTGCTCGGATCGGCAAAGCCCAGCAGATAGGCGATTTCCAGCAGGGTCATGCGCGGCTGCGCCAGGTACTGCTCGGCCAGTTCGCGACGGGTGTCGTCGAGCAGGGTCTGGAAGCTCGTGCCCTCCTCCTGCAAGCGCCGCTGCAGGGTCCGCTGCGACAGGTGCAAAGTCTGCGCGACCATCTCGCGCTTGGGCTCGCCCTGGGGCAGCAACCGACACAAGACCTGGCGCGCCTTGTGGGTCACCCGGCTCTCGGAAAAGCGCGCCAGGTATTCGCCAGCGAAGCGATCATGCAACAGGGCCATCGCCTCATTGGCGGTGGGTAACGGTGCTTCCATATCGGCTTTCTCGAAAATCAGCGCGTCGTAGGGCGCGTTGAACACCAGCGGCGCATGAAACACTTCTTTGTAGGGTCCGATGTCTTCCGGCTGGGAGCCCTGGACCAGGACCTTGCGCGGCTGCAACGTACGCCCGGTCAGCCAGCCGCACAAGGCCAGGGCGCAAGCCAGCGATGCCTCGGCGCTCTGCCGGGTCGGCGGCAGGTGATCGCCATGCACGGTGAGGATCAGCGCATAGCCCTCGGGCAGCAGGCGAAAGCTCAGGTCCGCGCTTTCGGCAATGATCCGCTGGTAGCGCACCAGGCGCATGAAACCTTCGGCCAGGGTCTGGCTGGACATCAACGCATAACCGGCCACATGAAAAGACGCCGGACGCACCACCTTGCCCATGTTCAAGCCGATCGCCGGGTTGCCGGACAGTTCCACCGCACGCTGCCAGAGCCGCGTCATGGAGTCCTGGGGGAAGCGCGCGTCAGGGTCATCCAGCGCGGCATAATCGAGCCCGAGCTGCTTGAAAAGGGCACGGCAATCCAGACCGTCCATCTCCAGCGCTTTGACAATCCCCATCGCCCAGCTTGCAGAAGTCGTTCTTTCGCTCATGGCCTTTTCTTACATGGTAAGCCGCATATTACGACTGATGGCCTAAGGATACTAAAGTGGCGCCTATTGTCACTGGTCGTTACAGCTAATGACTCTAGACTCAAATAAGCTCCCCGGGGAACCGCCCGCGCCCCATCGCTGAAGCACGGAGAGTACGCTTTGGAAAACGCCAGGAAATTCAACAGTTTTGCCGAGTTCTACCCCTACTACCTGAGCGAGCACGGCGACAGCACCTGCCGTCGCCTGCATTTCGTCGGAACCAGCCTGGTCATCTTCATTCTCGCCATGGCGATCGGTCGCTCGGCCTGGTGGTTGCTGTGGGCGCTGCCGGTGGCCGGCTACAGTTTCGCCTGGGTCGGCCATTTCTTCTTCGAGAAGAATCGCCCGGCAACCTTTCAGCATCCTTTCTACAGCCTGCTGGGCGATTTCGTCATGTACCGCGACATGTTGCTGGGCAAGGTGCCGTTCTAGGCCACCCATCGAGGCCCCGCAAGCCAGCGATCCGTCTCGCGCAGCCACTGTCAGACGCGGGGCGCGGCCTAGACTGAAGGCAGGATCCACAGCACAGGAAAGGACCGCCGATGAATGTCCAGGCCCGCTTTACCCATATGCAGGACGGTACCGAGGAAGACTGGGCGATCATCGCCGCCGACTTCAGTGCCTACGCCCGGCAGTTGCCGGCGCGGATCGTGGCCCACCTGAGGCTGCTGGAAGGGGACTTCGGCGGCTTCCCGGTGGATCGCCTGACCCACTCGCTGCAAACCGCCAGCCGCGCCTGGCGCGATGGACGGGACGAGGAATACGTGGTCTGCGCCCTGCTCCACGATATCGGCGACACCCTCGGCTCCTATAATCACCCGGATATCGCCACGGCGATCCTCAAGCCGTTTGTCAGCCCGGAAAACCTGTGGATGGTGGAGAAGCACGGGATCTTCCAGGGCTACTATTTCTTCCATCACCTGGGTATGGATCGACACCTGCGCGAACAGTTCAGCGAGCATCCGCAGTATCAACCGACTATCGAGTTCTGTGCCCGCTATGACGCCGCGGCCTTCGACCCGGCCTACGACACCCTGCCCCTGAGCTTTTTCGAGCCGATGCTGCAACGCCTGTTCGCCCAGCCGAAAAACTCGATCTACAAGGCGGCGATGGAACAGCAGTCGGCCTGAACGATCATCAACCGACCTGCGCGACCTTCTCCAGCTCCAGCTTGAGCTGGGCCTCGCGAGCCTGGGCATCCGCCAGTCGATACAGCTCGATGGTGCCATCCCAGTGCTCGATCAGCGCCGTGCAGGACTCGACCCAGTCACCGCAGTTGAGGTACTCCACTTCACCGACCTGGCGAATCTCGGCGTGGTGGATATGCCCGCAGACCACGCCATCCAGGCCACGCTTCACGCATTCGTGGGCGATGGCCTCCTCGAAGTCGCTGATGAAGCTGACCGCGGTCTTGACCTTGTGCTTGAGGTACGCCGACAGCGACCAGTAGCCATAACCGTAACGCGCCCGCCAGTGGTTCAGCCAGCGGTTGAGGGTCAGGGTGAACTCGTAGGCCGAGTCGCCGAGAAAAGCCAGCCAGCGGTGGTAGCGGGTGATGACGTCGAACTGGTCGCCGTGGATCACCAGCAGCTTGCGACCATCGGCGGTGACATGCACCGCTTCGTCCACCAGCTGGATATTGCCCAGGATCAGCTTCGAATAGCGACGCAGGAACTCATCATGGTTGCCGGTGACATAGATCACCTCGGTGCCGCGCTTGCTCATGGTCAGCAGGCGCCGAATCACGTTGGTGTGGGCCTGGGGCCAATACATGCCGCTGCGCAGCTTCCAGCCGTCGATGATATCCCCGACCAGGTAGACCCGGTCGGCGTGATAGCCCTTGAGGAACTGCGACAGGTGCTCCGCCTGGCAATCGCGGGTGCCGAGGTGCACATCGGAAATCCACAGGGTTCGCACACGTTGCTTACGGCTGGGTTTGGCGAGCTCCGCACGGGTCATGGGCATTCTCCGGATTTTTCCTGAGCTTGCATCGGGGCAGTTAATGCACCATGACACTCCCGCGACAGTCTGATGACAGCCGCCGACCTGACATAACCGCTTCAAGTTCAACCGGTATAGACTGCGGACTTGCCGAGGAGACCGCCATGGGACCGTTCCTGACCCTGCGCCAGTACAGCGACGAGTTGATCGTCCACAGCCACGCCCACGCCCAACTGGTGTTCGGGCTCTCGGGTCGGCTCGACTTCGAAATCGAAGGGCGCGGCAGCCGGGTCGTGCAGCAGAGCGTCGCGGTGATTCCCTATGACGCCCACCACACCTGCGGCAGCCCGGACGGCAGCCGTTGCCTGGTGCTGGACGTGCCCGACGAACACTGGCTGGTGCAATCCCTGGGCGACCACGCCGATGCCAGCCGGCGCCTGCTCGACAACCCCGGCCCGCGGCCGCTGAATGCCAGCCAGGGCCAGTTGGTGAACTGGTTGGCCAACAGCCCGGTGCATGACCCGCTGATCGCCCGGCAAGGCGCCGTGCTGTTGCTCGCCAGCCTGAACAACGACGCCGCCGGTAGCGGCGACGGCAAGCGCCTGCCCCTGGCCGCGCTGGATGCGCATATCGATCGCCATGCCGCACGCCCGTTGCAGGTCGCCGACCTGGGGCGGATCGCCGAACTGTCCAACGCCCGCCTGCATGCGCGGTTCATGGCCGAATGCGGGCAGACGCCCATGGACTACATCCGCGGTCGCCGGCTGCGGCTGGCCCTGGGGATGCTGCGGGAAACCGCGTTGCCGATCGGCGAGATCGCCCTGCGCGTCGGCTACAGTTCGCAGAGCGCCTTTTGCGCCGCGATGTCACGCGAATTCGGCGCCTCGCCCGGTGCCCTGCGCCGCGAGTCTGGCGACAACTAGCGCGAGTCCCGCGACAGACAGCGGTGCGCCCGCCCCTCTAGACTGCAGCCTTGTGAACCCGCGCTTCCAAGGACTGCAATGACTCCCCGTTCCGCCCTCGGCGCCCTGCATATCGGCGCACTGATGTTCGGCCTGACCGGCGTGTTCGGCAAGCTCGCCGCCGCCTCCCCCGCCATCATCGTCTTTGGCCGTGCCGCCTTTGCCGTGCTCGCCCTCGCGCTGTTCGCCGGCCTGGCCCGCAATGGCGGCTGGCAACGCCTGCACGCCCGCGACTGGCAGGGCCTGCTGCTCAGCGGCCTGCTGCTGGCGGGCCACTGGGTGAGTTTCTTCATTTCGGTGAAAGTCGCCGGTGTCGCCATCGCCACCCTGGGTTTTGCCAGTTTCCCGGCCTTTACCGTGATCCTCGAAGGGCTGATCTTCCGCGAGCGCATCCGCCTGAACGAAATCGTCCTGGTATTGCTGGTCAGTATCGGCCTGGTACTGGTCACGCCTGATTTCGACCTCGCCAGCCAGGCCACCAGCGGCCTGCTCTGGGCGGTCCTGTCCGGATTGCTGTTCGCCCTGCTGTCCCTGACCAATCGTGCCGGTTCCGGGCGGATCCCGCCGGTGCAGGCGGCGCTGTGCCAGAACCTGGTGGTCGCCGCCTGCCTGCTGCCCTGGGCCGCCCCCGGACTGGGAGACGTGCGCGCACTGGACTGGCTGTGGATCGGCCTGCTCGGGATCTTCTGCACTGGCGTCGCCCACAGCCTGTTCGTCGCCAGCCTGGCGGTGATCAAGGCCCGTACCGCCGCCGTGGTCTTCGCCATGGAGCCGGTCTACGGCATCACCGCCGCCTGGTTGCTGTTCGGCGAAAACCCGAGCCTGCGCATGCTGCTGGGCGGCGCGCTGATCATTGTCGCCATCGTGCTGTCGAGCGTGCTGGGCCAGGCAGCCGCCCCGAAAACCGCGAAAATCGCCCCGAACCATTGATTTTCGGGGACTGTCCTATACTTCGAGCATCCGCAACAGCCAGCCGTCGTTATCCGGATACAAGGGCTGCTCGGCGCCAGCGGCAGTGTTCCAGGTAGTAGCTCGATGCCAGTTGCCCTCCTACTCAAACTGTGGAGGGTTTATCCATGGATTTCATCAGTCTCCTGATTCAACTGGTCAGTGGCGCGGTGGGTGGCAATCTCGCGGGCGCCGCCAGCGACAAGTACAGCCTGGGCCCCTGGTTCAATTCACTGGCCGGCGGTATCGGCGGGGTGCTGCTGACGCAGGTGCTCTCGGCCATCACCAACGGCAGCCTGGGTGGCAGCGTCGGCGACATGGACCTGACCGCCATTGTCAGCAGTATCGCCGGCGGCGGTGTCGGCGGTGCGGTCTTGAGCCTGATCGCCGGTTTCATCAAGGCCAAGCTGAGTGCCCAGTAAACCGGCGGGGGGAGAACCGGCGTGACAACGTCATTGCCGCCATTGCGCGGCAATGACGTTGCCGTCGATCAGCGCGACTCGTTGTGGCCCAGGTCACGCTCGGGGTCGATCCGGTCGCGCACGCGCTGCTTGAGCACCTTGGCCTCGGGAAAGCCGCCATCGGCCTTGCGCTCCCAGATCTGCACCGCGTCGCAGGTGATGCGGAACACCCCGCCGGTCCCCGGCTCCAGGGAAACCTTGCCGAGATCGTCGGCGAAGGTGCTCAACAGTTCCTGGGCCAGCCAGGCGGCACGCAGCAGCCATTGGCACTGGGTGCAGTAGGTGATGACGATTTCCGGTTTACCTGCGGACATGATTGGCTCGGGCTCCTGGCTGATCGGGCGCCGCTATAATAGCGCTCTTTCATGCTCCCCCCGAGATCCGTGATGCGCCGCTTGTTGTCTTGCCTGTTGCTCTGCCTGCTCCCCCTTCTGTCGCATGCCGCCGAACCTCCCCGGCCCAAGGTCGGCCTGGTGCTCTCCGGCGGCGCGGCTCGTGGCCTGGCGCATATCGGCGTGCTCAAGGCCCTCGAGGAACAGGGTATCGCTATCGATGCCATCGCCGGCACCAGCATGGGGGCGGTAATCGGCGGCCTGTATGCTTCCGGCTACAAGATCGATGAACTGGAAAAACTGGCCCTGGATATCGACTGGAAACGCGCCCTGTCCGACGACCCTCCACGCGAGGACATGCCTTTCCGCCGCAAGCAGGATGATCGCGACTTCCTGGTGAAACAGAAACTCAGCTTCCGCGACGATGGCAGCCTCGGCCTGCCGCTGGGAGTGATCCAGGGGCAGAACCTCGCCCTGCTGCTCGAAAGCATGCTGGCCCACGCCAGCGATACCCGCGATTTCGACAAGCTGCCGATTCCGTTTCGTGCCGTCGCCACCGATATCGCCAGCGGTGAAAAAGTGGTGTTCCGCAAGGGCCACCTGCCCAAGGTGGTCCGCGCCAGCATGTCGATCCCGGCGGTGTTCGCTCCGGTCGAACTGGATGGCCGGTTGCTTGTGGATGGCGGCATGACCGACAACATCCCCGTGGATGTGGTGCGGGAAATGGGCGTCGATATCGCCATCGTGGTCGACATCGGCACCCCGCTGCGCTCGCGCAAGCAACTGGCGACGGTGGTCGATGTACTGAACCAGTCGATCACCCTGATGACCCGGCGCAACTCGGAAGAACAGCTGGCGACCCTGCGCCGCGACGACATCCTGATCCAGCCGGCCCTGGCGAGTTACTCCGGAACCGACTTCGGCCGGGCCCGGGATATCATCGAGGCCGGTTACCGGGCGACGCGCATTCTCGACGCCCGCCTGGCCTCGCTGCGCCCGCTGCAGAAACCCGATCCCGAACTGAATGCCGCCCGCGCACCGGAACAACGCACGCCGATCATCACCGCCATCAAGATCGAGAACGACTCGAAAGTCGGCGACTCGGTGATCCGCTACTACATCCGCCAGAACCTCGGCGAACCGCTGGACCTGGGTCGCCTGCAGACGGACATGGGCACGCTCTACGGCCTGGACTACTTCGAGCAGGTGCAGTACCGGGTGGTACACAAGGGCCAGGACAATACCCTGGTGATCAGCGCCCGGGGCAAACGCAGCGGCACCGATTACCTGCGCCTGGGCCTGAACCTCTCCGACGACCTGCGTGGCGACAGCGCCTTCAACATCGGCGCCAGCTATCGGGTCAATGGCATCAACCGCCTTGGTGGCGAGTGGCTGACACGCGTGCAGATCGGCGACACCCAAGACCTCTACAGCGAGTTCTACCAGCCGCTGGACGAGGGCTCGCGGTACTTTGTCGCGCCTTACCTCAACGCCCAGTCACAGAACGTCGAGGCCACGCTCGACAGCGACCCGATCGCCGAATACCGGCTGGAACGCTACGGTTTCGGCCTCAACCTGGGTCGACAGATCGCCAATAACGGCGAGATCCGCTTCGGCATCGGCGAGGCCTGGGGCAAGGCCGACGTCAAGATCGGCGATCGCGACCTGCCGCGGGTGAGCTTCAGCGAGGGCTTCTACCAGTTGAAGTACTCCTTCGACTCCCTCGACAACGTCTACTTCCCCCATAACGGCGAGGACATCGGCCTGACCCTGCGCCAGTTCGATCCCAGCCTCGGTTCCGACCAGCGCTACCGGCAGTGGGAGTTCAAGCTGGACAAGGCCCTCAGCCAGGGGCCGAACACCTGGATCCTCGGCGGCCGCTACGGACGCACCCTGGACAAGGCCGAAGTCGTGACCTCGAGCTTTCTGCTCGGCGGTGCCCGGCAACTGTCGGGTTTCCGCCAGGACTCGGTCACCGGACAGAACGTCAGCCTGATGCGCGCCGTGTACTACCGGCGGCTGACCCCACGCTCCTACCTGCCACTGGACTTCCCGTTGTACATGGGCGCCTCGCTGGAGCGTGGCCGCGCCTGGAACAACGACAACCAGTTCGACAGCGGCTACATCAATGCCGCCAGCATCTTCCTCGGCTTCGACACACCGCTGGGGCCGTTGAACTTCAGCTATGGGGTCAACGACGACAACCAGCAGGCCCTCTATCTCAACCTCGGGCAGACCTTCTGAAGCCGCAGACGACAACGCCGCACGGGTCAGGTGCGGCGTTGTCGGTGGAGCGCTAGGCAAGTGGCCCTAGCGGATGCTGGCGAGCAGCGTGCGCGCCGTCTGCTTGAGTGGTTCGTCGCCTTCGCGCAGCAGTTCATGGAGCAACTGGCTGGCGTTATCCAGGTCACCGATGTTGATACAGGTCTGCGCCTGCTCCAGCTTGCTCGCGGTGGCCTGCTCACGCTCCAGGCTGTCGAAGTCCACTTCCAGCGGTTCGATATCCAGGGGCTGTTCATCGTCCATGAAGCTGTCGAGAAACTCGTCGTCCAGCGTATCGCCCACCAGCGGCAGGCTCAGTTCGGTTTCGACCGGTGACTCGGGCTCCGGCTCGGCAAAATCGCTGAGGAACTGCTCGTCAGGCATCTCGAGCACTTCAGGGAGTTCATTGAGGTTGCTGGCGAATACCGGTTCGGCAGCGGACACTACCGGCGATTCGGCAGCCGTCTTGCTGCGTTGCTGCGGTGCGTTGTCGAACGGGCTGACCAGATCCCAGTCGGCATCCATCGACAAGTCATCGAGATTGAGCTGGAACTCGTCCTCCAGCGGCTTGGTCTCGGCCTTGGGCACCGTTTCCATCCATTCGGCGGCCAGCACCGGCGCGGCTACCGCGGCGGCCGCCGCGACCGGCACCACCGGGGCGCTGGCAGGCACCGGCGTGGGAGTGGGCGCAGGAGGTACAACAGGCGCGGGTGCGGAAACCGGCGCCGCGGCGGCCTGCAGCTTCGGGTGCTTGGAACGCAGGTCGCGCAAGGTCGACTCGCTGAAGCCGGACGCCAGCAGGCTCTGCTCTTCGACCGCATAGCCGGCACTGTCGCCCTGCTGGGCCAGCACATCCAGCAGGCGCAGGCGCAGGTCCGTACGCTGGGGCTCCTTGAGCATGGCTTCGCGCAGAATACCGGCGGCCTCGCTGAAGCGGCCGTAGGCGATATAGATGCTCACGCCCTCAAGGGCATCCGGGACTTCGTTGCTCTCGCGTCGAGCGGGCGCCAGCGGTTCGACCACCGGCTCGATCCGCCCAGCCGAGGCAGTGGCGGCCACCGGCGCGGCGGCGGGCACGACCCGGCTGACCATCGGCGAATCCTGGACCACTGGCGCGACAGGCACGGGCTCGCCCGCCACTTCGGCCAACTGCCGCCGCCGACGCACGACCAGCGCCGCGACCAGCAGCAGGACCAGCAAGACCAGCGCGGCCAGGAGCAGCAGGTTGAATCCGCCGGACTCTTCGGCCGCCACCGGAGCCGGCACCACCGGCGGGGTCACCGGCGCGGGAGCAACGACGGGGGCGGCAACGGCCTTGGCCTTGAGTTCCGCCAGTTGGGCTTGCAGGTCGCCCAATTGCTTCTGGTCGCTGGCGATCTGCTCATCCTGGGCCTTCAGTCGAGCCTGCAATTCGTCGGCGTTTTTCTGCAACTGCTGGTTTTCCAGGGTCGCCGCGGCCAGTTGTTCGGCATTCTGCGTCGCTTCAGGCAACGGCGCCGCCGGGGCCTGGGCAGCAGCCGGCGCAGGAGCACCCGGCACCACCGCCACATCCGGCAGCAACAGGCTCTGGCCCACTGTCAGCCGCTCGCTGCCGGGATTGAGCGCGCGGATGCCCTGGGACAACTCATTGACACTGGCTTGGCTGCCGGCGTCGCGCAGGCGCTTGGCAATGATCCAGGAACTGTCGCCCTTGACCACCGTATAACGCTTGCCCTGGGTTGCCGGCGGTGGCGCGATACTCACCGGCGGCGCCTGCGGCTCCAGCGCGGCACTGCGGGCCGGCAGGTCATAGGCGCTGGCAGCGCTGCCCGGTGGATCGAGCAAGACCGTGTATTCGCGCAGCAAACGGCCATTGGGCCGGTTGACCTGCACCAGGAAATTCAGGAAAGGCTCGCTGACCGGCTTGTTCGACTGCACCTGGATCACACTGCGGTTGCCCCGCAGGATCGGCGTGAAGCGCAGGTCGTTGAGGAAGAACACCCGCTCGACACCGGCGCGGCTGAACTCTTCGGGTGTCGCCAGGCTGACCGACAGCTCGCCTTCGGCCAGGTCACCCGGATCGACCAGGGCGATTTCCGCATTGAGCGGCTGATTGAGCGCCGAATGCAGGGTGATGTCCCCCAGCCCCATGGCCGAGGCCAATGCCGAATGCAGCAGTGATACCGCTGCCACCGCCATCCAGCGCAGGCGGATCTTGGTCACCGGGGACTTTTCAGTGGAGCACCGCGACGCGGACTGCAAACTCTCGAGCATGAGTTTCCCTTAAGAAGGCAATAACACCTCCGGCGCCAGCCGGACCGGAATGCCGACACAATACACAGAACCAGTAACTCTTATAGTCTGCCGGCCGGAGATTCTCCAAATCCGGCAGAGCGGGAATGCCTCAGGACTTTTCCAGATTGGCCAGGATGCGGCTGTGAACCCGCATGCAGATCCGCAACTCTTCGTCGTCGACGCCTACGAACAGCTCGTGGCGCAAGGCGGTGGCAATGGTTTCGATCTGCTCGATCAAGGGACGGGCCGAAGGGCAGAGCACGATCTTCTTTGCCCGCCGGTCTTCGAGTACCGCCTGGCGCTGCACCAGTCCCTGGGTTTCCAGGCTGTCGAGCAAACGGGCCAGGGTCGGCCCTTCGACGCCGACACTCTGCGCCAGCTCACGCTGGGTAGGCGCCTCGGAGAAGCGCGCCAGGTGCAGCAATACCAGCCAGCGGGCCTGCGACAGGCCCAGGCCGGCCAGGCGACGATCCAGCTCGGCGCGCCAGCCTCGGGACATGTGCGCCAACTGCATGCCAAAACGGTGTTCATCGGTTAACGACATAAAAGACTCATGGTTAGACTGAAAATAGACAAAACTAATTATTAGTCAGCTAAGCATGGAGCCCGGCTGGAGGCAAGGCCTGCACTGTGTGCAAACATGACTTGTCGCAATTAAAACAGCGATGGTGTCGGGAATATTCCATTTCCCTCTCCTTATAGTTCGAATTCGGATTGCAGGGCCGCCCGTACGCAGTACAGGACACCCTCCGGGACACGCCCGGCGAACTGCGCGGCGATCTCGGTCACGGCGGGCAATTCGCCTTCGCCGTCGAGGAACGCATCCTGCACCTCGCCGAGCAGGTCCTCGGGCAGGTCCAGGGCCTGCTCCAGCGACAGCTGCTGACGGCTGATGGCTTCGGCCAGCAGGGTATAGACATTCTTTTCCGAGCATTGCAGCTGACCGGCAATCTGCAGCGGCGTCATGCCGGCACGGGCCAGGCTGATCAGTTCGTGACGAATATCGGCGACCACCTTGGGCGCCTCGGCCTCGCCGCCCAGCACTTCGAGGAAGGCTTCGCCGTAACGCTCCAGCTTGCGCGCGCCGACGCCGCTGACCCGGGCCATTTCCGCCAGGGAGGTCGGCTGGCTGCGCAACATCTCCAGCAAGGTGGAGTCGGGGAAAATGACATACGGCGGTACGCCATGCTCCTCCGCCAGCTTGCGCCGCAGGGCCCGCAGGGCTTCCCACTGCTCGCGCTCTTCGCCGCGCACCAGCTGGCTGGCCGGGCTGGCGGAGACGCTCTTGGCGGTGGTCTGCGGCTTGAGCTCGCGACGCAACTCCAGGGTGACCTCGCCGCGCAGCAGCGGCCGGCAGGTATCGGTCAGGCGCAGGCCGCCGTAGCCTTCCAGGTCGATATCCGCCAGCCCGCGGGCCACCAGTTGCCGGAACAGCGAGCGCCACTCGCCCTCGCTGCGGGCCTTGCCCACGCCGAACACCGCCAGGTGCTGGTGGCCGAAGCTGCGGACCTTGTCGTTCTCCTTGCCCAGCAGCACATCCACCAGGTGGCCGACACCGTAACGCTGTCCCGTGCGGTAGATCGCCGACAATGCCTGCCGCGCCGGCTCGGTGGCGTCCCAGGTCTGCACGCCGTCGACGCAGTTATCGCAATGCCCGCAGGGTTGCGGCAGGTCTTCGTCGAAATAGGCCAGCAGGGTCTGGCGCCGGCAACGGGTTTCCTCGCACAGCGCCAGCATCGCATCGAGCTTGTGATGTTCCAGGCGCTTGTGGCGCTCGTCGCCCTCGGAGTTCTGCAGCATCTGCTTGAGCATCACCACATCCTGCAGGCCGTAGGCCATCCAGGCATCCGCCGGCAGGCCGTCACGGCCGGCACGACCGGTTTCCTGGTAATAGGCTTCCAGGGACTTGGGCAGGTCGAGGTGCGCGACAAAACGCACGTTGGACTTGTCGATGCCCATGCCGAAGGCGATGGTCGCGACCATGATCAGGCCTTCCTCGTTGAGGAAGCGCTTCTGGTTGGCCGCCCGGGTTTCGTTGGGCAGGCCGGCGTGATACGGCAAGGCCGGAAAGCCCTGCTCGCAAAGGAGCGCGGCCACTTCATCGACCTTCTTGCGCGACAGGCAGTAGACGATCCCGGCGTCGCTGCGACGTTGCGAGAGGAACGCCAGCAACTGCTTGCGCGGCTGCTCCTTGGGCACGATCCGGTAGAAGATGTTCGGCCGATCGAAGCTGGAGAGAAAACGCTCGGCATCCTGCAGGTGCAGGCGATTGACGATCTCCTCGCGGGTACGCTTGTCGGCGGTGGCGGTCAGGGCGATACGCGGCACATTGGGGAACATCTCGGCCAGTTGCCCGAGTTGCAGGTATTCCGGCCGGAAGTCGTGGCCCCATTGCGAAACGCAGTGGGCTTCGTCGATGGCGAACAGGGCGATATCGAGGTTCTGCAGGAACGCCAGCATGCGCGGCTGCACCAGGCGCTCGGGAGCGAGGTACAGCATCTTCACCTCGCCCCGGCGGATCCGCGCGGCCAGGTCGCGTTGCTGCTCGGCACTCAGGGTCGAATTCAGCGACGCGGCGGCCACGCCCAGCTCTTCCAGGGTCGCGACCTGGTCGTCCATCAGCGCGATCAGCGGCGAGACCACCACCGCGAGCCCGTCGCGCAACAAGGCCGGAACCTGGAAACACAGCGACTTGCCGCCGCCGGTGGGCATCAGGACCAGGGCGTCGCCACCATTGGCCACGCGCTCAATAATGGCACCCTGGCGACCACGAAAGCTGTCGTAACCGAAGATGTCCTTGAGGACGCGTTGAGCCTGTTCGAGCATAACCACTCCAAAAATCACCGAAACGCCCCTGCCTGAAGGCTGGTCGAAAAACCGCCGTTATCACGGAAAAAACCGTAAGCGGGGATTTCTCCAGCCATCGCCACCCTCGGCAGGGCATCACAAAACGCGGCAGTATACCCGAGCACTCGACGGCAAAGGGCAATGCCGGTCGGTCGACCCGAGGACTTATTCACCGCTAAAACCGCGCAAATCTACGTGCTTGCTGGCCTGCACGCTCAAGAACGCCTAGAATTCAGCATCGTTTATTCCCAAGGTAGCCCCCCATGTCCTTCGCTGAGCAACTCACCCGCCTGCAAGCCTTCCTCGACGCCGACGAGCTGCACGAAGAAGCGCTGGACTATGTGGCCGCCCATGGCTACCTGACCGCGCTGTCGATCTGCTCGGAAGTGGTGCCCGATCGCGAATGGATCGATGCCCTGTTCGCCGAGGAGCCACACTACAGCGATGCCGCCCAGCGTGAAGAAATCGAAGCCACGCTGCTTCAGCTCAAGGCCCACATTGCCCGCCAGCTGGCCTCCGATGAAGAGTTCGAGCTGCCGTGCGACCTCGACCTGGGCGACGACCCGGACGACTCCGACCTGCGCGGCTGGTGCATCGGCTTCATGGAAGGGGTGTTCCTGCGCGAAGCCGCCTGGTTCGAAACCGCCGAGGAAGAAGTCAGCGAAATGCTCCTGCCGATCATGGTCGGTTCGGGCCTGTTCGATGAGCAACCGGAGTTCTCCGACATCGCCGCCGACGCCAACCTGATGGACGACATGATCGTCCAGATCCCGGAAGCCCTGACCGCGTTGTACCTGCTGTGCAACGCTCCCGACGAGAAGCCGGCGATCCTCAAGCCTCGTCACCACTGAGTCGCAACCCGTGGCGGCAAGCCCCAGGGGCAATCGCCCGCCGCTTGTGCGCTACGCGCTGCTGGCCATCGGCTGGCTGAGCGTGGCGCTGGGGGTGATCGGGATTTTCCTGCCGGTCTTGCCGACGACGCCCTTCCTGCTCCTGGCGGCCGCCTGTTTCGCCCGCAGTTCACCCCGCTTCTACCGTTGGCTGGTGGAGCACCCGCGCCTGGGTCCATGGATCCGCGACTATCTGGATGGCAACGGCATCCCGCTCAAGGGCAAGGTCTACGCCATCGGCCTGATGTGGCTGAGCATCGGTTTTTCCTGCTACCTGGTGCCGCTGCCCTGGGCCCGCGGCTTCATGCTGACCAGCGCGGTCCTGGTGACGATCTACATCCTGCGCCAGAAGCCCCTGGAGCCGCGACGCTAGGCGCCGTGGTTGCGCTGGTATGTGTCGCGGCCCATGGCCTGGATCTGTCCCTCGATCAACGCCTCGAACGGCTTCAGCAAGGCGCCGAATGAAGTCGGCCGCTCCAGGGTTTCCAGCGCCTGGACAATCGCTTCCACCGTCGCCAACGCCCCCGGCTCCGGGGCCTTGCGCAAGCGATAGCGGGACACCGCGCCCTGCCCCAGGGTCACTCTCGGCAAGGCCGCCAGCAACGGGTTGAGGTACAGCAGCTTGCGCGCCTTGCGCCAGGTTCCGTCGGGCACCACCAGCAGCAGCGGCTGGCCCTCGCCAGTCGACGGGTAGGCTTGCAGCAACCGTGCATCGTCCGCCGGGAACAGCAGGCACGCCTGATAACCGGGCGGGTTCAGCAACGCCGGCAGGTCCTCGAACACCTCGCCGACCCGCAACTCGGCATTGCTCAGCCCCAGGGTCGCCAACCGCGCCGTATTCAAGGCATGGCCGACCTCACTCGGATGTTGCAGCACCAGCACCCGGGTGCGGCTGTCGAGCTGCGGGATCAGTGCGCACAGGCAATGGGCTTCGGGACGCAGGCAACGCTCGCAGCGAGCTCTGGACATGAACAAGACTCCGATCAGGGCTGGTTGAGCTGCGCTTTGAGCAGATCGCGGAAAGTCTGGATCAACGGCTCGCGGCTGCGGCCCCGGCGCAGGATCATCGAGAACGGCGCCTGGTAACCGAAGGTCGCCGGCAGCAGCACCCGCAGGTCGCCCTTGTCCGCCCAGGGCTGGGCATAATGCTCGGGCAGGTAGCCGATGTAGGCGCCGGACAGCACCAGGATCAGTTGCGCCTCCATGCTCTCGACGGTGGCCGCGCTGTGCTTGAAACCATGACGGGCCAGTTCGGCCTGGCTCCAGTAGCCGCGGCCGACCATGCGCTGCTGGGTAATGACCTGCTCGGGAATCCTGCGCTCGTTGTACAGCGGATGGCGGTTGCTGCAATACAGCCAGTGCTGCTCGCGGTACAGCGGCTGGTAGACCAGCCCGCTCATGCGCGTGGAAAACGCGCCGATGGCCAGGTCCAGGCGGTTGTCCTGCACCCCCAGTTGCAGTTCGTAGGGGCTCATCACCGACAGGTGCAGGTGCACCGCCGGGTGTTCCTGGCTGTAGGCGCCAATGGCTTCGGCCAGGGGCAAGGCCGGCTCGCTGACGGTGGAGTCGATCACCCCGAGGTTGAGGGTCCCGCGCAACTCGCCCTTGAGGGCGGCGGCGTACTGTTCGAACCCTTCGAGTTCGCCGAGCAGCCGCAGGGTTTCCTGATGGAACAGCTCACCCTTGCTGGTCAGGCTGAAACCACCCCGGCCACGATGGCACAGCACCAGTCCCAGCGCGGCCTCGAGCTGGCTCATGTAGGTACTGATGGCCGAGGTCGACAGGTTGAGTTCCTGCTGGGCGTTGGCAAATCCCTGGTGGCGCACCACGCTGACGAAGATGCGCAATAGTTTCAGGTCGGGTAAAGCGTTGGCCATGGAGCACTCCGAAGAGACTGGACGCGGAGCGTCCGCAGATGCGTTCCCACGTGGAGCATGGGAACGCTCAAGAGTCTAACCTCGCCCCGGGCATTAGTTTAGAAAAATCTGAACTAAGTATTTGCCGACAGCGATTCTTCCCGCCCGCCACCTTTCGCAGAATCGCCACCAGATAACCAAAACAAATGATGAGGCTTACCCGTGGACAAGATTCTTCACCAACCACTGGGCGGTAACGAAATGCCGCGTTTCGGCGGCATCGCCACCATGATGCGCCTCCCCCACCTGCAATCGGCCGCCGGCCTCGACGCCGCCTTTATCGGCATCCCGCTGGACATCGGCACCTCGCTGCGCGCCGGGACCCGTTTCGGCCCGCGGGAAATCCGCGCCGAATCGGTGATGATCCGCCCGTACAACATGGCCACCGGCGCCGCGCCGTTCGACTCGCTGTCGGTCGCCGATATCGGTGACGTGGCGATCAACACCTTCAACCTGCTCGACGCCGTGCGCATCATCGAAGAAGCCTACGACGGCATTCTCGAACACGATGTGATCCCGCTGACCCTGGGTGGCGACCACACCATCACCCTGCCGATCCTACGGGCGATCCACAAGAAACACGGCAAGGTCGGCCTGGTGCACATCGACGCCCACGCCGATGTCAACGATCACATGTTCGGCGAGAAGATCGCCCACGGCACCACCTTCCGCCGCGCCGTGGAAGAAGGCCTGCTGGACTGCGACCGGGTGGTACAGATCGGTCTGCGCGCCCAGGGCTACACCGCCGAAGACTTCAACTGGAGCCGCAAGCAGGGCTTCCGCGTGGTCCAGGCCGAAGAGTGCTGGCACCAGTCCCTCGCGCCGCTGATGGCCGAAGTCCGGGAAAAGGTCGGCAACGGTCCGGTCTACCTGAGCTTCGATATCGACGGCATCGACCCGGCCTGGGCGCCCGGCACCGGCACCCCGGAAATCGGCGGCCTGACCACCATCCAGGCGATCGAGATCGTCCGTGGCTGCCAGGGCCTCGACCTGGTCGGCTGCGACCTGGTGGAAGTCTCGCCGCCCTACGACACCACCGGCAACACCTCGCTGCTGGGCGCCAACCTGCTCTACGAAATGCTCTGTGTACTTCCAGGCGTGGCCCACCGCTGAGGCAACCCCATGAACGACCGTGACCAGGTGCTCAAGGCCGCCGCCGAACTGGTGGCCGCCTTTGCCGCCAACGATCGCGAAGCTTACTTCGGCGCGTTCAGCGCCGATGCCAGCTTTGTCTTCTACACCCTCGAACAGCCGCTGCTGTCGCGCGATGCCTACCAGGCCTTGTGGGACCGCTGGCGTTCAGAGGATGGCTTCGAGGTGCTCTCATGCACCTCGAGCAACGCCTTCGTCAGCCTGCAGGGCGACGTGGCGATTTTCATCCATGACGTAGCCACCGAGCTGCGCATGCAAGGGGAGCTTCTCTTCAGCCAGGAGCGCGAGACCATTGTGTTTCGCAAACAACAGGAACAGGGCCCATGGCTGGCCTGCCACGAACATTTGTCTGCGCCACCCCAAGGACTGCCCTCCCCTTAGCCAACGTCGGTAGCCCCCGCGGAAGATGGGGGCGCCGCAGTGATCGGAGCGATCATGAATAAGAATAACAATGAAAAAAGTCTTAGCAGCATTGAAACAAACGGGGTCGAGCAGATTCCGGACCACGAACGCGACGCCCGGCCCAGCGACCTGTTTCGCCTGATCTTCGGTGGCGCCAATACCTTTGCCACCGCCGTACTCGGCAGCTTCCCGGTGCTGTTCGGCCTGTCCTTCCAGGCCGGTGTCTGGGCGATTGTGCTGGGGGTGATTCTCGGCGCGCTGATCCTGGCGCCCATGGGCCTGTTCGGGCCGATCAACGGCACCAACAACGCCGTGTCCTCCGGCGCGCATTTCGGTGTGCACGGACGGATCGTCGGCTCGTTCCTGTCCCTGCTGACCGCCATCGCGTTCTTCTCGCTCTCGGTGTGGAGCTCGGGTGACGCGCTGATCGGCGGCGCCAAGCGCCTGATCGATGTACCGGAAACCGACCTGACCCTGGGCCTGGCCTACGGCCTGTTCGCGATCCTGGTCCTGACGGTGTGCATCTACGGCTTCCGCTTCATGCTGTGGGTCAACCGCATCGCCGTGTGGGCCGCCAGCCTGTTGTTCCTGTTGGGCATCTTCGCCTTCGCACCGGCCTTCGACAGCCACTTCGCCGGCACCGTGGCCCTCGGCCAGGCGGGTTTCTGGGCAGCCTTCATCGGTGCCGCGCTGGTAGCCATGAGCAACCCGATCTCCTTCGGCGCGTTCCTCGGTGACTGGTCGCGCTACATCCCGCGGGAAACGCCGAAAGGTCGCATCATGCTGGCGGTGATCGCCGCACAGGTCGCCACCCTGATCCCGTTCCTGTTCGGTCTTGCCACCGCGACCATCGTGGCGATCAAGGCTCCCGACTACATCGCCGCGAACAACTATGTCGGCGGCCTGCTGGCCGTCTCGCCGAGCTGGTTCTTCCTGCCGGTGTGCCTGATCGCGGTGATCGGCGGCATGTCCACCGGCACCACCTCGCTGTATGGCACCGGGCTGGACAT
Source organism: Pseudomonas sp. Mn2068 (assembly GCF_049319725.1). NCBI lineage: Bacteria > Pseudomonadati > Pseudomonadota > Gammaproteobacteria > Pseudomonadales > Pseudomonadaceae > Pseudomonas > Pseudomonas sp. Mn2068. Next base: position 17,593 of record NZ_JBMOUG010000016.1, on the reverse strand, counting down.
GTCCAGCGTGTTTCCGCGACTGCTGTCGCGGGTCAAGGCGACCCTGCTGATCGGCGTACTGTCGATCGCCTTCATCTTCATCGGGCGCTTCGCGGCCAACCTGGTGCAGAGCGTGTCGACCTTCGCCGTGCTGATCATCACCTGCACCACTCCCTGGATGGTGATCATGCTGATCGGCCTGCTGGTGCGTCGCGGCTACTACTGCCCGGACGACCTGCAGGTCTTCACCCGCGGCGAAACCGGCGGGCGCTACTGGTTCAGCCACGGCTGGAACTGGCGCGGCCTTGGCGCCTGGATCCCCAGCGCGCTGGTCGGCCTGTGCTTCGTCAACCTGCCGGGACAGTTCGTCGGTCCGCTGGGCAACCTGGCCGATGGCATCGACATCAGCCTGCCGATCACCCTCGGGCTGGCCTCGCTGATGTACCTGGCGCTGCTGAGCCTGTTCCCGGAAACGCCGGAGGTCTACGGACCGGATGATGCCCGCAGCCAAGGCCTGAACACAGGGGAGAAACCGGCCTTGCGCCAGCCGGCCTGAACTTGTGGGAGCCGGCTGGCCGGCGATGAGGACCCCGAGCCTTGCACCGTCTGTCTGGCCGCCATCGCCGGCCAGCCAGCTCCCACGACAACCAACGCACTCACACTACTTATTGTTCCATCATAAAAAAGATAATCGGAGACACGCCGTCATGGCCCTGGATTTACTGGTTGTACTCATTTATGCCGCTGGCATGCTCGTGCTCGGTTACTACGGCATGCGCAAGGCCAAGACCCACGAAGACTACCTGGTTGCCGGGCGCAACCTGGGCCCGACCCTGTACATGGGCACCATGGCCGCGACCGTGCTGGGCGGTGCCTCCACCGTCGGCACCGTGCGCCTGGGCTATGTCCACGGAATTTCCGGTTTCTGGCTCTGCGCGGCCCTGGGCTTCGGCATCATCGCGCTGAACCTGTTCCTCGCCAAGCCGCTGCTCAAGCTGAAGATCTTCACCGTCACCCAGGTGCTGGAAAAGCGCTACAACCCCATGGCCCGCCAGGCCAGCGCGGTGATCATGCTGGCCTACGCGCTGATGATCGGCGTGACCTCGATCCTCGCCATCGGCACCGTGCTGCAAGTGCTGTTTGGCCTGCCGTTCTGGCTCTCGGTGCTGCTCGGCGGCGGTGTCGTGGTGGTCTACTCGACCATCGGCGGCATGTGGTCGCTGACCCTGACCGATATCGTCCAGTTCATCATCAAGACCGTTGGCCTGATGTTCATCCTGCTGCCGATCTGCCTGTACCGCGTCGGCGGCTGGGACGAACTGGTGAGCAAGCTGCCGGCGGCGAGCTTCAGCTTCACCACCATCGGCTGGGACACCATCATCACCTACTTCCTGATCTACTTCTTCGGCATCCTGATCGGCCAGGACATCTGGCAACGGGTGTTCACCGCCAAGGACGAGAAAGTCGCGAAGTACGCCGGCAGCGTCGCCGGGATCTACTGCATCGCCTACGGCCTGGCCTGCGCCCTGATCGGCATGGCCGCCCATGTGCTGATCCCGGACCTGGACAACGTCAACAACGCCTTCGCCGCCATCGTCAAGCTGTCGCTGCCCGATGGGATCCGTGGCCTGGTGATCGCCGCGGCCCTGGCCGCCATGATGTCCACCGCCAGCGCCGGCCTGCTGGCCGCCTCCACCGTACTGACCGAAGACCTGTTGCCTAAACTGCGCGGCGGCAAGCAGTCGAGCCTGGCGGTCAACCGCCTGTTCACCTGCCTGACCGGGATCGTGGTGCTGGGTATCGCCCTGGTGGTCAGCGATGTGATCAGTGCACTGACCCTGGCCTATAACCTGCTGGTCGGCGGCATGCTGATCCCGCTGATCGGTGCCATTTTCTGGAAACGCGCCACCACCGCCGGCGCGATCACCAGCATGGCCCTGGGCTTCATCACCGCGCTGGTGTTCATGATCATCGACGGGCTCGACGCGAATACACCGATCTACTACAGCCTGGCTGTCGGCCTGGTCAGCTTCGTGGTGGTCAGCCTGCTGTCCCCTCGTCCGGCGACAGTGGCCAGCGCCATCTGACAATGCAGTTACTTCAGCGGGTGCGACGTCGGTTGTCGCATCCGTTTTTTTTCCCATGGCCGCCGCTTCGGCGCCGACCAATGGTCACCGACACTGAACAAACCTGTGCTGTACTGGCAATCAGCGACTGCCTTGGGGAAGGTATTCTGGAATCAGGTTCCGGATGAGTTCCAAGGTACAAGGATCGCTGGTGTCGTCCTTCCGACAGCCATCGCAATGCCCTGGGAAAGGGTCGAACAAGAAGAAAGTACTTTCCTGCGAGGCATTCATGAACAGGCTCGAGATTCATCAACAGATCTGCCATTCCATAGAACAGCAATTGTCGTTGAAATGGCCCCGGGATCCCTCCCTGGCGGCGGATGACAGTTACTCCCTCGATATCGCCGCGCTGTTCCAGCACCTTGAATGTCAGTTCAATGTGCGGCTGGACCTCAACCGTGACTTGAGGGGCATCAGCACCATCGGCGACCTCAGCCGGTTCATCTACGAAAAGACCCAGCCCTCGCACTGAACCGCGATTGCAGGGTCATTGCCCGGCAGGGTGACGCGCGCGCTCAAGGAAACCACCACGGCTGGAGGGCTTGAGTCGGTATGAAAGCGTTACCGGCGCGGCTGCCGACGGCGGCGTTCGTCGTCCGTGCGAATCGGCACGGGTTGCAGCGGTGGCTCGATCAGGCCGAGGGCGACACCGAGGTCATGGAGCCAGGTTTGCAGTTTGTCTTTCATATAGCCCCCTTCAGGGTAATGCGAGCGACATAGTTCTGTAGCCGCTTCACACAGATCATAGCTCTAAGTCCTACGCAATGCTTCCTTTCCACGGGGTTGATTGCGCCAAATCATGGCAAAAAGCTTCAGGCCGACGCACGGACAGTCACGATCCCGGCACTCAGCTGCGCCTTGCGTTCCTCTTCCATCTCGATCCAGGCCGTCAGGTTCGCGCCCTTCATGCCTTTGCGCCACATCAGCCAGGTAGTGGCGGTGTCGAACGGTGCGGCCATCGGGTGCACCGAGACATTCTCGCGCCCCGGCAGGCTGGCCAGCATCGAGCGGGACATCATCGCCACACCGGAACCGGCGGTCACGCAGGCCAGCATGCCCGGGTAGGACTCGATTTCGATGGCCCGCCCCATCGCCGCCTGATAATGCGCATACCAGGCCTCCAGGCGAACACGGTAGGAACAGCCGGGACGGAAGGTGAATACCGCCCGTCCCTCGATATCCCGTGCCGTGCGTATCGGCGGATGGTCGGCGGCGGCAATCATCACCAGCGATTCCTGGAACAATGCGATGCCCTCCAGCCCGGCCAGTTGCAGCGGGCCGTCGACCAGCGCGGCATCCAGGCGACCGCTGAGCACGCCCTCGAACAGCTCGGAACTGATGCTCGACTGCACCTGCAGGTTCACCGCGGGATAGGCGCGGTGATAACGCGACAGCAGCGGCGGCAGATGGATCGCCGCGGTGCTGTACATGGTCCCCAGCACAAAGTCCCCGCCCGGCTGGCCGCCCTGCACCGCCGCCTGGGCTTCGTCATGCAGCAGGAACAGCTTGGCGCAGTAGTCCAGCAGGACCTTGCCCGCCGGAGACAACTGCAAACGCTGGCGTTCGCGCAGGAACAACTCGACCCCGAGTTGCTCTTCGAGCTGCTTGAGCCGGGTCGACAGGTTCGACGGCACCCGATGCAAACGCTCGGCCGCCCGGGTGATGGAACCCTCCTCGGCCACGGCCTGAAAGATCCGCAGTTGACTGAACTCCATGATCTTCTCCAAAAACGAACAAGTTACTTAATATTATTCATTTTTAAAGAAAGTCAATCAGTCCTAGCCTGACGGTCAATCGTCCCTTCTCCAGGAATTGCCGCCATGTCGCCGCTGATTCGTTTAGTCGCCTGTTTCGTCGCCCTGATGATGGTCATGGGCATCGGCCGTTTTTCCCTGACGCCGCAGTTGCCGCACCTGATCAGCGAAGGCCAGATCGATCTGACCGCCGGTGGCCTGATCGCCGCCGCGAACTACCTGGGCTATCTGCTGGGTGCCGCGGATGCGATGTTTGCCCGGCGGCCGGAACAGATCCGCCAGCGCCTGCTCGGTGGCCTGTGGCTGTGCGTGCTGCTGACCCTGGCGTCGTTCTGGGCCCATGGTTTCTGGTCGCACCTGGCATTGCGCTTCGGCGCCGGGATCGCCAGTGCCTGGGTGGTGGTGATGATTACCAGCCTGAGCCAACCGCTGGCGGCCAGCAGCGGCCGGCATCGCCTGGGGGCGCTGGTGTTCGCCGGGCCCGGCCTGGGCATCGTGCTCACCGGCCTGCTGGCCATGGGCTCCAATCTGCTGGGGCAGACTTCATCCACCTTGTGGCTGGTGTATGCCATCGCCGGCCTGTTGCTGCTGCTGATGATCCTGCCGTTTCTCCCGCACTCGACGGCAACGCCCGCCACGGCGGTGCATATCGCCAATGCCTCGGCGGGCGGCAGCATCGGTCATCTGTGCCTGGTCTACTTCCTGTACGGGCTGGGCTACATCATCCCGGCGACCTTTCTTTCGCAGATGGCCAGCGCCCGTTTCCACGGCGAATGGCAGGCCGACCTGTTCTGGCCCTGCTTCGGCCTTGCCGCCGCCCTGGGGGTCCTGCTGGTCAGTCTGCGCCGGCACAATCCCCGGGTCACCCGTCACTGGCTGATGGCGACGCTGTGGCTGCAAGCCGCCGGTGTCTTCGCCTGCCTGTTGTCCAGCGGACTGGGACTGGTGCTGGGGGTGATTCTCTGCGGTGCGCCGTTCCTCGCCTGCATGCAACTGGTGATGCAGCGCTCGCGGGAACTGGCACCGCACACAACCCAGCGCAATGCCGGCCTGCTGACCGTCTGCTTCTCCGTCGGCCAGCTCAGTGGCCCGCTGCTGGCCGCCCTGAGCAGCCATTGGAGCGGCGGCCTGCAGCCGGCGCTGATGGTCGCTGGCAGCGGCCTGGTGATCGCCGGACTGGTTTCGCTGCGGCCGGTTACTGTCCCAGTGCCTTACGCAAACGACGGCGTATCCACTGCTCGGCACTGACCAGGGTGATTCCCAGCAGCACCAGCACCGCGCCGATGACAAAGTTGAAGCTCAAGGGGTCGCCGAGCAGGACGACCCCGAAGGTCACGCCGAACATCGGCGTCATGAAGGAAAATACCGCCAGGTTCGACGCCAGGTAGCGTTGCAGCAGCCAGAACCACACCAGGTAGCTGAAGAACGACACCACCAGGCCCTGGAACAGCACGCTGCCGACGGCAACGGCGGTGAGGCTGACATGACCGATCTGGCCGGAGACGGCGGCAATCGCCAGCAGCCCGACGAAACCGACGATCAACTGGTAGAACAGCGTCAGTGTCACTGGTGCTTCCGACAACCGTGACGCGCGCACCACCACGGTGGTCGCGCCCCAGGCGGCACCGGCCAGCACCCCCAGGGCATCGCCCAGGAGCATGTTGCTGTCCATGTCGGAGAACGATACCCCGCCGGCAAACGCGAAGACGATACCGACAAAGGCCAGGCCGATCCCCAGCCATTGCAAGGGCTTCAGGCGTTCGCTGGGCAACAGCCAGTTCACCCCCAGGGCGGTAAAGATCGGCGCGGTGTAGAGAAACACCGACATATGCGCGGCCGAGGTCCGTTGCAGGCCTTCGGAGATAAACAGGAATTCCAGGCCGAACAGCGCTCCCGCCAGCAGGCCGCCGCGCCACGTCGCACCGATATGGCTCCAGCCGCCCTTCCAGCACATCAGCAGGCCCACCAGCAGCGCCGAGATCCCGGAGCGCCCGGCCGCCTGCATGACCGGGGCGATATCCGCCGCGGCCCACTTGATCACCACTTGCTGGATGCCCCAGATCAGGCACAGCCCGAGCATCACCTGGATGGCAAAACGATCGGCGTTACGCCGCGAGGTGCTCATGGGCACCCCGGGCAAGAAAACAAAGACATGGCAGTTTCCGCAAAAGAGAAGGCAAGGCCCCCTGGCATACGTGTGCAAGGGTTGATAATCAGGTGAGCGAATCCTACAGGCAGTTTTTACCCATCGGTCAGAAAAAAACCGTGGAAAAAGACTCGAGGATATCCGGGAGCGTCGTCAAGTGCCGGGAAACGGATCAGGCCCCGGACCGCATCCGCCAGTACCCCACCAGGCTGACCAGGCAACTCACCAGAGTCCCCCAGGCCAGGTCCATGAGTGCCAACTGACCCGACCAGGCCTGCAATGTTGCCCAGTTGCTCAAATCGTAGGTCCCGTAGGCCACCAACCCCAGCAGGGCTCCGAGGCCCGCGGCGCGACGGCTGCTGCGCGAAGCCGCCGCCGGTAGCACGACCAACACCAGCATGCCCACGCCATACAGCAGGTAAAACAGGATCGCCGGCACCCAGCGCGGTTGCTCCAGCATCAGTGGACCGAGCAGGCTCCTGTAGGTGGAGCCCATCAGCACCCCGAGCCAGAGCCCGTCGAGCACGAGAAAGGCCAGCAGCATGGCCAGGTAGGCCAGCAAGGCTTTTCTCATGATCGAAGGCGCTCCCGGCATGGGATTCAGCTCAACTCGATGCGGTCGGCGTGAATAACGATCTGGCCCTGTTTGTACAGGGCGCCGATGGCCTTCTTGAAGTTGCCCTTGCTGACTCCGAACAGACCGCTGATCACGGTCGGATCGCTCTTGTCACTAACAGGCAGGACACCGTTGTTCTCGCGCAACCTGGCGAGGATCTTCGAGTTCAGGCTGCCGGCGGCTTCTTCGCCGACCGGTTGCAGGCTCAGGCTGATCTTGCCGTCGGCACGGATCTCCTTGATAAAGCCTTTTTCCTGTTTGCCGGCACGCAGGAACTTGAACACTTCGTTCTTGTGAATCAGGCCCCAGTGCTTGTTGTTGATAATGGCCTTGAAACCCATGTCGGTTGCTTCGGCCACCAGCAGGTCGACTTCCTCGCCAACCTTGTAGTTGGCCGGCGTCTTGTCCAGGTAACGATCCAGGCGCGCGGTGGCGGTGATGCGGCGGGTGTGCTTGTCGAGATAGACATGCACCACGCAGTACTCGCCGGCGCTCAACTGGCGCTTTTCCTCGGAATACGGCAGCAGCAGGTCCTTGGGCAGTCCCCAGTCGAGGAACACGCCGATGCTGTTGACTTCCTTGACTTTGAGACTGGCGAATTCACCGACCTGAACTTTCGGTGTTTCAGTGGTGGCAATTAACTTGTCAGCGCTGTCCAGATAAATGAAAACATTCAGCCAGTCTTCATCTTCACTGGGAATATCCTTGGGGATATAACGGTTGGGCAAAAGAATTTCGCCATCCTGCGCACCGTCCAGGTACAAACCGAAGTTAGTGTGCTTAACCACTTGCAAGCTGTTGTAACGCCCGACTAAAGCCATTTCCAATACCCTCATTGCGTGGGCGCCATTCTACCCGAGTTTGGCGGTGCTGTTTCATGGCCCTCGCCCACCCCGGGAAATTCCCCGGCAATCGCGGTTTTTCAAGGCCTGCGCGGCAGATCATGGCACCGCTCGTCAGGCCGCGACCCGAGCCGGACGGAAAAACCAGGCGCATCGGGAAAATCCGAGGGCCTAGGTTACGAATTAAAACAGCGGCTTAGGGGACAATAATGAGTTCAACTTGAAGATTGCGCGGATAATATCGCCGCGTATTTCAGGAGGATATTTACCAAGCTATTGTCAAGCTTTTCAGGTATGATGGTCGATCCAGTTAATATCTACAGGTTAATGGCCGCCATGCGCGTAAAAGCATCCAACAGCAAAGCAAAGCCAGCCCCAGCCGTTGAGACCAGCGACTCGATCAACGAGCAAATTGCTGCTTTCCTGAAATCCGGCGGCGAGATCCAGCAAATTGCCAAAGGCGTCAGCGGCCAGACTTTCGGCCCGTCGAAACAGATCACCCTCGGCAAGAAGTAAGTCACGCCTCGAAGCTTTTCCCCCTCGCGACACCTTGGCCGCTATGCGCTTTGATCCTCAAGGCGCTAGGGCTGAAGCGACCTCCCCCGACACTGATCGCATCTTTGTATTGAACCGCCAGGCCACAAGGCGTTCTATGGGAAAACGCCCTCGCAAGGATTCGCTCATGTCGCGTCGATCCCTTTTCCTGTTCTGCTGCCTGATACTGGGCCTGGCGCTGGCTGCCTGCACCCGGGTCGGCGTCGCCTATCGCAATCTGGATGTGATCATCCCCTGGACCCTCGGCGACTACGTGGACATGAACCGCGAGCAGAAGGGCTGGTTCAACGAACGCCTGAAGGAACACCTGCAATGGCATTGCACCACGCAATTGCCTGGCTATCTGGAGTGGCTCGACCGCTTGCAGCGCATGGTCGAAAACGGCCAGGTCAACGATAGCGAGCTGCAGGCACGAACCGTTGAGGCCAAGGCGGCGATTGCCCAGGTCGCCCGGGAAATCACGCCGTCAGCGGTCGAACTGCTCCAGGGCCTGGATGATCGGCAAGTCGCCGAGATGAACGATGCGTTCGCCAGGGAACAGCGCGAACGTCAGGCCGAGTATGTCGCCCTGCCCCTGGATGAACAGATGCGCCAGCGCGCGGAGCGGATGAGCAAGCGCCTGAAGGCCTGGCTCGGTCCGCTGAGCCTGGAGCAACAGCAACGGGTGATCGAGTGGTCAACCGAACTCGGCGAGCAGAACCGCCTGTGGATCGCCAACCGCGCGCACTGGCAGGCACAACTGAGCGCCGCGGTCGCCGCCCGGCAGAGCCCCGACTTTCCCCGGCGCATCGAGCAGCTGTTGCAACATCGGGACAGCCTGTGGACCGCCGAATACCGCCAGGCCTACGCACGCACCGAGCAGGCCGCCCGCAGCCTGCTGGTGGACCTGATGGCCGAGAGTACGCCCGCCCAGCGTAATCAGTTGCTGAAAAGAATCGCCGACCTGCGCCGCGACTTCAGCGAACTGAAGTGCCTGAAGGCGGCTTGAGACATGATCGCTCCCACGCGCCGCGCGGGAGCGATCAAAGTGCGATCAGGCAATCTGCGCCCTGGACGCCACTTCGTCGAACACCAGCGGGTCCAGTGCATCCGGCTGTTCATCCAGCACCTGGCGCGGATGGTCATTGCCGGGAATGCTGCTGTCGATCAGGCTGAGCAGGCTGGAGCCACGGGGCGTCAGGACAAAGTTCTCGCCATTGCCACCCTCTTCTTCCGGCCGCGACTCGATAAAGCCGTTCTTCAGCAACAGCCGCTCATAGTCCGCCGCCAGGGCTTTCAGGGTATCCAGGTTACCCGGATGCTCGCCTTCGGCGGCCTGGGTGGCGGCATGCTCCTCGGCATAGGCCCGTGGCGCGAAGCTTTGGCCCGCACCGTTTTGCACTTCGTGGAGCAGACGTTCGATCAGCTCCCAGTTATAAGTCGTCATCCTGATGCAACCTCCAACCGTTGAAAGGAAAAATCTCCCTTATCAGTAGTGACCGGCCGCAGCGGCCGCCGTTCAGCCCGATTGCACACCGACACCGACCGTTGGGCGGAACAACACCAATTGCCGCAAACGACACGGGGCAGCCTGCGCTGCCCCGTGATTCGTCGTCCTGGCCCCGCTAGAGGCTGTCGCTGGTGGAGAAACCACTTCCGGTGGACCGGGAGGAACTGAACGAGATGCTGGAACTGGATTTGCTCGACGAGCCCTCCGAACTGCTGCTCCAACTGAAACTCGCATGGGTACTGCTCGATGAACTGGAGACCACCTTGGCCGCCTTGCGCAAGCTGTCCACCTGATCCGCCACCTGCCCCATGGACAAGCCACCGCCCATGAAACCGACCATCAACGCTTGCAGATCGATCTTGTCGGAATACTCGTAGCGGGCACTGATATGTTCGCCCGACTGCAACTCGCGCTCCAGTTGCTTGGCGCGCTCATAGTCGCTGGTGGCGTCGCGGCACTTCATCTCCAGCAACGGTACGCGCAGTCGCAGCTCATCCAGCTCGGTGCGCAGATCGCGTATCCGCAGCACCAGCTCGTCATCTTCCAGGCCGGTGGTCTGCCCGGCCAGGCGCTCCAGGGTCACGTGGCTCATATCGGCCAGTTGCTGCGCCAGCAACTCGGAGGCCTTGACGAAATAGCTGTCCTGGCGAGTGACAAAGGGTTGCAGGCGCTCATGAATCGCGTTGGCCTGCGCCTTGCCCGCGTCCACGGCCTGTTGCGCCTGCTGCCGCCGTACCTGCATCGCCGACATATCGCTGCCGGAGACAACCGCATGACGCAGCCGCTCGACCTCGGCTTCATGGATGCCGCGATTGGCGTCACGCTGCCAGCTGGCCGCTTCATTGGCCTCCTGCATGGCCAGCAGCGTCCGCTCGGACGCCTGGTTCTCGGTGAAATTGCACAGGCGCGCCAGCCAGCGGTCCAGGCTGCGCCAGGGCGCCCGGCCAGAATAATGATCGGTGCCGAAGCCGCGGCCCTTGAGATAGAGGTAAAACGGATCTACCTGGAAGGCTGGCAGCTTGGCCCGGCATTCGGCCCGCAGTTCCTTGTAGGACGTGTCCGCCTCGGCACAGCGGGCGAGGGACTCATTCAGCAGGGCAGCCTGCTGCCGGTACAGCGGATCCTGCTCAAGCTGTTGTTCGAGACCTGCGGCCAGACCTTCGAGCTCATCGACAACACCTGCTACCGCCTGCACTTGCAGGGCAATCGCCGCTTCCGTCCGGGCCAGGCTCTGGCGCAACTCCGCCTCGGCCTGGGTGCGCTGCTCCAGCAGGCGCTGGACCTCGACGGACACGGTGGCACCACCGCTCAACTGATGACTGGCCAACTGCGGAAAGACGGTGCTCATCGTCTGTTGCAGGCGCAGCTCCTGCTCGTGGGCATTGGACAGTTCCAGCTGGAGCTTGCGCAGTTCGTATTCGTATCGCCGGGAGTTCTCACTCAGCGATGCCATCATGCTGCTCGCGTTCATTGCCACTCCAGGATGTAGTCAGCCTTGCCCTTGACGGGTCCCTTGAGGAACTTGAAGGACAGCGAGTTGGCCGCCTTCCTGCCCACCAGCCGATCATCGACATGACCGTCCTGTTCCTTGTCTTTGCGGACCGCCTGGTAGGTGGCCTGATTGACCCGCACGCCAAAAACCGCCGCATAACGCCGTTCGCCGCTCTCGACACTGGTGATCGGCACCGCAACCACGTTGCCGGCCGCATCCGTCGCCTCGGTCAGCAGGTACCAGGTCTTACTGCCGTTGGGATCATAGTTGCGTTCGACCAGCGATTTTTCACCGGCCCGGCTCACCACCTCCAGGGTCAATGGCGTCGCCGCCACGTCCCGCAGTTGCCCGGCGTCCGCCAACGCCTGCTCGGCGGCTGGCGCATCCAGCACCCTGATGGCCTGCTCGGCCCTGGCGAACAACGGCTGGAACTGCTCGCTGTCCGCGCTGTTCAAGCCCATCCCGCGCACGCTGTCGCGGGCATCCTGCAATTGCTTGAGCAACGGCCGGGTGGCGATCGCCTGGGCGGTCAGTGTATCCAGCTTCCCCGTCAGCGCCTGCAGGTCGGCGTTATCCTTGTCGAGAAGCTCGGTCACCGTGTTCTTGAGCTTGTATTCGGCATCGCGGGTCTCGTTGCTGAAATGCTCGGGTAACGCGGGCAGCTTCAGTGAACGGGACTTGTCCAGTGCCAACCGTGCCTGCTCAAGCAGCCGCTGCGCAGCCGGAGCGTTGGCCAGCAACGGGTCGGCTTTCAGCGTGGCGACACGTTTATCCAGTTGCTCAACCTGGCCGGCATGGCTCACGACCTGCTCGCGAGCCTTGTCCAGGCCCATCTGGGAGCCCTCGCGTGAGATCCTGCCGAAGAAATTCGAAACCGGATTGCCAATGACCAGCACGACCATGAACGCCGCCAGGACAAAAATCGTCGGTCGCAGCCAGCGATCACGGCCAATATAGACCCGCGCCAGCCGCCGGCTTACCGGACCGATCGTCGGCGCCTGATAGATCAGACGACTGGCGAAAAAGTTGCGGACACCTTCCTCGACCAGGGCATCGTCGACCTCCACTCCTTTCGAGCGGTAGAACTCGCGGATACGCTCGGCCACCTGCCGGCGATGGCCGGGAAGATCCAGGTGCTTCTGGATCTCGGCCTGGCTGTAGCGCAACTCGTCGACCAGGGCCATGGCCCCCATCTGGTCGGTGAGAGAGACGTTGCTCACCTCAGACTCCTTTTTGCAGGAGTGCGGTGAAGCGACGCTTGCTGTCCTCGGTGATCGACTCGATCTCGGCCGCCGCCGCTGAGGACTCCTTGCGCAGTTCCTGGATCAGGTTCAGGCTGCTGGCCTGGAACTCCACCACGGCATCGGCCAGGGCCTTGACCGAACTGGCTTTCAAGGTCCCGCCGTAACCGGCCTTGAGTGCCGCGTTCAACTGGTCGCCACCGACCCTGGCCTGGATTTCGAGGCTGGAGTTGATGCCGTCGTTCATCGCATTCAGGGTGCTGGTGACTTCCGCCAGCCCACCGGACGAGGTAAAGCCCGCCGCCAGGCCGGTCAGCACGATCTCGTTGGTGGCGAAGAAACTGACGGCACGCTGGTACAGCCGTTCCTTCACCGAGTGGTACTGGCTCAGGCGCGCGAACACCAGTTCCGCCGCGTTGTAGGCAGTCTTGAGCTGCTCGGCGATGTCGGTGATTATCTGAAAGCGCTTGTCCTCGTCCTGCAGGTCACGCAGGGCGACATCCCGGGCCAGCTCCAGCTTGACCCGCTCCGACGCCTCAATCTCGGCGGGCTCCAGGGCCGCACCGGCATCGGCGAGGGCCTTGCGCCCGGCGTCCATCTTCGCCTGGGCGATCTTCTGCACCTCGCTGGCGTCGACCTCGGCAGTCTTCATGGCCAGGCGATAATCCTGATAGGCCTCCAGGATCAGGGTTTCCAGGCGGATCTGCTCGTTCGCCGACTTGGCGACGTCCAGGTAGTTCTTGCGGATATCCTCGAACCGGTCCGGGATCGACCCCCGGCGCATGTTCATCCAGCCCAGGCGGATGCGCTCGGAAAATTGCAGCTTGCCATCGGCCATCCACTCCATCATCTGCTTGGCATCGGACTGGATCGAATCGAAGCTGGTGGCGATATCGGCGTAACGGGTACTGATGTCCATGCCCTGCAGCTTGTCGCGGACCGCGGCGTTGAACACCGTGGATTGTTGCAGGGTGGCGGCGATATTGGTGACACGGTTGGCGTCATACACCGACACCTTGTCCAGCAGCGCCAGCACCGGAGCGTTCTGGTCAGGGAAAGTGATGCCGATGGAGCGCAGCGCGGACATGGAGCGTTCGAGGTAGTTCATGAGCCTGTTCCCTATGCGGCGCCCTGAGGCAAGACGCCTTTATCCCTAGCCCTGACGAGCTGACGTGAGCGCGAAATGGTAACAGAGCACTGTAGGAAAAGTGCCTACCGAGCCAGTGGATTTTTATCAGAATGCCAGCACTGAAATCGCCACGCGGGCAACAGGCGGCAATAAAAAACCCGGACGGGGTCCGGGTTCTGCTGACAACGCGACGGCGGGTTATTCCGCGTCGGGAGCGGCCGGCTTGCGGCGCTTGAGCGGCGCCATGCCGTCCTTGCTGACCAGCGACAGGGCGTCGGTCTTCGGCCGGTTGGCGATCTTGCGCTTGGTCGGTGCCTTGGCCGACGACTTCTTCTTGTCGCCCTTGGCGTCGGTCTTTTTCTTCTTCACGCCCACGGCCTTGCCCGAAGCCTTGACCTTCTTCGGTCCGCTGTAGGTGCCTTTGACTTCCTTGATGGTGCGGCGCTCGAAGCTCTGCTTGAGGTAGCGCTCGATGCTCGACATCAGGTTCCAGTCACCGTGGCAGATCAGCGAGATCGCCAGGCCGTCGTTACCGGCACGCCCGGTGCGGCCGATGCGGTGGACATATTCGTCGCCGCTGCGCGGCATATCGAAGTTGATCACCAGGTCCAGGCCTTCCACATCCAGGCCACGGGCGGCGACGTCGGTGGCCACGAGGATCTTCACCCCGCCCTGCTTCAGGCGGTCGATGGCCAGCTTGCGGTCCTTCTGGTCCTTCTCGCCGTGCAGGACGAACGCCTTGTATTCCTGGGCGACCAGGCGACCGTAGATACGGTCGGCCATGGCCCGGGTGTTGGTGAAGACAATGGCCTTCTGGTAGGTCTCGTTGGCCAGCAACCAGTTGACGATCTGTTCTTTGTGCTGGTTGTGGTCGGCGGTGATGATCTGCTGGCGAGTGGTGTCGTTCAGCTGGCTGACCGCGTTGAGCTGCAGGTGCTCGGGGTTGTTCAGGACCTTGGCGATCATCTCGCGCAGGCCGGAACCGCCGGTGGTCGCGGAGAACAGCATGGTCTGCTGGCGGTTCGGGCATTCGTCCACCAGGCGCTGCACATCTTCGGCAAAGCCCATGTCGAGCATGCGGTCGGCTTCGTCGAGCACCAGCACTTCGACTTCCTTGAGGTCGAGGTTGCCGGCGTTCAGTTGCTCGATCATCCGCCCCGGGGTACCGATCAGGATATCCGGGACCTTGCGCAGCATGGCGGCCTGGACCTTGAAATCCTCGCCGCCGGTGATCAGGCCGGACTTGATGAAGGTGAACTGGGAGAAGCGCTCGACTTCCTTGAGGGTCTGCTGGGCCAGCTCGCGGGTCGGCAGCAGGATCAGGGTCTTGATGCTGACACGCACCTTGGCCGGGCCGATCAGGCGGTTGAGGATCGGCAGGACGAAGGCGGCGGTCTTGCCGCTGCCGGTTTGCGCCGTCACCCGCAGGTCACGCCCTTCGAGCGCGAGCGGAATGGCCGCTGCCTGCACGGGCGTTGGCTCGACAAATTTAAGCTCGGCCACGGCTTTGAGCAGGCGTTCGTGCAGGGCGAATTGGGAAAACACGGGTGCTACCTCGAAGAAATGCAAAATATTCAGCTGCATAGGGTAACGGTTTCGAGCGCCGAGGCCGAGTTTCTTTGCACTTTGAGCCACAAACAGTGACGTTTTTGTGAGCAGGTTTGTCTTCAACCGTCACATCCGCAGGCTTAAATGCTCTAATCGATTCGTTATTTCCTTCAGAAGATTCCTCTTTTCCCATGGATATGAAACAGCTCTGGCTCAATGCCCAGGACCTCTGGGGCGCCCTCGACCGACATCCCCTGCTGCACACCGGCCTGGGCCTGGTGTTCCTGCTGGTGGTGGCGCTGCTGCTCGGACGAGTGGCACGCTACCTGATCCTGCACGCGACCAAACTGCTCGGGCGCCAGCCGGCGATGCACTGGCTCAATGACCTGCACCAGAACAAGGTGTTCCATCGCCTGGCCCAGATGACGCCGTCGCTGGTGATCCAGTTCGGCCTGTACCTGGTGCCGGAACTGAGCAAGACCGCCCTGCTGTTCCTCGGCAACGCGGCGCTGGCCGTCACCCTGCTGTTCCTGGTCCTGGCCCTGAGCGCCCTGCTCAACGCCCTGCTGGATATCTATGCACGGACCGAACACGCGCGGACCCGCTCGATCAAGGGCTACGTGCAACTGGCGAAAATGGGGCTGTTCGTGCTCGGCGCCATCGTCATCGTCGCCACCCTGATCGACCGCTCGCCGCTGTTGCTGCTGTCGGGTCTTGGCGCCATGTCGGCGGTGATCCTGTTGGTCTACAAGGACACCCTGCTGTCGTTCGTCGCCAGCGTGCAACTGACCAGCAACGACATGCTGCGGGTCGGCGACTGGATCGAGATGCCCCAGGTCGGCGCCGACGGCGATGTGGTGGACATCACCCTGCACACGGTCAAGGTGCAGAATTTCGACAAGACCATCGTCTCGATCCCGACCTGGCGCTTGATGTCCGAATCCTTCCGCAACTGGCGCGGCATGCAGCAGTCCGGCGGACGGCGGATCAAGCGCAGCCTGTTCATCGATGCCAGCGGCGTGCGCTTTTTGCATGACGAGGAAGAACAGCGCCTGAGCCAGGTCCGCCTGCTGACCGACTACATCGGCCGCAAGCAGGCCGAGCTGAAAAGCTGGAACGAGGCCCAGGGCAATGTCGCGGCGATGTCGGCCAACCGCCGGCGCATGACCAACCTCGGCACCTTCCGCGCCTATGCCCTGGCCTACCTGAAAAGCCATCCGGAGATCCAGGCCAACATGACCTGCATGGTCCGCCAGATGCAGACCACGGCCCAGGGCGTGCCCCTGGAAATCTACTGCTTCACCCGCACCACCGCCTGGGCCGACTACGAACGGATCCAGGGCGATATCTTCGATTATCTGCTGGCGGTGCTGCCGGAGTTTGGCTTGAGCCTGTACCAGCAGCCGAGCGGCGGCGACTTGCGCTCAGGGATGTTGCCGGCCTTGCTGGGCGCCAGCCATATTCCAGGCCCGGAACACCGTGCCCTGTAGGAGCCGGCTTGCTGGCGATAGCGTTCCTTGCGCCGGCATCGCGACACTTATGGATGAGGGCTGACCGGTTCAACCCTCTCAAGCAGCCCGGCTCCCACAGGAATGCGGTCGGGCACATGCCTTGTGTGCATCGGAAAACTCGTGGCTTCCGACAATCCGGCGCCACGGTTATCCGCGATAAACGCCAGTACGGCGAACACCCAGCCGACTGATCCACACCGCCGCCAGAATCACCCCACCGCCCAGGAACAACCGCCCCAGGTCCTCATGCTGGTTCCAGATCAGCAGGTTGATCAGCAGCCCCACCGGCACATGCAGGTTGTTCATCACCGCCAGGGTGCCGCCGTTGACCAGGCAGGCGCCCTTGTTCCACCAGTACAGGCCCAGCGCGGTGCTGACCAGTCCGAGGAACACCAGCACAGCCCATTGCAGCGGTGCTTCCGGCAGGTAGTTGGCCTTGCCGAACAGCAGGAAGGCCGGCAACGCCACCGCCAGCGCACCCAGGTAGAAATAGCCGAAACGGCGGTAGTGCGGCAGGTCGCTGGGATGACGCGCCACCAGGTGTTTGTAGAGCACCTGGCCGGCGGCATAGGTGAAGTTGGCCAGTTGCAACAGCAAAAAGCCCATGAAGAAGTCCGGGTTGATCCGGTCATAGCGGATCACCGCCGCGCCGCCCACGGCCACCAGCGCCGCGACCAGGGCCCAGGGGTTGAAGCGCCGGTTCAGGGCATCTTCGATCAGGGTCACGTGCAAGGGCGTGAGGATGGTGAACAGCAACACCTCCGGCACCGTCAGCACGCGGAAGCTCAGGTACAGGCAGACGTAGGTCACGCCGAACTGCAAGGCGCCGATCAGCAGCATGCCGCGCATGAACGCCGGCTCTACCTGGCGCCAGCGGGTCAGCGGGATGAACACCAGGCCGGCCAGCAACACCCGCACCAGCACGGCGAAGTAGCTGTCGACGTGACCGGCGAGGTATTCGCCGATCAGGCTGAAGGAAAACGCCTGGATCAGCGTGACGAAAAGCAGATAACCCATGAATGCCTCACCCATGTTGTGCGGTATGCCGACATCCTGTGTGGGAGCGGGGGGGGGGGGGGAGAGGGGAAGGGGGGGGGTGACAAACTCCCGTGAAGACCCACCCCCACCAAGCAAAAAAAAACGAAACAGAAAAAGGGAAGAAAAA